>NZ_JBHTCS010000024.1:0-423316 GCF_042665615.1 Rhodococcus daqingensis | reverse complement strand
GGGCGCGGGGTTGAAGATCACCCCGGTGGTCTTGCCGATACCCGCCTCGGAGGTGTCCGAGTCGGCGCCCGGCACGGTGACCTCCCGCAGACCGTCCTGATGCAGCTGCCGCAGCGCCGGGTCCGGTGAGGCCGTCACGTCGCCGACGAACTCGAAGGAGGTGCCGCCCGCGCCCACCCAGAAGTGCCCGCCCGCGCCCTTGGGCCGGATGGCCACACCCCACGCGTTGACCATGTCCGGGAGGGTGAACGGGGCGGCGTACTGGTCGCCGGTCGCGGCCAGGTTCGACTGCGCGTAGCGATTGCCCGGCAACGCCTCGAGCGCATCCGTCTCGGTCGACGGCGATGTACACGCCGCCGTCAACGCCACGGCCGCGCCGATTGTGAGGGCCGAGGTCGTCCTGGCCCGCAACCTTTGCAACGTCATATGGTGTTTCCCTTCGTAGCTGTCTATCTCGACGAGTACTCGGCGTTCCAGAAACCGATCCCTACCGCGCCCCACCAACACACTTGGGAGATCGTCGCGGTGCTCGCTCCCCACACGATCAGTCGACGGGTCAGCGGAGCCGAAACCTGCTGCGTGATACGCCGACTCAAGACGAGCGCCTGTAAACCGTTGACTGTCAGGACCAGAACCAGAACCATCTTGATCCGCGTCAGCCCGGATGCGAGGTTCGGTTCGAGCAACGCACCGCTGGCGACCAAGCCGGCGAGACCTGCCCAGATGGGCAGATGGAGGCGTCCGGCGCCGCCGATCGCCTCGGCGAGCGTGCACCGACCGGACAGCCACACCACGACGAGGTAGTCGGCGACCAGCACGGCCCCGAATCCGAGCACGAGAGAGGCGAGGTGAACGAACAGGGCAACGGTGTGGAGTATCGGATCCACGTCGACGTGTGCGGAAATCCACAGGACCGCAGCCATGAGCGCCGCAGACACGAGAGCGGCCGCCGAGACGATCCACCACGAGTCATGGAGCGCGTGCGGGCGGTTCGGCACTGCCGCAAGCCAAGTGGGTTGCTGCTCTGATGCTCTTCCGGGGGGCGTGCGGAGATGCTGAGGCCCCCACGTCACCGCCGCGGGCGCAGGCTTCGACTGCCGGGGCGCGCCGGGGGAATCCGGAGGCGAGGCTTCCGGGGTGGCGCCGACGAGATCGCTGATGTCATACAAGGGATCGGTCCTGACAATCGGGGCGGGCGAGAATCCGATTCCGCGCGGCTCTTTCCGCGAACAGCGCCGGACGCCGCGAAGATTCGACACAGATGCCGGTGTCGGCGTGCGCTGCCCCGAACGCCCAACACCGTCGATGCATGACCGGACTCCGGTGCGGACCGGTCACATCGCGCCGGCGATCATCACGCCGCCGCCCGCAGTGCGAACGGCATCGCGCAACAACAGCCAAGCCTGCCCTTTGTGAGGGCCGCCTAAGTAAAAGTCTTCGGTTGACCGAAATCAACCCCTGTGGCAGTAATCACAAACATGAAAACCTGCTGGTGACAAGCTTGCAGACCGTCCAGTTCGCCGGGCGTCCCCACCGCATGCACCGCTGATTCCGTGGCTCTCCCACACGTCGGGAACCCGCCCGAGTACCGAGTTGAACGCCGTTCCGATCCGCCGCTCCCCTACCCTGTTCACGATGAGTGATTCCGGAACGGCCAGCGCGGGCCCGCACGAGACGTTCGCGCGCGACGACCGGCTGCGCCTGTTCGCCTTCACGAGCGCGGAGAAGCGCGCGGAGTACCTGTGGGTGCTGCGGGCGTTCGACCACGCCAGGGCGAACTACGTCGTACTGCTGCACGCGGGCGAGATCGCGGAGATCCTGGGCCGGATCACGGGCGACGACCAGACAGGCAGGCTCGCCGCCGACCCCACCGGGCGGCTCGCCGCCGACTCCACTGGGCGGCTCGCCGCCGACGAGATCACGCCGCTGCTCGAGCAGCTGCACCTGTGGGGCGTGCTCGAACGCAGCTACGACGGCACCCGGGCGGCCACCCTCGCGGAGTACCGCAACCGGCACTTCGTCTACCAGTTCAGCCAGGCCGGCTACCAGGCGTTCCGGGCCGTCGAGGACGTGCTCGGCGCCCGGCTCGAGGACGCCTCGCTCTCCCGCCTCGCGCTCCCCGACCTGCTGTCGGACATGCGCGAACTCGCCTCCGCGAACCGCACCGCGGACAGCGACCTGATCTATCGCAAGCTCAGCCGGCTCGACTCCACACTGTCGGACATGGCGACCAGGGCGGCCCAGTTCTACCTCACCCTCGGCGACCTGGTGCGCACCACGGAGATCACCCCCGAATCGTTCCTCGCACACAAAGATGCGCTGCTCACCCACATGCGCGAGTTCAGCTCCGACCTCGCCCGCTATGCACCCAAGCTCGCCGAGGCGATCGCGGCCGTAGAGGAGACCGGCGTCGACCAGCTCATCGCCAGGGCGGCCGCCAGCGATGAGCGGGTGTTCCTGACCGTCCACGAACGGGAGGACGACTGGCGGGCCCGCTGGTCGGGTCTCAAGCACTGGTTCGTCGCCGACGCGGGCGTCAGCGAATCGGACCGCCTGCGCGAGGGCACCATGAGCGCCATCGCCGCGGTCCTCTCGCTGCTGCGCCGCGTCACCGAGACCCGCAAGGGCGGTGTGAGCAGGGAGAGCCAGCTGCGGCACCTGGCCGGCTGGTTCGCCGCGACCCCGACGGAGGACGCCGCGCACGCGCTGTACCAGGCCGTGTTCGACCTCGGACGGCCGCGGCACCTGTCGATGGTGCACCCCGACGCCGACATCATCCCCGAGTCGCGCTCCTGGTGGGATGCCCCACCGGTGGAGATCTCACGCACCCTCGCCGAGACCGGACGCACCCCGTCCCCCGGCCTGCCAGGACGAGTACAGCGCAACGACGCCAGCATCCGCCGCCTGCGCGAGGGGCAGCTCGCGGCGCAGCGCGCCCGCGCCACCGCCGCCCGGTCACTGGCCACCGGTGGCGTCTATGACCGGGTTCTCGACGAGGAGGAGACCGAGGTGCTGTTGAGCCTGCTCAACGCCGCGCTGACCGCGCGGGTGCCGGTGAGCGGCCGGGTCAGCAGCTCGACCGGTGCGGAGAACGGGGTCCGGTTGACGCTGCGCCCACACGACGTCTCGACCACGGTGCAGACCGCGCGCGGAAGGCTGCACCTCGACCGGTTGCAGGTGAGCGTGCAGTGAGGGCCCGCGAGATCCCGCCGCTCGCCCTCGACTCCTATCAGCGCGCGGCCCGAATCATCCTCTCGAATCACCTTGTCACCCAGAGCTATCCGGACCGGATCGCGCTACCGCTGCTGCGCCGATGGGCCACCGAGCTGCGCGAGGACCTGCTCGAGCTGTTCGGGTACCGGCTCGAGGTCACCGAGACGACGGCACGGCTGTTCACCGTGGCGGACCGGCTCGACCCGACGGCAGCGGCGAGGACCACCACCGAACGCACCTTCGACCGTCACCGCTACGCCTACCTGGCGCTGTGCCTCGCGGCACTGGGCCGGGCCGGGAACCAGATCACCCTCTCGGAGCTGGCTGACCATGTCGCGGCCGACGCCGCCCAGGTCGACGGTGTCGAACTGTCCACCGAACGGGCCCCCGACCGCGACGCGTTCGTCGACGCGGTGGGCTGGCTGGCGGCCAGAGGTGCCATCACGCTCGCAGACGGCGACGCGGGCGGCTGGGCAGCCAATCCCAGCGCGGGCGAGGCGCTCTACGACATCGACCGGTCCGTCGTGGTCGCGCTGTTCCGGCCGCCGCGGGCCCTCCAGCACCTGACCTCGATCAGGGGCCTGCTGGCCGGCGCGGACTCCCCGGCCCCCGACGAGGACGGGTATGTGCCCGAGCGGCCCGCCGACCCGAGGGAGACCGCGAGACGGGTGCGACGGGCGTTGGTCGAACGCCCGGTGGTCTACGCGGACGAACTCGACGACGAGGAGCGCCTGCAGCTCGCGCTGCCACGAACCGCGGCGGACGTCGAGACGCTGACCGGCCTCGTCGCCGAGAGACGGGCGGAGGGGATCGCGCTGATCGACACCTCCGGTCGCATGTCGGACCTGCGCTTCCCGAGCACGGGCACCGTCGCCCAGGTGGCATTGCTCCTCGCGGGCGAGATCGCGGACCGGGTGCTGGACCCCGACGCGGACGAGCTCGACCGGGTGCCCGCCGCGCCTCCGCGCACCGCCGCTCTGATCGATGCCCTCGACGGCGCCATCCCGGCGGGGAGCGTCTTCCACGGGCTGGCCGAACGACCGGCACACGACGGGGCACCGGTACCCGCGGCCGACGACGCGGAGCCGACGCTGTTCCCGTTCGTCGAGGACGCCTGGATCGCCGCCGCCGTGGCGGAGCTGGTGCGCCGGTTCGGCAGGACCTTCGCTGCTCAGTGGCAGGCCGACCACGACGGATTGCGGCAGCAGGCCGTCGCGCTGCTGGACAAGCAGCGACTGGTCCGACTCACCCCGGGAGGCGTGCTGGTGCTCCCGGCATTGGCGCGCTACCGCGGCGTCGTCGTGAGCATCCGCGACCGGGCGAGTCAGCCGGAACTGTTCACCGAGGGCCCCGACCCGACTCCCCAGCCCCTGTCCGAACCCGTCCCCAGCGACCAGTAGAGAAGTAGAGGCAGAATTCGCATGGCAAGTGCGCGCTTTCGCCCGACCCGGGCCGGGATCATCAACCTCTGGGACTACCGTGACCAGGAGTTCTCCTTCGCCGACGGCCGCCTGGTGCTGCGCGGGCCCAACGGTTCCGGCAAGACCAAGGCGCTCGAGGTGCTGTTCCCCTTCGTGCTCGACGGTCGCATCGAGCCACGCCGGCTGAACCCGTTCGCGGGCGAAGAGCGCACCATGAAGTCGAACCTGCTCTACCGCGGCCAGGACAGCGCACACTCCTATGTCTGGATGGAATTCGCCCGCGGATCGCGGGACGAACCCGAGGCGGTCACCGTCGGCATCGGGATGCGGGCCACTCGGCAGAACGACAAGGTCACCCGGTGGCATTTCGTCGCCGAGGGACGGGTGGGAATCGACTTCTCCCTGCTCGGCGACGACGATCGACCGCTCACCAAGAGGCAGCTCGCCGATCAGATCGGCACCGATGCGATCACCGACCGACCGACCGACTACCGGGCCGCCATCGACGCCCGGCTCTTCGGTCTCGGCGCCGAACGGTACGACCAGCTGATCAACCTGATCCTCACGCTGCGCCGCCCGCAGCTGGCGAAGAACCTCGACCCGAAAGGTTTGTCGCAGGCATTGACCGACGGCCTGCGACCGCTCGACGAGCAGCTGGTGCTCGAGGCCGCCCGCTCCTTCAGCGACATGGAGGAGGTCGGGCGCGCGCTCGAAGGCCTGGCCGCCGCCGATCAGGCCGCACAGGGTTTCGTCGGGGTGTACACCAAATACCTTCGGCAGCAGGCGCGCACGGACGTCGAGCAGGTCTCGCGTCGGCTCGAGTCCGTCGACCACGGCATCGTCGCGCTGGCCGAGGCGGCGCAACTGCGCGGCCGCCGTCAGGAGGAGCGGGTCGCCGCCGAGGAACGGTTCGACGCCGCCGAGAGGGCACTCGACCAGGGCCGTTCCGACCTCGAGACCCTGCAACGTTCCGGGGCGTACGAGGGCAAGCAGCAGCTCGACGACCTGGCCGCCGTCGTGGCGCAGCTCAAGCTCTCGACCGAACAGCAGATCGACAAGGCCCACAAGGCGCAGGCCGGCCTCGAGCAGCGCGCCGACGAGGCCGCCAAGTCCGCGAGCGCCGTGGCCCGCGCGGTGGCGGCGCTGACCCGCGCCGAGGACGAACTGCAGTCGGCGGCGGAGGACGCCGGGATCGCGTGGACGCCGTTGCCCGCGACCGCCCGCCCAGACCAATTCGCGGCCGCGGTGCGTGGCCATGCGGAGGAGCGCGACGGCGATGTACGCGCGGTGCGGGCGGCGCTCGGCACCGTCGAGAAGGCCGGGACCGAGCGCACCCGCGCCGACCGCGCCTGCGCCCGCGGCGCCGAGTTGCTCGAAACGGCCAGGGCGGCCGTCGCGGAGGCCGAGGCGTCGACGGAGCTCGCCCGGGCCGAATGCGCTGCGGCGCTACGGTCCTGGTGGACCGACCACTCCGCCCTGTTCGCCTCCATCGGGGTGGGCGGCACCCTGTTCGATGCACTGGATTCGGCCCTCGCGGCGGTGGGTGACGACGAAACACCCGGCCTGGCAGCGGTGCTCGCCGATCACACCGAGGCCGGACTGGACGCGATCCGGGCCACCCGGGCGCAAGCCGAGCTGAAGGCGGACCAGTCGGCCGCGCTCGTCACCGAGTTGTCCGCGGATCGTCGCCGTGTCTCGGCCGAAACCGACGACGCGCCACCCCCGTTCGCGGCCAGGACCGGTTCCCGCGACGAGCTGATCGGGGCGCCGCTGTGGCGACTCGTCCGCTTCGCCGACGGGGTGAGCGCGGAAACGGCTGCGGGCGTCGAGTCCGCGCTGCAGGCAGCGAACCTGCTCGACGGCTGGGTGTACGGCGGCGACACCGCCCCGGACGCCGGATCGCAGCAGTACCTGGTGGCCCTGCCCGAACCGGACCGGCCCAGCGGTCCGACGCTGGCCGACGTGCTGACCGTCGAGGCGGACGCCGGGGTTCCCGAGGCGAGGGTGCAGGCCGTCCTCGCCTCGATCGTGCTGCACACCGAGCCCGCCGACGCCGGCGGCGTGGTCGGGGTCGGAGTCGACGGATGCTTCTGGCAGGGCGTGCAGCGGGGCCGCCACACCAAGCCCGACGCCGAGTACATCGGCGCCACCGCGCGGGCACGGCGACGGGCGCTGCGGCTGTCCGAACTCGACCGCGCGATCGCCGGGGCCGAACAGACCCGCACCGAAGCCCTTGCCGCGCACCAGGAGGCAGGCGAGCTGGCCGCACGGCTCGCGGCCGCGTCGAAGGCCCTCCCCCGCACCACCGCGGTGCTCGGCGCGCTCAAGTCGGTCACCGAGGCCGCGGGCGCCCTGCGCACCCGGTCCGAATCCACCGCGACCGCGCAGCGCGAACTGGATCAGGCGATCGCGGATCTGGGCGCGAAGGAGAAGCAACTGCGCTCGGCGGCGGTCGCACATCGGACCCCGCACGTGGGCCGGGAACTGGACTCGCTCGCCGCGGCGACCCGGCATTTCGAGAAGCAGGGCGACCTGGTGCAGCGCTGCAGGCGCGAGCACGACAAGGAGGTCGAGCACCACCGCGAGTCGGACGACCGCCACAGCGAGGCACGCGCGATCGCCGAGGAGTTCGCCGAGGAGTCCGCGATCGCCGAGGAGAACTACGCGCAACAGGTCCAGCGGCTCGAGTTGCTGCGCGACAACCTCGGCGCGAGCGCCGAGCAGATCGACGCGGACCTGGAGCGGGTCCGCACCCGGATCGAGGACCTCAAGACGGAACAACGCGCGGCCCGCAAGGCCAACGAGTCCGCCGTCGAGCAGATCGGCAAGGCGGAGGGCGCCCACAACGCCGCCATCGACGCGCTGCGCAGCGCGCTCACCGAGGCCAGGGCCGACGCGGACCGGTTGGCTCCGTACGCCCGCCGCGACCTGCTCGAACTGCTGGGTGTCACCGAGAACCACTCCTGGCCGGCGAGTGCGGCCGCGTGGCTGACCGCGGATCAGATCGTCTACCGGATCCAGAACGAGGAGGGGGCGGGCGCCGGGGTCTCGGTGCTCCCGGACGAGGTGGCCGCGCTCCACCGGGCGCTGGCGGCGGCGACAGAGTCGGTTCGGGTCAGCGACGGGGCGCGCAAGTCCACGAGGACGGCGCTGACCACCGCTCTGCAGGACTTCGACGCGCAGCTCGCGGCGGCGGGTCAGGACTACCGGTTGCAGTGGGACGCGCCAGACGGGCTGACCACGGTCCGGGTGCAGGACGAACAGGGTTACTCCTCGATCGGCGAATTCGCGCACCGGATCGCAGGCGCCCGCCTGGATCAGGAGCAGCTCCTCACCGAATCCGAGCGCAGGATCCTCGAGGACGCGCTGCTGACCGGCCTGGCGCAGCAGATCCACGAACGCACCGTCGACGCGCGCGCGCTCATCGCCCAGATGGGCACCGAGATGCGCGAGCGGCGGATGTCCTCGGGCAACACCATCGGGGTGCACTGGGTGCTGGCCGACAACCTCGACGAGGGCTCGCGGGCGATCTCCAGGCTGCTCGACCGCGACGCGTCCGCGCTCGACGCGAACGAACTCGCCACCATGCGGGCGCATTTCGCGGCGCAGATCCGCATCTCGCGGGCCGCGCACCCGGAGCGGTCGTACCCGGAGATCCTCGCGACGGCCCTCGACTACCGACGCTGGCGGGTCTTTTCCTTCACGTTGATCGGTGGCGACGGCAGCGAGGATCGGCTCACGGTGGCACGGCACGGCGCCCTCTCGGGCGGCGAACAGTCGGTGTCGCTGCATCTGCCGCTGTTCGCGGCCGCGCATGTGATGCTGTCGTCCGCGGACCCCCACTCGCCGCGACTGCTCGGTCTCGACGAGGCCTTCGCGGGCGTCGACGACAACGGCCGCAGCGAATTGCTCGGGCTGAGTGTCCAGTTCGATCTGGACCTGTTCATGACCGGCTACGACCTGTGGGTGACCTACGCGGGCGTGCCCGGGTGCGCGCACTACGACCTGGCGCATTCGACCGCGGAGCAGTCCGTGAGCGCGGCCCTGTTGGTCTGGACGGACGGGGAACTGCTGGCCGAGCACGACGGCAGCGACCTGGCGAGCGCCCTCGGTTCTCCGCTGCGGCGCCGGGTCCTGGCCGCCGCGGAGGGCGGCCTGGAGTTCGCGCCGGTGTGAGCGCGGCGGGCTCCGATCCGAAATGAGGTGACCCTGCCTCGGGTCGCGTGCTCGTGCTCAGCGACCGCGAACCCTTCGATGTGCCGGTACGCCGCCAGCTCCTTCAGCTTGGGCGCACCTTCGTCGGGGCGGACGTTGACTCGGCATCTTCGGCCCGCCGGGCCGAGCGCCGCTGCGGCGAGTACGGGCCGTGCGCGTCGAGCACGGCCCGCAAGGCCGGCTGCTCAGCCGCCAGCTCGTCCCACGCCATGCTCGGCGGGTTTCCGTCTTCGATCGCCTGGTCCAGCTTCGCGGCAAAGTGATTGGTCCAGCGGTGCTGCAGGGCCAAGATGAGGCCATCGATACCACCGAAGAGACGTCCGACGTCTGGCAGGTTGGCGAACAGCAGCGGCGACTGCGCGTCAGCCGCTGCGCGCTCCAGAACCGTCGTGATGATTGCGGTGCGTGCGTGGAAATCGGACCATGACATCCTGATCGCCTCCATGATTGTCGGTGTGCCAATGGGATCGAAACAATTCTCGGCAGGAGGAGGAGTCATCGAGGGAGTAGTGCGCTACCCCATCTGTTGACCGAGGGTGCAGCGCACTACCCCATCTGTCGATCGAGGGAGCAGCGCGCTACCCCACCTGGCAGGAGTGAGGAGCCGGTTGTGGCGGGTCGGTCCGGCCTCAGGTCCCGGGAGACTCTTCACGGATAAGGGCGGCGAACTCCGCGCGGTTGGTGAACCCCAGCTTGGTGCCAGCGCGGTAGATGTGTCCCTCGACGGTGCGGACCGACATCGTCAGGCGGTCGGCAATCTGCTGGTTGGACAGCCCCTGGGCCACCAGCGCACCGATCTCGCGTTGCCGGGCGGTCAGCGGCAGCGGCCGGGCCGCGAGGGCCAGCGCCGGGGTCCGGGCGCCTTCGCAGTCCTTCGCCAGCCGGTGCGCACGCGCGGCGGCGGCGGTCGCGGACCCGCGCAGCCCGTGCTGGGTGTAGGCGGTGGTCGCCTGCGCGGCGGCATCGGCTGCCGCGAGCAGGTCCCCCATCTGCTCGAGCCGCTGGGACACTTCGAGCAGGGCGTGCCCGTCGTCGGCCGCGAGTGCGGCCGCGTGCGCCGCGGCGGCGGGTGCCCGTGGCCCGTCCACCAGCGTGGCGAGTTCGGTCAGTCGTTCGGCGACGGTGCGGTCACCGAAGGACACCGCGGTGTGCAGCGCGAAGACCTCGTGCGCGAGCTGCCCCGTCGCCCTCGCGGTGTCGGCGGCCTCGTGCGCCAGTCCGATGGCCTGGCTGACCGTGCCCTGGGCAGCCGCCACCCACGCCCGGGCCAGGATGATCTCCGGTCGGATCCAGTGGAAGGCGTTCGGCGCCCGGCGATCGCGGATGGCCCCGTCGAGGGCATCCAGTTCCCGCTCGGCGGCGACCGCGGCACCGGACATGGCCACCGCCTGCGTCAGATTCAGCTGACACAGGAACGCCCAGACGGGCTGATCACATGCTCCGAATCCGGTGTGCGCCTCTCGCAGGAGTCGTTGCGCGGAGCGCAGCGTTCCACGCCCGAGCGCTGTGTAGCCCAGGAGGAACACTGCCGCCACGGTTCCGATGCCCGGTACCTCCCCGGTGTCGTCACGCTGCTCACGCGCAAGCGCTTCGGCTTCGTCGAGGTATCCCCCGAGGCGCAACACATTGATCTGGAAGAACTTGACACGGAGCAGCAGCAGCCGCCCCTCCGCTATCCGGGCCGCCGCGGTGGCAGCCCGGTCGATGACAGGTCCGATCTCGTCGACACGGCCCACCACCCCGAGCCCCAACGTCAGACCCCAGCTCGCCATCCCGACCGCCAGATCGGGCAGCGACGGTGATTCGAGCGCCTTCGTCGCGGCGCGGATCGCGTCTTCCGGCCGGCCGAGATCAGCTGAAATCGCTGCACGCAATGCACTGACCTCGGCCCCGACGTCGATTGCCGGTGCGAGCGGGTCGACCGCGTCCAGCGTGGCCTCGGCCTGGTCTGGCCGGCCGAGTCTCCAGAACAGATTTCCCGCCCGCAAGAGTGCGACCTGCACCCGCTGCTCGTCGGTGGCCGCCCGCAGCGCGAGCGCCGCCGCCTCACGCTCGGCATCGTCGCCCTGATTACCCAGGCACAGGGCGTAGACGAGCAGGAAGTGTGGAATGTACCCGCCGCCGGCGCGCACCGCCGCATCGGCGAGCCGCGCCGCCAGGGCGGCGTCACACAGCTCGAGGGCCCGCTGGGCGGCCGCGGTGAACATGTCCGGATCCGCCTCGCCCTCGGCGCCCAACGCGGCATCGGCCTCGAGCGTGAGCACTGCCCGGCGCAGAACATCCGCGCCGCCGTGCTCGTCGGCCTCCCCGAGCGCCTGCGCAACACGGCGGCACACCCGGGCCGCCCGCAGTGGGCCGGTCCGCATCCGCCGCACCTCCCCGTACAGCGGATGCGCGAGGCGCGCCTGCAACGGTTCTTCGTCGCTGGCCACCGTCACCACACCGCTTGCCTCGGCCGACTCGACCGCGGCCGGGTCGGTCATCCCGACGAGCAGGGACAACGGCAGCGGCTCGCCGAAGGCGAGAACGTCCACCACATCCAGCACCGGTTCCGACAGGTTCCCCATCCGGGCCTCGACCAGCTCGGACAGGCCCGACGACACCACGGGCGGCCCCTCCCACCGCCAGACCCCGCGGATCTCCCGCAGCCGGGTGGACTCGACACCGCTGTCGACCAGCTGCCGCAGATACAGTGCGCTGCCCCGAGCCAACGCGCACAGGCGGGCCGCGGTGGCGCTGTCGACCGGGCCCCCGAGCACCATCTCGAGCAACTCCGCCGTCTCGGCCTCCGACAGCGGCTGCACCTCGCACCGGTCGAGGTACCCGTCCTTCCACAGACCGGTGATCGCGTCCGGCGCTCGCTCCCCGCTGCGCACGGTCAGGAGCACGGTCGCGGCCCGGCGGATGACCAGGTGCTGCACAAGAAGCGACGACAGGTCATCGAGCAGGTGCGCATCGTCGACCGCGACCACAACTCCGGCGGTGCCCGCTCCGTCCACCAGCGCCGCTGTGGCCCGCTGCACCACCCGCGATTGATCCCGGCCCGTCACCGTCAGCACCCCGGCGAACGCGCCCAGCGGTAGCACCCGCGCGGACGCCGTCGCCGGAACCCACCTGGCCACCGCTCCCCGCCGCGCGGCCACCGCCAGCGCCTCCCGCGCCAGCCGGGTCTTGCCCACCCCCGCCGCGCCTGCGAGCATTACCCCACCCGGCCCGTCTTCCCGCCGCAGGGCACGATCGATGAACCGCAGTTCCTCTCCCCGCCCGGTCAGCGGCCACGCCGCCTTCATGGGCCAAAGCCTAATCCGAAATACGTCCGGGGCCACCACGGAAGGTTTGATGCACGCGTCGGTGGTACACCTTTCAAGGAGACAACCAGCTACGGCAGGTCCCGGATCACCCGGCACGGGTTGCCCGCCGCGAACACCCGCGGCGGAACGTCCTTGGTCACCACGGAGCCGGCGCCGATCACCGTGTCGTCCCCGATGGTGACGCCGGGACAGACGATGACTCCGCCACCCAGCCACACGTTGTCGCCGATCACGACCGGCGCCGCCGACTCCCACCGCTGCCGCCTCGCCTCGTGGTCGGACATCGGGTGCAGCGCGGTGAGCAGCTGCGCGCGCGGGCCTATCGACACGTCGTTCCCGATCGTGATCGGCGCGCAGTCCATCAGGATCGCGTCGTAGTTCAGGAAGCTGTTCGTACCGATGGTGATCAGCGATCCGTAGTCGCACTGGAATCGCGGCATGATCCAGGAGCCCTCGCCGATGGACCCGAGGAGCCGGCCCAGCAGGTCCAGGCGCAACGAATCCTCGTCGGCCCCGGTGGCATTGAACCGGTCGAGCAGGCGCTGGCACGCCTTCCGCTCCGCGACCAGGTCCTCGTCGTTGTCGCGGTAGAGCTCACCGAGCAGCATTCGATCCCGTTGTTCCCCCACGGCGTCGACCCTAGTCGACGGTGACGGAGGCGCAGCTCAGCGCAACGACACCCCGAGCAACCCGTCGACGGCGTCCGCGAACGCGGCGGGCGCGGACTCGTCCGAGCCGCCGTGGTCCACGGCCCACCGGGCCCAGGCGTCGACGGCGTCGATCGCCTTCGGGGTGTCCAGGTCGTCGGCCAGGTGCTGGCGCAGCCGGGCGATGGTGTCCTCCGCGGACTGCGCGGACCCCAGCGCCGCGGCGCGGCGCCACAGCGCCAACCGCTCTTCGGCCGCGGCGAGCACGTCGCCGGTCCACGCACGGTCGGTGCGGTAGTGCCCGGACAGCAGCCCCAGCCGGATCGCCATCGGGTCGACGCCCTCGCCGCGCAGCTTTGACACGAAGACCAGGTTGCCGCGGCTCTTCGACATCTTCTCGCCGTCGAGGCCGATCATCCCGGTGTGCACGTAGTGCCGCGCGAAACGCCGGTCCAGCACAAGCGATTCGGCGTGGGCGGCCGAGAACTCGTGGTGCGGGAAGATCAGGTCGCTGCCACCGCCCTGGACGTCGAACCCGGAGCCGATCCGGTTGAGCGCGATCGCGGAGCACTCGACGTGCCAGCCCGGCCTGCCGGGGCCGAACGGGGACGGCCAGGACGGCTCGCCCGGCCGCTCGGCGCGCCACACCAGCGCGTCGAGGCGGTCCTGCTTGCCCGCCCGGTCGGGGTCTCCACCGCGCTCGGCGAAGAACCGCTCCATGGTGTCGCGGTCGTACCCGGACTCGTAGCCGAACTGCTCGGTGGCGTTGGCCCGGAAGTAGACGTCCGGGTACTCCGCGTCGTCGACGACATATGCGGCGCCGGCGGCGAGCAGCTTCTCCACCATCTCGACGACCTCGTTCACCGATTCGACGGCACCGATGTAGTCGCGGGGCGGCAGCACCCGCAGGGCCTCCATGTCCTCGCGGAACAGCGCGGTCTCCCGCATCCCGAGCACCACCCAGTCCTCGCCGTCGCGGGCCGCACGCTCGAAGAGCGGGTCGTCGACGTCGGTCACGTTCTGCACGTAGTGCACCTCGTGCCCGGAGTCGCGCCAGAGCCGGTTGACCAGGTCGAAGGTCAGGTAGGTGGCGGCGTGCCCGAGGTGCGTCGCGTCGTAGGGGGTGATCCCGCACACATACATGGTGGCGGTCTCGCCCGGGGTGACCGGCCGGACCCGGCGGTCCGCGGTGTCGAAGAGCCGCAGCGGCGGACCCTGACCGGGAACGGAGGGAATGGCTGTGTCGGACCAGGACTGCATGGGACGAGCCTATCGGAGGGCTCGGAGTCGGCCGGAACGCGTTCCCGCTAGAAGGCAGGCCACGGGATCGGCCGGTTCCCGCCGGGCAGCGGCATCACCGGATCGGCGAGCATGCCGTCGGTCCGCGCCACCAGCGCTCGGACCTCCTCGCCCGTGATGTGCTCGCGCAACTGCCCGGCCAGCGGACCCCGCAGCCGTTCCGCGAGGGCCTCGACGTCGGCGAGCAGCCCGCCGTGCACCGGCTGACCTGCCCACCCCCACAGCACGGTGCGCAGCTTGTCCTCGGTGTGCAGGCAGATGCCGTGGTCGATGCCGTAGACCGAACCGTCGATGCCCTCGAGCGCGTGGCCACCCTTGCGGTCGGCGTTGTTGAGCAGGACGTCGAGGACGGCCATCCGCTGCAACCGCGGGTCGTCCGCGTGGACGAGCGCCACCCGCTCGCCGTCGCCGTCGTAGGCGAGCAGCACCTCGAACCACCCCACCGGCACCTGGTCCGGCGGGCAGACGTCGACCAACGCCATCCGCTCGCCCAACTCGCCGGTCGGTTCCGGCGTCTCCACCCAGCGTTGGACCATGCCGGGCCCGTAGGGACCGTCCCGCAGGATCGTCTCCGGGATCACGCCCCACCCGAGCGCCTCCGAGATCAGGTAGGACGCGACCTCGCGCCCGGCCAGGGTGCCATCGGGAAAGTCCCACAGCGGACGCTCTCCCCGGACCGGCTTGTACACGCATCGAACGCTCTGCCCGTTCGCCGTGGCCTCACACACCAACGTGGCGTTGCTCGCATTCACGATCCGACCCAGCACTGACAGTTCGCCGGTGTGCAACAACTCGGACTCCTCGTCCTCGAGGCGGTCGGCGGTCAACAGCTATTCCTCTTCGGGTAGGTCGTCGATGCGCTCGAAGCTCGCGCCGCGACGGTAGCCATTGGTGCGGATACAGACGTGGCCCTCCGGGGCCAGCGGCTCACCGCACAGCGGGCACGGCGCGCGCCCGGCCGCGATCACCCGCTCGGACCGCAACGCGAACGCCCTGGCCTGCTCCGGCGTCAGGAACACCCGGACGGCATCCGGCCCGTCCTCGGCGTCGTCGAGGACCACCGACTCGTCGAACTCGGACTCGCTGACCGCGAGCAGTTCGACGACCACCGACCCGGCGTCCGCGTCCCACCCGAGACCCATCGTGCCGACCCGGAACTCCGCGTCGATCGGCGTCATCAACGGGCTGACGTCCTCGAGCTCGACGTCCTGCGGCGGCACAGCAGTGCCGAACCGGCGATGCACCTCGTCGAGCAGCAGTCCCATCCGGTCGGCGAGGACCTGCACCTGCTGTTTCTCCAGCAGCACGCTGATCACCCGGGACTCGTGGATCGCCTGGAGATAGAAGGCACGGTCACCTGGCTCGCCGACGGTGCCGGCAATGAATCGATCAGGGGTGCGGAAAACGTGTATCGCGCGGGACATCAGCACCTCCGTCTGTTCGAGTGGTCGCTATCCGTAACCGTGGTCCGGCGAAACCCCGACGCGGGTCGCATCCGCGACGGGACGTGGGTCCCGATCTCATTATCCGCCTACCCCTACCTTCCCACTTCGCCGCCGGGAACCGCATCCGACGACCCGACGACCGCGCCCGTGGCGGGTGCGCTGCCGTTGAGCCCCGACAGGTCGCCGGTGTCGTTCATCCGGAGCACGAAGGGCCGGGTCGCGGTGTAGCGCACCACGCTCACCGAGGCGGGTTCGGTCACGATCCGCTGGAACCCGTCCAGGTGCGTGCCGAGCGCGTCGGCGAGCACCGACTTGATCACGTCGCCGTGGGTGCAGGCCAACCAGAGCACGTCCCCGCCGTGTTCCTCGGCGAGCCGGGCGTCGTGGTCACGGACCGCGGCGACCGCTCTGGCCTGGACCTGAGCCAGGCCCTCGCCGCCGGGGAACACCGCCGCGGATGGGTGCTGCTGCACCACCTTCCACAGCGGTTCCTCCAGCAGCTCCTTGATCGCCTGGCCCGTCCACTGGCCGTAGTCCACCTCGATCAGTCGCTCGTCGGCGATCGGGTCCAGGTCCCGATCCCGCGCCAGCGGTTCGACGGTCCGCTCGCAGCGCAGCAGCGGGGACCGCACGATCGCGGCCAGCGGCACACCCGAGAGCCGGTCCACCACGGCACGGGATTGCTCCCGGCCGTGGTCGTCCAGGTCGACGCCTGGGGTCCGGCCGGCGAGGGTGCCCGAGGTGTTGGACGTCGACCGCCCGTGCCGCAGCAGGATCACTGTCATGGGACCAGACTAGGTCGCCGAGATCACACCCGTGCCCAGCAACCCGAACACCAGCAGACCGAGGATGATCCGGTAGCCGACGAACCAGTACATCGAGTGGTTGACCACGAAGCGCAGCAGCCACGCGATGGTGATGTACCCGATGACGAACGCGATGAGGGTCGCGACGATCAACTGGGCCCCGCTCGCGTTGAGTCCCTCACCCGCGGGGGCGAATGCGTCGGGGAGGCTGAACAATCCGGCCGCGGTGACCGCGGGGATCGCCAACAGGAACGAGTAGCGAGCGGCCGCCTCACGGGTGAGGCCGAGGAACAGGCCGGCGCTGATGGTGCCGCCGGACCGCGACACCCCGGGGATCAGGGCCAGTGCCTGGGCCGAACCCATGATCACGCCGTCCTTGAGCGTGAGCTGCTCGATCGGCCTGCGCTTGCGCCCGTAGTACTCGGCCGCGGCGATCACCAGCGCGAAGACGATGAGCATCGTCGCGACCAGCCACAGGTTGCGCGCCCCGGTGCGGACCTGGTCCTTGAAGAGAAAGCCGAGGATGCCGACCGGGATGGTGCCGACGATGACGTACCAGCCCATCTTGTAGTCGTGCTCGCCGCGCTTGTTCTCGTCGAGTAGGCCGCGGAACCAGGCCATCGCGATCCGGCCGATGTCCCTGGCGAAGTACACGAGCACCGCGGCCTCGGTGCCGAGCTGCGTCACCGCGGTGAACGAGGCACCGGCGTCGGTGTCCCAGAACAGCTCCGACACGATCCGGAGGTGACCGGACGAGGAGATGGGAAGAAACTCGGTCAGTCCCTGGACCACTCCGAGGACGATGGTCTGCAGCCACGTCATCGATTCCACGATCACAGGCAGACTCCCGGGGACACGCACACGCGGCAAAGAAGATTCACGGGAGCGACCGTACCCGGCGCGCCCCTGGGCGCGGCGCGCGCGGCCGCACTACGCTCCCGTACTTGTGGTGATCGAAATATGAGGCAGCGCGCGGTCGGCGACAGCGGGCTCCGCGTGTCCCGGATCGGACTCGGGACGCTCGGCTGGGGTCGGGACACGGACGGCGTCGAGGCCGCGGCCCAGCTGATGGGATTCGCGGAATCCGGTGGCACCCTGGTTGATTCGGCACCGTTCTATGGCGACGGCGTGTCGCAGCGGATCCTTGCCGAACTGCTCGACGACGTGGTGCCGCGCAGTCAGCTGGTGCTCAGCAGCAGCGCGGGGATCCATCCGGGCCGCGAACGCCTGGACTGCTCGCGGCGCGCCCTGATCGGTCAGCTCGACGCGACGCTCAAGGAACTGGGCACCGACCACCTCGACCTGTGGCAGGTCGCGACCTGGGATCCGTTCACCCCGGTCGAGGAGGTGGCCTCGGCGCTCGAGTTCGCGGTGGCGACCGGCCGGGCCCGCTACGTCGGCGCCCGCGGCCACCTGGGTTGGCAGCTGGCGACCGCCGCGGCGGGCACCAAGCTCATCGCCACCCAGGCGGAGTACTCCCTGCTCGCCCGCGGGGTGGAGGACGAGCTGATCCCCGCCGCGGACCACCACGGCATCGGCCTGTTGGCCGCGGTCCCGTTGGCCGGCGGGGTGCTCACCGGCAAGTACCGCGACGGCATCCCCGCCGATTCGCGTGGGGCAACCGAATCCGGTGCGGACCTGGTCGCCGGGTACCTCAACGACCACACGGCCCGGGTCGTCGAGGCCGTCGTGACCGCGGCCGACGGGCTCGGGGCCTCGCCACTGGCCGTGGCGCTGGCGTGGGTCTGCGACCGGCCCGGGGTGGCGAGCGCCATTGTCGGCGCCAGGGACTACGCCCAGCACACCGGCGTGCTGGCGGCGGAGGACCTGGAGCTTCCGGCCGCGATCGCCGCTGCCCTCGACGACGTCAGCGCCTGACAGCCCGCGTCCGGCGGGGTGGCGACCTACGCTGAGGGGGTGCCACCGCCGTCGATACCGCAGGCCGAGCTTCGCAGCCGGTTCGAGCGAGCGCGGGTCGCGAGGCTGGCCACGGTCGGCGCCGACGGGCAGCCGCACCTGGTGCCGGTGGTGTTCGCGACGGCGGACGGGGTGATCTTCACGGCGGTCGACGAAAAACCCAAGTCGACGCGACGGCTGCGCCGGCTCGACAACATCACCGCGACCGGGCGGGTGAGCCTGCTGGTCGACGAGTACGCCGAGGACTGGTCGCGGCTCTGGTGGATCCGGGTCGACGGCGCGGCGCGCGTGCTCGCCGACGACACGCGGAGTCGGACCGGCATCGACGCGCTCGTGAGGAAGTACCCGCAGTACACAGCGTCGCCACCCGCGGGACCCGTGGTCGCGATCGACCCGGATCGGTGGGTCTCCTGGTCTGCCCTGGACACACGTTCTACTAGGGCAGGCTAACCTTGTACGAACCGCGATCCCGAAGAGCTACAGGAGAAACGATGACAGTGCTCGATTCCGGCGTCGCCGCCGCGGATGATGCGACCGGGTTGGCCGAGCGGATCAGGACGCAGACGGACGCGGCACACCGCCAGACCGAGCAGTCGCGCTTCATCGGCGACCTCCTCGCGGGCAAGCTGACCAGCGCCGGGCACGCGGCCCTGCTCGGCCAGACCTACCTGGTCTACCTCGCGCTCGAGGAGGCGGGCCGAGCCCATGCGTCGGACCCGATCGCTTCCCCGTTCCTCGGCGACGAACTCCTGCGCACCGAGGCGCTCGAGGCCGACCTGGAGTTCCTGCTCGGCGCGAGCTGGCGCGACGAGGTCACCGCGCTGCCCGCGACCACCCGATATGTGGACCGGCTCAACGAGGTCGCGTTCGACTGGCCCGCCGGCTTCGTCGCGCACCACTACATCCGGTACATGGGCGACCTGTCCGGCGGCCAGATCATCCGCCGGATGCTCGAGCGCGCATACGGCTACACCACCGATGGGCTGCGGTTCTACATCTTCGATCAGATCGAGAAGCCCAAGCTGTACAAGGACGCCTACCGCGGCAAGCTCGACGCCGCGCCACTGTCCGCCGACGAGCAGCAGCGCCTGATCGACGAGGTGAACCTGGCCTACCAGCTCAACGGGGACCTGTTTGCCGACCTCGAAGCCGAGATCGAGAGCTACCTCGTCAGTTAACGCTTCTCTTTCCCTATCGGCAGGAGATTTCAAGCTCAGACCGCAACCGAACCACCCACCCGAGGGAGGTGATCCGATTGACTGACATCGTCAACGCGAGTGTGGCCGCGTTCTGCCACAGCCAGGATCACCCTGGCGGCGTTCCGGTCCCGACCGCCGGTGTAGCCGCAGTCGGAGCATCGGAAGGTTCGCTCGGCGAGTCCGAGTCGCTGCTTGGCTCTTGCGAAGCAACTCGAACACGTCATCGTCGTGTAAGCGGGCTGAACCACCACCACCTTCCGGCCAGCCCGCGTGCCACGCTCGATCAGTTCCCGCTTCGCGGCGCCGATAGCGGCGTCCGCGGCCTTGCGGGCCATCGTCGACTTCGCCAGGAATTTCGGGGTGAAGTCCTCCACCGCGATGATCTGATGGTTGTCGACAACTCGTTTGGCCCACGCCCGCGACTCATGTTGCGTCTGGCGGGCAGCCTTCTTCTGCAACTTCGCGGCGCCTCGTCTGGCCCGCTGGTAGCCGTTGGACTGCGGGCCGCGCCTCCCGTTGTGGCGTCGCGACATCGTGCGTTGTGCCTTGGCGAGTTCGGCGGTGCACCGTTTGCGGTGCCCGAGATACGGCAGGTCGAACTCGGCGTCGGTGGCCGTGGCCGTGGTGCTCACGCCCCAGTCGATCCCGATCCCACCGTCGACTTCGGGTGCGGTCGGAGCGTCGCGGCGGACGACGAACGAGGCGTACCAGTGCCCGAGCGAATCCTGGGTGATGCGCACGCTGGTCGGGTCGGATGGCAACTCCCGCGACCAGATCACCGGAATGCTGATCCCCTTCGGCAGAACCAACCGGCCGTCACGGAGACTGAACCCTCGCCGCGTGTACTCCAACGACGGCAACGTCTTCCTGCGCGGTTTGAACGTCGGACGGCCACGCCCCTTGACCGTGAACGACTGGTCGAGCGCGTGGGCATAGGTCCGCAACATCTGCTGCTGCGGGACCTGCGAACCCTCCCGCAGCCACCCGATGCGGGAGCGGGCGTCGGTGAGGAGTCTGCTCAACTTGCCAAAGGTCGGCTTGCCACCCGACTTCTGCTGGTGGACAGCCTCGTTCCACAGGAACCGGCACCGATGCCACTCCGAGGTCAGGGCACGTTCAGCGATTGCACCAGGCCGCAGCCGGTAGCTGTACCGCACCACTTCATCCATAGCCGACAACGTAGCCAAGGCCGCCGACAGATCTTCCCTACACAACCTGAGACAGGAGGATGGCGCTTTCTCTCCCCCGTAAACGAGGGGGTATCCGCGCCAAAGTACAAATGATCTGGCCACTCAAGGTTCGGGGCGCGCGACTGCTGGCCATCGCGTTCGCGGCCACGGCGATGACCGCCGCCTGCGCGTCCGGCGGTGACGCGCCCACCGGTACGCAGACCGGCCGGACCACCGCCACCCTGGAGAGCCTCGACCCAACACCGATCGCCGAGGACCCGGTCTCGACGCTGCCGGTGACCGTGCGCAGCGCGGACGGCGTCGACGTGACGATCACCGACACCAGCCGGATCGTCGCGGCGGATCAGTACGGCACCCTCACCGAGACGGTCTACGCGCTCGGGTTCGGTGACCGCCTCGTCGGCCGGGACATCGCGGCGAAGTTCCCCGCCGTGGAGTCGATCCCCAACGTCACCCCGAGCGGCCGCCAGCTCTCCGCCGAGGCCATCCTGAACCTGCACCCCACCGTGGTGCTCACCGATGCCAGCATCGGGCCGAGGGCCGTGCAGGACCAGTTGCGGGCGGCGGGCATCCCCGTCGTGTACTTCGACCCCGGCCGCTCGCTGGAGAGTGTTCCGGACCAGATCCAGGCCGTCGCCGACGCGCTCGGGGTGCCCGCCGAGGGCACCGCGCTGCGCGAGCGGACCGCCGCCGAGATCGCCGACGCCGCCGCCCTCGTGCCCTCGAACGCCGACCCGCTGACCATCGCCTTTCTCTACATGCGCGGGCCCGCGATCACCATGCTGGCCGGCCCCGGGTCGGGCGCCGACTCGCTGATCGAGGGGCTCGGGGCCACCGACGCGGGGACCGCGGCCGGACTCACCAAGGACTTCACCCCGATCACCAGCGAGGCGATGATCGCGGCGGCACCGGACGTGTTCCTGATGATGACGGGCGGCCTCGAATCCATCGGCGGGGTGGAGGGGCTGACCGCCATCCCGGGCATCGCGCAGACCCCCGCCGGTCGCAACCAGCGGATCGTGGACATGGAGGACGGCGCGCTGCTCAGCTTCGGCCCGCGCACCGGGAGCGTCCTGAAGGCGCTGGCGTCGGCCGTCTACGGCCAGCCCGCCCAGTGACCACCGCGACGGCCGACCCCGCTGTCAGGCCGCCGCGCGGGCGGCTCCGCGGCGGTGCGGTACTGGCCGTGCTGGCCATCGCCCTCGGCGTGCTCGCGCTGATCTCGGCCTGCGTCGGGCAGGTGCCGACCGCGCCGATGGAAGTGATCGGGAGCATCCTGCACCGCATCGGTCTCGACATTGGTCCGATGCCCGCTCACCCCAGCGGCGATGTGACCCTCTGGCAGGTGCGGTTCCCGCGTGTCGCAATGGCGATCGTGGTCGGCGCCGGACTCGCCTGCGCGGGTGCACTGCTGCAGGGCGTGTTCGCGAACCCGCTCGCCGAGCCCGGCGTCATCGGTGTCTCGGCGGGCGCGGCCGTGGGCGCGAGCGCCGTGATCGTCACCGGTGGCGCGTTCGTGGCCGGCCCCTCGGTGGCCGCGGCCGCGTTCGTCGCGGGCCTCGCCACCACCGCCCTGGTGTACCTGCTTGCGCGGTCCGAGGGCCGCACCGAGGTGGTGACGTTGGTGCTGACCGGCATCGCGATCAACGCGTTCGCGGGCGGCCTGATCGCCTTCTTCACGTTCGCCGCCTCGCCCGCCGCCCGCGATCAGATCGTGTTCTGGCAGCTCGGCAGCCTCAACGGCTCGACCTGGAATTCGGTGGCAGTGGTCGCGCCGATGGCCGCCGTCGGCATCGCGGTGACCATGGCGATGGCGACCAAGCTCGACTTGTTGGCACTCGGCGAGAGCGCGGCCGGGCACCTCGGGGTGAACGTCGAACGGGTGCGTCAGCTCGCGGTCGTGGTCGTCGCGCTGCTCGTCGCCTCCTCTGTGGCGTTCACCGGCATCATCCTGTTCGTCGGCCTCGTGGTGCCGCACCTGATGCGCATGATCGTGGGGCCGGGCCACCGCCTGCTGATCCCGGCCAGCGCGCTGTGCGGGGCGATTCTGCTGCTGGCCGCGGATCTGGGCGCCCGCACCCTGGTGCCCAATGCGGACCTCCCACTCGGGATGCTGACCTCACTGGTCGGCGGGCCGTTCTTCTTCTGGCTGCTGCGCCGGACCCGCCGTCAGCAGGGCGGGTGGGCCTGATGGCGACGCTGGCGGCGCGGCTGCGCAACCTGTTCGCGCGCGAGCTCGAGGTACCGGAGCGGCGTGAACCGGGGGCGGTCAGCATGCGTGCGGTCGACGTCAGCGTGGACCGGGGCCATCGCAGGGTGCTGACATCGGTGTCACTCGACGTCCGCCTCGGTGAGGTTCTCGCCCTCGTCGGCCCCAACGGCGCGGGCAAGTCGACCCTGCTGGCCGCGCTGTCGGGCGACCAGGACATCGCCGAGGGTCATGTCGAACTCGACGACCTGCCACTGACCCGGTGGACGGGCACCGAGATGGCACTGCGCCGGGCCGTACTCCCCCAGCAGCACACCGTCGGGTTCTCGTTCACCTCCCTCGAGGTCGTCCGGATGGGCCGCGCGCCGTGGACGCGGACGGTCCGCAGGGAAGAGGACGCCGACGCGGTTCGCGAGGCGATGGAGGCGTGCGACGTGGCCGCGTTCGCGCAGCGACCCTTCGCCGCCCTCTCCGGCGGCGAACGCTCCCGCGTCGCGCTGGCCCGGGTGCTCGCCCAACGCACCGAGACACTGCTGCTGGACGAGCCGACTGCCGCACTCGATCTCGGTCACCAGGAGGCTGTGATGACTCTGGTCCGCGAGCGCGCCCGGGCCGGCACCGCGGTCGTGGTGGTGCTGCACGACCTCGCCCTGGCTGCGGCGTACGCCGACACCGTCGCCGTCCTCGAGGCCGGGGCTCTGGCCGCGTACGGCAGCCCCCGGGAGGTGCTGACGGAGTCGCTGCTCAGCCGCGTGTACGGACACCCGGTCGAGGTGATCGCGCATCCGCATTCGGGTGCGCAGTTGGTGTTGCCGCAGCGGGGCTGAGCCGAGTGTGCACCTGCGGATGCATCGGTCGAGTGGCCGCGACGGCAGCTGCACTCTCGGCAGGCCCAGACGCCCTCAGAGCCGGTCGAGCACCGAGCTCAGCCGGCCGAGCAGTGCCCGGAGGGTGATCCCCGTGTCCGTTCCGTGGTTGACCGGCTCCGCCGAGGCGACGGCGTCCCGCACCGCCGCGGCGATACTGCGCTCATCGGTCAGGTCGACCGTGACCATCGAGCGTTCGGCCGTCGCGACCACGTCCGACTTGTCGGGGACTGTGGACTCGAGATCCGCGCGGTACACCTCGACGAAGAGGGTGCTGCGGCGAACGCGGAAGGCAAACGCCTGACCGTCGGCGTTCGTGCCGAATCCGTGCGCATACGGACCGACGCTCAGGTCCTCCACCGCGAACCCTGAGGTCCTGTCTGCGTCCACGCCGTCTCCTCCCCGCCGCGGTCCACGACCGCCCCCCCGGTGCACCCACGGTAGTCCCGATCCGCCGCACAGGCCCGAGTCGGATTCTTCAGACGAAACCAGATCAGGGATGCTAGGGAGCGAACATGGTGAACATCGGGCGACGGGTCGGCGGCGGGCACGCCACGACCTCGGCTCCCCGGCACCAAGTAGCGACTGAGGAGACGTACATGCGGGTACCGGCGGCACGCACCACCACCACGTTCCTGGCGGGAGCGCTGTTACTGCTGGTCACCGGCTGTTCTTCGGAGAACGGCGGGGAGAAGCTCAAGACCATCGAACCGGCGACAGCCGCGGTCTCGCCCGCCACGGTCGCGGCCCCCGCCGGCACCGTTCGACCGCTTCCCGGCGCCGTCGAGACCGCGACCTTCGATGCGACCACCGGCACCGTGGCCTTGCTCACACCCGAAGCCGATCGGCTCCTCCTGGTGTCCGCAGGCGACCCGGCGGCCGCACCCCGCGAGGTCCGATTGCCCGGCGGGGTGGCATCTCTCGGCGCCGCCCGCGACGGCGTGGTGCTGGTGCCCGCCGGCCGGGCGTTCGCCCGGGTGGACCTGGCCTCAGGTCAGGTGACCACGGTCGAGGTCGACGGCGACGTTCGCTCGGCGGTCCTCCTCGACTCCGGCGCAACGGCGGTCGGTACCGCCGACGGCGCCGTCGTCGTCCTCGACCCGGACGGCAAGCAGTCCGAACGCGTTTCGGGGCTCGCGTCCGTCGACGCCCTCGGCGTCACCGGCGAGCAGCTGACCGCGCTCGACCGGCGGCAGACGTCCGTCACCGAGATCGACATCCCGGAGGCACACCTCGGCCGCGCGCTGCGTGCGGGTGAGGGCGCGACCAACCTCACCACCGACCACTTCGGCAGGGTGCTCGTCACCGACACCCGCGGGGGTGAGCTGATCGCACTGACCACCGACCCGCTGATGATGCGCCAGCGGTTCCCGGTCCCGAACTCGCCGTACGGCATCGCCTACGACGACGCCGCCAACCTGGTGTGGGTGACCCTGACCGGCAGCAACGAAGTGGTCGGCTACGACCTCTCGAGCGGCATCCCGGTCGAGAAGCGCCGCTTCCCGACCGTCCGCCAGCCCAACGCGGTGACCGTCGACCCGGGCACCGGGACACTGTTCGTCGGCTCCGCGGCCGGCGACGGGGTGCAGTCGATCGACACCAAGGAACAGTCGTGACGGAACTCGCCACCCACGCTCGCCCGACCGGAATCTAGGGAGATCCGTTGTACAGCTTGCTGCTTCGCCTGATGTTTCTCGTCCAGCCGGAACGGATCCATCACCTCGCGTTCCGCGCCATGAGACTCGCCACCGCTGTCGGCCCGGTGCGGGCGCTGGTCGCGAGGGTGCTCACCGTCTCCGACCCGGTGCTGCGTACCCGGGTGTTCGGGGTGGACTTCCCCGCCCCGCTGGGACTCGCCGCCGGGTTCGACAAGGACGCGACCGGTGTGAACGCCTGGGGGCCTCTCGGATTCGGCTTCGCCGAGGTCGGCACCGTCACCGCACAGGCACAACCCGGTAACCCAGCGCCGCGCCTGTTCCGGCTGCCTGCCGACCACGCTCTGATCAACCGGATGGGCTTCAACAACCACGGTGCGGGCCACGCGGCGAACCAGCTGCGCCAGCGGCGAAACGGGGTGCCGATCGGCGCGAACATCGGCAAGACCAAGATCGTGCCCGCGGCCGAGGCCGATGCCGACTACACGGCCAGCGCGCGACTGCTGGGCCCGCTCGCGGACTTCATCGTCGTCAACGTCAGCTCCCCGAACACGCCGGGGCTGCGCGACCTGCAGGCCGTCGAGTCGCTGCGGCCGCTGCTGCGTGCGGTCCTCGACTCGGTGGACGTCCCGGTGCTGGTGAAGATCGCGCCGGACCTGTCCGACGAGGATGTGGACGCGGTCGCGGACCTGGCAGTCGAGCTCGATCTGGCGGGCATCGTGGCCACCAACACCACGATCAGCCGGACGGGGCTGCGGACGCCGGAGTCCGAGGTCACCGCGATCGGCGCGGGCGGCCTGTCCGGCGCTCCCGTCGCGGACCGTTCGCTGGAGGTCCTGCGCCGTCTGTACCCACGGGTCGGCGATCGCCTGACGCTCATCTCGGTCGGCGGCATCGAGACCGCAGACCAGGCGTGGGAGCGAATTCTGGCGGGCGCCAGCCTGATCCAGGGTTACACCGGATTCATCTACGGCGGCCCGTTCTGGATGCGCCGGATCCACAAGGGCCTGGCGCAGCGGATTCGCGCGGCCGGGTACGCGTCGCTCGCCGAGGCGGTCGGGGCCGAGCACCGGGCCTGAGTCGGTGACGTGAGGCGTCTCGTGCCCGTCATCGCCGGGTGCATCCTGAGTTGGCTCCTCGGCGCGGTCGTCGTGCGCCTCGGTTTGGACTGGGCAGACACCTTTCCGTACAGCGAGGCGTCCGAGCGGCGCTATCTCGGCGTCGCCGTGGTGGCGCTGCTAGTGGCGATCGGCGGTTCGGTCACGACACTGCTCGTCGCTCGCCGTCGGCAGCGCCGGGCACGAGGCGCATCGGACGCCCGCTGAGCCTTCGCTGACGACGTACAGGTTTCTGGGGCGCGCGAACCCCGTCCACTGCCGTGGCGCTACTGGTCCACCTCGATCAGGGCGAGCTTCTTCGTCAGGTCCACGCTCACCGTCGCGACAGGAAGAACAGGACTCTCGAGGACACCGACATCTAATCACGGACCGTCTGGCTGGGGCAGCGACAGTGCGGAACGGCGCAACGGTCTACAAAGCGCTCGAGGCCGTTAGCTCGCCGACCGCATTCGCACTGGAGAGAAGTCCGAGCTTCTGGTAGCCGGAATCCCTTAGTTGGTGTGCAGCAACAGGGTTGGACTCATACGACACACTGGTCGCTAGCTCCAGCGTGCAGGTTCTCGACGCCCTCGCGGCGATCGAGAGCCTCGAAGTCCAAGTTCTTCGCTGAACACCCGCCTGCTCGGCCTCTGATCAACGGAAGGGCCCCACCGCCACTGGTGGGGCCCTTCCTGTTTGAGCGTGTTGATCTGGTGTTGCTGGTGGTCAGCTGGTGGTCAGCTGCCGAAGATCGCGCCGAGGTCTGGGCCGGCCGGATCAGGGTGAGGGATGGTGACGACCGTCGACTCCTGCTGCACGGTGAACGCGGTGACCGGGAATTGCGTCAGGTACTCCTCGACCCCGGGGTAGGCGGAGACCCACATAGCGGGGTCGGTGTCGTAGCGCCCGCAGGAAGCGAGGACGACATAGGAGCCGTCGGGGACGTCCGTGACCGACTGCATCGAGGTGCCCGTCTGGATTTCGCCTTGGGCGGCAAGCGATTGGCCGGGCCCGATGACATCCGCGATCGGAGGCAGCACGCCACCGGGTGCCGGTGCGAGCGCAGTCAGACAGGTCAGGGGTGTGCCGGAACTGTTGGTGATCGAGTTGGTCACCGTCGATCCGTTCACGGTGAAGCTGTAGGTGACGTCGCTGGCGGCGGCCGCCGATGCCAGCGCGGGGGCCGCCACGGCCAGCGGAATCGACGCCGCCGCAACGAGTGCGGCGCGGGAGATCAATCGCATCCTGGTGTCCTCTTCGTCCGAGTTGTGTGGATCCTCTTGGATCCTGCATCAGAAGCGACCCATCCCCTTGTTTCCTCCGTGCCCGGCCGTGTCGCCTTCAGAGACCGCGGTGTGCACTCGAATCCACAGAGGGTGGCGAGAGGCCGCGGCCTCGATCAAACAGAGCAGGACTCCGGTGAGTGAGGCGCTCGACTCCCTCGGCTGGCGGCCGTCAAACAGTCCTGGATACCCGTCCTGCACACTGATCCTGCGAGGGCACCCTATCCAGGACCCATTTTCCGCGTGGTCCCGAGCCCACCGCAGCTTCCCAGAGACAGACGTGGACGACCGGGCCTACGAGAACAGGCCACACCATATTTCGAGTTCCGCGCCTCGACTGCTGGTCATCCGATGACGTGGTCGTCTCATAGGAATACAAGACCCCAGGTGCTTGTCTCAGAAACTCACGATGTCCGATTTCTCTCCCATTCTTCAGGCGCCGGCGGCAGTTCCGGCACGAAGGGAGCTCCCGCGATTTCGTTCGACATGCGCCTGGTGCCTCAGATTTTTAGTCGAAGGAAGCGCATGAGCGGCGGGCGGGCCGTAACACTTCAGGCCTCTCCGGCGACGGTGCAAGAGGAAGCACTCTCCATCGTCAATCGAGGAGCAATCGTGCACAAGAAGGCGACCAGGCGCACCGCGAGGATCTTCGTACTGCTGGCGGCACCCGTCGTCCTCGGGGCCACGCTCGGCACGGCGCCCGCGAACGCCGAACCGTGGGAGTTCGGGCCGCTCTACCGATCGGAGTCCTCCGGCGAGGGCGCGCAGTATCTGTGCAGCAAGGCCGAAATGCTCGAACGGACCTCGCGCGCCGTCGTCCTCGTGCCCTGCACTCAGGATCCCGTCACGAGCAACTGGTACCGAGTGGTGTTCAACCCCCTCGCCCACGGCAGCTGACCCGCGGACGTCAACGTCGGGACAAATCGGGCCACGGCGGACGGCGCAGGACCGCCAGCGTGGCCAACACCGCCGACGCCAGGCCGATGGACAAGGCCATCAACGCTATTCGGGTCTCGTCGACGGCGGGTTCCCAGGCCACCTCGCCGTCGTGGATGACGAACACCCCGACGGGCACCGCCGCGACATCGCGGGTCCCGCAGCGGCCGCCGCCGAGCCTGGCCACGGTGATGATCGTGGCGCCCTGGGCGGTCTCGTACGGCTCCCCGTAAACGCGCGCCGCACCGGTGCCGGGTGGGCGCCGGTCCGCGACCTTCCGAATCTCCATGCTCGCTCCCCCAGTCCAGTTCGGCCGCGACCGACTCCTCCGTCGTCGTAGCGGTGCGTGGGGTCCGTCGATCGTGCGGTTCGACGGCCCCCACGTACCGAACGGAGCGCTACTGCTCGTAGGTCCCCGTCAGCGTGGCACGCGCGATCGCGTGGCTGTACAGGTTGAACCCGAGACGGGCAGGGCTGACCTCCGTATCGACGTCGAGCTTCTCGACGCCGACCGCATGCACGGCGACGATGTACCGGTGCGGGCCGTGCCCGGCCGGCGGTGCGGCACCGAGGTATCCGTACAGCCCGCCGTCGTTGAGCAACTGCACCGCGCCCTCGGGCAGCCCGGACCCGTCCGCGGTCCCGGCGCCGGACGCCAGCGACGTCACCGTCACCGGGATGTTCGCGACCGCCCAGTGCCAGAAACCGGAGGCGGTGGGGGCATCCGGATCGAATACCGTCACCGCGAAGCCCTTCGTCTCCGCGGGGAATCCGGACCACGACAGCTGCGGCGAGATGTCCTGCCCGCCTGCCCCGAAGATCCCGCTCACCTGGGCGTTGGCCAGAACCTGACCGTCCTCGATGTCGGTCGAGGTCAGCGTGAACGACGGGAGCTCGGGAAGGGCGTCGTAAGGATTGTGCGAGGAAGCCATGATGGGACCCTTTCGGCATTGAGTGGGCGGGGCTGAAGCGGTTGATCAGTTGGCATGGGCCCTAGCAATTATGGAGAAAATGCTCGAGCACGCGGGTACCGAACTCGAGCGCGTCGACGGGCACCCGCTCGTCGACGCCGTGGAAGAGGGCGGTGAAGTCGAGCTCCGGCGGCAACTGCAGAGGCGCGAACCCGAAGCAGCGGATCCCGAGCTTCGCGAACGCCTTCGCGTCTGTCCCTCCGGACAGCATGTACGGCACTGTCCTGCCGTTCTCGTCGTGCGCCAGGATCGCGGCGTTCATCGCATCGACCAGATGCCCGTCGAAGGTCGTCTCGTAGGAGTCGAGCTTGGTGATCCACTCCCGGGTCACGTCCGGGCCGATCAGCTCGTCCACCTCACGCTCGAAGGCCGCCTGCCTTCCCGGCAGCACCCGACAGTCGACGACGGCCTCTGCGGTCTGTGGGATCACGTTGGCCTTGTACCCGGCGCTGAGCATGGTCGGGTTCGCGGTGTCGCGCAGCGTCGCCCCGATGATCCGCGAGATCGTCCCCAGCTTCTCGAGCGTGCCGTCGATGTCCGGCGAGGTCGGATCGAACTCCAGCCCCGTCTCGGCGCTCACCGCGCCCAGGAACTCGGCGACCGAGTCGGGCACCACGAGCGGGAAGGTGTGCCTGCCCAGCCGCGCGACGGCCTCGGCCAGGATCGTGACGGCGTTGTCCTCGTGCAGGAAGGATCCGTGACCGGCGCGGGCCTTCGCCGTCAGCCGCATCCAGCCGAGCCCCTTCTCCGCGGTCTCCACCAGGTACAGCCTGGCGTCGCTCCCGTCGGGTCGGGGCACGCTCAGTGAGAAGCCACCGACCTCACCGACCGCCTCGGTGATGCCGTCGAACAGGTCCGGTCGGTGCTCGACCAGCCACTGCGACCCGTACTTGCCGCCCGCCTCCTCGTCGGCGAGGAAGGCGAACACCAGGTCACGCGGCGGAACCGTGCCCTCCGCCTTGAACTGGCGGGCCAGCGCAAGGGTCATCCCGACCATGTCCTTCATGTCGATCGCCCCGCGGCCCCACACATAGCCGTCCTCGACCGCGCCGGAGAAGGGATGCACGCTCCAATCCGCCGGCTCGGCGGGCACGACGTCGAGGTGACCGTGGATCAACAGTGCGCCGCGGGACGGATCCGCGCCGCGAAGCCGCGCGAACACGTTGCCCCGGCCCGGCGCACCGGACTCGACGTACTCGGTCTCGTAGCCGACCTCCTCGAGCCGCGCGGCCACCCACTCGGCACACTCACGCTCGCCCTTGGTGGTGGCGAGTTCACCGGTGTTGGAGGTGTCGAATCGGATCAGTGCGCTGACCAGATCGACGACTTCGGCCTCGGCCCGGCCTCGATCGGAATTGATCGCTTCGGCGGGGCCGTGAGTGTTCTCTGCGTCTGACACCACACTTTCCTACCACCGAACACCCCCTCCTAGCAGCGCAGACGCGCTGATTTTGGTGTGGGGCGCTGCATCAGCTAATCTTTCCCAGCACGCAGAACACGGCGGGCAAACAACAAGGTGTGCAAGCGCGAGTGGCGGAATGGCAGACGCGCTAGCTTGAGGTGCTAGTGTCCTACTAATGGACGTGGGGGTTCAAGTCCCCCCTCGCGCACTCTGAGTTGAGACAGACGAGCAAGGCCCCGGATCACGATCCGGGGCCTTTTTCGTCTACCGACATCACCTGTCCTTCACGTCATCGCCTCGCCGTCGCCGCGCCCGACTCCTCCCTGGCGTGCTCTGCCGCCGTCAACTCGCGCATCGCGAGATCCTTCGCGCAGGCGAGCAGCGAGCCGACCGCGCTGATCCTCGGGAACGAGAGCCCGGTGTGACCGACATTGTCGTGCTCGTCGTCGCCGTCGTAGATGACGGTGGCGCCGCGCACCAGCCAGCGCTTGACGTCGGCGACCGTGGGCAGCTCACCCCTGGTCCGCAGGTAGAAGGACTGCAACAGCAGCACGACCCCGGTCACGACCGGAGTCGCCTGGCTCGCCCCGAACTGAAGGGACTCACCCGTGTCGTTGAGGATGCCCGCCGAGGTCACCGGCGAACCCGGCGCGAAGATGTCCGTCGCGCACGGCCCACCGACCTTGCGGTGGAGCCGCTGCGAGAAGGGCGTCATCCGGTCGGCTGCCGTGACGAATGCCTTCGCACCGTCCCGGTAGCGGAAGCTGCCCTCGTCCGCGTCGTAGACCGACCCGACACTGATCGTCTGCCTGAAGATCGCGGGATAGCTCATCCCCTGCAATCCGCCGTGCGCGTAGTACTCGTTGCCCGCGGCGACGCAACAGCAGACGCCCTCGTCCGTCAGTTCCTGCAACAGGGCGCCGATACCGTCGCCCGGCATGTCCGTGTCGGTCGTCCGGTTGTCCGACGCGCCGAGCGCCATGCACACGGCGGAGATGCCGAGCGACGAGCGACGCTCGAGCACCCAGTCCAGTCCGTCCCGGATGTCGGCGAAGCTCCCCCCACCACCGTCGCCCAGGACCTTGACCGGGACGATCCGTGCGTTCGGTGCGACGCCCGTGTGGATCCGCGCCGCGCACGCGATGCCCGCCACGTTCGTGCCGTGACCGTTCCTGTCCTCGACGTCGGCCGGGTCGCCGGCGCCCTCGCGCGTGAAATTGCGTCCCGGAACCACCCGGCCCGCGAAATCCACATGCGTGGTACGTAATCCGGTGTCGAGCACCGCCACCGTGACACCGGAGCCGCCGACGTTGAACTCACGGCGAGCGTCCGCCGCACGGACGAGCAGATCGACCTCCGTCAGCTCCGGCAGGAACGGCCCGTCCTTCTGCACCGGCGCCTCGACTGGGACGACCGACTCGACGTGGAGCAACGAGTTCGGGCGCGTCATGTCGTCGGTCACTGCCGTCGGAAACCGGGGCGGATCCGTGGAACCACTCAACTCATTCATGATCTCGACCTTTCGGTGATCGGCATTGACTGCCGACGAATCCCCCGATACCAAAATCCTCCTCGGGCTTGTGAGCGATGTCACCACCTGTGTCGGTGGAAACTGCGATGGTCTCGACACATCCGCGGACTCGGTAGAATTCGACGTCGACCGGCACCTCGAGACCAGAACTGAGCTACCTACCGATGGCACAACCGATGACGGGCATCGATCCCGCCGACCTGGAGATCTGCCTGCGCGTCCTGTCCGAGGCCGGCAGCCTCGACGCCGACCACCCGGATTCGATGGTCCTCCAGCGCGCCAGCGGCAAGATGTTCAAGCAGCTCAAGCGGCGCCGGCGGGTCGAGGCGCGCGACGCGATCTCCGAGGCCGACCGTCAGGTCGTGGCCGCGACCGCCACCGGTTCCCCCGAGCGCATCGACGACGAGACCGCGGGCGTGCTGCTCACCTCGAACGCACCCGGCGCCAGCGCGGGGACCCTGATCCGTCCGCGGCCCTGCTACATCTGCAAGCAGCGCTACACGGTTGTCGACGCGTTCTACCACCAGCTCTGCCCCGAGTGCGCGGCCAGCAGCCACGCCAAGCGCGACGCCAGCACGGACCTGACCGGCAGGCGGGCGCTGCTGACCGGAGGCCGGGCCAAGATCGGCATGTACATCGCGCTGCGGCTGTTGCGCGACGGCGCCCACCTCACCATCACCACCCGCTTCCCCAACGACGCGATCCGCCGGTTCAAGGCGATGGAGGACAGCGGCGACTGGATCCACCGGCTCCGGGTGGTCGGTATCGACCTGCGTGATCCTGCCCAGGTGGTCTCGCTGGCCGACTCGGTGGCCGAGCAGGGCCCGCTCGACATCCTCATCAACAACGCCGCGCAGACCGTGCGGCGCTCCCCCGGGGCCTACTCCGCGCTCGCGGAGGCCGAGTCCGGTCCGCTGCCCGCGGGCGAGCTCCCGGACGTGCTGACCTTCGGCAAGACCAGCGACGCCCACCCGGCGTCGCTGGCGAGTTCGCTGCCGAACGCGGAATCGGTGGTCCATCAGGTCAGCGAGCTCGCCCTCGTGGCCGGCTCCGCCTCGCTCGATCGCATCGAGCAGGGCATCGCGATCGACGCCGGTGGCCTGGTTCCCGATCTCGCGCACACCAACAGCTGGGTCCAGACCGTCGCGGAGGTCGATCCGATCGAGCTGCTCGAGGTGCAGCTGTGCAACTCGGTCGCGCCGTTCATCCTGGTGTCCCGGCTGCGCCCGGCGATGGCGGCCGCGGCGGCCCGCCGCAAGTACGTGGTCAACGTGTCCGCGATGGAGGGCCAGTTCAGCCGCGCGTACAAGGGTGCCGGGCACCCGCACACCAACATGGCGAAGGCCGCGCTGAACATGCTGACCCGCACCAGCGCCAAGGAGATGCTCGACCAGGACGGCATCCTCATGACGGCCGTCGACACCGGTTGGATCACCGACGAGCGTCCGCATTACACCAAGGTCCGCCTCGCCGACGAGGGCTTCCACGCCCCGCTCGACCTGGTCGACGGCGCGGCCCGCGTGTACGACCCGATCGTGCAGGGTGAGCGGGGGGTCGACCTGTACGGCTGCTTCCTCAAGGACTACAAGCCCAGCCCCTGGTGACGCCGGAACCCACCGCTGCGCTGCGGGGGCCGGAGCGGGGATACTGAGTCCAGGGCGTCAGCACCGGCCGAGGAGTACCCATGGGCCACGAGGTGTCACGGCTGAAGTTCTCGCACCGGGACCGGCAGGACTTCCGCGAGAAGGTGCAGGCCTGTCTCGATGCCCTGGCCACCCTCCTCGAGAAGGCCGAGGGCGAGATCCCCAGCCCGAAGATGGGCATGGAGATCGAGCTGAACCTGGTCGACGAGAACTGCGACCCCGCCATGGTGAACGCCGCGGTGCTCGCCGACCTCGCAGGCCCGAACTATCAGTCCGAGCTCGCTCAGTTCAACATCGAGATCAATGTCGAGCCGAGGCACTTGGCGGGCGCGAATCTCGCCGCACTCGAGAACGACCTCCGTGCCTCGCTCGACCTCGCGGATGCCCGTGCCCGCGACTGCGGTGGCCGGCTCGCGATGATCGGGATCCTGCCGACCCTGCGTGAGGAGCATTTCGAGCAGAAATGGATGTCGGCCGACACCCGGTACACCGTCCTGGAAGAACAGATCCTCGCCGCCAGGGGCGAGGACATCGAGCTGAGCATCGCGGGGGTGCCGCTGCCCGGCCGCTCCAGCGCCGAACGCCTGACCACCGTCGCCCAGACGATTCTCCCCGAGGCCGCGTGCACCTCGGTCCAACTGCACCTGCAGGTGGCCCCCGGCGACTTCGCCGCGTACTGGAATGCCGCCCAGATACTGGCCGCGGCTCAGGTGGTGCTCGCCGCCAACTCGCCGTTCTTCGCGGGGCGGGCGCTGTGGAACGAGACGCGGCTCCCGCTGTTCGAGCAGGCCACCGACACCCGGCCGCGGGAGCTCAGGAATCAGGGGGTCCGCCCCCGGGTGTGGTTCGGCGAGCGCTGGATCACGTCGATCTTCGACCTGTTCGAGGAGAACTCGCGCTACTTCCCCGCGCTCCTGCCGGATTGCACGCCCGAGGACCCCATCGCAGTGGTCGCCGGCGGCGGCACGCCCGAACTCGCCGAGCTCACGATGCACAACGGAACCATCTACCGGTGGAATCGGCCGGTCTACGACCCCAGGGACGCCCGAGTGCCGCTCCGCCTGGAGAACCGGGTGCTGCCCGCCGGGCCGACCATCGTCGACACAGTCGCCAATGCCGCGTTCTACTACGGCACGCTGTGCTCGCTCGCCCGTTCCGACCGACCACTGTGGACGCAGATGCCGTTCGCCGCCGCGGAAGAGAACCTCCGGGTCGGCGCGATGAACGGCTTCGACTCCGTGCTGCAGTGGCCCGTGGTCCGCGCCGTGAGTCCACAGGATCTGGTGCAGCGCACACTGCTTCCGATGGCGGACGCGGGGCTCGACGCGCTGGGCGTCGACGCCGCACTCCGCGACAGATACCTGGGCGTGATCGAGGGCCGATGCCGCGCGGCCCGGAACGGATCGGTGTGGCAACGCGAGTATGTGTCCGCGAGGGAACGGGCCGGGCAGTCCCGCGACAGCGCGTTGCGGACCATGCTGTGCGAGTACCTGGAACGAATGCACTCGGGCGAGCCGGTACACACGTGGAGCTGGTAGCCCCCTGCTGCGTCGGCGTGTTCCGCGTAGGGTCCTGATGCATGACCCGCACTCGTGATCTCGACGTCGTCGTCTACGGCGCCACCGGTTTCGTCGGCGCACTCACCGCCGAGTACCTGGCGCGGAGCGCCCCGCGGAGCGCACGCATCGGCCTCGCCGGGCGGTCCCGGGCCAAGCTCGAGAAGGTGCGGGCGGAACTCGGCCCGGCCGCCGCGCAGTGGCCGATCATCGTCGCGAACGCCGACGATCCCGCCTCGCTGACCGCACTCGCCGCGTCCGCGCACGTGATCGTCACAACCGTCGGCCCGTACGCCAAGTACGGCGTGGACCTGGTCCGCGCCTGCGCCGAGGCCGGCACCGACTACGCCGACCTCAGCGGCGAAGTGCTCTTCGGCCGCGAGTGCATCGACAGGTTCCACGATGTCGCGGTGGCCTCGGGCGCCCGGATCGTGCATGCCTGCGGGTTCGACTCCATCCCCTCCGACCTCGGTGTCCACGTCCTGCACCAGCTGGTCGCGGCCGACGGCGAGGGCGACCTCACCGACACCACGCTGGTGGTCAGCTCGATGCGCGGCGGCATCAGCGGCGGCACCATCGATTCGATGCGCAACCTCGTCGACACCGTCAAGGGCGACAAGTCCGCGCGCCGCATCGCGGCGAGCCCGTACTCCCTGAGCCCGGACCGCACGTCCGAACCCGACCTCGGCCGACAGTCCGACGTCGAGATGCCGAAGGGATCGGACATCGCGCCCGGGCTGGGCGGGCGCACCGCGCCGTTCCTGATGGGCTCGACCAACACCCGGATCGTGCGCCGCAGCAACGCACTGCGCAAGTGGGAGTACGGACGCGCCTTCCGCTACCGCGAGGTGATGAGCGTCGGGCAGTCGGTGCTCTCGCCCGTCTTCGCCGCGGGGGTGTCCGCGGGCCTCGGCGCCCTGATGGCGGGACTCGCCTTCCCCCCGACCCGGTACGTCCTCGACCGGGTGCTCCCCAAGCCCGGCGAGGGTCCGAGCGAGAAGGCCCGCAGTACAGGACATTTCACGATGGACATCTACACGCGCACCAGCACCGGCGCCCGGTACACCTCCCGGGTGCGGGCGAAGGGCGACCCGGGCTACGCGGCCACCGCGGTCATGCTCGGCGAATCGGCGCTGGCACTTGCGCTCGACCGGGACGCCCTGCCGGACACGGCGGGCGTGTTGACGCCCGCGACGGCGATCGGCGACGCACTCGTCGACCGGCTGCGCACCGCGGGCTTCGAGATCAGCGCGCGGCGGAACTAGCGACGACGGGCGTGCCGGCGGTCGCCCGGTAGTGCCTCGAGCACGAGGCACTGGCCGCGGTATACGGTGCAGGAATGGCGTCAGCGGAGCTACTGTGCACCGACTACGAGCATGGCTGCGCGCTGCCGAGCAATCCGGGCTCGATCGAGTACCCGCCCGCCGACGGCTACCTCGCTTCCAGATTGCCGACCGCGGGCCTGGCCCTCGGGTCCGTCGGCGCGCTGGCCTCCGCGGTGAACCGCCTGCTCACCACGCGCGGGCGGGACCCACATTGGTGGACCCTCGACTCCGAACGGGTCGCCGCCTCGTTCGCGGGCGATCGGATGATGCGGATCGACGGCGATCCGGTGTCGGGATTCGCGCCGATGTCGGGGTTCTTCGCCGCATCCGACGGGTGGGTCCGGACGCACGCGAACTACCCGCACCACCGCGTCCGACTGCTGCGTGCACTCGACCTGTCGGAGGACTCCGATGCGGGCGTCCTCTCCTCCCGCATCGGAGAGTTTCCCGCGCAGGAGGTCGAGGATCGAGCCGCCGAGGCGGGTGCCGTCGCCGTGCGGGTGCGTACCGAACCCGAGTGGGCCGACCACCCACAGGGCATCGCTTCCGGTGCCGGACCGATCGTCCGGATGGACGTGAGCGCGGGCGCGACGTTCGCCGGTGCATCGCCGATCGGCGCGGATCAGTTGCGGCCGCTGGCGGGGTTGCGGGTGCTGGATCTGACGCGAGTGCTGGCCGGGCCCGTCGCGGGCAGGGCGCTGGCCTTGCTCGGCGCGCAGGTGCTGCGGATCGATCCGCCCCAGTTGCACGAGATCGACTGGCAGCACCGGGATACCGGGCAGGGCAAGCGGTCCGCGCTGCTCGACCTCGCCACCACGGAGGCCGCCGCCACCATGCACGACCTGCTGGACACCGCGGACATCCTGCTCACCGGGTACCGGCCCGGGGCCCTCGACCGGTTCGGGCTCGGCGACGACCGCCCCGGCCTGATCCGGGGCAGCGTCAGCGCCTGGGGAACCGAGGGTCCGTGGGCCCACCGCCGAGGCTTCGACTCCATCGTGCAGGCGGCCAGCGGGATCTCGCTGATCGAGGGCGGCGAGCACCCCGGTGCGCTACCCGCGCAGGCACTCGACCACGCCAGCGGATACCTGCTCGCGGCCGGGGTCGTCGATGCCGTCGCGTTGCGGGGCACCGACGGTCGCGGAAGGTCGGTGTCGGTGTCACTGGCCCGCACGGCGCGCTGGCTGCTCGACGCACCCGGTCGGGTGCACGATCCGTCGCCGCCGCGACAGCCGAGTCCCGGCGTCGCCGTGACCCACGGCGCGGTCACCGCGGCTCGACCGCCACTGCCCGGGTACGGGCAGTACCCATTTCCCGCGCACGACTGGGGCACCGATGCGCCGCACTGGTCATAAGTGACGGCCGGAACCTGAGAGGATTTGCCCGTGCGCGAACACCAGTACGGCCTCACCGTCACCTGGACCGGGAACCGGGGTGTCGGCACCGCCGATGCCCGCGCCTATGGGCGTGATCATGTGGTCTCCGACCCGGGGAAGCCGGACCTGCTGGGCAGCTCGGATCCGTCGTTCCGGGGCGACCCCGCGCGCTGGAACCCGGAGGAGCTGCTGGTTGCCTCGCTCTCGCAATGCCACATGCTCTGGTTCCTCGGCCTCGCCGCGGCCGAAGGCGTGGTCGTCACCGATTACGTCGACCGACCAACCGGGACGATGACCGAGGAGTCGAGCGGGACAGGGCAGTTCACCGAAGTGGTGCTCAGGCCGGAGGTCACCGTGCGCTCCGAGGACATGGTCCCGAAGGCGGAGGCACTGCACGCGGTGGCCCACGAGAAGTGCTTCATCGCCCGCTCGGTGAACTTTCCGGTGCACCACCGGCCCACCGCGCTCGTGGCGGCCTGATGTCGGGTGCGCAGATGTCGGGGCCAGGCGTGTCCACCGTCCCGCTGATCGTCGACGTCGACACCGGCATCGACGACTCACTCGCTCTGCTCTACCTGCTCGCCAGCCCCGAGGCGGAGATCCTCACCATCGCCAGCACCGGTGGCAACGTGCCCGTCGCCCAGGTCGCCGCGAACAATCTGGCCTGGCTGGACCTGTGCGGCGACCCCGGCATCGAGGTCACCGTCGGCTCCCCCACGCCGCTGCGGATCCCGTTGCGGACCACCGAGGACACCCATGGGCCGCAGGGCATCGGGTACGCGGTACTGCCGAACTCACCGCGCCGGCCGTCGGACCGCAGTTCCGCGCGCGCGTGGGTGGAGATCGCGCGCGAGCGTCCGGGCGAGGTCACCGGACTGGTCACGGGGCCACTCACCAACCTCGCCCTCGCGCTCCGACTCGAACCCGATCTCCCCCACCTGATCCGGCGTCTGGTCGTGATGGGCGGGGTCTTCAACCATCCCGGGAACACCACGCCGACCTGCGAATGGAACATCTTCGTCGACCCGGAGGCGGCACAGGAGGTCTTCGCGGCGTTCTCGGTGGTCCCCGCCGACCGCAGGCCGCTGATCTGCCCGCTCGACGTCACCGAGACCATCGAGATGCGGCCCGAACACCTGCGCCGGCTCGCCGAGGTCGCCGGCAGTGAACCCGCCGAGCTCATCACCGAGCAGGACCCGCCCGGCACCCGCTCGCGCACGTCCAATCCCATCGTGCGGCACCTGTCGGACGCGGTGCGCTTCTACCTCGAGTTCCATCGCGACCACGGCCAGGGCTTCCTGGCACACATGCACGACCCCTTCGCCGCGGCCCTGGCGCTGAACCCGGGCCTGGCGGTCACACGGCCGGCGACGGTGGACGTCGAACTGGCGGGCACGCTCACCCGCGGCACCACAGTCGCCGACTGGACCGGCATGTGGGGCCGCGAGCCGAACGCCGACATCGCCGTCGGCACCGACCCGGCCGCGTTCTTCGACCACCTCATCGACCGGGTGGGCGGCTTCGCCGCCCGTGCGCGGTTGACGAGTCCAGAGACTCGCTGACCGCGCACGGGCGCGCAGCGCCTATCGGTCGAACGCGTCCAGGATCTGGTGGGCGGCCAGCGCCGCCGTGAGCGAGCCATCGCGGACCCGCTGCTCGACCTCACCCCGGATCGCCTTCACCTCGGGGTCGGTGTCGAGCCGGCGCAACAGCTGGTCGTGGACCATCGACCACGTCCAGTCGACCTGCTGCTGATGCCGCTTGGCCTCGAGTTCGCCCGCGTCGCCGAGCACCTTGCGGTGCCGCAGCACCTCGTCCCAGAACTTGTCGACACCGTTGTTCTCGAGCGCGCTCATGGTCAGCACCGGCGGCTTCCACAGCGCGTCGTGCGGGTAGATCAACCGCAACGCCCCGGCCAGCTCGCGCGCCGCGACCCTGGCCTCGGCCTCGTGCTTGCCGTCGGCCTTGTTGACGGTGACGATGTCGGCGAGCTCGAGCACGCCCTTTTTGATGCCCTGCAACTGGTCGCCGGTGCGAGCGAGCGTCAGGAAGGTGAACGTGTCCACCATGTTCGCGACGGTCACCTCGGACTGCCCGACGCCGACGGTCTCGACGAGGATCACGTCGTAGCCGGCGGCCTCGATCAGCACCATCGTCTCGCGGGTCGCCTTCGCCACGCCGCCGAGCGTGCCCGACGTCGGGGACGGCCGGATGAACGCGTTCGGCTCGACCGACAGGTTCTGCATCCGGGTCTTGTCGCCGAGGATCGAGCCGCCGGTCCGGGTGGACGACGGGTCGACCGCCAGCACCGCGACCTTGTGCCCCAACGAGATCAGGTACATCCCGAGGGCCTCGATGGTCGTCGACTTACCGACCCCGGGAACCCCGGTGATACCGACGCGGATCGCGCCGCCCGCATGCGGGAGCAGGCGCAGCAGCAGCTGCTGCGCCTGCTCCCGATGATCCGTTCGGGTGGACTCGACCAGGGTGATCGCCTTCGCGATCTCCCCTCGCCTGCCTGCCAGTACCGCGTCGCCGAGTGCGGTCAGATCCAGGGGTGGACGGCTAGTCGGCGGCAACCGAATCGTGTCCCAACTGTTCCCCGAGCTTGTGCAGCAGGCCGATGGCGGCATCGGCCAGCACGGTGCCGGGCGGGAAGATCGCCGCGGCACCGGCCTGGTACAGCTCCTCGAAGTCGCCGGGCGGGATGACGCCGCCGACCACGACCATGATGTCGGGGCGGCCCACCGCGGCGAGCGCCTCCCGCAGCGCCGGCACCAGGGTGAGGTGTCCGGCGGCGAGGGAGGAGACACCGACGATGTGCACGTCGGCGTCGGCCGCCTGCTGGGCGACCTCCTCGGGGGTCTGGAACAGCGGTCCCACGTCGACGTCGAACCCGAGGTCCGCGAAGCCGGTGGCGATCACCTTCTGCCCTCGGTCGTGTCCGTCCTGACCCATCTTCGCGACGAGGATGCGCGGACGACGGCCCTCGGCCTCCGCGAATGCCTCGACGAGTTCCGTTGCGCTGCTGATGTTCTCCGACTTTCCGGCCTCGTCCCGGTACACCCCGCTGATGGTCCGGATCTCGGCCTGGTGACGCCCGTACACCTTCTCCAGTGCGTCGGAGATCTCCCCGACGGTGGCCTTGGCGCGTGCCGCGTTCACGGCGAGCGCGAGCAGGTTGTTGCCCATGCCGCCCTCGGTGGAGCCGGCCGCGCGGGTCAGCTCGGCCAGCGCGGCCTGGGTGGCCGCCTCGTCCCGGTCCGCCCGCAGCTGCTCCAGCTTCGCGAGCTGCTCGGCACGCACCTTGGTGTTGTCGACCTTGAGCACCTCGATGCTGTCCGGCTCGTCCGGCACGTACTTGTTGACGCCGATCAGTGGCTGACGGCCGGAGTCGATGCGGGCCTGGGTGCGGGCCGCGGCCTCCTCGATGCGCAGCTTCGGGATGCCCTCACCGATGGCCTGCGCCATGCCGCCGGCCTCCTCGACCTCGGCGATGTGCGCCCGCGCCCGGTTGGCCAGCTCGTTGGTGAGCCACTCGACGTAGTGCGAGCCGCCCCACGGGTCGATCGGCCGGGTGGTGCCGGATTCCTGCTGCAGCAGCAGCTGGGTGTTGCGCGCGATGCGGGCCGAGAAGTCGGTCGGCAGCGCGATCGCCTCGTCGAGCGCGTTGGTGTGCAGCGACTGGGTGTGGCCCTGCGTCGCCGCCATCGCCTCGACGCAGGTGCGCGCGACGTTGTTGAACACGTCCTGCGCGGTCAGCGACCAGCCGGAGGTCTGCGAGTGGGTGCGCAGCGACAACGACTTGCTGCTCTGGGGCTCGAACTTCGCGACCAGCTCGCTCCACAGCAATCGGCCCGCACGCAGCTTGGCGACCTCCATGAAGAAGTTCATGCCGATCGCCCAGAAGAACGAGAGCCTCGGCGCGAACTTGTCGATGTCCATGCCCGCGTCGAGTCCGGCCCGGATGTACTCCACGCCGTCGGCGAGGGTGTACGCCAGCTCCAGGTCGGCGGTCGCTCCGGCCTCCTGGATGTGGTAGCCCGAGATGGAGATCGAGTTGAACTTCGGCATCTCCGCGCTGGTGTACGCGAAGATGTCGGAGATGATCCGCATCGACGGCTTCGGCGGGTAGATGTAGGTGTTGCGGACCATGAACTCCTTCAGAATGTCGTTCTGAATGGTTCCGGCCAGCTGGTCGGGCGTGACGCCCTGCTCCTCCGCGGCGACGACGTACAGCGCCAGGATGGGCAGCACCGCACCGTTCATGGTCATCGACACCGAGACCTGGGACAGGTCGATGCCGTCGAAGAGCTGGCGCATGTCGAGGATCGAGTCGATCGCGACACCGGCCATGCCGACGTCACCCTGGACACGCGGGTGGTCGGAGTCGTAGCCGCGGTGCGTCGCGAGGTCGAAGGCGACCGACAGGCCCTTCTGCCCGGACGCGAGGTTGCGCCGGTAGAAGGCGTTGGACTCGGCGGCGGTGGAGAAGCCGGCGTACTGCCGGATGGTCCACGGCTGGTTGACGTACATCGTCGGGTACGGCCCGCGCAGGAACGGCGCGGCACCCGGGAAGCTGTCGAGCGGGTAGCCCGACGCCTCGGCCGCGTCCCGGTCGGCCTTGGTGTAGACGGGCTTGACGTCGATGCCCTCGGGCGTCGACCACACCACCTGGTCGGCCGCATAGTTGTTCGCCTTGGCGGCTTCCTCGATGTGCGCGGCGACCTCGGCCTCCGTCGGCGCGGACGGCGCCGGGAAATCGGGGTCGGTCAGCGGCACGTCGGCGAAGCTGCCGATCACGTGCTTGATGCTCATTTCGCTCCCAGGGTGTCGAGCAGACCGGTCAGCGCCGACACTGCGTCAATACGAGCGGTCAGGAACCCGTCCGGCCGGTCCGCGCCCTGCGCGTCCGCGAACGTCTTCTCCGGGCCTGCCAGCAGGACGGTCTCGATGCCGGCGGCACGCAGCGCGTCGACCGCGGGCACCCCGTCGATTCCGTATCGCTTGTCCGTGCCGCACAGGACCGCGATGGTGGTCTCCGACTCACGCACGATCCCGGACACGGTCGCCAGGTCGAGGGTGCCGGGATTGACCGCCTCGATGCCGCCGGAGGCGAGCAAGTTCGCGGCAAAGGTGGTGCGGCCGTTGTGCTCCGCGACCGGGCCGAGCGCCGCGAGCAGCACCTTGGGCCGGTGACCGCGTTCGGCGAGGAACCGGTCCGAGCGGTCCCGCAGCGCCTCGAACGCCGCGGCATAGCGGGCGACGCCGGCGAGTGGCGACTGCGCGTTCGGCGGCAGCGGCTTCTCGTCGAGGTTCGGGAACTCGTTGACACCGGTCACCGCGGTCTTGCGGTGCGCGATGTCGGACTCCCGGGTGGCGCGGGTGACCGCGACCCGGTCAGCGATCAGCCCCGATTCGAGGGCGGCCGCGTAGCCACCGTCGGCCTCGATCTGCTGGAAGAACTCCCACGCGCCGGCCGCGATGGCCCCGGTGAGATCCTCGACGTACCAGGATCCGGCTCCGGGATCGAGCACCCGACCGAGGTGGGACTCCTCGAGCAGCAGCAGCTGGGTGTTGCGGGCGATGCGGGCCGCGAACGACTTCGACGTCTCCAGCGTGCCCTCGGGCACCGCGACATCGAAGGGCAGCACGGTCACCGCATCGGCGCCGCCGACGCCCGCGCCGAACGCCGCGAGCGTGGTGCGGAGCATGTTCACCCACGGGTCGCGCTGGGTCATCATCGCGGCGGAGGTGACGGCGTGCTGGGGCGCACCGCCGAACTCGGACGCGCCGCAGACCTGCGCGATGCGGGCCCACAGCTGCCGTGCCGCACGGAGCTTCGCGATCGTCTGGAACTGGTCGTCGGTGGCGGAGAACCGGAACTCCACCTGCCCCAACGCCGCCGAGATCGTGATGCCGGCGGCGGTCAGCGAACGGAGGTACTCCAGCCCGGCCGCGATGGCCGCACCGAGCTCCTCGGCGTCGCTCGCACCCGCGTCGTGGAAGACCGTGCCGTCGACGGTGATCGCGCGGACCGTCTCGGACCGCCCCGTCGCGATCCGCGCCAGCGCGACCGCGGTCTCGGCGTCGACGTCACGCCGACCCGAGAAACCACTGGTCAGCGGCGCGGCACCGAAGCTGACGGCGACCGACGAACGTTCCGTCACGCCGTCGCCCGCGGCCGCACGCTCGTCGAGCAGCGCGAGCACGGCCTCCGCGGCCGCCGCCGTCTCGACGCCCGCGTCGAGGGTCAGCGGCGCCAGGTCGAGCAGCACCCCGTCCAGGGCCCGCGCGACGGACGCGGCGGGCAGGTTGTCGCCGCCCGCCCGGAGCCAGATCGCGCTGATGCCGTTCTCGAGCCCGTCCAGGATCGCCTGGTTGACGGCCTTCGGATCCGCTTGTCCGGCACCGAAACTGGCGCTGACGAGCCATCCGCGGTTGACGTCGCGGTGGGCGTCGCGGCCTCGGACAAAGGGGAACACGCCGGGCAGCGCGGTCTCGGGTGTCTCGTCGCGCCGGGTGTACAGGGGCGCGACGGTCACTCCGTCGTAGGTGGTGGTGTCGAGCAGCCGTTCCGGCTCGGCGGGCATGTCAGCCACGTCGACCTTGCGGGCCTTCGCCAGCACCGCGGCCACAGCCTTCTGCCACTTCGCGTAGTCGCGGGCAGCGTCCTCGGCCTGTGAAGCGTGTGACACAGGAGCTTGTGACACGGTGTCTGCTTCCTCTCCATATTCGGACACAGTCATTGTTTTTCTGTGATGCTAGCCGCACCGTTTCGACCACTATCGCCTGGATCACCTACCCTTCGGTAACCTCCGAGCAATGAGCATTGCGAACGTCCGGACGGGCGCCGAGCGGACCACGCCACAGGCACTGTTCCGGGTCAGCCCGCCGACCCGCGCCGGCGAGGTGAACCGGATGACGATGGACCTGGGCGCTCCCGAACCGCACGGCAGGACCGCCGCGCTCGGGGTGCTGCTCGACGACTGCCTCGGCTTCACGATGTACGAGCGGCGCGGCGATCGGGCGGGGCTGGTCAGCGCCGACCTGTCCGTCGATTTCGTCCGGCCGACCGGCTGGACCGGGCTGCGCCTGACCGCCGAGGGCAGGCTCGAGACCCGCGGCGAGGACGGCGCGATGGGTTCGGTGCGGGTCTTCGACGCGGCAGGCGAGCTGGTCGCCACCGGCACCGCCTGGGGCAACTTCATCGACGGCGTCGAGCAGTCCCGCGACGACCGCCCGCGCGCACCCTCCGACGAGTCCGTGCCGACGTCGACGACGCCGCTGGAGGCGATCGGCGGCACCCTCGAGCGGACCGACCGCGGGGCGCGGCTCACCGTGCCGCCGAACCGGTCGCTCGCGAACGCGCTCGGCGTCATGCACGGCGGCGTGCAGGCGTGCGCGTACGACCTGGCGGGCAACGCGGCCGCCGCGGGAACGGCGGGCACCTTCGACACCAGTTCCCTGCGGATCAACTTCTTCCGCACGGTGCCGCTCGACCGCCCTGCCGTCTTCGAGGCCGAGGTGCTGCGCGCCGGGCGGCGGGTGGTGGTGACCCGCGTCACGTGCACCGACGCCGACGGGCGCGAATGTGGGGTCGCGACCGTCACCTGCCGCCGCGCTGCCCCGGGTGACCCCGTGCGCCCCGCCGACGCGGGTATCCTCGGCGAACGTGACCAGGCGCCTTCGTGATCCGAAGCTGATCGCTGCGCTACTGGTCGCCGCGGCCCTGCTGGTCGCCGCGCTGCTCGTCCCGCACCCGTCTCTCGACCAGATCCGGGAGTGGGCGCGTTCCGTCGGCCCCGCGTTCCCGCTGGTGTTCTTCGCGGCGCACGCCCTGATCACGGTGGCCCCGGTGCCGCGCACCTTCTTCACCCTCAGCGCGGGCGTGCTGTTCGGCGCCGCGACCGGGATCCTGATCGCCGTGGCGGCCACCACCGTCAGCGCCGTGCTGGCGCTGCTGCTCGTGCGCGCCGTCGGGCGCGATGCATTCGCCGCGCGGATGACCCACCCGGCGATCCGGTCCATCGACGACCGGCTCGCCCGCCGGGGCTGGCTTGCCGTCGGTTCACTGCGACTGATCGCGCCGGTCCCGTTCTCGGTGATCAACTACTGCAGCGGCGTCTCGTCCGTGCGGCTCCTGCCGTACCTGCTCGCCACCCTGGCCGGAGTGCTGCCCGGCACCGTCGGTGTCGTGGTGCTCGGCAACGCGATCGGCGGCGATACCAACCCGGCGCTCCTCGCCCTCTCCGGGATCTGCATCGCCGTCGGCGTGGCCGGGCTGGTCGTGGACGCCCGGATGGGGGTGCCGACCGCGAACGACGGGGCCGACATTCAGGCCGGCGACGTCAAGACCGCAGACTAGACCGCGAACAGTCAAGTGCCAATCCTTGACTTCCACATATCCAGTTTCTAACCTTGACCAATGTTCGTCACGACGGTCGACCAGCGGGGCAGCCGCCGCGATGTCGACCGCGTCGCCCCCCTGCTGCGGGAGTTCGCCGACGCACCGCTGCTACGCCCCCTCGAGCGCACCGCGGGTGACGAGGTACAGGGCGTGGCCGACCGCGCCGACCTGGTCGTCGACCTCGCACTCGAGCTCGCGATCCGAGGGCACTGGAGCATCGGGATCGGCATCGGTCCCGTCGAGACTCCCCTGCCCGCCAGCACCCGCGCCGGCCGGGGACCTGCCTTCGAGGCCGCCCGGGACGCCGTCGACCGAGCCAAGAACTTGCCCGGCTCGATCGCCGTCACCGGACCGGACCCCGCTGCCGCCGCCGACGCGGAGGCGGCCCTGATGCTGGTGTCCCTGTTGATCTCGCGACGCTCCGAGCAGGGCAGGGACGCCGTGACCGCGATGCGGGAGGGGCTCACCCAGGCCCAGGCCGCGGAACGGCTCGGCATCAGCAAACAGGCCATCTCGCAGCGGTTGGCCGTGGCCGGTTGGCAGGCGGAATGCGCCGGACGCACCCTCGCCCGGCGACTGCTCCAGGAGGCGGCCCGATGACCACCCTTGCCCTGGTCCTGCTCGGCCTCGCCGCCGTGTCGCCCGTGGTGCTCGCCGGCGGCCGCATCCGGATGTGGATCAGTCCGACCGTCGCGATCCTCGCGCTCGGCGGAGCCGCGTTGGCGGCCGCGGCCACCAGGCCGGTCACGGGATTCGCGCTGGGCGCCACCCTGGTGCTCGCCGTGCTCGCCGCCGCCACCGGCGGGGCGCCGTTGGTACGCGCGGCATTTCGCATCGCCAAGCGCCAGGAGGGCGCCGGGCCGACGCCCGACACGACGATGCCCGCTCATCGCATCCTCAGCGAGGGCCCACTGCGCGGGGGCCGGATCATCGGCGTCCTCTAGCGCAGCGCGGTCGCGGCGTCGATCCTGGCCGGCTGGCCGGAGGGCCTCGCCATCGTTCTCGCGGTCAAGGGCCTGGCACGCTACCCGGAGCTACGCGAACCCCATGCGTCCGAGCAGTTCATCCTCGGCACCTTCACCAGCGTGCTCTGGTCGGTCGCGGTGTGCGGGGTCGCCAAGGCACTCATCACCTGAGCGCCTGCCACCCCGGACACCGATCGCCTAAGCGGGCGGCAGCACACCGGGATCCGGCGCCTCCAACTGGTGCTCGGGCACCAGCGAGGTGTCGACGGGTTGGCGCGCAACGGCTTCCGCCGCCGCCACCGCCCTCGCGACGGCCGGGTCCGACTTCGTCTCGAACCAGTCGGCGACCTCTGCCGAATCGTCCTCCGGCTTGGGCAGGTCCTCCTGGGCCTGGCTGGGCTCGTACCGGAACACGCCGTCCTCGCCGGGCGCGCCCAGCCTCCGGGCGAACCCCTTGAGCGCGTCGCCGAAGTCGCTCGGCACCAACCACACCTTGTTCGCGTCGCCCTGTGCCATCTGAGGAAGTGTCTGAAGATATTGGTAGGCAAGAAGTTCCGGCGTCGGCTTGCCGGCCTTGATGGCCGCGAACACCTTCTCGATCGCCTTCGCCTGACCCTGCGCCTGCAGGTACTTCGCGGCCCGTTCACCCTGCGCGCGCAGGATGCGGGACTGCCGCTCGCCCTCCGCGCTGAGGATCGACGCCTGCTTGGCGCCCTCGGCCGCGAGGATCCGCGACTGCTTGTCGCCCTCCGCGGTCTTGATGGCGGATTCGCGGTGACCCTCGGCGGTGAGGATCATCGCCCGCTTCTCGCGATCGGCCTTCATCTGCTTCTCCATCGACTCCTGGATCGACGGCGGCGGATCGATGCTCTTGAGCTCGACGCGGGCGACCCGCAGTCCCCAGCGCCCGGTGGCCTCGTCCAGCACGCCGCGGAGCTGTCCGTTGATCGAATCGCGCGAGGTCAGCGTCTCCTCGAGGGTCATGCCGCCGACCACATTGCGCAGGGTCGTGGTGGTCAACTGCTCGACGCCGACGATGTAGTTGTTGATCTCGTACACGGCGGCCTGGGGGTTGGTCACCTGGAAGTAGACGACGGTGTCGATGTTCAGGGTCAGGTTGTCCTGGGTGATCACCGGCTGGGGCGGGAAGGACACCACCCGCTCGCGCAGGTCGACCTTGGCCCGGATCTTGTCGACGAACGGCACCAGGAAGGTGAGCTGACCGGACACCGTCTTCACGTACCGGCCGAGCCGCTCGATGACGGCCGCCTCCGCCTGCGGGACCAGGGCGACCGACTTGGCCACCACGATCACCACCAGCACCACGATCACGGCCAGAACAATCAATGCGGCCATTACGGTCCCCTCCATACGACGGCGGTCGCGCCGTCGATCTCCATCACGGTCACGGTCGTTCCCGGCGGGTACACCTCGGACCTGTCGAGCGGGCGCGCGGTCCAGACCTCGCCGTCGAGCTTGATCTGGCCCGCGTGCTCGGCGACCTCCTCGAGCACCAGCGCCTGCTTACCCGGCAGGGCCTCGACGTTCGTGGGAAGCAGCGGTGGCTTCGCGAAGCGGCGCAGCAGGGCCGGCCGGACCCCGAGGACCAGGGCGAGCGAGACCACCCCGAACACCACCGCGTCGATCCACACCGGCCAGTCGGTAACCGCACTGACCCCGGCGGCGGCGAGCGCGCCGCCGGCCAACATCAGCAGGAAGAAGTCCCCCGACAACACCTCGGCCGCGGCCAGCAATACTCCCGCTATCAGCCAGATGAGTGCTGCCACAACACCATCTAACCAGAGTTCGCCCGAACTGCGGCCCGCATGACAACCACGGGATCAGTCCACGGCGGTGACGAAGTCGACCAACCGCTCGACCGCGCCGATCAGCGGCGCCTCCAGGTCCCGGAAACTGGACACCGCGCCGTAGACGCGACGCCACCCGTCCTGCGGGGTCCCCCAGCCCAGTTCACGGCAGATGCCCGTCTTCCAGTCCTGTCCGCGCGGGATCTTCGGCCAGGCGGCGATGCCGACCGACTTGGGCCGAACCGCCTCCCACACGTCGATGTACGGGTGCCCGGTGACCAGCACGTGTGGACCGACGTTCTGCGTCATCCGGGACTCCTTCGAGCCCTCGACCAGGTGGTCGGCCAGCACCCCGACCCTGCGACCCGGACCGGGCACGAACTCGGCCAGCCGGTCCGCGAGGTTGTCGAGTCCCTCCAGGTGCTCGACGACGACGCCCTCGACGCGCAGGTCGTGTCCCCAGACCCGTTCGACGAGGGCCGCGTCGTGGATCCCCTCCACCCAGATCCGGCTCGGCAGGGCGGTACGCGCCTTCAAGCCCTCGACCCTGGTCGACCCCGACGCGGACCGCGTGGCCGCGGCGGGCTTCTTCGCCGCGGTCGGGCGCACCAGCGTCACCGGCTTGCCGTCGATCAGGAATGCCGCCTCACGCATGGCGAACAGCCTGGTCTGGCGCCGGGAATCCTCGAGCCGGACGTAGTCGCCGTCGTACGTCTTCTCCATGCCGACCACCGCGCCGCAGTAACCGGTGGCCGAGTCCTCGACGACCAGCCCCTTGTCCGCCGGGACCTTCGGGTACTCCGGCCGTCGGCTACGGGTGTGGCCGGAGAAGATGTTTCCGCCGTACATGTCGCGTGCGCTCACGGGCGCCAACGCTAGGACACCGATTCGGTTCGCCGCGGCCCGCCACGCCGACCTATGCTGGAATACCGTGTCCTGTCCCAGCACCACCCTGACCCTGTGGGCCGCATCCTGGCTCGCCGGCTCCAGCTCCCCCGACGACGTCATCGACGCTGTCCGGTCCTGGGCGCCCATGCACCTGGTGGGAGCGGGCGATGCCGAGGTCGCGCTGCGCTGGGATCTGCCCTGGCCGGACCCGACCGATGCGGGGCCGGTGGTCCTGCTGCGAGTGCTGCGCGCGGTCACCGCTGCCGATCCCGGCGCCCACCCGATACTGGTGCTGCCCGCACCGGGCGACGTCCGCGGTCTGCCAACCGGTACCGACTTCGCCGCCTCCGCCATCCACGCGGAGGAGGGCGTCCTCATCGGCGCGTCCGGCCGGCCGGGGGTCGGGATCGTGCCCACCGTGGAGGGCCCGGATGTGCTGCGCTGGACGGTGTTCCCGGTGCCGGTCATCCCGCAGCCCGTCGAACGGATGGGATTGGGTGAGGCCGAGTTCGAGATGCGCCGCGCCGTCCGCGAGGCCGCCGACACGCTCGCCTCGATGCGCGGCGGGTTCACCGCCGACGACCGCGACCCGCGCGCCCGCGTCGCCGAGGCGCTCGAGGAGTTCTCGCATCACAGCTACCCCGGTACCACTCCCGATCGCGCGCTGCGCATCTTCGACACCGCCGACCAGGTTGCCGCGATCCTCACCGTCGCGGGAGAAACCGGCATTCGGGCGCAGACCGCCGCGGGAGTGGCGGCACGCGAGGAGACTCTCCGACCACTCTGGTCGACCATCAGGGCTGCCCGGCTCGGGGCGGTCGCCGCGACAGTCCGAGCGGCCCGGCCGCGCGTGTGACTCAGCCCCTGCGCCACCGCAACAGATAGCGGTAGTAGAGCCCGCGCCTGATCCTCGCCCCGGGCACCTCCTGATCGGCGATCGCCCTGATCTCCCGCAGACCCTCGCGGGGCTCCGCTGTCACCACACCGATGTCGCGGGCCTCCCCGTGCCACCACGACGCGACCCGGACCACGGGAACCTGCAGGGCGGAGAGCACCCAATCGGAAGGTGTCGTGTTCGCCGACAGGCCGACCACGACGAGTTCGCCACCGGGCCGCAGGAGGGAACGCGCCCTGCGCAGCGAGGATCTGAGGTCGAGGTGATGCAGCGCTGCGACGAATGTCACCACGTCATAGCTCGCGTCAACGCCGACGTGCTCGTCGAAGCCGACGGTGTCGATCGACACGTTCGCGAGTCCGCTCGTTCGGGCCCGCGCCCGCACCGTTGCCGAGGGATCCATGTCGATCCCCGTCACGGTGGCCGACACCGGCGAGAGGCGTTGGGCCAGAAGCCCGTCGCCGCACCCGACATCGAGCACGTCGCCACGATGCTGCGTCGCGATACCGACGATCCAGTCGTGATAGGCGGAGTTGTGATTCCAGTAGTCCGTCACGGAGCCGAGTGTGGCAGAGACCCGAGCGCGCCAGGTCAGACGCTTTCCGCGCAGGCTGACCGCGAGAGGAGGAAGATCCTCGGTGATCGTGACCCCTGCAACCGCCGGAGAGGGCAGACAACCGTGAACCTGAGACTCCAACTCGTGCCGCTTCCCGTCAGCGACGTGGACCGGGCAAAATCCTTCTACGTCGACAAGGCGGGCTTCACGCTCGACCACGATCACCGCGCGGGCGATCACTTCCGCGTGGTGCAGCTGACCCCGCCCGGGTCGGCCTGCTCCATCTGTTTCGGCGTCGGCATCGTCGACACCGAACCCGGTTCGGTGAAGGGCCTGCACCTGGTCGTCGACGACATCCACGGTGCGCGAGCCGAACTCGCCGGCCGTGGAGTGGAGATGGGCGAGGTCGAGGAGATGGGCGCCCCGGGCAAGCCCACCGTCTCGTACTCGGGATTCACCGACCCCGACGGCAACACCTGGACGCTGCAGCAGATCTCGGGATAGGACGAACCGCTAGCGCCCCGGCCTGCGCGGTGGCTCACAGCATGCCACCGCGCACAGGCCGCCGTTCACGCCTGCCCCGTACAGCGGTTCCGTGCCGAGCCGGGCGGGGACGCCGCCACGCACCTTCTCCTGCACCAACGCCGAAACCAGCTGCGCGAAACGGGGATCGGTCCCGGGGGTGCCCGCCCGCACGTATCCCATCCCGAGCTCGGCGGCCCTGTCTCTGGCCTCGGTGTCGAGGTCCCAGATCACCTCGAGGTGATCGGAGACGAAACCCACCGGGCACACGATGACCGCCTCGGTCCCGGTCGCGGCCAGCGCGTCGAGGTGATCACAGATGTCCGGCTCCAGCCACGGCACCTGCGGCGGACCCGATCGCGACTGCCAGACCAGGTCGTACTCGGCAACCCCGGCGGCGGCCGCACACAGCCTGGCCGCCTCGGCGACCTGCCGGCTGTAGAGCCGTCCCCCGTCGGCCGGCGGCCCCGCGGAGGCATCCGCCGACACCGGAACCGAATGCGCGGTGAACACGAGCCTGGCGGCCGCGCGCTGCCCGGCGGGGAGCTGCTGCCGCGCGCCGGTGATCGAATCCGCGAAGACACCCACCAGCAACGGGTGGTCGTAGTACTGGCGCAGCTTCGTCAGCGTCGGCGCGCCGTCCCCCACACTGCGCCGAGCCCGCTCGACGTCCTCGTGATACTGCCTGCACCCCGAGTAGCCGCCCCACGCCGAGGTGGGGAACATCAGCGCCGAACGGACACCGTCGTCGCGCATGCGAGCGACGGTGTCCTCGACCATCGGGTGCCAGTTGCGGTTGCCGAAGTAGATCGGCAATTCGATTCCCGCACCGGCGAACTCGGCCTCGACCGCGGCGATGATGTCGCGGTTGAGTCGATTGATCGGCGACACCCCACCGAAGTGCAGGTAGTGCTCGACCACCTCGTCGAGGCGCTCGGGCGGCACTCCCCTGCCCCTGGTCACGTTCTCCAGGAACGGGCGGACGTCGTCGGGCTTCTCGGGTCCGCCGAAGGAGAGCAGCAGCAGGGCGTCGTACTCGGTCATCGGCGTGTCAGCCCGCGAAGCCCTCCGGGAACCACATGTTGTGGCTGGCCCCGCCGTCGACGTAGATGATCGAGCCGGTGGTACCGGGCAGCCAGTCGGACAGCAGCGCGACGACGGACTTCGCCACGACGGTCGGGTCGTCGACGTTCCAGCCGATCGGGGACGCGCCGTCCCAGTACGTGTTGAGCTGGTCCAGCTGCTTCGCATCGTCGGTCGCGGTGCCGGCGATGGCCTTCGCCGCGAGGGTCTTGATCGGGCCCGCCGCGACCAGGTTCGACCGGATCTTCTTCGCCTCGCCCACCTCGCGGGCGACGTACCGGTTGACCGACTCGAGCGCCGCCTTCGCCACGCCCATCCAGTTGTAGTACGGCATCGCGGTGCGGGGGTCGAAGTCCATGCCGACGATCGAGCCGCCCTCGTTCATGACGGGCAGCACGGCGCGGGCCAGCGACGCGTAGCTCCAGGCGGAGATCTCGAACGCCTTCGACGCATCCGGACCGGGTGCGTCGAGGAAGGGCTTCGCCTCGGGGCCCATCAGGGTCTTGGGGGCGAACGCGATCGAGTGCAGGACACCGTCGATGCCCTCGGGCGCCAGTTCCCGGACCCGGCCGGCGAGCGCGTCGAGGTCCTCCTCGCTGGTGATCTCGAGTCCGATCGCGGGCGGCACCTCCTGCGGCAGCCGCTTGGCGATCCGGTCGATCAGCCGCAGCCGCTCCGGCAGGCCGGTGATGATCACCTTCGCGCCCTGTTCCTGCGCCACCGCGGCCGCGTGGAACGCGATCGACGCGTCGGTGATGATGCCGGTGACGAGAATGGTCTTGCCTTCGAGCAGTCCGCCCATGCTTGTACTCCTGTAAGTGAAAGTCTGTGTGTTGGTTGCGCTTCGGGCGGAGCTAGTGGCCCATGCCCATGCCGCCGTCGACCGGGATCACCGCACCGGAGACGTACGCGGAGTCCTCCGAGGCGAGGAAGCTGACCACGGCGGCGACGTCCTCGGCCTTGCCCACTCGCTGCAGCGGGATGAACTTCTTCGCCATCTCCTTCATGTCCTCCGGCAGGTCGGCGGTCATGTCGGTCTCGATGAAGCCGGGCGCCACCACGTTCGCGGTGATCGACCGCGAACCCAGCTCGCGGGTCACCGAGCGTGCCAGGCCGATCACGCCGGCCTTGGAGGCCGCGTAGTTGATCTGCCCGGCCTGACCGGCCATGCCCACCACCGAACCGAGGAAGATCATCCGGCCCCAGCGCGCCCGCAGCATGGCACGGTTCGCCCGCTTGGCGCAGCGGAACGCACCCGTCAGGTTGGCGTCGATGACGTTGGTGAACTGCTCCTCGGTCATCCGCATCAGCAGCGTGTCGTCGGTGATGCCGGCGTTGGCGACCAGCACCTCGACCGGGCCCTGGTGCTCCTCGACCTCGGTGAACGCGCGGTCGACCGACTCCGCATCGGTGACATCGCACTTCACACCGAACAGGCCCTCGGGAACCCCGGACCCGCGGTGCGTGACCGCCACCTTGTGGCCGTCCGCCGCGAGACGCTGGGCCACCGCGAGGCCGATGCCGCGGTTGCCTCCGGTCACGAGCACGGAACGGGACGGAGAGGGGGTGTTCGACATGCGATCAACCTATCTGTTCGGGAACGCCGAGTTGGCGGCGGTCGGTGAAATTGTGAGGGGTCACGGCCCCCTAGGGCAGGCGTTGGCGCAGAACCAAAGCCATGGCGAGCCCGGCGGTGGTGCACAGGACGCCGAGCACGAGCCAGGGTCTGCTGGCATCGCCCCTGGTCGTCTCGAAGCCGATCTGCTCCTCGAGGGTGTCGTAGACCTTCCGGAGTTCCTCGAGGCTGGACGCCGTGAAGAAGCTGCCGCCGGAGAGGTTCGCGATCTCGCGGAGGGACGGGTCGTCGACCGGGACCGGGATCCGCTCGTCCTCGATGTCGACGGTGCCGTAGGTGGTACCGAACGAGATCGTCGAGATCGGCACGCCCTTTTCCTTGGCCTCCCTGGCAGCGGTGTAGCCGCCGCGCTGGGCGTCCGGATCGTCGGGAACGGTCTGCTTGCCATCGGAGAGGAGCACGATCCGCGCGGGCGGAGCCTGGTCTCCGCCACCGAGGACCGCACCGAGCGTCTCGATCGACTGCAGCGAGGTGAAGATGGCCTCGCCGGTCGCCGTGCGTTCGCTCAGTTTGAGGTGATCGATCGCGGTCTTGGTCTCCTCGCGATTGATGGTCGGCGAGACCAGGACCGAGGCGGTGCCCGCGAACGCGACGAGCCCGAGGTTGATCCCGGGTGTCAGCCCGTCCGCGAAGTCCTTGGCGGCCGCCTTGGCTGCGTCGAACCGGGTCGGTTCCACGTCGGTGGCCTTCATCGACAGCGACACGTCGATCACCATGATCACGGTGGCCCGGTTGCGCGGTACCCGCTTCTCCGACGTCGGTCCGGCCAGCGCGACCGTGAGCAACAACAGTCCGCACAACACCAACGCGGTGGGCACGTGCCGGTAGCGGCCCGGCCGCGACGGTGCCACTTTTTCCAGGAGCTCGAGGTTCGAGAACCGGAGCAGATGCTTGTGCCGGGTCCGCTGGACGAGCACGTAGGCGACGGCCAGGGCCGCCACCACCGCGAGGAAGGCCAACCACAGCGGTGAGGCGAAGTCGGTGAGGCTCACTGGCGGGGCACCCGATTCACCCGAGCACCATAACTGTGTCGCCGCGACGCCACGAAGCGAACGACGTCAGCGATCCAGTCCCGGTCGGTGCGCAGCGCGAGGACGGGCGCCCCGCACCCGCGCAGCGTGTGCTCGACCGCGCGGCGGTGCGCCTGCGCGGCCGCCGCGAAATCGGCCCGCAGCCCCGCACTCGTGTGGAACTCCCGGGTCCGGCCGGTCTCGGGATCGTGCAGCACGACGTCGCCGACGTCCGGCAACTCCAGGTCACGGGGATCGAGCACCTCGACGCCCAGCAGGTCGTGCCGACCCGACACCGCGCGCATCGACCGCTCCCAGTCGATCGGGCCGAGGAAGTCGCTGATCACCACCGCCAGACCGCGTCGACGCTGGGGGCGGCGCAGCGACTCGATTGCGCCCCGCAGGTCGCCCCGCACCCCGTCCGGGGCGTGCGGGGTGGTCGCGATCTTCCTGAGCATCGCCTGCGCGTGCAGCCGGCCGCCGCGAGCGGGGATGCGCACGGTCCGCTCGCCGGTGGCCACGATGGCGCCGATCCGGTTACCGCCCCCGCTGGTGAGGTGGGTGACGGCGGCCGCGGCGGCGACCGCGAGGTCGCGCTTCTCCGCCCCGGTGGTGCCGAAGTCCAGGCTCGCGGACAGGTCCACCACCAGCCAGGTCTCGAGTTCACGATCGGCGACGGACTCCCGCACGTGCGGGTGCGTGGTCCTTGCGGTCACCGACCAGTCCATCTGACGCACGTCGTCGCCCGGCTGGTACTCGCGGGCATCACCGGACTCGGTGCCCGGACCCGGGATCAGACCCAAGTGTTCGCCGTGCAGGACGCCGTCGAGCCGCCTGCGCACCGTCAACTCGAGGGTGCGCAGGGCCGCGGACAGTTCCGGGTTGCGCAGCTCGCCCGATCGAAACGAGGGCAACGAGCCGCCGTCAGCGTGAGCCGCGATGCTCACCGCTGCTGGCCACCAACCGACGCGGTGGGGTCGGCCACGGCCTGTTGCGGCGGCGTGCCGTTCGACGTCGGCGCGGCCTGCGGGGCGACCGCACCGTTCTGCGCCTGCACGGGCGGGGCGACCGGTTGTGCCGCGACCTGCGGGAGGCCGACACTCTGCAGCACCCTGGTGATGACGTCGTCCGGCGAGATGTCGTCGGCGAGTGCGTCATAGGAGAGCACGAGGCGGTGCCGGAGGACGTCCGGAATCACCTCGAGCACGTCCTGCGGCACCACGTAGTCGCGGCCCCGGATCAGGGCCAGCGCGCGCGAGGCGGCGATGATCCCGAGCGTCGCGCGCGGCGAGGCGCCGTAGGCGATCCAGCCGGCGACGTCGGTCATGCCCAGGTCCCCGGGGCTGCGGGTGGCGGCGATGACGCGGACCACGTAATCCACCAGGGCGTGGTGGACGAAGACGGTGCTCGCGGCCTTCTGCAGGCGGATCAGTTCGGCCGGGTCCAGGATCGGCTTCGGCTCGGGCGCCGCGACGCCCATCCGGTAGACGATCTCGCGCTCCTCCTCGACCGAGGGGTAGTCCACGAGGATCTTGAACAGGAAGCGGTCGCGTTGCGCCTCGGGCAGCTGGTAGACGCCCTCGCTCTCGATCGGGTTCTGGGTGGCCATCACCAGGAACGGCTCGGGCATAGGGAACGTCTTGCCGCCGATGGTCACGTGCCGCTCGGCCATCACCTCGAGCAGGGCCGACTGGACCTTCGCGGGCGCGCGGTTGATCTCGTCGGCGAGGACGAAGTTCGCGACCACGGGACCGAGCTCAGTGTCGAACTCCTCCCGGCCCTGCCGGTAGATCCGGGTACCGACCAGGTCGGTGGGCACCAGGTCGGGCGTGAACTGAACCCGGGAGAACGACCCGCCGACGACGGTGGCGAAGGTCTCCACCGCGAGCGTCTTGGCGACGCCGGGCACGCCCTCGAGCAGCACGTGCCCCTTCGCGAGCAGTCCCACCAGAATGCGCTCGACCAGCCGGTCCTGACCGACGATGACCCGCTTGACCTCGTAGATCACCTTCTCGAGAATCTGCACGTCGGTACTGCCGGTCGCCCCGTCAGCTGAGGTCACCAAGAATCCACCGCTTTCACATCGATCGCCTCGATCCGCCGCCGAGTCCCGGCAGGCAGTCGGGTCGCTACACCATTCGGACCACGTACGGGGTCATGCCGTCCCAGCGCACCGGCGACACCTTGACGATGGAACCGGACTGCGGTGCCTCCAGCATCTCCCCATTGCCAAGGTACAGCGCGACATGCTGACTGGCGTTCGGTCCATAGAAGATCATGTCGCCGCGTCGCATCTCCGACGACGGCACCTGCTCACCGGCGGTGTACTGGTAGCCGGTGTAGTGCGGCAGCGAGACGCCGATGCCCGCGAATGCGTAGATCATCAATCCCGAGCAGTCGAATCCGACCTTGTTGAAGTCGCCGTAGCTGTCGGCCACACCGCCGTCCCTGATACCGAGGGTGGGGCCGTTCTCGTCGCCGCCGCCCCAGGCGTAGGTGACGCCGAGCTGCGACATGCCCCGGTCGATCACCGTCTCGACGGCAGCGCTACCGGTGACCGCGGGTTTGGGCTTGTTCGGCTTCGGTTTGACCGGCTTCGTGGTGACCGGGGCCGATTCCTCGGACTCTTCCGACTCCTCGAGTTCCTCGGTCCCCCACTCCTCGGTCCCCGTCTCCTCGGTGCCCGACTCGACGGTCCCCGACTCGACGGTCCCCGACTCGTCGGTCGTGTAGTCGGTCGCCGAGTCGTCCTCGATCTGGGTGTGCGGACGCTGTCCCGTGGCGAGCTCGCGGGCGCGGTCCTTCGCCGCCTGGTTCGCCGCGACGCGTGCGGCGGCTGCGGCAGCGACCTCCTTGGCCGCGGCGGCGGCCGCCGCGATCGCCGCCTGCTCGGCGGCGCGCTGGGTATCCCAGTTGACGAACGCCTGGCGCTGGCTCTGCAGCCCCGAGACGTTCTCCCGTGCCGACGAGAGCGCCGACTCCGCGGACGCCTTCTGCGCCTCGATGGCGGCCTTCTTGCTCGACTGTTCCGCCAGCGCCGACCTGGCGACCGCGATCGCGTTCTCGGCGTCGGACTTGCGGGACTCGGCCGCGCTGGCGGCGGCATCGGCCTGCTGCTTCGCCTGGCGCGTCGACGAATCCTTGTTGGCCTGTTCGGTTCTCGCCCGCTGCAGGGCGTCGAGCACCGAATTCTTGTTGGTGGCGAGGATCTTCATCACCTGGGCTCGGTCGAGTACGTCGCCGGGACCCTGCGAACCGAGGAACGACGCGAACGACGCGATGCCGGTGCCCTGCTTGTACGTCCTGGCGGCGAACTCGTCGAACCTGTTCTGCGCCAACTCGATCTGAGCGCCGGCATCCCGCAGGGCCTGCTGGCTGATACCCACCGCCCCGGCGGCGGCCGCGGCCGCATCACGCGACATCTGCAGGTCGACGAGCGCCTTGTTCACCTGCTCGCGCTTGATCGCGACGGCGTCGTCGAGCGCACGCAGCTGCTGATCGGCGGCGGCCACCTCGTTGATGAGGGAGCTCACCTGACCGACGCGCTCCTCGACGCCCTGGCCGGCCTGCTGGAGTTCGGCCTCGCTCGGGTTCGGTGGTGGTGGCGGCACCGCGGCCGCCAGTCCCGGGGTTCCCGTCACCAGAGACGCGACGATCGCCATTCCGGTGAGCAGTTGTGCACTACGAATTCTCGTGCGCGGGGTTCTCGTGCGCGAGAAGCCGCGGCTCGGCATTGCTGCGCGCGGTGCCCTTCGCCTCACAGGTCTCTCCCTCGGTTCTGCCACCGGGTCGGACGCATCAGCGCTCGGCCCGGTCGTACCCGCACGGGGAAGACGCGCAAACCGGCAGCAGTCGACGATCAGCAGAGAATCGCCGAACTCGCGCCACTCCCGTGGCCATGCTGCTCATAGCGACACTTCTTCCCCATAAGTGCCAAAAGTATCGTACGACACAATGCCCACTGGTGGAACTCTAGTCACAAAATCGACATCGCTTCGGCAGCGCAACACACGTTGTGAGCAGCGCCTTCACGGATGAGCATGCGAAAGATATTCGCGGAGACGGGATTTCTCGGGAGCGACCTATTGATCCGAGGGGCGGGCCCGTCGGGCCGCCGAATGCGACGTCCTATCGACGCTCGAGGTCACCGTCGATCGCGTCCACCGAACGCCGCGAGCGCCGCCACAGGCCCACCGCGGCAACGCCGCCGACGAGCAGCACCAGCGCGGCCGTGATGAGTCCGTACGGCGGGTCCGGCCGGGTGATCGCGCCGACAAAGTTGTCGGCCGATGCCACCGCGTTTCCGGTGTACGCCTTGTCCTGTGCGTCCTCGACCGTGACCCGACTGAGAGTGTCGCTGTAGGTACCCACCCAACTCGGACTGAGCACCAGCACGGTGCCGCCCTCCTGCCTGCCCACCTCGGTCGCGATGTCGCGCAGCTGCGAATCCCGTACCGGATTCTCGGCGAGCACCACGATGCTCAGCTCGATTCCCTCACGTTCGGCTCGCGCCACGACACCGGTGAGCCCGTCGACGTCGCCCGCGGGCGCCGAGACGCCGTCGTCCCGGACATCGGTCAGGATCGTGTCGACACTGACATCGGGCGGAACGTCGGCCAGGACCGGATGAAACGCAGAGGTGAGAGCAGCAGGCATCTTTCATCCGGATCGGGTCGGGGGAAGAACGTGTTCTGAGAACGACGGTATCGAGACCATCGCGGCTGACCCGATGCACATTACGTGACGCGGGTCGCCGCGCGACGAAACCCGCTGTCGCCCGCGTTGCGGACATCCGTGCCGTCGACAAGAATCGGCAGGTGCCGGAGCGGGCACGACGCGCCGCGGCACCGGACCGAAATTCTCACAGGACAAGCGTACTGTTAGGCTTGCCGCGATGCGCCCGGCGCGACCGATCGGTTCGCCGCGATGCGCTTCGCTTCAGCCGTCGACACAGCCCCGTCGGCGGCGAACCTCAAAGACGAGTGGAGCTGACGTGACCACCAGTATTGATTCGTTCGGTGCAAAGGGAACCCTTGAGGTCGGAGAGAACTCCTACGAGATCTTCCGACTCAAGGCCGTGCCCGGCACCGAGAAGCTGCCGTACGCCCTGAAGGTTCTCGCCGAGAACCTTCTGCGTACCGAGGACGGTGCCAACATCACCGCCGATCACATTCGCGCCATCGCGAACTGGGACCCCTCGGCCCAGCCGAGCGTCGAGATCCAGTTCACCCCGGCCCGCGTGATCATGCAGGACTTCACCGGCGTGCCCTGTGTGGTGGACCTCGCCACCATGCGTGAGGCCGTCGCCACCCTCGGCGGCGACCCGAACAAGGTCAACCCGCTCTCGCCCGCCGACATGGTCATCGACCACTCGGTCATCCTGGACGTGTTCGGCCAGGCGGACGCGCTCGAGCGCAACGTCGACCTCGAGTACCAGCGCAACGGCGAGCGCTACCAGTTCCTGCGCTGGGGCCAGGGCGCGTTCGACGACTTCAAGGTCGTCCCCCCGGGCATGGGCATCGTGCACCAGGTCAACATCGAGTACCTGGCGCCCACCGTCATGACCCGCAACGGCCAGGCCTACCCCGACACCTGTGTCGGCACCGACTCGCACACCACGATGGTCAACGGCCTCGGCGTGCTCGGCTGGGGCGTCGGCGGCATCGAGGCCGAGGCCGCGATGCTCGGCCAGCCGGTCTCCATGCTCATCCCCCGCGTCGTCGGCTTCAAGCTCACCGGTGAGATCCAGCCCGGTGTGACCGCCACCGACGTCGTGCTCACCGTCACCGACATGCTCCGCAAGCACGGTGTGGTCGGCAAGTTCGTCGAGTTCTACGGTGCCGGCGTGGCCGAGGTTCCCCTGGCGAACCGCGCAACCCTGGGCAACATGAGCCCCGAATTCGGTTCCACCGCAGCGATCTTCCCGATCGACGGCGAGACCATCAACTACCTGCGTCTGACCGGACGCTCCGAGGAGCAGCTCGCGCTCGTCGAGGCGTACGCCAAGGAGCAGGGCATGTGGCACGACGCGGACCACGAGCCCGCCTACTCCGAGTACCTCGAGCTGGACCTCGGCTCCGTCGTGCCGTCGATCGCCGGCCCGAAGCGTCCGCAGGACCGCATCCTGCTGTCCGACTCGAAGGCCGCGTTCCGTCGCGACATCGAGACCTATGTCACCAACGGCACCGCCGCCGCGCACTCCGCGCTCGACGAGGCCGTCGAGGAGTCGTTCCCCGCGTCCGATCCGGTCGAGACCTCCACCGCGCACGACGAGGTCGCGGCGGTTCCCTCGGCCGCCAACGGTTCGCACGGCCGGCCGAGCAAGCCGGTGAAGGTGCAGTCCGAGCGTGGCGAGTTCGTCCTCGACCACGGCGCCGTCGCGGTCGCGGGCATCACGTCCTGCACCAACACCTCCAACCCGTCGGTCATGCTCGGCGCCGCCCTGCTCGCCCGCAACGCCGTCGAGAAGGGCCTGTCCACCAAGCCGTGGGTCAAGACCAACATGGCGCCCGGTTCGCAGGTCGTCTCCGACTACTACGAGAAGGCCGGCCTGTGGCCCTACCTCGAGAAGCTCGGCTTCTACCTCGGCGGCTACGGCTGCACCACCTGCATCGGTAACACCGGCCCGCTGCCGGAGGAGATCTCCAAGGCGATCAACGAGAACGACCTGTCGGTCACCGCCGTCCTGTCCGGTAACCGCAACTTCGAGGGACGCATCTCCCCCGACGTGAAGATGAACTACCTGGCCTCCCCGCCGCTCGTCATCGCGTACGCGCTGGCAGGCACCATGGACTTCGACTTCGAGGTCGACGCCCTGGGCCAGGACCAGGACGGCAACGACGTCTTCCTCAAGGACATCTGGCCGTCCGCCCAGGAGATCGACGACACCATCAAGTCGGCGATCAGCCAGGACATGTTCCGCAAGTCCTACGCGACGGTCTTCGCAGGCGACGAGCGCTGGCAGAACCTGGCCACCCCGGAGGGCGACACCTTCGCGTGGGACGAGAAGTCGACCTACGTCCGCAAGGCGCCGTACTTCGACGGCATGACCATGGAGACCACCCCGGTCACCGACATCAGCGGCGCGCGCGTGCTGGCGCTGCTGGGCGACTCGGTCACCACCGACCACATCAGCCCGGCCGGTCCGATCAAGCCCGGCACCCCGGCCGCCCAGTACCTGGACGCCAACGGTGTCGAGCGCAAGGACTACAACTCCCTGGGCTCGCGGCGCGGCAACCACGAGGTGATGATCCGCGGCACGTTCGCGAACATCCGCCTGCGCAACCAGCTCCTCGACGACGTCTCGGGCGGCTACACCCGCGACTTCACCCTCGAGGGCGGCCCGCAGTCGTTCATCTACGACGCCTCGCAGAACTACCAGAAGGCGGGCGTCCCGCTGGTGGTCCTGGGCGGCAAGGAGTACGGCTCCGGTTCGTCTCGTGACTGGGCGGCGAAGGGCACCAGCCTGCTCGGCGTCAAGGCCGTCATCACCGAGTCCTTCGAGCGCATCCACCGCTCGAACCTGATCGGCATGGGCGTGATCCCGCTGCAGTTCCCGGCGGGCGAGTCGGCGCAATCGCTGGGTCTCGACGGCACCGAGGTGTTCGACATCGCGGGCATCACGGAGCTCAACGAGGGCACCACGCCGCGGACCGTGCGCGTCACCGCCACCAAGGCCGACGGCAGCAAGGTCGAGTTCGACGCGGTCGTGCGCATCGACACCCCCGGTGAGGCGGACTACTACCGCAACGGCGGCATCCTGCAGTACGTGCTGCGCAACATGATCCGGGGCTAGGCGCAACGCGGCTGCGTGAGCCTTCGGCCACGTAGCCGCCTCGCGCGTGTGCGCGTTTTCGGCCTTTCGCGAGATGGGTCACCTAATGCACAAAGCGCGCACGACCACTTTCCAACGGACGTTGCGGACCGGGAATTGTGGTCGTGCGCGCTTTGTGCCCATCTGGGCCGAAAACGCGCACAGGTGACCGACGCAGGAGGTCGCCTGTGGGCCGAAAACACTCACAGGCACAATGCCGACGAAGGAGGCAGTTTGCCTAAGGTCAGCGAAGACCACCTCGCCGCGCGGCGGAGCGAGATCCTCGACGGTGCTCGCCGCTGCTTCGCGGAGTACGGCTACGACGGTGCCACCGTCCGCCGCCTCGAGGAGACCACCGGTCTCTCCCGGGGAGCGATTTTCCACCACTTCAAGGACAAAGACGGCCTGTTTCTCGCGCTCGCGCACGAGGATGCCATGCGGATGGCCGACGTGGCCGCGAACCAGGGCCTGGTCCAGGTGATGCGGGACATGCTGGCCCAGCCCGACCAGTTCAACTGGCTCGGCACCCGGCTGGAGATCGCGCGTCGGCTGCGGACCGACCCCGAGTTCGCGCGGGGCTGGTCGCAGCGCAGCGCGGAACTGACCGAGGCGACGATCAAGCGGCTCGAGCGTCAGAAGTCCGCGGGCCGGCTGCGAGACGACCTGCCGACCGACGTCCTGGTCGGCTACCTCGACCTCGTCCTCGACGGGCTCATCGCCCGGATCGCATCGGGACATGCGGGCGAGAACCTGTCCGCCGTGCTCGACCTGGTCGAGGAATCGGTCCGCCGCAGAGACTGATGCGACCGGCGGCCGCGATGACTAGTGCGAGAGGCGGCCGCGGCGGTTCGCGCCGCCGCGGCCCCGCAGCGTCACCCCCGCCTCCGTCAACAGGGCCCGGATGAAGCCGTACGAGCGGCCGGTGGCGTCCGCGAGAGTTCGGATGCTGGTGCCCGACTGATAGCGCTCGCGCAGCTCGGTCTGCAGGGCCTCCCGCGCACCCCCAGACACCCGGGCGCCCTTGGGCAGTCGCGTGAGCTCAGCCATGGCTGTCCTCCACACTGGAGTGCGCACGATTACTACTTGAGCGAACACTCCCAGGTTAGCCATCCGGGCCACGCCCCGGCAATCACTCGGTAAAGAAGCGCCAGGGTGCGCCGACGATGCGACACACCCTGGCAGGCGACACTAGGCGGCCTTGGCGAGTTCGGCACTGAGCCTGGCCAGCCGCTCGCGGGCCCGCGGCTTCTCGACCAGCGCGGCCCCACCCATCTGCTCGAGCATTTCGTAGTGCTGCCCGCTGACCACCGTCGTGGACGGCGCGCTCAGCATGGTCAGCAACCGCGCGGCCTCCGTCACCGACGTGTTGGCAGGGCCGTGCGTGGGACGCTCGGTGTCGAGGAATCCCGGGTACACACTCACCGCGGTGAGTGCGGCCGGGTGGCTGTCCGCGAGCGACCGGGTGAACATCGTCAACGCCAGCTTCGACTGCGCGTAGACGGCCAGCGGCGAGTATCCGCGTCGGAGCCTGGACAGGTCTGCGAAGTCCACACTTCCGCCCCGGTGCAGGTTCGACGACACGTTCACCACCCGGCCTCGCCGGGATTCGATCCGGCCCGCGAGCGCCGTCGTGAGGACGTACGGCGCGAGATAGTTGACCTGGAAGGTCGCCTCGATTCCGTTCTCGGTGAAGGTGCGCCCTTGAGGTGCCGCGATGGCCGCATTGTTGACCAGAACGTCCAGCCCGGGCATCGAGCCCGCGAGCCGCTCGCCCAGGCTCCGTACCTCGGCGAGGCGCGTGAAGTCGGCCACCACCAGTTGCAGGCGAAGCGGATCGGCTCCATCGTCGATCAGACGCGTCAGGGCCTCCTCGCCAGTCGCCAGATCGCGGGCATGCAGGTACACGGTGGCGCCGCCGGCAACGAACCGGCGGGCGGTTTCGTATCCAAGGCCCTTGTCGCCGCCGGTCACGAGCACGGTGAGAGATTTGAATGAGTTTTCGGACATGGTTCATCCCCTGGGTCGTCGCATGGCGCCGCCTTCGCCGTGCGAACACGATGAGGAGCACCACGCGGGAGTTGGACGGCGGATGACCGCCGTGATGAGGGCACGACGAATCGCGGCGCCGTGCGGCGCGCTGAGAAGAGATCGGTCAGGCGGGACTTGGCGGTTCGTCCTCGCACCCGAAGCCGAAGCGCTCCAGGGTGGATGGCAACACGGCCCGATTCGGCTGCGCGCCTGGGTATCCCGCGGCGAGGGGCACGGCGCGCAGATCATGGCGACGCCAACCCGGTGCGGTCATGCGATCAGTCAATCGCGCGCGCGTGCCGATGGCCAGAGTGCGCGACGCGTCCTTACGAATTCTTGGTGCCAGGTGCCCCGCACGGCGGTCCGGGGCACCCGGCGATCAGGCCAGCTGGATCAGTTCCAGGTACTCCTGCGACCAGTGGTCCTCCTGGCCGTCGGGCAGCAGGATGACCCGCTCAGGGTTCAGTGCCTCCGCCGCGCCGGGATCGTGGGTCACCAGCACGACGGCACCCTTGTAGCTGCGCAGTGCGTCGAGCACCTGCTCGCGGGAGATCGGATCCAGGTTGTTCGTCGGCTCGTCGAGCAGCAGCACGTTCGCCGCCGATGACACCAGACCGGCGAGGGCGAGTCGGGTCTTCTCACCGCCGGACAGGGTGCCGGCCGGCTGCTCGAGCTGCGGGCCGGTGAACATGAACGCGCCCAGCAGCCCGCGCAGGTCCTGCTCCCCCGCGTCCGGGGCCGCGTGCCGGATGTTCTCCCACACACTCGCCTCGTCGTCGAGGGTGTCGTGCTCCTGCGCGAAGTAGCCGATCTTCAGGCCGTGACCGGGTACGAGCTCGCCGAGGTCCGGCGTCTCCACGCCACCGAGCAGGCGCAGCAGTGTCGTCTTGCCGGCACCGTTGAGCCCGAGGATCACCACCCGGCTGCCGCGGTCGATCGCGAGGTCGACGCCGGTGAAGATCTCCAGCGAGCCGTAGACCTTGGTGAGTTCCTTCGCCATGAGCGGGGTCTTGCCGCACGGCGCGGGCTCGGGGAAACGGATGTGCGCAACCTTGTCGGCGACCCGAACGTCGTCGAGGTCGTTCATGAGCTTGTCGGCACGCTTGGCCATGTTCTGTGCGGCCGTCGCCTTCGTCGCCTTCGCGCCGAGCTTGGCGGCCTGCGCGCGCAGCGCACTCGCCTTCTTCTCCGCGTTGGCGCGCTCACGCCGACGACGCTGCTCGTCGGTGGCGCGCGCGTCGAGGTACTTCTTCCAGCCCATGTTGTAGATGTCGGCCTCGCCACGGACCGCGTCGAGGAACCACACCTTGTTCACGACGTCGGCGAGCAGATCCACGTCGTGGCTGATGACGATCAGCCCGCCATCGTGGTTCTGCAGGAACGAGCGCAGCCAGGTGATCGAGTCGGCATCGAGGTGGTTGGTCGGCTCGTCGAGCAACAGGGTGGTGTTCGACTTGCCGCCGGATCCGTCGGACGCGGCGAAGAGGATGCGCGCGAGCTCGACGCGACGACGCTGACCGCCGGACAGGGTGCGCAGCGGCTGGGCGAGGATCCGGTCCGCCAGCCCGAGGCTGCTGCAGATCCGGGCCGCCTCGGACTCCGCCTCGTACCCGCCCAGCGACGAGAACCGGTCCTCGAGCTGGCCGTACTTGCGGACCGCCTTGTCGCGCTCGGCGTCGTCCACCGCCTCGGCCATGATCGCCTGCTGCTTCTCCATGCTGCGGAGGATCTCGTCGAGACCGCGGGCGGACAGGACCCGGTCCTTGGCGAGGACGTCGAGGTTGCCCTCCTTCGGGTCCTGCGGCAGGTACCCCAGTTCCCCGCTGCGGATCACCTCGCCCGCGTAGGGCTCACCCTCACCGGCGAGGATGCGCAGCGTGGTGGTCTTGCCCGCACCGTTTCGGCCGACGAGGCCGATCCGGTCGCCCGCCTGGACACGCAGGGCCGAGCCCGGCGAGGAGAGCAGGGTTCGCACACCGGCACGAACTTCGAGGTCGGTGGCGGTAATCAACAAGAACTCCTCAACGAAAACGAGAAATGGAAAAGGCGAACTCTGCGTGGCCGGGCAAACGCCGATGGCACACGAGACACAAGAACGATCCACTTTACCGTGGCATTCCCACCGGGAGTTGCACGGCGATGTGATTCGGCTAACGTTCCGCAGATGACTCTCGCGAATGATCTGACGGGAAAGACGGCGCTGGTCACAGGCGCGAGCCGCGGCATCGGCAAGGCAATCGCGGCCGAGTTCCTGGCGCGGGGCGCCGCCGTCGCGATCACCGCACGCAAGCCGGAGCCGCTGGAGGCGGCCGCGCAGGAGTTGCGGTCCACCGTCCCCGGCGCGGTGGTGCTGCCGCTCGCGGGCAATGCCGGTGACGCGGATTCGCGCGCGGACGCGGTCGCGCGGACCGTGGCCGAGCTGGGGTCGCTCGACATCCTGGTCAACAACACGGGCATCAATCCGGTCTTCGGTCCGCTGATGGACGCCGACCTGGACGCGGTCCGGAAGATCTTCGACGTGAACGTGGTCGCCGCGCTCGGCTTCATCCAGCAGGCGTACCGGGCCTGGATGGGCGAGCACGGCGGCGCGGTGGTCAACCTCGCCAGCGTCGGCGGTCTGCGATCGACCGGTGTGATCGCCGCATACGGCGCCTCGAAGGCTGCGCTGATCCGCCTCACCGAGGAACTGGCCTGGCAGCTCGGTCCGAAGATCCGGGTGAACGCGGTCGCCCCCGGCATCGTGAAGACCCAGTTCGCAGCTGCTCTGGTCGCGGCGGGCGAGGACCGGGCCGCCGCGGGTTATCCGATGAAGCGACTCGGGTCGCCCGAGGATGTCGCGAATCTGGTCGGGTTCCTCGTCTCGGACGCGGCGTCCTGGATCACCGGCGAGACGGTCCGGGTGGACGGCGGCCTGCTCGCGACGGGTTCGATGTAGCCATGGAGGAGGCGCTGTGACCATTCGACGTGTCGTACCGGACATCCGGTCCGACGACCTGGAAGGCAGCCGCAGTTTCTACGGCCTCCTCGGGTTCGTGGAGGTCATGAACCTGGGCTGGGCGATGACACTCGCGTCGCCGTCGAACCCGACAGCGCAGTTGACGCTGATGGGCGAGGACGCGACCGCCGCCGTCCAGCCTGACGTGAGCGTCGAGGTGGACGACGTGGACTCGGTGTACGCCGCAGTCGTGGCCGCGGGCGCGGAGATCGTGTATCCCTTGCAGGACGAGCAGTGGGGCGTGCGCCGGTTCTTCGTCCGCGACCCCAACGGCCGCGTGGTCAACGTCGTGGGCCACCTGTGACCCGATGACAACCCGCGAACCCGCCGCCGACCTCGCGGTGGTCGGGCTGGGCCCGGCCGGTCGAGCACTGGCCCACCGGGCCGCCGTTGCCGGGCTCGACGTGGTCGCGGTCGACCCGCATCCCGACCGCCGCTGGACGCCCACCTACGCCGCGTGGTCCGACGAGTTGCCGGGGTGGCTCGACGCGGACGCGGTGTCTGCCGCCCGGGTCGAGCGCCCCCGGGTCTGGGCGACCCGGGAGCGCGCACTGGCGCGGCCATACTGCGTGCTCGACAACGACGCCCTCCGCGCCGCCCTGGACCTCGGCACCGCCCGGGTGCACGCCGGCACCGCCGTGGACGTCGAGCCGGACCGGGTGATCCTCCAGGACGGCACACGGTTGCGCGCCCGCCAGGTCATCGATGCGCGTGGCGCCCGGCACAGCCGGGGGCTGGCGGAGCAGACCGCCCACGGCGTGGTGGTGTCGGGCGAAGCCGCGAGTCCGGTTCTCGGTGGCGGCGATGCCTGGTTCATGGACTGGCGCCCGGACAACGGCGCACCGCCGGACCAGCCGCGATCGTTCCTCTACGCCGTCCCTCTCGGCGGTGACCGGGTGCTGCTGGAGGAGACCTGCCTGGTGGGCAGGCCCGGACTCTCGCAGGAGGAGCTGCGCGGACGCCTGGAGACCAGGCTGCGCGCCCGCGGCGTGCCGGTGTCCGCTCACGCGGAACGCGAGCGGGTCCGGTTCCCCGTCGAGGTCCCGCGGGCCGCGGGCGCGGTGACCACCTTCGGTGCCCGCGCCGGAATCATGCACCCCGGCACCGGATACAGCGTCGCGGCGTCGCTGTCCTCCGTCGACGAGGTGGTCAGCGCGATCGCCGCGGGCCGAGATCCACGGCGTGCGCTCTGGCCTGTGCGCGCCCGCGCGGTCCGCCGACTGCGCGACGTCGGGCTCCGCGCGCTGCTGCGGCTGCCGCCGCCACTCACCGCCGACTTCTTCGACGCCTTCTTCGACCTGCCCGCCGCCCACCAGCGCGCCTATCTCTCCGCGCGCGCCGACCCGGTGGCGGTGGGCGCGGCGATGGCCGCGGTGTTCCGACGAGCCCCGAACCCGGTCCGGCGCACCCTGGCGGGCGCGGTGCTGCCGGATCTCAACCCCAGGCTCGGATCTCGGCCACGACCTCGGTGACCGCGCCGGGGACACCGTCGATCGCCCACACCGCCAGCCCCACCGCGACCAGGGTCAGCAACGGACCGAGCACGACCCGCTCGACCGTGCCACCCGCCCGGATCGAGAGCATCGACGGCAGGCGCAGTTCCCACCACCGCCTGCGGCCCCAGGGCAGCAGGGGCGCCAGGAACGGGACGCCCTCCTTGGTGATCGCATCGCCGAGACAGTGCACCGCACATCCGAGACCCACCGCGACACCGAGTGCGCGGGAGCCGACCTCGTCCGGATACCAGGTCCAGGTGAAGGCCGAGAGCGCCGCGGCGACGACGGTGACCGCGATCCAGCCGTTGCGTGCGGCCCAACTCCCGGCCAGACCGCGCAACGCGAGACCGAGAGTGACGAACAGGGTGCCGACGATCGCCGGGCGCCCGAACTCGATCACCAGCGCCGAGATCCCCGCGCTCAAGGCGATCGCGAACAACGCTGTGTGCGTGAGCGTCCGGTGGCCGCCGCGGCGCTTGGGGTCCCGGCGCCCGCGGGTGAGCCGGTAGTACCACAGCGAGATCTCGTCGACTCCCTTCGCGACGAGCTGACTGACCGGACCGAAGGACCTCGCGACGGTGGACTGCGCCGTGTCGAGATCGGGCAGGAGAGCGGCACCCGCGCAGACGCCGGCAAAGGTGAACACCTCGGCCGTCGAGGTCGGCCCGCCCCATTCGGGTGGAAGTACCTGCGCGGCAAGCAGACCCGCGACCGCACCGGAAACAGCATGGGTAGCACCCATCACCATGTGAGACAACGCCTTTCGGAGGAACCGTCGAGCAGTGCCCGATCGGAGCCGCCCACACAAAACTAGCAAGCCGCAGCGACAGTCTTCCCCGTCGGCCGCCCGCGCTCACCGATCTAGGCCGGAGATCAGCACTGCGGGTTCGGCGCTCACGCGCCGCCGCTGAGAATCCCCTCGACCTGATCCGGGCTCTTGTCGGGGCGCAGCCCCCGCCAGCTCGGGTGCCGAAGCCTTCCGTCGCCGGTGAGCTCCGAGTACCGCACCTCCCCAACGAGTTCCGGGCGCACCCAGTGGGCGTGGCGCGCATCCGCCGCGGGGACGGAGTCACCGAACGGTGTGGAATCCACGGACAGGTCCCCCAGCAGCTGTGCCAGCCGCGTCAGGGCGGCGTCACTGAACCCGGTCCCCACCTTCCCGACGTACCGCAGGCCACCTCCGACCTCCGGCACCCCGAGCAGCAGCGATCCGATACCACCGGACCGCCGTCCCTCCCCCGGCTGCCAGCCACCCAGCACCACCTCGAGGTCCGAGAAGTGTTTGAGCTTGCGCCAGGCCGCGGATCGACCGCCGCGGTAGGTCGAATCCCAGCGCTTGGCCACCAGACCCTCCATCCGGGCCGTCCGGCTGGACTCGAGGGCCTCGCCGAAGTCGGCCGGCGCCAGCGCGAGCACCAGCCAGGCGCCGCCCTCGTCCAGTCGGATCGCCTCGAGCACCCGGCGCCGGTCCCGGTAGACCTTGGCGCGCAGGGACGTCCCGTCGAGCTGCAGGACGTCGAAGATCTCCAGCAGGACCGGGTCCTGCTCCGCGGCCGCGCGCACGTCCCGGGGCTTGGTCAGGCCCATCCGCCGTTGCAGCCGACCGAAGCTCGGCGCCCCGTCGTCGCCGAGGGACACGATCTCCCCGTCCAGCACCCCCGAATGACCGTGCAGCCCTTCCGGAACGGCCAGGAGCTCGGGGTAGCCGGCAGTCAGGTCCAGCCCGCTGCGACTGACCAGCCGGACCGAGGATGTCCCGCTGTCCGCGTCGTGGTCGAAATGCACCAGGGCGCGGATTCCGTCCAGCTTCGGCTCCAGGGCCCACACCTCGGGGTCGGCCTGCGGGGCGAAATCCTCGATCGTCGCCGCCGACGCCAGCATCGGCACGAGGTCGTCAGCGCCGGAGCGGCGCGCTCTCGGCGCGGCGCCGGCCGGCTCGGCCTCGGGCGCGGACGGGATCCCCGGCTGCTCACCGCCCCCGGCTATCCGATCGAGCACCTCCCGGAAGTCCAACTGCCGCAGCCCCGGATGGGCCAGCTCGTCCCAGGTGCGCGGAGCCGCGACGGTCGGCCTCGCCGTGCCCCGCAGCGAATACGGCGACACCGTCGTCTTCGATGCCGAATTCTGGCTCCAGTCCACGAACACCCTGCCCGCGCGCTCGGCCCGGGTCATCTTGGAGATCACCGACTTCGGTGTCTCCCGTTCCAGCTCGACGGCGATCGACTTCGCGAACTCCACGCACCGCGCCGCCGTCCACCCCTCCCCGACTCCCGCGTAGAGGTGAATACCCTTGCTGCCGCTGGTCACGGGCAGCGCACCCAGGCCACGGTCGGCGAGCCGATCACGAACCCGAAGGGCCACCTCGGCACACTCCTCCAGGGTCACGCCCGGCCCCGGATCGAGGTCGATCACCAGCCGGTCCGGGTCCAGCGGCGCGCCGCCCTCGCCGAACCGCCATTGCGGCACATGGAACTCGAGCGAACCCGCCTGGGCGAAGTACACGAGCGACGCCAGGTCGTCGACGAGGGGATACGTGATCGTCTTCGACGAGTGCGTCATGGTGCGCCGGTCCACCCAGTCCGGGGTCGACGCATCCACGTTCTTCTGGAAGAACGGTGTCGCGGATGTGCCGTCCGGCCAGCGCTTTCTCGTCACCGGCCGACCGGCGAGCAGCGGCACCATCAGCGGCCCCACCGCGGTGAAGTACTGCAGGACCTCGGCCTTGGTGGTCCCGGACTCGGGGTAGAGGATCTTGTCCAGATTGGTCAGGGACAGGCGTTTGCCCTCCACCATCACCGCGGTGTTGTGACTCGTCATCCGCCCACCCATTTTCGGGTACTGCCTGGCCTGATCCCATTCTGTGCACCATCATGGTTTCATGCGGTCTATTTGGAAAGGCTCCATCGCGTTCGGGCTCGTGAACGTCCCGGTGAAGGTCTACACCGCGACCGAGGACCATGACATCAAGTTCCATCAGGTCCACGGCGCCGATGGCGGGCGTATCAAGTACAACCGCGTCTGCACCGAATGCGGCAAGACCATCCAGTTCGCCGACATCGACAAGGCGTACAGCTCCGAGGACGGTACGCAGGTGATCCTCACCGACGAGGACTTCGACGAGCTGCCCGCTGCCGAGAAGCACGAGATCCCGGTCCTGCAGTTCGTGCCGTCCGACCAGATCGATCCGATCCTGTTCGAGAAGAGCTACTACCTGGAGCCGGACTCCGCTTCCCCGAAGGCATACCAGTTGCTCGCGTCCACCCTGACCGAGAGCGATCGCACCGCGCTCGTGCACTTCACGTTGCGCCAACGCACCCGGCTCGCCGCACTCAGGGTGCGCGGCGGCGTGCTGGTGATCCAGACGCTGCTGTGGCCCGACGAGGTGCGGGCCGCCGAGTTCGACACCCTCGACAAGGCGACCGCTCCGACCGCCAAGGAACTCACGATGGCAAAGTCGTTGGTGGAGTCCATGTCCGAGGACTTCGAGCCCGAGTCGTACACCGACGAGTACCAGATCCAGCTGCAGAAGATGCTCGACGAGGCGATCAAGAACGGCGGAAAGAAGGTCACCCCGCCCGAGGAGGTCGCCGCGCACAAGGAGGACGCCGAGGTCGTGGACCTGGTCGCCGCGCTGCAGCGCAGCGTCGATGCGGCGAAGTCGGGCAAGGCGGGCGCGGAGAAGGGCTCCGCGAAGGCCGAGCCCGCCAAGAAGGCTCCCGCGAAGAAGGCTGCCGCGAAGAAGGCACCTGCCAGGAAGACCGGCTAGTCGGTCTCGTCCCTCATGAGTGCAAAGTAGAAGTGCTCGCCGCCGTCGAGCACCGCCTTGCCGTTCATGATGCCCATCAGCGTCTGATCGTCGACGCGCTTGAAATGATCGAACACCGGCATCCCGTCGTAGACCATCGTCGCGGTGCACTCACCGCGGAACTCGACCATCCACAGGCTCGCCTCCCCCTTGCCCGCGGCGACATCGGAGAACAGCTCACCGTCCGTCCCTCGGCACAGCATCGGTTGCACATCGAATCGCGAACCGAAGTTCTTGCCGTACCAACCCGACTTGGCGAGTAGCCGGCCGGTGCGGTGACCCGTCTCGAAACCGCTCCCCCGCCACCTGCCCTTGAGCTCGTCGATGTGCACGGTCGGCAGCGCCGCCCACACCTCGTCGAGGCGCCGAGGATCCACCGGCCCCTCGCTGCCGAGGAGTTCGAAGAACTTCTGCTGACCGGTCACGGCGTTCCTTTCGTCGGGCGTGTGTCGGGGACCGTTCGAACGGGGTCAGAAGGTGAGCACCGGTTTGACCACGGCGCCGCTCGCTGCCGCGGCGAGAGCGGTGTCGATGTCCTCGAACGGGAAGGTCGTGATCATCTCCTCGAACGGGAACCGGCCTGCCCGCCACAGGTCGATCAGCTCGGGGATGAACGTCTGCGGGTCCACGTCGCCCTCGATGACCCCGGTCACGCTGCGGCCCATCAGCAGGCTGGACTGGTCGATCGTGACCGGATTGCGTTGGCCGCGAAGGCCAACCGTCGCGCAGCTGCCCGGCGAGCGCAGCGTCGACACCGCCAGGTTCAGCACCTCCTCGCTGCTGACGGTGTCCACGCTGTGGTCAGCGCCGCCGCCCGTCAACCGGCGCAGTTCGCGGCCGATCCCCGGAGTGTCGCTGTCCAGTGCGGCAGTGGCGCCGAGCCGCAGAGCCAGCTCGCGCCGTCCCGGTAGCGGATCGACCACGACGACGGTTCCGCACCCGGCCGCCGCGGCGGCGAGGACCGACCCCAGCCCGACCGCGCCCGCACCGAAGACAACCACCGCCGAACCATGGTGGGGTCGCAACACCCGCATCACGGCGCCTGCGCCGGTCTGGATGCCGCACCCGAGCGGACCGAGAAGCGCGAGCGGGAGATCCGCCGGAACCACGACCGCACCCGCGGCGGCGGCAACGGCATGGGTCGCGAACGAGGATTGCCCGAACCAGCCGCCGTGGACCTCCTCCGGCCCCGAGCGCAACGTGGTGCTGCCGTCCTGCCTGCGTCCCGAGTAGTTGAGCGCGGCGAAGTCCGCGCAGTAGGCCGGGTGACCGGCGACGCAGTTCCGGCAGCTCCGGCACGACGCGAAGCTGAGGACGACGTGGTCGCCGGGGCGGACCGAGTCGACTCCGGGGCCGACCGACGCCACCACGCCCGACCCCTCGTGCCCGAGAACCGCGGGCATCGGGAAGGGGATCGCCCCTGCTGCCGCCGTCAGGTCGGTGTGGCAGATGCCGACGCCTGCCATCGCGACCAGGATCTCCCCGGCCCGCAGGGCGCCGGTCTGGATCTCCCTGATCTGGGGGGATCTGCCGTACTCCGCGAGAACCGCGGCACTCACCCGATCAGCCACCGAGAACTTCCCTCCGACGCGTGCGAACTGCCGTTAACTTACGCCCCGGGCCAGGATTCGCCACCCACAAGGGGCGTATCGTCCGATGTGAAACAGATCACACCGCGTGGTGGCGCTCGGCCCGCCTGTCCGCTCGAGATCGATCAGGGGTTCGGCCGTCCACCAGGGCATGGAGGTCGGCGATGAGCACCACCAGTTCACCCATCACCGCGGATACAGCCCCGTGCGGTCGCGTCGTGGACGGCCGCCGACATCAGGAGAACGACGACGAGGGCCTGCGTATCGACGACCGCACCTATGCGTGCGGTTGCCGCGTGATCCGCCACGAGTATCACGACGGATCAGTGCGCATCAAGACGATTCGGCACGACGGCAAGGTGCTGACGGATGAGCACAGCGGCAACCACGAGGCCTGAGCGATGACCGCATCCCATTCTGTCGTCATCGTCGGCGGCGGCGGCGCCGGACTGCGAGCGGCCATCTCGATCGCGGAATCCGACCCGACCCTGAGTGTCGCGATCGTGTCGAAGGTCTACCCGATGCGCAGCCACACCGTGTCCGCGGAGGGCGGCGCCGCGGCGGTGATCGCACCGGACGACTCTCTCGACGAGCACGCCTACGACACGGTGTCCGGCAGCGACTGGCTGTGCGACCAGGACGCCGTCGAGGCGTTCATCCGGGAGGCACCGACGGAGCTTCTCCGCCTGGAGCATTGGGGCTGCCCGTGGAGCAGGCAACCCGATGGGCACATCGCGGTGCGCGCATTCGGCGGGATGAAGAACAAGCGCACCTGGTTCGCCGCCGACAAGACCGGATTTCACCTGTTGCACACCCTCTTCCAGACGGCGCTGTCCTATTCGGACATCGTGCGCTATGACGAGTGGTTCGCCTCCACGCTGCTCGTCGACGACGGGCGGGTGCGGGGTGTGGTGGCCATCGAGTTGTCCACCGGCCGGATCGAGACGATCATCGCCGACGCCGTCATCGTGTGCACCGGTGGGTGCGGCCGGGTCTTCCCCTTCACCACCAACGCCACCATCAAGACCGGCGACGGTATGGCCTTGGCCTTCCGGGCCGGGGCCGGGCTCAAGGACATGGAGTTCGTCCAGTACCACCCGACCGGACTGCCGTTCACCGGCATCCTCATCACCGAGGCCGCGCGGGCCGAGGGGGGTTGGCTGATCAACAAGGACGGATACCGCTACCTGCAGGACTACGACCTCGGTACACCCACCCCGGGTCCGGTGCTGCGCAGCATGGAACTGGGCCCACGAGACCGGCTCTCCCAGGCCTTTGTGCACGAGCAGGAGAAGGGCAGGACGATCGACACCCCCGACGGACCGATCGTCCACCTGGACCTTCGGCATCTCGGCGCCGAGCTCATCGACACGAAACTGCCGTTCGTGAGGGAACTGTGCGCGAGCTACCAGAACATCGACCCGGTGCACGAGCTCGTCCCGGTACGCCCGGTGGTGCACTACATGATGGGCGGGATCCACACCGACATCCACGGTGCCACCGATGTGGACGGGCTGTACGCGGCGGGTGAGGTCGCCTGCGTCAGCATCAACGGCGCCAACCGTCTCGGCTCGAACTCACTACCCGAACTGCTCGTCTTCGGCGCCCGCGCCGGACGGGCGGCCGCCGAGCACGCCGCAACGGCTCGCGCCGGCGGCTCCACCGCGGCGATCGAGGCACAGGGACGCGACGAGCAACGCCGGCTCGAACGAGAACTCTCCCGTCACGACGGCACGGGCGGAGCCAGGCCGGACCGCATCGCCGACATCCGAACCGGGATGCAGAAGACGATGGAGGCCGGTGCGGGCATCTATCGGGATGCGGCCTCACTGCGCACAGCGGTGGACGAGATCCGGGAGTGGAAGGAGCGCTACGCCCACGCGGTCATCGACGATCACAGCCGGACGTTCAACACCGAACTGATTGCCACCCTCGAGCTCTCGGGAATGCTGGATGTCGCCGAGTGCATCGTCGGCAGCGCGCTGCAGCGAGAGGAGTCCCGCGGCGCTCACCAGCGCACCGACTTCCCGGACCGGGACGACGACAGATACCTGGCTCATTCACTGATCCACCGGCAACCGGGCGGCGAGGCCCGGATCTCCTACCTGCCGGTGACCATCACCCGCTGGCCGCCGGGCCAACGGGTCTACGGGAGGTGAGCGATGCCCGAGCACGACACCATCGCCGTCGAGATCACGCGGTACCGGCCGGAGCAGGAGTCCACGCCCGCACCGCAGTGCTACCGGGTCCCACTGCGGAAGGAATGGACCGTCCTCGACGGCCTCAACCACATCAAGGACCAGCTGGACGGCACGCTCTCCTACCGGTGGTCCTGCCGGATGGGGATCTGCGGCAGCTGCGGCATGACGGTCAACGGCGAGCCGAAGCTGGCCTGCTCGACGTTCCTGACCGACTATGCGCCCGGGTCGATTCGGGTCGAGCCGATGCGGAACTTCCCGGTGATCCGCGACCTCGTGGTCGACATCAGCGACTTCATGTCGAAACTGCCCAAGGTCAAGCCCTGGCTGATCCGCCCGGACGAGGCCGAACCCGAGGACGGTGAGTACCTGCAGACACCCGAGGAGATGGAGGCGTACCAGCGGTACAGCATGTGCATCAACTGCATGCTCTGCTACTCGGCGTGCCCGGTTTACGCCCTCGAGCCCACCTTCCTCGGCCCCGCGGCGATCGCGCTCGGCCAGCGCTACAACCTGGACTCGCGGGACGAGGGCGCCGAGGACCGTCGCGACGTGTTGGCCTCCGCGGAGGGCGCGTGGGCCTGCACCTTCGTGGGCGAGTGCAGCGTCGCGTGTCCCAAGGGCGTCGACCCCGCCGGCGCCATCCAGCGGTACAAGCTGACCGCGGCGTCGAGGTCGCTCAAGGAGTTCCTGCTGCCGAGGGGTGCGCGATGAGTTCCGCCGGCACCGCGGCGGCGCGTCCGTACCTCGCGCCCGTTCCCCGGCTGTGGTGGCTGCGGCGCAGGTCGTACCTCCTGTTCATGCTCCGCGAACTGTCCTGTGTATTCGTGGCGTGGTTCGTCGTGTTCGTGCTGATGCTGGTCGTCGCGGTCGGCGACGGACCGGGCGCCTACCGGGACTTCCTCGACTGGAGCGCCCGCCCCTGGGTGATCGCGCTCAACGTGATCGCGGCGGCGTTCGTCCTGCTGCACGCGGTGACCTGGTTGAACCTGGCGCCCAAGGCGATGGTGATCCGGTTGGGCGGACGGGCCGTTCCACCGGTCGCGGTGCTCGCCGCGCACTACGCGCTGTGGGCCGCGTGTTCGGCGATCGCGGCGTGGGTGGTCCTGCGATGACGGCCGCCCGGCGAAGTAACAGGCCGACGGCGGAACCGCTGGCGTGGCTGGCGTTCAGCGCAGGCGGGATGGCCGCGGCCCTGCTGATCCCGGTACTCATCCTGCTGTTCGGAGTAGCGATCCCGCTGGGCTGGATCGCCGCCCCCGAGTACACGCACCTGCACTCGGTGCTGCGCCACCCGATCACCGTCGTCGTGCTGATCGGCCTCTGTGTCCTGGCGCTGTTCCACGCCGCGCACCGGCTCCGCTTCACCCTCTGGCACGGACTGCGGCTCCAGAAGTCCAGGGGTGCGGTCACATTGGCGTGCTACGGGGGCGCCGCGGTCGGGTCCGTCGCGGCCGCGTACCTGATGATCAGGGGGTGAGGGGCGCGCCCATCGCGGTCCCGGCCCCGCGCTTTTCCGGCCTTCCACGTAACGAATTGTCGGTTTCTTTCGACTTTCAGGTGTCGGCACCCCGAATCGAATCGGAGGACTGACATGATCGGAAGCGGTTAGTTTCAACAAACAGGGGAGAAACGCACATGAACGGCAACACCTTTCGACGCATGGCGACCACGGCCGTCGTATCGGCCGGCATCGCGGGGGGCCTCGTCGCGGGCGCGGGATCGGCAGCGGCGCAGACGGTGGAAGTACCCATGAGCACCTGCTTCGGCCTGAGCCCGTACATCGTCGACCAGCCCTACGTCGCCAGCAGGGCATGGTTCTACCAGGACGGGCCGGGCACCGGCACCGTCACCCTCGCCGACGTGTCGAGCGTGGTGGGGTTCTTCACGGCGCCGTACCTGTCCGACACCCGGCTCGACTGGCGCAACAAGACGACCGGGGCCACCGGCACGCTCACCGCCACCACGCCGATCGCGCTCGGCAACTCGGTCAACCTCCGGATGAACAGCGGCCCCGGCGAGGTCGAGATCACCAGAAGCGCGGTCAACCGCCACGCCCTGTGGAGCATCCCGACCACATCCTGCACCGGTACGGTGCGCGTCAACTGATCCGCATGACCGCATAACAAAGGCGCCAGACCCGATCACTCGGGTCTGGCGCCTTCTCTGTCGCGATCGGGTCAGACGGTGAAGCCGAGCGCGCGGAGCTGCTCGCGGCCGTCCTCGGTGATCTTGTCCGGGCCCCACGGCGGCATCCACACCCAGTTGATCTTCAGATCGCTCACGAGTCCGCTCTTGACCAGCGCGCCCCGGGCCTGCTCCTCGATCACGTCGGTGAGCGGGCACGCGGCGGACGTCAGGGTCATGTCCAGGAGGGCCACGTCGTCGGCGTCGACGCTGATGCCGTAGACGAGCCCGAGGTCCACCACGTTGATCCCGAGCTCGGGGTCGACGACATCGCGCATCGCCTCCTCGAGCTCGTCCACCACGGCCTGCTGCTCGGGGGTCAGCTCGACAACGGCGGACTCTGCCTCGACAGCGGCGTTGTCCTCGGTGGACTCGGCGGTTGCCTGGGTGTCGGTCATGATGACGATCCTCCGGTCTGGACCGGCACAACGGTGCCGATGACATTCTTCGTGGGCGCACCGTCGGCGCCGTCGACTACTTGAACAACGGCATCCTTGAATGCCATCCATCCCAGCAACGCGCACTTGACGCGGGCCGGGTACTTCGAGACGCCTGCGAACGCGATTCCGTCGCCGAGCACGTCCTCGTCACCCTCGATGTTGCCGCGGCTGGTGATCATCGCGTCGAACGCGTCAACCGTCGCGAGCGCGTCCATCACGCTGAGCCCGACCACCTGGTCGGTGAGCACGGAGGTCGACGCCTGGCTGATCGAGCAGCCCTGCCCGTCGTACGAGATGTCCGCCACCCGCCCGTCGTCGGTCAACGCCACCCGCAGCGTCACCTCGTCGCCACAGGTCGGGTTGACGTGATGCACCTCGGCACCGAACGGTTCGCGTAGCCCCCGGCCGTGCGGATGCTTGTAGTGATCCAGGATGACCTCCTGGTACATCTGCTCCATCCGCATGGTCTACGACGCCCCGTCGATCGGTGCGCTCTCCGGTTCGTCGACGACCGGCGCGCTCGCGCCGCTCACGCCGAAGAACTTCTGCGCGGTACGGATTCCTGCCGCCAGCGCGTACACCTCGTCGACGGTGTTGTACACGGCGAACGACGCGCGCGCGGTCGCCGCGACACCGAAGTGCCGGTGCAGCGGCCAGGCGCAGTGGTGCCCGACCCGGATCGCGATGCCCTCGTCGTCGAGAATCTGGCCGAGATCGTGTGCGTGGATTCCGTCCACCACGAACGACACCGCGCCACCACGGTTCTCCGGGGTGGTCGGACCGATGATCCGCACCCCCTCGATCGCACCCAGCTGCTCGAGCGCGAGCGCCGTCAGCTCGTGCTCGTGCGCCGCGACCGAGTCCATGCCCAGCTCGGAGAGGTAGCGCACCGCCGCGCCCAGGGCGACGACCTGCGAGGTCATCGGCACCCCCGCCTCGAAACGCTGTGGCGGCGCGGCGTAGGTGGTCGCCTCCATCGTGACCGTCTCGATCATCGAGCCACCGGTGATGAAGGGCGGCATCGCGGCCAGCAGCTCACGCTTGCCGTACAACACCCCGACGCCCGACGGCCCGAGCATCTTGTGCCCGGAGAACGCCGCGTAGTCCACGTCGAGCGCGTGGAAGTCGACCGGCATGTGCGGAACCGACTGGCACGCGTCGAGCACGACCAGCGCGCCGACCGCCCTGGCCCGGCGGACCAGTTCGGCCACCGGCGCCACGGCGCCCGTCACATTCGACTGGTGCGTGAACGCGACCACCTTCACCGCATCGGTCAGCTCCAGCGAGTCCACGTCGATCCGGCCGTCGTCAGTCACCCCGTACCAGCGCAGCGTCGCGCCGGTCCGCCGTGCCAATTCCTGCCACGGCACCAGATTCGCGTGGTGCTCGAGCTCGGAGATCACGATCTCGTCGCCCGGGCTCAGGTGCCGCTCGAAACGCTCGTCGCCGAGCACGTAGGTCACCAGGTTCAGCGCCTCGGTGGCGTTCTTGGTGAACGTCAGCTCGTCGGCGTCGGCCCCGACGAAGTGGGCGATCGCCGCGCGCGCACCCTCGTACGCGTCGGTCGCCTCCTCCGCCAGCTGGTGCGCCCCGCGGTGCACGGCCGCGTTACAGGTGGTGAGGAACTCCCGTTCGGCGTCGAGCACCTGGACGGGGCGCTGCGAGGTCGCCCCGGAATCCAGGTACACCAACGGTTTACCGTCACGCACCGTACGGCCGAGGATCGGGAAATCCTTCCGGATCTTGGTGATGTCGAGTTCCCGCACCGAGGTGGTCATGGAACTAGGCTCCTGTCGCTGCAGCCTGCGTGAACCGAACGTAGCCGTTCTCCTCGAGCTCGTCGGCGAGCTCGGCGCCGCCGGACTCGACGATCTGGCCGCCGACGAAGACGTGCACGAATTCCGGCCGGATGTACCGCAGGATGCGGGTGTAGTGCGTGATGAGCAGAACGCCGCCGTGCTCGCGCTCCTTGTAGCGGTTGACGCCCTCGGACACGATGCGCAGCGCGTCGACGTCGAGCCCGGAGTCGGTCTCGTCGAGGATCGCGATCTTCGGCTTGAGCAGGCCCAGCTGCAGGATCTCGTGGCGCTTCTTCTCGCCGCCGGAGAATCCCTCGTTGACGCTGCGCTCGCTGAACGACGGATCGATCTCGAGCTCGGTCAGGGACTCCTTGACCTCCTTGACCCAGTGCCGGAGCTTGGGGGCCTCGCCGCGGACCGCGGTCGCCGCGGTGCGGAGGAAGTTCGACATCGAGACGCCGGGCACCTCGACCGGGTACTGCATGGCCAGGAACAGGCCGGCGCGGGCCCGCTCGTCGACGCTCATCTCGAGCACGTTCTCACCGTTGAGGGTGATGCTGCCGGAGGTCACCTCGTACTTGGGGTGGCCGGCGATGGCGTACGACAGCGTCGACTTGCCCGAGCCGTTGGGGCCCATGATCGCGTGGGTCTCCCCCGAGCGGACCGTGAGGTTCACGCCCTTGAGGATGTTGATCGGCTCGGCGTTCTCGTCGGTGGTGGCGACGTTGACGTGCAGATCCTTGATTTCCAGAACCGAGTTTTCAGCGGTGGTCATTCAATGTTCCTTAGAGAAGTGTGGTGTCGGCGACGATCTCAGACGCCGACCGCGGCGAGCTCGACCTCGATGGCGGCTTCGAGGCGCTCGCGCACCTCCGGGACGGCAATGCGGTTGATGATCTCGTGGAAGAACCCACGGACCACCAGGCGACGGGCCTGGTCCTCCGGGATGCCCCGCGAGCGCAGGTAGAACAGCTGCTCGTCGTCGAACCGGCCGGTGGCGCTGGCGTGGCCGGCACCGACGATCTCGCCGGTCTCGATCTCGAGGTTCGGCACCGAGTCGGCGCGCGCCCCGTCGGTGAGCACCAGGTTGCGGTTGAGTTCGAAGGTGTCGGTGCCCTCGGCCTCGGCGCGGATCAGCACGTCGCCGACCCACACGGTGTGCGCGTCGGGCTTGCCGGAGTGCGGATCGCCCTGCAGCGCGCCCTTGTAGACGACGTTCGACTTGCAGTGCGGCTGCGAATGATCGACCAGCAGCCGCTGCTCGAAGAACTGGCCGGCGTCGGCGAAGTACAGGCCGAGCAGCTCGGCGTCGCCGCCGGGCCCGTCGTACTTCACGATCGGCGTCAGGCGGACCAGGTCGCCGCCCAGGCTCACCGAGGTGTACCGGAGGACGGCGTCGCGGCCGAGCCGCGAGTGGTGCGCCGCGACGTGCACGGCATCGTCGGCCCAGTCCTGCACCGCGACCACGGTCAGCTTGGCGCTGTCGCCGAGCACGAACTCGACGTTCTCCGCGTAGGTGCCGCTGCCACGCTGATCGAGGACCACGGTCGCCTTCGAGAAGGCCTCGAGCCGGACCTGGATGTGGCCGTAGGCGACCTGATCGGCGCCCGGACCGGTGACCACGATGTTGACCGCGTCGGCCGGCTCCTGCTCCTTGCCCACGGTCACGACGGTCGCCGACTCGAAGCTCGAGTACGCCTGGGCGGCGATGCGGTCGGCGGGAACCCCGGCCTGACCGAGACGGGCGTCGTCGCGACCGACGGTCTCGACAGTGACGCCGTCCCCCGCCTGCACCTCCACAGTGGCGGTGCCGGAGCGGACCGCCGTGCCGTCGTGCAGGCCGCGCAGACGGCGCAGCGGCGTGAAGCGCCACACCTCGTCGCGTCCCGCCGGGACCTCGAAGGCGTTGACGTCGTAGGAGGTGAACACCTCGCCCTTGTTGGTGGCGGGCACGATGTTCTCACCGGCGACGGCGGCCTTGACCCCGGTCGTCGCCTCGTTTGCGTTGGCCACTAACCCACGGCCCCTTCCATCTGCAGTTCGATCAGGCGGTTGAGCTCGAGGGCGTATTCCATCGGCAGCTCCTTGGCGATGGGCTCGACGAACCCGCGCACCACCATGGCCATCGCCTCGTCCTCGGTGAGGCCGCGGCTCATCAGGTAGAACAACTGGTCTTCGCTGACCTTCGACACGGTCGCCTCGTGACCCATCGAGACGTCGTCCTCGCGGATGTCGACGTACGGGTAGGTGTCGGAGCGGCTGATCTGGTCGACGAGCAGCGCGTCACACTTGACGGTCGACTTCGAGCCGTGCGCACCCTTGTTGACCTGGACCAGGCCGCGGTAGGAGGCGCGGCCACCGCCGCGGGCCACCGACTTGCTGACGATGGTCGAGGAGGTGTGCGGCGCCAGGTGCAGCATCTTCGCGCCGGTGTCCTGGTGCTGGCCCTCGCCCGCGAACGCGACCGAGAGGACCTCGCCGCGGGCGTGCTCGCCCATCATCCACACGGCCGGGTACTTCATCGTGACCTTGGAACCGATGTTGCCGTCGATCCACTCCATCGATCCGCCCGCGTCCACCTTGGTGCGCTTGGTCACCAGGTTGTAGACGTTGTTCGACCAGTTCTGGATGGTCGTGTAGCGGCAGTGGCCGCCCTTCTTCACGATGATCTCGACGACCGCCGAGTGCAGCGAGTCGGACTTGTAGATCGGCGCGGTGCAGCCCTCGACGTAGTGCACCGAGGCGCCCTCGTCGACGATGATCAGGGTGCGCTCGAACTGGCCCATGTTCTCGGTGTTGATCCGGAAGTAGGCCTGCAGCGGGATGTCCACGTGCACGCCCGGCGGCACGTAGATGAAGGAGCCGCCCGACCAGACCGCGGTGTTGAGCGCGGAGAACTTGTTGTCGCCCGCGGGGATCACGGAGCCGAAGTACTCCTTGAACAGCTCCGGGTGCTGCTTGAGCCCGGTGTCCGTGTCGAGGAAGATCACGCCCTGCTTCTCGAGATCCTCACGGATCGAGTGGTAGACGACCTCGGACTCGTACTGCGCGGCGACACCGGCGACCAGGCGCTGCTTCTCCGCCTCAGGGATGCCGAGCTTGTCGTAGGTGTTCTTGATGTCCTCGGGCAGGTCCTCCCAGGACTCCGCCTGCTTCTCGCTGGACCGCACGAAGTACTTGATGTTGTCGAAGTGGATGCCCTCGAGGTTGGAGCCCCAGTGCGGCATCGGCTTCTTGTCGAAGGTCTTGAGCGCCTTGAGCCGGATGTCGAGCATCCACTCGGGCTCGCTCTTCTTCGCCGAGATGTCCCGCACGACGGCCTCGGAGAGCCCGCGCTGCGCGCTGGCGCCCGCCACGTCGGAATCAGACCAGCCGTAGCCGTAATGGCCGAGCGAGGCGATGGCCTCGTCCTGGGTCAGGGCGGGCGACTTCTCCGTGCTGCCGGCTGCCTGATCTTGGGTGACTGTCATGCGAGCTCCTTCCGGAGTCTTGTTGCGTACCGGTGCGGGCTGGGCATCGGCGTGGGTGGTGCTTACTTCGGGGATTCGTCTGTCGACGAGCGAGGCTCGTCTGGTGGAGCTATCGGTACGTGGGTGGTGCAGGCGCAGTCACCGTTGGCGATGGTCGCCAGGCGCTGCACGTGGGTGCCGAGCAACTCGGCGAAGGCCTGCGTCTCCGCCTCGCACAGCTCGGGGAACTCCGAGGCGACGTGCGAGACCGGGCAGTGGTGCTGGCAGATCTGGACGCCGTTGCCCACCGGCCGGGTGGTGGCCGCGAAGCCTGCCGAGGTGAACGCGTCCGCGATGGCGTCGGCGGTGTTCGCCACCTCGCCAGGGGTGTGCGGGGCGACGGGATCGATGTCGGCGACGATCGTCTGGACCCGGCGGCGCGCGAACTCGACGATCGCCTCCTCACCGCCGACCTCGCGGAGGTGCCGCATGGCAGCACCGGCGAGATCGTCGTAGGAGTGACCGAGACGCGAACGGCCCGCGGCGGTCAGCTGGAACTGCTTCGCCGGGCGACCGCGGCCCTTGTGCTGCCAGCTCGCGGCGTTCGAGGAACGTGCCTCGCCCGCATCGATCAACGCCTCGAGGTGACGTCGGACACCCGCGGCGCTCAGACCGAGCTTCGCACCGATCTCGGGGGCCGTGATCGGGCCCTGTTCGAGCAGAAGCTGCACGACGGCGGCCCTGGTGTGCCCGTCATGGCTCACCACGGTCGCGGTCGGGGCACCACTGAGCACAGGCGAAACAGGTGCATGACCTGCGCCTTCACTCCGCGCGTCCCGAGCCGGTGCCGATTTCACAACACAAGTGTGACGGAATTATCCGAGCTGGTCCACCAAGGGTGCCCTGTATTACACCGCTACGCTGCCCCATGTGCCGCAGACCGACGACGCACCGGACTCCGGTGACATCCCCAGCGCCGGCCCGGCGACCCGATTCCGCGAACGGGCGGTGACGCTCGCCAAGCGAGGGCTGGGAATCGACGGCCCACACCACGGCTTCGAGGTGTCGAGCCTGCACGGCGACGAGGCGGAGGCCCCGGGACTCAACGAGCGCGAGACCGGTCAGCTGCGCGGGATCAGGCGTTTCGGCGCGACCGGGGCCGTCCTGATGGCGATCGGCGCGCTCGGGGCCGGCGCGCAGCCGGTGCTGCAGAACCCGGTCCAGGGTCTGCGGATCCTCGGCCTGCCCGCGCGGCTCGGTGCAACCGCGCTCACGCTGACCATGACCGGCAGCGTGATGGTGGTGCTCGCGTGGCTGCTGCTCGGCCGGTTCGCGATCGGCCGGTACCGGGCGGAGGGCGCCGCGCCACGACGGCTGACCCGCTCCCAGCTGGACCGCACCCTGCTGCTGTGGGTGATACCGCTCTCGATCGCACCGCCGATGTTCAGCAAGGACGTCTACTCGTATCTGGCGCAGAGCGAGATCACCGCCCGCGGACTCGACCCGTATGCGATCGGGCCCGCCCAGGCACTCGGCGTCGATCACGTTCTCACCAGGACGGTGCCGACGATCTGGCGCGACACCCCCGCCCCGTACGGACCGCTGTTCCTCTGGATCGGCCGCGGCATCTCCGCGCTGACCGGCGAGAACATCGTTGCCGGGATCTTCCTGCACCGACTGCTCGCGCTCGTGGGCGTCGCCCTGATCGTCTGGGCACTGCCCCGGCTGGCGCGCCGCTGCGGCGTCGCCAGCGTCACCGCCCTCTGGCTCGGCGCCGCCAACCCATTGCTGCTGTTCCACCTCGTCGCGGGGATCCACAACGAGGCCCTGATGCTCGGGCTCATGCTGGCCGGCATGGAGCTGGCGCTGCGCGCCGTCGAGAGCACCGACCCGATCCGATTCGAGCTCCCCGGCCGAACTCCGGGCAGCGCCAACCTGGCCTACCTGCTGGCCGGGTCCGGCCTGATCGCGCTGTCGGCGACCGTGAAGATCCCGTCGCTGCTGGCGCTCGGGTTCATCGGGATGGCGCTCGCGCGCCGGTGGGGGGCCACCGTCCGGTCGGTGCTGGCCGCCGCGGCCCTGCTGGCGGCGGTGACCGCGGTCGTCGTCCTCGCCGTCAGCCTGGCCAGCGGCCTCGGCTTCGGCTGGCTCTCCCCGGGCACGCTCGGCACCGCCAACGAGGTGCGCAGCTGGATGTCGCTGCCCACGCTGCTCGGCCTCGGCACCGGCCTGGCCGGGGTGTTCCTCGGCCTCGGCGACCACACCACCGCAGTACTCAATCTGACCCGGCCGATCGCCTCCTTCGCCGCGGCCGTCGTCGCGCTGCGGATGCTCGTCGCGGTGCTCGTCGGGCGCCTGCATCCCGTCGGTGCGCTCGGCGTGTCCCTCGGCGTGCTGGTCCTGCTCTTCCCTGTCGTTCAACCGTGGTACCTGCTGTGGGCGGTCATCCCGTTGGCCGCGTGGGCGACCCGTCCGGTCTTCCGCATCCCGGCGATCGTCTTCTCCTCCGCGGTCAGCCTGATCGTGATGCCCAACGGCGGCGAGTACCAGCCGTTCATGATCGTGCAGGCCGCGATCGCCACCATCACCGTGGTCGGGATCGCGATGGTCATCACGCGCGACCGGCTGCCGTGGCGGGCCGGGGCCGGGGCACCGACCGGTCCCCGACCGGCCGACGAATACGCTGAGACCCCGTGAGCTCTTCCGCGTCCGACTCGGCGCATCCAGTTCTCCGGCTCGACGGCGTGGTGAAAACCTTCGGCAGCGTCACCGCCGTCGACGGACTCGACCTGTCCCTGCACCGCGGCGAGGTGCTCGCCCTCCTGGGCCCCAACGGCGCGGGCAAGACCACCACCGTCGAGATGTGCGAGGGCTTCCTGCGCCCCGACAGCGGGTCTGTGCGGGTCTTCGACCTCGACCCGATCGTCGATTCCGGCGCCGTGCGCTCGCGCATCGGCGTCATGCTGCAGGGCGGCGGGGCCTACCCCGGATCCCGTGCGGGCGAGATGCTGAACCTGGTGGCCTCGTACTCGGCGGATCCCCTCGACCCCGACTGGCTGCTGCGCACCCTGGGCATGTCCGACGCGGTCCGCACGCCGTACCGCCGCCTCTCGGGCGGCCAACAGCAGCGACTCGCGCTGGCCTGCGCACTCGTCGGCCGACCCGAGCTGGTGTTCCTCGACGAACCGACCGCGGGTCTGGACGCGCAGGCCCGGCTCCTGGTGTGGGAACTGATCGACGCGCTGCGCCGGGACGGGGTCGCGGTGCTGCTCACCACGCACCTGATGGACGAGGCCGAGGCGCTCGCCGACCGGCTGATCATCATCGACCACGGCCGGATCGTCGCCGAGGGCACGCCGACCGAACTGACGCGCCACGGTTCCGCCGGGCAGCTCCGGTTCCTGGCACCCGAGAACCTGGACCTGACCGGGTTGCGCGCGGCGCTGCCCACCGGCTTCACCCCACGCGAGGTCTCCCCCGGCTCGTATCTGGTCGAGGGAGTCGTCGATCCCCAGGTGCTGGCGACCGTCACGGCGTGGTGCGCCGAGCTCGATGTGCTCGCCACCGAATTGCGGGTCGATCAACGCAGGCTCGAGGACGTCTTCCTCGACCTCACCGGACGGGATCTAAGGGGATGAACGTGCAAGACCGGCTCGCCGACAACAGGTTCGAGGCGGGGACCTTCGCCCCCGATCCCCGGCCGAGTGCCGCGCTGTCCATGCTGGCAGCCCAGACCCGGCTCGAGCTGACACTGCTGCTGCGCAACGGCGAGCAACTGCTGCTCACCATGTTCATCCCGATCACCCTGCTGATCGGGCTGTGCCTGCTGCCGGTCGGCGACCTCGGCGACCCCCGGGTCGACACCGTGCTGCCCGCCGTCATGATGGTGGCGATCATGTCCACCGCGTTCACCGGGCAGGCCATCGCCGTCGGCTTCGACCGACGCTACGGCGCCCTCAAGCGGCTCGGCGCCACGGCACTGCCGCGCTGGGGGATCATCGCGGGCAAGAGCGCCGCGGTCGTCATCGTGGTCGCCATGCAATCACTCATCCTCGGCGGCATCGGCCTTGCGCTCGGGTGGCGGCCGGGTGTGACCGACCTGCTGCTGGGCGCGCTGATCATCGCACTCGGGACCGTCACCTTCGCTTCGCTCGGACTGTTGCTCGGCGGCACCCTGCGCGCCGAGATCGTGCTCGCGCTGGCGAACGTCCTCTGGTTCGTGATGGCGGGCATCGGCTCCGTCGTGTTCGCCGACGACATCCCCGCACCGCTGCACACGGCCGCCCGGCTGATCCCGTCCGGAGCTCTCGCCGAGGCCCTGCAGCACGCGATCGGCGGATCGATCGACATGTTCGCGGTTGCGGTACTGGCGATCTGGGGTGCGGTCGCGGCGTGGCTGGCGACCCGGCTGTTCAAGTTCATCTGATTACGAATCACGCCGAAACGTATTCCGAATACCATGAGGCACGGCATCATGCAGGGCGTGCCGAAAACTCCGCTGCGCCTTGCCGCCTCGCTGACCGCCGCCGCCGCGCTCACCCTCGGGGGCGGGCTCGCCTCCGCCCAGCCCGCCTGGGGACCGCTCGCCCCGCCGAACCCGTTCCTCGGACCGGTCGGGACCTCCACGATGCACGGCGATGCCGGGTCGTCCGACGCGACCCCGCTCGCCGGGCCCGGCGCAGGAAAGCTCGGCGTGCAGTCCTATTCGCTGTTGGCCGCCTGCCCGACGCTGCTGCAGGGATCCGACCGCATGGTGGTGGCGCTGTGCACCGCGGTCCTCGGCCAGACACCCACCGTGCACCTCATCGACCCGGCGTCCGGCGGCTCCAAGGCGAAGCTGGAGCTGGCCAAGGGCAGCCTGCTCGGCGGCGTGTACGCGTACCTCGACAACGAGAACCGGCTCGTTGCCGTGGACGGGAACCGCAAGCTGCAGCGGATCGGCCACACCGCAGACAGCCTGTTCGTCGATGAGACGGTCGACCTGTCCGGCGCGGTCCCCGACGGCGACGCCGTCACCGGCCTGGTGCCCGACTGGCAGGGCAACGTCTGGTTCGCCACCGGCGGCGGTGTGATCGGGTCGGTGGACTCCTCCGGCGTGGCCCGCACCGTGCGGGTGCCGCAGGGCGAGCAGGTGCAGAACAGCATCTCCAGCTCCCCCGACGGCGTCTCGGTGGCGACTACGCACGCCCTGTACCAGCTCAGCCGCGGCGGGGACGGCACCCCGGAGATCGATTGGCGCCGCGCCTACGACCGCGGCTCGGCCCGCAAGCCCGGGCAGCTGAGCTGGGGAACCGGGTCGACACCCACCTACTTCGGCCCCGCCAGCGGCTACGAATACGTCGCGATGGTGGACAACGCAGACACCCGGGTGAACCTGCTGGTGCACCGCACCGACAACGGCGCGGAGGTGTGCAAGATCCCCGTGCTCGGGTCCGGCGGTCCCGGCAGCGAGAACTCGCCCATCGGGGTCGGCAACTCGGTGTTCGTGGCCGGCACGTACGGCTACCCCTACCCGAAGGTGCCCGAGGGTGCCGGGCCCGCGGTGCCCGCCTCCGCGCCCTTCGCGGGCGGCATGACTCGCGTCGACCTCGACGGCGCCGGCTGCCACCAGGTCTGGGACACGAACGTGCGCAGCTCCGCGGTGCCGCACCTGTCCACCGCCGACGGCAACCTGTACACGGTGCTGCGCGAGGGCACCGGTGGCCCACTGGACGGGTACACCTTCGCCGCCATCGATCCGGCCACCGGCGAGGTCCGCGGCCGCACCTCGATGCCCGGCACCACCGCCAACGACACCCTGCAGATGTCGGCGCTGATCAGCGCCGAGGGCGACTACTGGCAGGGCACGATCACCGGCATCCAGCGGGTCGGCCAGGGCGCCGGCTCCGGCAGCCTCGGTGGCGGCAGCCTCGACCTCGGCAGCTCCGGCAGCTCAGGCAGCTGACGGCCACACCCAACGACAGGCTGTAGTTGACGGGGCTCTACCATCGGAATCGTGCTGTATCGCGGGTTCGTGAGCCTCGTCAACCGTCTGCCGCTCCCCTCTCTGGCGGTGCAGAAATGGATCGCCATCGCGGTGATCCTCACCCAGGGGGGCATCGCCGTGACCGGCGCCGTCGTCCGGGTGACCGCGTCGGGCCTGGGCTGCACCACCTGGCCGCAGTGCCATCCCGGCAGCTTCGTGCCCACCGGGACGGCCACCGCGCCGTGGTTCCACCAGGCCATCGAGTTCGGTAACCGTCTGCTCACGTTCCTGGTCGTGGCCACGGCCGCGGCCGTCGTGCTCGCGGTGACCCGTGCCGCCCGCCGTCGCGAGGTGCTCTTCTACGCCTGGCTGATGCCGCTCTCGACCGTCGCGCAGGCCGTGATCGGCGGCATCACCGTGCTGACCGGCCTGCTGTGGTGGACCGTCGCGATACACCTGCTGGTGTCCATGGCGATGGTCTGGCTGGCGGTGATCCTGTTCCACAAGATCGACCAGCCGGACGACGGCGTCGAGGTGATCACACTCCCCCGGCAGCTCCGCTGGCTGACCGCACTGTCCGGCGTCGCGCTGGCGGGGACGCTCGTCGCGGGCACGATGGTGACCGGCGCGGGCCCGCACGCGGGCGACAAGAACCCCGAGCGCACGGTGGAGAGGCTCGGCCTCGACATCACCAATCTGGTGCACCTGCACGCCGAACTGCTGATCGCCTACCTGGCGCTGCTGGTGGGCCTGGGCTTCGGGTTGTACGCGGTCGGGGCCAGGGCCGCGGTGATCCTGCGCCTGAAGGTGGTCGTCGCGCTCGTCGTGGCCCAGGCCTGCGTCGGCCTGGTCCAGTTCTGGACCCATGTCCCCGCCGCGCTGGTCACCGTCCACGTGGCGCTGGCCGGCGCCTGCACGGCCGCGACCGCAGCGCTCTATGCCGCGGGCCGGATCCGCGAGCCCGCCGGCGTCGCACCGGAGCCGATCACCACCCGCTGACCCCACCACCGAGCGAGTCGGCGTGGGGCGCAAGCCGGGGCGGGATCGTCGGTAGCATTCGTCGCGTGAATCCACTTGCCACACGTGTGATGTCCACGGTCGCCGGTCAGCTCGGGAATCCGCATGGGTTTCTGGGCAAGGGGATTGCGATTCTGCTCAATCGCGGCAATCGATTTCTGATCGGCGAGGCGGTGGCCGGGAGTGCTGTTGCGCCGGCGGAGACGGCGGCTGACATCGGGTTCGGCGGGGGTGTCGGGCTGTCGCTGCTGCTGGACCGGGTCGGTGCCGGCGGCACCGTGATCGGGATCGAGATCTCTCCGGATATGTTGGCGCGCGCCAAATCTCGCCACACCGGCGAGATCGGCGCCGGGCGGTTGCGGATACTGGAAGGGTCGATGACGGCCTTGCCGCTTGCCGATGCGAGCGTGGATGTCGCCATCACCGCCAACACCATCTACTTTGTGCCGGAGCTGGATCAGGCATGCGCGGAGTTCGCGCGGGTGCTTCGCCCGGGCGGACGGATCGTCGTGGCTATCGGGGATCCGGGCGCTATGGCGGAAATGCCGTTCACGCAATTCGGTTTCCGGCTACGCCCGGTCGAGGAGGTCACCGCCGCACTGGAAAAGGCGGGGCTGACCGTCGAACAGCGGGTGGTGCGGCGCAAGCCGATCGACGGCCATCTGCTGATCGGCCGATCGCAACGCTGACCGGCCGATCAGGCCACCCGAAAGAAGTGCGTGCTGCGCTCAGCCGAGACCGTTGCGTGCCTTCGGGAATCGGGTCTGGTTTGCCACCCAGCCGGCCATCTTCCGCCAGTGCCCGACGCGCGGGGTGACGATGCTGGTGATGGCCCGCTCCCACTCGGAGACGGTCACGTTGTCGACGGCGGCCACGACTGCGTTCGCGGTGGCGAGGTCGTCGACCACCTGATCACCGAGGACGCCGTCGGCGCCGACGAGGGTGATCCGCACGCTGTCGAGACCGACCGGCTGGATCACCGCCGAGGCCGAACCGCCGTGCTCGGCGACGAACTTCTTCACCGCGGCGACGGTCCGCGGGGGCAGCGATACGGCCGGAGCGCTCGCGCCGGAGTCCTGGGTGTCCACAGTCATGGCGTCAGAATACTGGAGAGTAGAAATAGGGTCATGCGCGCAATCACCGTGACCGAGTTCGGCGGCCCAGAGGTACTCCGAATGTCCGAGACCCCCGACCCGGCGCCGGGCGATGCGGACCTGCTGGTCCGCACGGACGCGATCGGCGTGAACTACATCGACACCTACTACCGGACCGGCGCCTATGCCGTCGACCTGCCGTACGTCCCCGGCCTCGAGGGCAGCGGGGTCGTCGAGTCGGTCGGCTCGGCCGTGTCCGGGGTCCGGGTCGGTGACAGGGTGGCGTGGTCCTCCGCACCCGGCAGCTACGCGGAGAAGGTCGTGGTGCCCGCCGCGGTCGCGGTGCCGGTGCCCGACGGCGTCGAAGCACCCGTCGCCGCCTCGGTTCTGCTGCAGGGCATGACGGCGCACTACCTGATGAACTCGGTCTACTACGTCGAACCCGGCGACACCGTGCTGGTGCACGCCGGCGCGGGCGGGGTCGGCCTGGTGCTGACGCAGCTCGCGGTCGCGCGGGGCGCGCGCGTGATCACCACCGTCTCCTCGGACGAGAAGGAACTGCTGTCCCGGGAGGCGGGCGCCGCAGAGGTGCTGCGCTACACGGACGACCTCGCCCAGCGGGTGCGGGCGCTCACCGACGGCGAGGGCGTGGCCGCGGCGTTCGACGGCGTCGGGGCGGACACCTTCGAGGCCAGCCTCGCGTCGGTCCGGATCCGGGGCACGCTCGCGCTGTTCGGGGCGGCCAGTGGACCGGTGCCGCCGTTCGATCCGCAGCGGCTCAACCCGGCCGGCTCGCTGTTCCTGACCCGTCCGACCCTCGCGCACTACACCCGCGACCGCGACGAACTGCTGTGGCGCTCGGGCGAGGTGTTCGAGGCGATCCGGGACGGCTCCGTGAAGATCCGAGTCGGCGCGCGGTACCCGCTCGATCAGGCCGAGCAGGCGCACCGCGATCTGCAGGGCCGCCGCACCACCGGCTCGATCGTGCTGGTCCCCTGAGGTCAGGTCAGGAAGGCCACGAGGGCCTCGGCCAGCGTCCGGCGGGCGACATCGAGTTCTGACGTGAAGCCGAGCTGGCGCTCGTTGCTCAGGCCTCGCACGGCCGCCGGGAGCAGGCAGCGCACCTGGTACAGCTTGGTCGGGTCGAGGTCGAGGCCCTCCATCAAGTAGTCGAAGCCCTGAATCCAGTCGTGCTCGCGGGCGGCGAAGGCTGCTGCGGTCCGCGGGTACTCGGCGGCTATGTCCGACGGTCGCGGGGGCAGCCAGGTGCGCAGCGCGGTGAGCGCCCGTCCCTCGGTGGTGTCGAGGTAGGTCCACACCGAGTCGATGACTCCCTCGACCCGCTCCCGCAGCGAGCCGCTCCGTGCGGGCCACGGACCCGGGAGATCGACCCAGCTGCGGGCATGGATCTCGGTGACGACGGCGACCCACAGGCCGTCCAGGTCACCGAACTGGTGCTGGACCGTGCCCCAGGTGACGCCGGCCTCCTTGGCGATGCGGTTCGCGGAGACCGGCTCGCTGCCGCTGTCAGCCAGGCAGGCAATGGCCACATCGAGCAGCCGCGCCCGGGTCTCGAGGCCGCGCTTGTTCAGCCGTGTTCCGGCGGCCGACAGGGTGACCTGGGACGGAACCGCCACCCGCCACTGCTCCAGCGCCCGGGCTGCCTGTGGGGACTCGCTCGTCATGACGTGCACAACCTACCGGACCCGGTCAGGCGAACCGTCCCGCATTCGCCGCGACGGCCCTGCGCAGCGTCGGTCGATCGGCGCGGTATGCCGCCACGACGGGCGCGAGCTCCTGCGGGCTCGCCCCGTGCATGATGACCGAGTGCACGCCCAGGTCGAACTGCCGGGCGATGGTCTTCGCACAATCCTCGGGCGATCCCGAGGCCGCCGAAGCCAGCCATTCGTCCGGCATCATGGCGTCGAGCTGCTCCAGTGTCTCGACCGATGCACTGGCGTCGATGGGACCCGCGGCGGCCGCGTTCGTGAACAGCTCGGTCTGGCGTATCCGCTCCCACACGGCGGGGTCCCAGCCGTTGGCGCGGATCAGGACGTCGGCGTAGGCCTGCAGGTAGGTCACGAGCCGCCCGGCCCGGCGGCGCAGGCGGTCCTCCTCCGCCAGGGTGTCACTGACCGTCGCCAGACAGGCCCAGATGCGGACACTGTCGGGGTCCTTGCCCGCCCGTTCGGCACCGCGACGCACGGCCTCGACCGACGCGATCGTCGCCTCGTCCGAGAAGAAGGTGTGCAAGATGACGTAGTCGCAGATCTCGCCGGCGAGTTCCATCGTCTTGGGGCCGACCGCGACCATCCCGATCGGCGGCGCGTCCTCCAACCCGTTCACGTGGCGCAGCACCGGCCACTTCCCCGCCGGCCCGTCGTGATTCAGGATCGTCTCGCCGTCCCACAGCCGACGCAGGATGCCGATGAAGTCGCGCAGCCGGGCCTCGGTCACCACCGGAAGGCCGACGGCCTGCCAGTACGCGGCCATCCCCCGGCCGAACGCCATGGAGAAACGCCCTTCGGTCAGCGCGTGCATCGTCGATCCCACGGTCGCGGTGACGGTGGGGTGCCGGGTGTGGTGGTTGGTCGACGGGGCGATGCCGAGGCTGGTCGTGGCGCCGGCCAGCGCGCCGGACAGCACCGCGGCGTCCTTCACGGTGAAGCGCTCCCCGACGTGGCAGGAGCCCAGACCGAGCTCCTCCGCCGCGCGGGCCTCGGGCAGCAGCACCCGGGCGTCTGCAGGGTGCCGGGTCACGGCGTAGTAGCCGAGCTCGTTCAACTGCTCGCTCACGGGGCCACCACGTCCAGACTGTCGAGGAGGCTCTCGAGCAGCGGCCTGTGGTGCAGCAACGACTCGATGTCGTCGGGACGTTCGGCCTCCCCGAAGTGGATGGCTCGCGCCCCGGTGCGCAGGAACAGGATGCCCCAGCTGACCGCGCTGTGGACGTGATACCAGAGCAGGTCGCCGACCGGGGCGCCGGTGAGCTCGGTGTACCGGGCCACGATGTCCTCCTCGCGCATGAAGTCCGGCATGCCGGGCATGCCGAAGCGGGTGGTCATCGACTCGAAGACCCGATGCGCGAAGATCAGCCAGGACAGGTCGAGCTCGCGCGGGCCGATGCTCGCCATCTCCCAGTCCAGGACCCCGACCGGCTCGAAGTCGACGTACATCACGTTGCCGAGGCGAGCGTCACCCCAGGTCAGCACCGCCTCGGTGGTGTCGGGCAGGTTGGACTCGAGCCAGCTCAGACCGCGCTCGATCAGCGGCGAGCGCTCGAGGTCACGGACCGCGAACTCGTACCAGGCACGCGTGCGGGCGAGGTTGCGCTGCAACGCGGTGGCGCCGGGGTGCTTCGGGTCGAGGAAGGCGAAGGTCTCGTCCGCCGCCGGGATCGCATGCAGGCCCGCGAGAGCCTTCACCGTGCTGTCCTGCAGGCGCCGCTGATCCTCTGGCGACGCATCGAAGAGCCAGTTGCCGCCGAAATTGTACGGCATCACGTCGGGCGGGACGACGCCGGCGAGACGATCCATCAGGAAGAACGGCGTCCCCAGCACGTCACCCGACGGCTCCATGAAACCCACCCGCGGTACGGGGACGTCGCTCAGCTCGCCGATGATCCGCATCGTGTCGTACTGATCCTGCAGCGCGTAGCGCTCGAGGACCGGGAAGTCCTCGGCCGACGGAACGACTCGGGCCACATACTCGGCGGTGCGCTCCTCGCCGTCCTCCCGCCAGGACGCGTCGAAGACGAGGGTCTCGGAGGACATCCCGTTGGCGTCGATCCCCGAGTGCAGGGTGACGGTGGGCTCCGCCCCCGCGGGGAGCTTTGTCGCGAGCCATCCGGCCAAGGCGGCCGGCACGACGCTCATGTCCCGGCTCGTTCGCTGCATCTTCATGTCATCCGGCGGTACCGCGTGCGTCACATTTCCTCCCGAGAGTTATCTGCGTTACATCGACGACGCCAACATTCGGGCATGGGAAGACCATTGTCAATGAACCCTCTCAAAGATTGACGCCGCGTCGCACCCGCGAGCCCCATCAACCGTTGCTGCAGCGTAGGGACCTCGTTATCTCCATACGAAGTACAGAGATAGGGCTATACGCCGTAAGGAAACCCTGTCAGAGAGCGTGTTTGCAGGTCAGGGCGATTCCGCTCGCTCGGGCGCGCTGCCGCGACGGACGCCCGCCACCTACGTCCCGAGCACGAGCGAGCTCGTGGCTGGGGCGCGCGGCGGTGTCCTCGTGGGCCGACGACCTGTGGGCGTTCTACCTTCGGCAGGACGGCCTGCTCGTCGGGGCCGCCGCACTCAATCGGTCCCCATGTGGCCGTGGATCCACCTATTGCCCCGGCGTCGGAACAAGTCGAACCACGGGCCCGACGGGACAGTGGTTTCGACGAGACTCGGGAAAGGGTGCCGGGACGATGCGAGCGCCCCGCGATCAGCTGAAGAAGGAGCCGATCGTGTTCATGCCCAGCACCGAGTCGACCGCGAGCCCGCAGAACACCACGGCGAGGTAGTTGTTCGACTGCAGGAACAGGCGCAGCGGCCTCACCGGCTCGCCGCGGCGCACACCCGCGTACAGCTGGTGCGCCATCAGCAGGAACCAGGCGCCTGCGACCAGGGCGATGGCGGCGTAGACGACGCCGGCCGCGGGCACGAGGGCCAGCGTGGTCAGCACGGTCAGCCAGGTGTAGACGAGGATCTGCTTGGTGACGCGTTCCTCGGTCGCGATGACCGGGAGCATCGGCACGCCCGCCGCCTTGTAGTCCTCCTTGTAGCGCATGGCGAGCGCCCAGGTGTGCGGCGGCGTCCAGAAGAAGATGACCAGGAACAGCACGATCGGCTCCCAGCTGATCGAGCCGGTGACCGCGGCCCATCCGACCATCACCGGCATGCAGCCGGCGGCGCCGCCCCAGATCACGTTCTGCCAGGTCCGGCGCTTGAGCACCATCGTGTACACGAGCACGTAGAACGCGATGGTCAGCACGATCAGCACGGCCGCCAGCAGATTCGTCGCCCACCACAGCCACGCGAAGGACCCGGCGCCGAGGACGAGCCCGAAGACGAGCGCGTGCGAGGTCGGGACCGCCAGGCGGGCCAGCGGGCGGCGCGCGGTCCGCTTCATCACCTTGTCGATGTCCGCGTCGACCACGCAGTTGAGCGTGTTGGCGCTGGCCGCACCCATCCAGCCGCCGAACAGCGTGCTCAGGATGAGCGGGAAGTCGACGTTGCCGCGATCCGCGAGCAGCATCGCAGGGATGGTCGCGACGAGCAGCAGCTCGATCACCCGCGGCTTGGTCAGCGCGAGGTAGGCGAGAACCTTCCCGATCGCCCGACCCCAGAGGGTGTCGGGCCTGTTCACCTGGGCGGGCCCGGAGCCACCAGCGAGACCGTGTCCGCCATGCTCCACAATCCGCACCATTTCTCCTTGCGACACGCGAGTGACCACCTGATCCTGTCGCGCACCGCTGCGCGCCTGACTTCGCACTACTACACAAGATGGTAGACGGCAGGCTGAACAGATCCGAACCGCAGGTCGCACTAACACCGCTTCCAGCACAGACCACCCGGTCTCGACACGGCCCGTCGACCGATCGACCGGGATGCGCCCGAGCACTACTGTTGTCGCGGAACTACCCTTGGCGTTACCGCGTCGCCATACCCCCCATGTCAGGAGACTTCTGCTCGTGTCGATCACAGACGAGATCCGCGTCCTCACCCAGCCGGTGCACCCCACCGACTGGACGGAGCTAGACACCAAGGCCGTGGACACCGCCCGTGTCCTCGCCGCCGACGCCGTGCAGAAGGTGGGGAACGGTCACCCCGGCACCGCGATGAGCCTCGCGCCGCTGGCCTACACGCTGTTCCAGCGGATCATGCGGCACGACCCGGCGGACGCCGAGTGGGTCGGTCGCGACCGGTTCGTGCTGTCCTGTGGTCACAGCAGCCTCACCCTGTACCTGCAGCTCTACTTGTCGGGCTACGGCCTCGAGCTGTCCGACATCGAGGCGCTGCGCACCTGGGGTTCGCTGACCCCCGGCCACCCCGAGTACGGCCACACCGTCGGCGTCGAGATGACCACCGGCCCCCTCGGCCAGGGTCTGGCCTCGGCCGTCGGCATGGCGATGGCCGCGCGCCGCGAGCGCGGGCTGTTCGACCCGGACACCGCCGTGGGCGCGAGCCCGTTCGACCACAACGTCTACGTGATCGCGTCCGACGGTGACCTGCAGGAGGGTGTCACCTCCGAGGCCTCCTCGATCGCGGGCGTGCAGCAGCTCGGCAACCTGATCGTCTTCTACGACGACAACGAGATCTCCATCGAGCACGACACCGCGATCGCGTTCGGCGAGGACGTCGCCAAGCGCTACGAGGCATACGGCTGGCATGTGCAGCGCGTGGAGGGCGGCGAGAACGTCTCCGCGATGCTCGACGCCGTCGCGGCGGCCCAGTCCGTGACCGACAAGCCGTCGATCATCATCCTGCGCACCATCATCGGCTACCCCGCGCCGACCAAGATGAACACCGGCGACGTGCACGGCGCCGCGCTCGGCGCGGACGAGGTCGCGGGCGTCAAGAAGGCACTCGGGTTCGATCCCGAGAAGTCGTTCGAGGTCGACCCCGCCGCGCTGGCACACGCCCGCGAGGTCGCGGTCCGCGGTGCCGCCGCGCGTGCGGCCTGGGAGGCCGAGTTCGAGGCGTGGGCCGGGCGCGAGCCCGAGCGCAAGGCGCTCTTCGACCGCCTGCAGGCGGGCGAGTTCCCCGAGGGCTGGACGGACATCCTGCCGACCTGGGAGCCGGACGCCAAGGGCGCCGCCACCCGCAAGGCCTCGGCCAAGGTGCTCAACGCGCTCGGCCCGATCCTGCCCGAGCTCTGGGGCGGTTCGGCCGACCTGGCGGGCAGCAACAACACCACCATCGACGGCTCGGACTCGTTCGGCCCGCCGTCCATCTCGACGAAGGACTGGACCGCGCAGCCATACGGCCGCACCCTGCACTTCGGCATCCGCGAGCATGCGATGGGCTCGATCCTCAACGGCATCGCGCTGCACGGGCCGACCCGCCCGTACGGCGGCACCTTCATGGTGTTCAGCGACTACATGCGTCCGGCGGTCCGGCTCGCAGCGCTGATGAAGACGCCCGCCATCTACGTGTGGACGCACGATTCCATCGGTCTCGGCGAGGACGGCCCGACGCATCAGCCGATCGAGCACCTCGCCGCGCTGCGCGCGATCCCGAACCTCGCGGTGATCCGTCCGGGCGACGCCAACGAGACCGCGCACGCGTGGAAGACCGCCCTGGAGAACAAGACCGGACCGTCCGCGCTCGCGCTGACCCGCCAGGACATCCCGGTGCTCGAGGGCACCAAGGCGGGATCGGTCGAGGGCGTGGCCCGCGGCGCGTACGTCCTCGCCGAGGCGTCCACCGGCACCCCCGAGGTGATCCTGCTGGCCAGCGGTTCCGAGCTGTACCTCGCCGTCGAGGCCCGTGCGGCGCTCGAGGCGGAGGGCATCGGCACCCGGGTCGTCTCGGTCCCCTGCCTGGACTGGTTCCAGGAGCAGGACCAGGAGTACCGCGACTCGGTGCTGCCGCCCGCGGTCCGCGCCCGCGTCTCGGTCGAGGCGGGTATCGCGATGCCGTGGTACCGGATCATCGGCGACGCCGGTGAGTCCGTCTCCATCGAGCACTTCGGTGCGTCCGCCGATCACAAGACCCTGTTCCGCGAGTTCGGTTTCACGGCCGAGGCCGTCACCGCCGCGGCACGCCGCACCCTCGACCGAGTGAAGGGATGACCTCGATGAGCGAATCAGTACAGAACGCCAACCTCGCCGCGCTGTCGCGGGCCGGGGTCTCGGTGTGGCTCGACGACCTGTCCCGCGGCCGCCTCGAGTCCGGCAACCTCGCGGCACTGGTCCGGGAGAAGAGCGTCGTCGGTGTCACCACCAACCCGACGATCTTCCAGGGCGCCATCACCAAGGGTCACGAGTACACGATCCAGCTCAAGGAGCTCGCCGGCCGGGGCGCGAACGTGGATGACACGGTCCGCTCGCTGACCACCGATGACGTCCGCGACGCCTGCGACGTGCTGGCCCCGCAGTTCGAGGCCAGCGCGGGCGTGGACGGCCGCGTCTCCATCGAGGTCGATCCGCGGCTGGCCCACGAGACCGATGCCACGGTGGCCCAGGCCATCGAGCTGTGGAAGATCGTGGACCGGCCCAACCTGCTGATCAAGATCCCGGCCACGCTGGCGGGGCTGCCCGCGATCACCCGGGTGATCGCCGAGGGCATCAGCGTCAACGTCACGCTGATCTTCTCGGTGGAGCGGCACCGGGCCGTGATGGACGCCTACCTGGCCGGCCTCACCGCCGCGAAGGCCGCGGGTCACGACCTGTCCCAGATCCACTCGGTCGCCTCGTTCTTCGTCTCCCGGGTGGACTCGGAGATCGATGCCCGCCTCGAGGCCATCGGCACCGAGGAGGCGCTGGCCCTGCGCGGCAAGGCCGGGCTGGCCAACGCGCGGCTCGCCTATGCGGCCTACCAGGAGGTGTTCGAGGGTGGCAGCACCTTCGCCGGCCTGGCGACCGGGGGCGCCCGCGTGCAGCGTCCGCTGTGGGCGTCGACCGGCGTCAAGAACCCCGAGTACTCCGACACGCTCTACGTCACGGAGCTGGTCGCACCGAACACGGTGAACACCATGCCGGAGAAGACGATGGAGGCGGTGGCCGATCACGGCGTCATCGCCGGCGACACCATCACCGGGACCGCCGTGGCCTCGCAGCAGGTCTTCGACGCGCTGGCCGCGGCCGGCGTCTCGCTTCCCGAGGTGTTCGAGAAGCTGGAAACCGAAGGAGTCGACAAGTTCGAGGTCTCCTGGAATGAGCTGCTCGACGCCATTTCCGGGGAACTCGCGGCCGCGTCCGACAAGGGCTGACCCGGTGCCGGGCACGGGCTCCGGTCCGCGGTGGGACAACCCGCTTCGGGACGAGAGGGACAAACGACTACCGCGAATCGCGGGCCCGTGCGCGTTGGTGATCTTCGGCGTCACCGGCGACCTCGCGCGCAAGAAGCTGATGCCCGCGGTGTACGACCTGGCCAACCGGGGTCTGCTCCCACCCGGGTTCGCGCTGGTCGGCTTCGCCCGCAGGGACTGGGCGGCCGAGGACTTCGGGCAGGTCGTCCACGACGCGGTCAAGCAGCACTCCCGCACCCCCTTCCGCGAGGAGGTGTGGGAGCGGCTCGCCGAGGGAATCCGGTTCGTGCAGGGCAGCTTCGACGACGATGCGGCGTTCGTCGAGCTGACCAAGACCCTGACCGCGCTCGACGAGGAACGCGGCACCGGCGGCAATCACGCCTTCTACCTTGCTATTCCGCCTGCGGCGTTCCCGACCGTGTGCGAGCAGCTCTCGAAGTCCGGGCTGGCGCAGCCGGTGGAGGACCAGTGGCGCCGGGTGGTCATCGAGAAGCCGTTCGGGCACGACCTGGAGAGCGCCAAGGAGCTCAACGCCGTCGTCAACACGGTCTTCCCCGAGGACTCGGTGTTCCGCATCGATCACTACCTCGGCAAGGAGACGGTGCAGAACATCCTGGCGCTGCGGTTCGCGAACCAGCTGTTCGACCCGATCTGGAACGCGCACTACGTCGACCATGTCCAGATCACCATGGCCGAGGACATCGGGCTCGGCGGCCGGGCCGGCTACTACGACGGCATCGGCGCGGCCCGCGACGTGATCCAGAACCACCTGCTGCAGCTGCTGGCCTTCACCGCGATGGAGGAACCGGTCAGCTTCGAGCCGTCGGAGCTGCAGTCGGAGAAGATCAAGGTGCTCTCCGCGACCCGGCTCGCGGAACCGCTCGACGAGACCACCGCGCGCGGCCAGTACGCGGGCGGGTGGCAGGGCGGCCAACAGGTCGTCGGTCTGCTCGACGAGGAGGGTTTCTCGAAGAACTCCACCACGGAGACCTTCGCCGCGATCACCCTCGAGGTGGACACCCGCAGGTGGGCCGGCGTCCCGTTCTACCTCCGCACCGGGAAGAGGTTGGGCCGCAGGGTCACCGAGATCGCGGTGGTGTTCAAGCGGGCACCCCACCTGCCGTTCGACCGGACCATGACCGAGGAACTCGGCCAGAACGCGCTGGTGATCCGGGTGCAGCCCGACGAGGGCGTCACGATGCGGTTCGGTTCGAAGGTGCCCGGGTCCTCGATGGAGGTCCGCGACGTGAACATGGACTTCAGCTACGGCCAGGCGTTCACCGAGTCGTCCCCCGAGGCCTACGAGCGTCTGATTCTCGACGTGCTGCTCGGCGAGCCGTCGCTGTTCCCCGTCGACGCCGAGGTGGAGCTGTCCTGGAAGATCCTCGACCCGGTGCTCGAGCACTGGGCCGAGTCCGGCAAGCCCGAGCCGTACGAGGCGGGCACCTGGGGTCCGGCGTCGGCGCAGGAGATGCTCCGCCGCACCGGGCGTGAATGGAGAAGGCCGTGACGACTTTGGAGGCGCTCCAGTGATCATCGACATCCCCTCCACGACCACGGAGCAGATCAACAAGAAGCTCGTCGAGGTCCGGGAGACCGGCGGCGCCGTGACCCTCGGGCGGGTGCTGACCCTCGTCGTCTGCACTCGCGACAGCGAGAACGCCGAGGACGTCATCGACGCGGCCAACGAGGCCAGTCGCGAGCATCCGTGCCGGGTGATCGTGGTCGCGCGCGGCGACCGATCCGCAGCCACGCGGCTCGACGCGCAGATCCGGGTCGGCGGCGACGCGGGCGCGTCGGAGGTCGTGGTGCTGCGACTCCACGGTGAGCTCGCCGACCACGAGAGCAGCGTGGTGGTGCCCTTCCTGCTCCCCGACACCCCGGTCGTGGCCTGGTGGCCCGACAAGAGTCCGCCCTTCCCCGCACAGGATCCCGTGGGGCGTCTCGCGATTCGTCGCATCACGGATGCGACCGGCGCACCGGACCCGCTGTCGACGATCAAGTCGCGCCTGCAGTCCTACTCCCCCGGCGACACCGATCTGGCGTGGAGCCGAATCACCTACTGGCGGGCGTTGCTCACCTCCGCGCTGGACCAGCCGCCGTACGAGCGGATCGTCTCCGCGACGGTGTCCGGTATCCCGGAGGAGCCCGCGGTCGACATGATCGCCGGCTGGCTGGCCAGCCGCATCGACGGCCCCGTTCACCGGGAAGCCGGCAAGCTGAAGGTCGTGCTGCAGCGGGAGAACAGTTCGGTGACGCTCAGCAGGCCCCAGACCGGCAAGACCGCGACGCTGAGCCGTTCCGGCGCACCGGATTCGCTTGTCTCGCTTGCTCGTCGAGAGACCCGCGACTGCCTGGCCGAGGAACTGCGCCGCCTCGACCCGGACGAGATCTACCATGCGGCGCTCGCCGGGCTGACGAAGGTGACCTATGAGTGAGAACGTGAGCGTCCAGACCTACGCCGACTCCGACGAGTTGGTGACGGCCGCCGCCGCACAGTTCGTCGACGTCATCGTCGCCGCACAGGCCGAGCGCGGCGAGGCCGCGGTGGTGCTCACGGGCGGCGGGAACGGGATCGGCCTGCTGCGCAAGGTCCGCGAGAATCCCGGCGACGTCGACTGGACCAAGGTCGACTTCTACTGGGGCGACGAGCGATTCCTGCCGCGGGGTCATCCGGACCGCAACGAGGTGCAGGCGCACGAGGCGCTGCTCGATCACGTGCCGGTGACTCCGGCCCGCCTGCACCCGATGCCGTACGGCGACGGGCTGTACGCGGGTGACCCCGATGCCGCGGCCGTCGCGTACAGCCACCTGCTCAGCGCGCACGCCGGGTCGAACTCGATCCCCGAGTTCGACGTCCACCTGCTCGGCATGGGCGGTGAGGGTCACATCAATTCGCTGTTCCCGGACACCGACGCTGTCCGCGAGGACAAGCGGTTCGTCGTCGGGGTCACCGACTCCCCCAAGCCCCCCGCAGAGCGGGTCACCCTGACGCTGCCCGGCGTGCAGCGGGCGAAGCGCGTGTGGCTGCTGGTCGCCGGGGCGGACAAGGCCGAGGCCGTGGGCGCGGCGCTGCGGGGCGCGAGCCCCGAGGACATTCCGGCGGCGGGCGCCGTCGGCTCCGAGTCCACGATCTGGATGCTCGACGAGGCCGCGGCGGCGGACCTGCCCGCGAGCTGACGCTCAGCCCTCGTCCGGTTCGTCCTCCACGACGGGAGGGCGGACCGGATGTATCTCGGGCACACCCCACACCTCGCGCGAGCCGGTGGGCCGGCAGCCGGACCGGATCGCGGGACGCCGCCGCGATCGCTTGTCGATTCCCCCACGCCATGCTGCCTGCGCTCCTGTGCAGTCCGTCATCGCGGGACTCCCTCCTCGGCCTGTTGCGGCTGTTGGGGAGTTTGACGTGGCGTCGACGCGATCGGTTCCACCGTTAGGCCGGCTACCCAGTTCAGCGGGCCAGGTGCGTGACTACCCGCTGTTGCGCAGCGCCGTGGCCAAGCCGTTCATCGTCAGCTGGATGCCCCGGCGCACCAGGTCGCTGTCGTCGCCGGATCGGTACCGCCGCAGCAACTCCACCTGCAGGTGGTTCAGCGGCTCGAGGTACGGGAACCGGTTGTGCACCGACCTCCGCAACCCCGGGTTGTCCGCGAGCAGGTCGTCGTTGCCGGTGATCGCCCTGTACAGAGCGATCGTCCGCGCGTGCTCGGCGGTGATCTTGCCGAACACCCGCTCCCGCAGTTCCACGTCCGGCACCAGCTCCGCGTACCGCGCGGCCAGCCCCATGTCGGACTTCGCCATCACCATCGCCATGTTCGAGAGCACGGTGCGGAAGAACGGCCACCGCTCGTACAGCTCCGTCAGCCTCGCCAGGCGCGCCGGATCGTCACCGACCCACTCCTCGAAGGCCGTGCCCGTCCCGTACCACCCCGGCAGCATCACCCGGGACTGGCTCCAGGACAGCACCCACGGGATCGCGCGCAGGTCCGCTATCGACTTCGTGGCCTTCCGCGATGCCGGGCGGCTGCCGATGTTCAGCGCACCGATCTCCGCTACCGGCGTCGACGTGGTGAAGTACTCCACGAAGCCCGGCGTGTCGTGCACCAGGTCGGCGTAGGCGGTCCTGGCGGCCGCGGCCAGCTCGTCGAGTACCGCATAGGCGGGTCCCGCATCGGTGCCGAGGCCCTCGACATCCAGCAGCGTGGACTCGAGCGTCGCGGCGAGCAGTGTCTCCAGATTGCGGTGTGCCAGGCGCGGTTCGGCATACTTCGCCGCGATCACCTCGCCCTGCTCGGTGATCCGCAGTGACCCGGCCACCGCTCCCGGCGGCTGCGCCAGGATCGCCTCGTAGCTCGGTCCCCCGCCGCGCCCGACGGTACCGCCTCGACCGTGGAACAGCCGCAGCCGGATTCCCGCGGACCGCGACGCGGCCACGAGATCCAGCTCCGCCCGGTACAGCGCCCAGTTCGCGGCGAGGTAGCCACCGTCCTTGTTGGAGTCCGAGTAGCCGAGCATCACTTCCTGCCGCCCGCCCCTCGCGTCCAACAGTGCGCGGTACACCGGCACGTCCAGCACGGCGGTCAGGGTGGCCGCTCCGGCCTGCAGGTCCTCGATGGTCTCGAACAGTGGCACGATCCCGACCGGGCACGATGGCCCGGATCCCTGCGCACCCGGATCGAGCAGACCCACCTCCTTGAGCAGCACCGCCGCCTCCAGCATGTCGCTGACGGAGGTGCACATGCTGATGATGTAGTTCGGGATCGCTCCTGCACCAATGCTTTTCACGGCCCGAGCTCCGGCGGCCAGGATCGCCAGCTCGGATGTGGTCTGCTCGCCGAAGGTCGCACCGGGCCCCACCAGCGGCCGCCGTGTCCCCAGCTCGGCCGTCAACAATGCGACGCGATCCTGCTCGCGCAGGGACGAGTATTCCGGATGCACTCCCGCCCAGGCGAACAGCTCCGCGATCACCTGCTCGTGTATCTCCGAGTTCTGCCGCATGTCCAGCCCGGACAGGTGGAACCCGAACGCCTGCACCGATTCACGCATCGTCGCCAGGCGGTCCTCGGCCAGCAGTTCGTCGCCGTGTCCGCGCAGCGACGCGTCGATCACGTCGAGGTCGGCGAGCAACTCGGCCGGCGAATCGAACGGATCCAGACCGGGACTGTGCAGGGCGGATCGCGACAAGGCCACCTCGGCCTCGCCGAGAATGCAGAGCGCGGTGGCCGTCAGCCGCCCCCGGATCCCGCGCAGCGCGCGCCGATACGACTCGTCCGTCCGGAACGGCGAATCGTCGCCCGACGCATCGGCCAGGGCCCGCAGGGCCGCCGAGGCGTCGACCAGCCGATCCGACATGGACAGCTCTCGTTCGAGGGCCTCGAGCTCGCCGAGATGGTGCTCGAGCGCGGTGGCCGCGGCCCGGTGGGTGGCCCGATGCACCACCTCCGCCGTCACGAAGGGGTTCCCATCGCGGTCGCCGCCGATCCAGGACCCGGTCGTGAGCATCGGTTCGGCGAGCAGGCCGGCCTCCGGCCAGCGGCGCCGGAGTTCGGCGCGCAGCTGGGCGTTGATCCGCGGCACCACCTCGAACAGCGCCGCGTCGTAGTACCGCAGGCCCACCTCGATCTCGTCCTGGATCCGCAACCGCGACAGCCGGATCAGGGCGGTCTGCCACAGGGTGAGGATCTGTCTGCGCAGATCGCGGTCGACGTCCTCCAGTTCGCCCGGGTCCAGGTCCGTGCGCTCACGGAATCGCATCAGGTCGGTGATCCGGTGCTGGGTCTCGAAGACCGTGCGGCGCCTCGTCTCGGTCGGATGCGCGGTGATCACGGGCACCACCGACGCGCCCTCCAACACCCGCGCCACCGTCAACGGATCGAGTTGCGCCGCATCGAGTTTCCGGTAGGTCGCCGCGAGCGTGCTGTCCTGGGGCGGCTCGCCCGCCCGAACGTGGATCGCCCGGCGACGCTCGCGGTGCAGATCCTCCGCGAGGTTCGCCAGCAGCGCGAAATGACTGAACGCACGGATGACCGGGATCGCGACGCCCACCTCGACGTTCGCGAACAGGGCGGCCAGCTCGGCACGATCGATCTCGGATCGGCGTACCCGGAACGACTCGACCCGGGCGCGTTCGACCAGCTCGAAGACCTCGTCACCGGCCTGCTCACGGATGATCTGCCCGAGGATCCCGCCGAGCAGCCGGATGTCCTCGCGGAGTGGCTCGGTCGCCTCACGCGGAGGCTCGGCCGGCCTGTCTGGATTCGGACCCTCGTGCACGGGCGACGGGTTCATGGAACCAGTATCGGGGTCTTCGCCCCGCGACGGCAGGATCAGGGCTTCCCGATCAGCGTGTCGGACCCCGGACCGGGCCGCTCACCCGAGGCGTCACCATCCGGCCAGGTGTCAGCTGAACTTGATCTGGAGACCGATACCGAGAATCGCGATCAGCCAGATCACGGCCGTGAACACGGTGAGTCGGTCGAGATTCTTCTCGACCACGGTGGAGCCGGACAGGCTGGACTGCACGCCGCCACCGAACAGGCTGGACAGGCCGCCGCCCTTGCCGCGGTGCAGCAGCACCAGCAGGATCAGCAGCAGGCTGGTGATCACCAGCAGGATGTCCAGGAACAGTTCCATGTAATCTCCACGCCTTCGCTGACGGATACGGCCACAAGTCGCTTTAGCCTACCGTTCGACCACTCGCGGCCCCGTATCGGTCCGGTTGTGACCGGCCCAACACGAATTGTGACCGCTCAGCGGGAGGAACGGCCGTCAATCGAGACAAGCGCGCGCCCGCATGACTACCTTCGCCTCCCGACAGACCTCAATTATTCGATCGGAAGGTTCTTCATGACTCGACACGTATCCAGGATCGCGGGCGCGCTCGTCGTCACCAGCGCCGCGCTGCTCGTGAGCGTGGGCACCACCGGCATCGCGCAGGCCGAGCCGGCCATCCCGCCCGCCCTTGGTCAGCTGCTCGAGTCGGGCGCCGGCGGCCTGGGCAGCGTCGGCGCGGGCAAGACCGCCCCCGACGCGCCGCGGATGGCCAGCATTCCGAACTTCCGCGATGTCGCGGGCACCGGCGCCGGCTACGCAGGCGCGCACGGGAAGAACCTGAACAAGGGCGTCTTCTACCGCGCGGACGCCATCGTGCCGAAGGGCGCCGACGTCGCCACCCTCGACGGGCTCAAGCTGGCCGCCGTCTACGACCTGCGTTCCGACCAGGAGGTCCACGACAAGGCCGATATCGTCCCGGCGGGCGCCGAGTACATCCGCATCCCGATCCTGTCGGGCAACATCAACGAGATGGTCGGGAAGATCAAGTCCCCCGACGACGCTCGCCGGATGATGCAGGAGATGAACCAGGCCTTCGTCACCGGCGCGGCCGAGAAGGCGGGCTTCGCGCAGCTGCTCACCGGTCTCGCGAACACCAAGGGCCCGGCGGTCTACCACTGCACCGCCGGCAAGGACCGGACCGGCTGGACCTCGATGCTGCTGCAGAGCATCGCAGGCGCCAGCAACGAGACCATCCTGAGCGACTACCTGCTCACCAACGAGTACAACAAGGAGTGGGCCGCCAAGACCCGCGCCTACATCGCCTCCACCCAGGGCGAGCAGGTGGCCCTGCTGTTCGAGCCGCTGCTCGGCGTCGAGGCCAGCTACCTCCAGGCCGGCCTGGACAAGCTCAAGGCCGACTACGGCACCGTCGACAAGTACCTGACCGACGGCCTCGGCCTGGATCAGGCCACCCTCGGCAAGCTGAAGGCCAAGCTGCTCCGCTGATCTGACCCGAGAACGAACGCCGGTGGGCGCGCGGCCACAGCCACGCGCCCACCGGCGTTTGCGCGTTTCGCTACCGGGGCGCGAGTACCACCAGCGGGATCGCCCGCGAGGTGTGCCGCTGGTAGCCGCTGTAGCGGCCGCCGTTGTTCGCGTCCGCGGCGGCGAACAACCGCGAGTAGTCCGCGTCGTCGGGCCCGATCAGACGCGCAGTGACCGGCACGGTGGTGGTGCCGACCCGGATCGAGGCGTCCGGACGTGCCTTCAGGTTGAAGTACCACCCGGGCGACCGCGCCGCGCCACCGTTGGAGGCGACCACGACATAGTCCTGTCCGTCGCGCACGTAGGTGAGGCTGTTGACCCGCGCCTGGCCGGTCTTGGCGCCGACGGTGTCGAGCAGCAGGCAGGGCACACCGAGGATGCGGTGGCCGATCCGGCCGTTCGTACGCTCGTACACCCACTGATGCGCCTTCAGCACCTCGACCCCGATCTTCTTCACCGCGGGGATCTCCTCGAACTTCACCGGCATGCTCCTCTGGTCGACGTGCACTACATGTTACCCCGTGACACAGAAAACGCCGGTGAGCGCAGGTCCGAGGACCACGCACCCACCGGCGTTCGTCGGTGTGCTCTCAGATCAGGGCAGTTTCGATGTGCCGCTCACGGCAGCGGACCGCCCGCCGCGATCGCCGACAGCGTCGCGAACTCGTCCGCCTTGAGTGAGGCGCCGCCCACGAGGGCGCCGTCCACGTCCGGCTGACCGACGATCTCGCCGACGTTCTTCGCGTTCACCGAACCGCCGTAGAGGACGCGAACGCCCGCCGCGACCTCGGCCGACGCCAGCGTCGTGAGCTCGCCGCGGATCGCCTTGCAGACCTCCTGGGCATCCGCCGGAGTCGCCACCCGGCCGGTGCCGATCGCCCACACCGGCTCGTACGCGACGACGACCTTGGAGATCTCGTCCGCAGACAACCCGGCCAGGGATCCACGCAGCTGCTCCAGGTTGTACTCCACCTGGTTGCCTGCCTCGCGGATCTCCAGGCCCTCACCGATGCACACGATGGGGGTCAGACCGTTCTTCAGCGCCGCCTTGGTCTTGGCGAGCACCGTCTCGTTCGACTCCCAGTGCAGGGTGCGCCGCTCCGAGTGGCCCACCACCGCGAAGGTGCAACCCAGCTTGGCGAGCATGGCACCGCTGATCTCGCCGGTGTACGCGCCGGAATCGTGCGCCGAGACATCCTGTGCACCGTAGGTGAGCAGGAGCTTGTCGCCCTCGACGAGCGTCTGCACGCTGCGGATGTCGGTGAACGGCGGGATCACCGTCACGTCGACCTTGTCGAAGTACTTCGCGGGCAGCGAGAACGCGAGCTTCTGCACCAGGGCGATGGCCTCGAAATGGTTGAGGTTCATCTTCCAGTTGCCCGCGATGAGCGGCTTACGTGCCATCGCTCAGCCCTCCAGCGCTTCGATGCCCGGAAGGCTCTTGCCCTCGAGATACTCCAGGGAGGCGCCGCCGCCGGTCGAGATGTGCGAGAAGCCGTCCTCGGGCAGGCCCAGCAGGCGCACGGCCGCGGCCGAGTCGCCGCCGCCGACGACGCTGAACGCGCCCTTGCCGGTGGCCCCGATGATCGCCTCGGCGACACCCTTGGTGCCCGCCGAGAACTTCTCGAACTCGAACACGCCCATCGGCCCGTTCCAGAACACCGTCTTGGCGCCGGACAGGATCGCCGCGAAGCGCTCCACCGACTCCGGTCCGATGTCCAGGCCCATCCAGCCGTCCGGGATCTCCAACACGGACACCGTCTTCGCCTCCGCGTCGGCGGAGAACGAGTCGGCGATCACCACGTCCTGCGGGATGTGGATGACGTCGGCGTACCGCTCGAGCAGCGACTTGCAGGTGTCGATCATCGACTCCTCGCACAGCGAGTTACCGACGGACACCCCCTGCGCGGCGAGGAAGGTGTAGAACATGCCGCCACCGATGACCAGGGTGTCGGCCTTGGTGGCCAGCGCCTCGATCACGGCCAGCTTGTCGGAGACCTTCGAGCCGCCGAGCACCACCGCGTACGGCCGCTCGGAATCCTCGGTCAGCTTCTGGAGCACCTCGACCTCGGTGGCGACCAGGGTGCCGGCGTAGTGCGGCAGCAGCTTCGCCACGTCGTAGACCGACGCCTGCTTGCGGTGCACCACACCGAATCCGTCGGAGACGAACGCGCCGTCGCCGTCGACCAGCTCGACGAGCGCCTTGGCCAGCGATTCCCGCTCAGCGTCGTCCTTGCTGGTCTCACGGGGATCGAAACGGATGTTCTCCAGCAGGAGCACGTCGCCGTCGGTGAGTCCCTCGGAACGCGCCAGCGCATCCTGTCCGACGACATCGCCTGCCAGCTGCACGTTGCGTCCGAGCTCCTCGCCCAGCCTGGCCGCGACCGGGGCCAGGGAGAGCGCCGCGTCGGGCTCGCCCTTGGGACGGCCCAGGTGCGCCATCACGATGACCTTGGCGCCCGCCTCGGCCAGCGTGCGGATGGTCGGCGCGGACGCGATGATGCGACCCGGGTCGGTGATCGTGCCGTTGTCCAGCGGGACGTTGAGGTCCGAGCGCACCAGGACGGTGCGGCCGGCGACCCCGGCGTCCAGCAGATCCTTCAGTGTCTGAACAGCCACGTCGATCAGAGGGACTTGGCGACGAGACCGATGAGGTCCGCCAGACGGTTGGAGTAGCCCCACTCGTTGTCGTACCAGGAGACGATCTTGACCTGGTCGTCGATCACCTTGGTCAGGCCCGCGTCGAAGATTGAGGAGTGCGGGTCGGTGACGATGTCCGAGGACACGATCGGCGCCTCGGTGTACTTGAGGATGCCCTTGAGCGGTCCCTCGGCGGCGGCCTTCATCGCGGCGTTGATGTCAGCGACGGAAGCGGACTTCGCCAGGTTCGCGGTGAGGTCGGTGACCGAGCCGGTGGGGATCGGCACTCGCAGGGCGTAGCCGTCCAGCTTGCCGAGCAGCTGCGGGAGCACCAGGCCGATGGCCTTGGCCGCACCCGTGCCGGTCGGGACGACGTTCAGCGCGGCAGCGCGGGCGCGACGCAGGTCGCTGTGCGGGCCGTCCTGCAGGTTCTGGTCCTGGGTGTACGCGTGGACCGTGGTCATCAGGCCCTTGACGATGCCGAACTCGTCGTCGAGGACCTTGGCGATCGGGCCGAGGCAGTTGGTGGTGCACGAGGCGTTGGAGATGATGTTCTGGCTGCCGTCGTACTTGTCGTCGTTGACGCCCATCACGATGGTGATGTCCTCGCCCTTGGCGGGCGCGGAGATGATGACCTTCTTGGCGCCGGCCTCGAGGTGGCCCTTCGCCTTCTCGGCGTCGGTGAAGATGCCGGTGGACTCGACGACGACGTCGACGCCCAGGTCGCCCCAGGGCAGCTCGCCGAGCGGGCCGCGGTGCGCGAGGGCCTTGATCTTCTGATCGCCGACCACGATTGTGTCGTCGCCCTCGAGCGAGACGTCGTGCGGCAGGCGGCCCAGGATCGAGTCGTACTTGAGCAGGTGGGCGAGGCTCGCGTTGTCGGTCAGGTCGTTGACCGCGACGATCTCGATGTCGGTGGTGCCGAGCGCCTTCTGCGCGTCGACGGCCCTGAAGAAGTTACGTCCGATACGACCGAAGCCGTTCACGCCTACCCGGACAGTCACAATTCGCTCCTTTGACCATTTTCAGTGTTCATCGATCAGATGTGTGCCCCACACTAGTGCGCCGCGCGGGGCGCAAAGTCAGGTGGCCCAGTGGGATGGATCACCCACTGCGCCCGAGGTGAAGCTCGATACGCCAGGTTCGCTACGCCTCGGTGTCCGCTGCGCTACGCCTCGTCCAGCAGGTCGGCGGTCACCGCGGACTCGGTGTCCGGGATCCCCGTGTCCTTCGCCTTGCGGTCCGCCATCGACAGCAGGCGCCGGATCCGGCCTGCGACCGCGTCCTTCGTCATCGGCGGATCGGCCAGCTGGCCGAGTTCCTCAAGCGAGGCCTGCCGGTGCTGCACCCGCAGGCTGCCCGCCGCGGCGAGATGGTCGGGCACGTCGTCGCCGAGGATCTCCAGTGCCCGTTCGACCCGGGCTGCGGCCGCGACCGCTGCCCGCGCCGACCGCCGCAGGTTCGCGTCGTCGAAGTTCGCCAGCCTGTTCGCGGTGGCCCGGACCTCGCGGCGCATCCGCCGTTCCTCCCAGGTCAGTCGCGTGTCCTGGGCACCCATCCGGGTGAGCAGCGCGCCGATCGCCTCGCCGTCGCGCACCACCACCCGATCGGTTCCGCGGACTTCCCGGGCCTTGGCCGCCACGCCGAGCCGGCGGGCCGCACCGACCAGGGCCAGTGCCGCCTCCGGACCGGGGCAGCTGATCTCCAGCGCGGACGAGCGACCGGGTTCGGTCAGCGAACCGTGCGCGAGGAACGCACCACGCCACGCCGCCTCCGAGTCGACGACGCTGCCACCGACGACCTGGGCAGGCAGCCCGCGCACCGGACGTCCGCGAAGGTCGAGCAGCCCGGTCTGCCTCGCGAGCGCCTCACCCTCCTTGGCCACCCGAACGATGTAGCGGGAGCTCTTGCGCAGTCCGCCCGCACCGAGCACGTGCACGTCCGACGCGTAGCCGTACAGGTCGAAGATCTCGCGGCGGAGCCGGCGCGCGGTGTTCCCGAGATCCACCTCCGCCTCGACCACCACGCGCCCACCGACGATGTGCAGCCCGCCCGCGAATCGAAGCAGGGACGAGACCTCGGCCTTACGGGCGGAGACCTGGGTCACCGCAAGCCGGCTCAGCTCGTCCTTGACCTCCGCTGTCATTGCCACGAAGTGGTCTCCCTTCCGGGGGTTGTCTGGCGTTTCTTCGGCGCCGCAGCTGCGAGGCGGTCGAGGACCGCGGCGAGCTTGCCCGCGTGGTGCGTCGCACCGCCGTTGTCCGCAACGTCGGCGTAGGTCACGGCCGCACCCAGGAGCTGGGCGGCCCGATGGAGATATTCGCGTTCACTGCCCTCCGGCACCGACGCCGAATCGACCACGATGTCGTCGACCGTCAGCTCCGGCGCATGCTGGGACAGTACGTGCAGGTGCCGCTCCGCGGAGAACCCCGTCGTCTCGCCGAGCTCGGCCACCAGGTTCAGGATCAGCGTCTTGCGTGCACCGGTCTCCATCAGGGCCTGCACCAACTCGGGCACCAGCATGTGCGGGATGACGCTGGAGAACCAGGACCCGGGACCGAGGAGCACCAGGTCGGCCCGCTCGATCGCGGCCACCGCGTCGGGGCACGCGGGCGGATCCGGCGGCAGCAACCGCACCCGCCGCACCTTTCCGGGGGTGGTGGCGACGGCCACCTGCCCGCGGATGCAGCGGCTCACCCGTGGATCCGTTTCCAGCCCCACCACGTCGGCCTCGATGTCGAGCGCGATCGGGGACATCGGCAGCACCCGTCCGTGGATGCCGAGCATCCGGCCCATCTCGTCGAGGGCGGCGACGCTATCGCCCAGCACCTCGCTGAGCCCGGCGAGGATGAGGTTGCCCACGGAGTGGCCCGCGAGCGCGCCGGTGCCGCCGAAGCGGTGCTGCAGGGTCGCCGTCCACGTCCGCACCTCGGGGGTGTCCGCGGCCAGCGCCGCCAGCGCCATGCGGAGGTCGCCGGGCGGGATCACACCGAGCTCGGACCGCAGCCGGCCCGAGGAGCCACCGTCGTCCGCGACCGTCACGACCGCGGTGACATCGGAGCTCACCCGGCGGGCGGCGCCGAGGGTGGCGTAGAGGCCGTGACCACCACCGAGGGCGACGATCGTGGGGTCGCCGGGAGCCGCCGTGAGGGAGTCGGACGTCATTCGCGCCCCAGGTCCCGGTGCATGACCTTGACGGTCATACCCTGCTCCCGCGCCAGCATGCCCGCTAGGGCCTCTGTCATTGCCACACTCCGATGCTTCCCGCCGGTGCATCCCACCGCAATTGTCATGTAACGCTTGCCTTCCCGACGGTATCCGTTGGTTGTCAGCTCCAACAAATGCCGGTAGGTGTCCAGGTAGTCCCTGGCGCCCTCCTGGGCGAGGACGTAGTCGCTCACGGCAGCGTCGCGGCCGGTGTGCTCACGCAACTCCGGGATCCAGTGCGGGTTCGGCAGGAACCGTACGTCGCAGACGAGGTCCGCATCCATCGGTAGCCCGTACTTGAAGCCGAAGGACTGCACGGTGACCGCGATCGCGCCGGTCGTCTCCCCACCGAACGCGGACTCGATCTTCTGGCGCAACTCGTGCACCGACAGCGACGAGGTGTCGATCACGAGATCGGCGTCGGCCTTGACCGGGGCGAGTTGCGCCCGCTCGGCCTCGATCCCCTCCATCAGCGTGCCGTCGACGCCGTCCTGCTGCAGCGGGTGGCTGCGTCGGACCTGTTCGAACCGCCGCACCAGCACCTGGTCGGTGGCCTCGAGGAACAGGACACGGGTGCGTGCCGTCTTGGACTCCACCTCCTTGATCACGGAGACGAGATCGCCGGTGAACCGCCGGCTCCGCACGTCGATGACCACGGCGAGCTTGGGGATCCGCGACCCCTGTTCGCGCCCGAGGTCGACCATCCGGGAGATCAGTTCCGGCGGCAGATTGTCCGCGACGTACCAACCGAGATCCTCGAGCACCTTCGCCGCGGTACCCATTCCGGCACCGGACAGGCCTGTGACCAGCGCCACCTCCATGTCCGACTCCCCCTGCCCGGTCAGGTCACTCACTCGACTCCCGCCCTCCTCAGTCCGTTTCCGTGCTGGTCGGAGCCCCCGAACTCGTCCTCGTGCGCCGCTCCGGCGCTCACGCTGCGACCATCATCCCCCACCGCGGCGTCCACCACCGGTTCATCCGCGCCCGATGATGTCCCGGCCACGGTCGAATCCGGTTCGGCGCCGAGCGCGACGAGCACCGCCTTCGCGGTGGTGATCCCGATCCCCGGGACCTCCGTGATCTCCTCCACGGTGGCCTGCTTGAGCTTGGCCACGGACCCGAAGTGGGTGACCAGCGCAGTGCGCCTGGCCTCGCCGAGCCCCCGGACGGAATCGAGCGCCGAGGCCGTCATCCGCCGGGACCGCTTGCTGCGGTGGAAGGTGATGGCGAACCGGTGCGCCTCGTCGCGCACCCGCTGCAACAGGTACAGCGACTCACTCGTCCGCGGCAGGATCACCGGGTCCGCGTCCCCAGGCACCCAAACCTCCTCGAGCCGCTTCGCGAGGCCGACGACCGCGACGTCGGTGATACCCAGCTCGTCGAGGACGGCCGCCGCGGCCGCGACCTGCGGGGCGCCACCGTCGACGACGAACAGGTTCGGCGGATAGGCGAACCGCCTCGGCCTGCCCGTCTGCGGGTCGAGTGCTGCCTCGGGCGCCTGATCTCCCCCTTCCGACGCCCCCCCGAACTCGGGGCCGTCGGTGGCCGCGGCCGCATCGGCGGAGTGTCGCAGGAACCGTCGGCGCGTGACCTCGGCGATGCTGGCGACGTCGTCCGAACGACCTTCCCCCGCAGCCTCTTTGATCGAGTAGTGCCGGTAGTCGGACTTGCGGGGCAGGCCGTCCTCGAAGACCACCAACGAGGCCACCACGTCGGTTCCCTGCACGTGACTGATGTCCACGCACTCGATGCGCAGCGGCGCCTGATCGAGGTCGAGTGCATCCTGAATCCCCTGCAGCGCCGCCGATCTCGAGGTGAGATCGCCCGCCCTGCGGAGCTTGTGCTGTCCGAGCGATTCCTGGGCGTTGCGCTGGACCGTCTCGGCGAGCGCTTTCTTGTCGCCGCGCTGCGGAACCCGCAGCGTCACCGACGAACCGCGCAGACCACTCAGCCAGACCTGGAGTTCCTCGGCGTTCGGCGGCAGCACCGGCACCAGGACCTCGCGCGGCACCACCGTGTTCTTGTCCGCGGTCAGTCCGGGCTGGTCGGTCATGGCGGCCTGCTCGCCGTAGAACTGGGTCAGGAACTGCTCGACGAGATCCTCGGGTCCGCTCTCCCCGGAACGCTCGACCACCCAGCCGCGCTGACCGCGCACCCGGCCACCACGGACGTGGAAAACCTGGACGGCGGCCTCGAGCTCGTCGGCCGCGAACGCGACGACATCGGCGTCGGTCCCGTCGCCGAGCACCACGGCCTGCTTCTCGAGCGCCTTGCGCAGCGCCCCGAGATCGTCGCGCAGACGCGCCGCACTCTCGAAGTCCAGGTCGTCGGACGCGCGGAGCATCTTCGCCTCGATCTCACGCACCAGCTTGTCGGTGCGCCCGGCCAGGAAGTCGCAGAAGTCCTCGACGATGCGCCGGTGCTCCTCCGCGCTGACCCGGCCGATGCACGGCGCCGAGCACTTGTCTATGTAGCCGAGCAGGCAGGGCCTGCCGATCTGGTTGTGCCGCTTGAACACACCGGCCGAGCAGGTGCGCGCCGGGAACACCCGCAGCAGCAGGTCCAGCGTCTCCCGGATCGCCCAGGCGTGCGAGTACGGACCGAAGTACCGCACCCCCTTGCGCCGCGGACCTCGGTACACGAACAACCGCGGGAACTCCTCGCCCAGGGTCACCGCCAGCACCGGGTAGGTCTTGTCGTCCCGATAGCGGACGTTGAAGCGGGGGTCGAACTCCTTGATCCAGTTGTACTCGAGCTGCAGCGCCTCGACCTCGGTGCCGACCACCGTCCATTCGACGCTGCCCGCGGTCGTGACCATCTGCCGCGTGCGCGGATGCAGCGACGCGACATCCGCAAAGTAGGAGTTCAGCCGGCTCCGGAGGCTCTTGGCCTTGCCGACGTAGATGACCCGTCCGTGAGGATCGCGAAACTTGTAGACGCCGGGGGCCACCGGAATGGTTCCCGTGGCGGGGCGATAGGTGGCTGGATCGGGCACACCACCAGGTTAGTCGTCCCCACCGACCACCCCGGACGGCCGCACCGAGGCCCGTCGGCCTGCTAGCGTCGGTAGACGCAGCACAAGGCCTCTCGTGCGGGGTGATCGGTGTGAGAACGGGCGATGCGTTGCGCCTCGCAACGGCGACGGCGGCGGTCCTGTCCCTGACCCTGGCCGCCGGATGTTCGTTGCCCGGCAGCGACGCCGACGTGTGCGCCATCCAGCCGAACGGCACCCCGGTCGCGGCCGTCCCCGAGCCCGACTCCCCCACCAGCCCCACCAGTGCGAACCTGTCCACCAACCCGGAGATCGCCACCGGCTACCGCTCGGACATGACTCCGGTGACGACCGCGACATTCGCGGTGTCCACCGCGAACCCCGTCTCGACCGAGGCCGCGTGCCGGGTGCTCGCCGACGGCGGTACCGCCGCGGACGCGCTGATCACCGCCCAGACCGTGCTCGGTCTGGTCGAGCCGCAATCGTCCGGCATCGGCGGCGGCGCGTTCCTGCTGTACCACAACGCGGCGACGGGGGCCGTCGACGCCTACGACGGCCGCGAGACCGCGCCGATGGCGGCCACCGAGAACTATCTGCGCTTCATCGACGACACCAACCGCACCGAACCGACGCCCACAGCGCGGGCGAGCGGCCGCTCGATCGGCGTTCCCGGGGTCCTACGCATGCTGGAGGCGAGCCACCGCGAACACGGAAAGCAGCCCTGGGACACCCTGTTCGAGCCCGCGATCGAGCTCGCGGACAACGGGGTCGAGATCAGTCCCCGGATGGCGGGCCAGATCGCGGACTCCGCCCGGGATCTGGCCGTGGACGAGGACGCGCGGGCGTACTTCCTGAACCCGGACGGGTCACCGAAACCGGCGGGCACCGTGCTGACGAACCCGGCGATGGCGAAGACATTGGGGGCGATCGCCACGGGGGGTGCCGACGCGTTCTACACGGGGCCGATCGCCGAGGCGATCGTGACCGCGACCGCCGACCCGAGCGGCGGTCGCACACCGGGCGCGATGACCACCGCGGACCTCGCCGGATACCAGGCCAAGAAGCGCACCGCGCTGTGCACCGACTACCGGGGGCGCGAGGTGTGCGGAATGCCGAGCCCATCCTCCGGCGGCACCGCCGTGGCCGCCACACTGGGCATCCTCAGCAACTTCGACCTGTCGGCGTACCCGCCGTCGGCGCTCGACGCGGACGGCGGCGAGCCCGACGCCACCGGCGTGCACCTGATCGCCGAAGCGGAGCGGCTCGCCTACGCCGACCGGGACAAGTACGTCGCCGACTCGGACTTCGTGCCGCTCCCTGGCAATTCGCCCGACACCCTGGTCGATCCCGACTACCTGCGCGGCCGCTCCGCGCTGATCGACCCGCGGCGCAGCATGGGCACCGCCCAGCCGGGCGACTTCGGCCCGGTGCCCATGGGTACACAGCCGGGCAACGACCACGGCACCAGCCAGATCACGGTCGCCGACCGGTACGGCAACGTCGCGGCCATGACCACCACCATCGAGTCGGCGTTCGGCTCCTTCCACATGGTCGACGGTTTCCTGCTCAACAACGAGTTGACCGACTTCTCGGCGCAGCCCACCGCTCCGGATGGCTCGCCGCTCGCCAACCGGGTGGAGCCGGGGAAACGGCCGCGCAGCTCGATGGCCCCGACCCTGGTGTTCGAACGGGGCAACGGGCACCGCGGCGAGGTGCTGTTGGCCGTGGGATCTCCCGGCGGCTCCGTGATCATCCAGTTCGTGGTCAAGACCCTGGTCGGCATGCTCGACTGGGAGCTCGATCCGCAGCAGGCGGTGTCGATGGTCGATTTCGGTGCCGCGAACTCACCGAGGACGAACGTCGGCGGCGAGCACCCCAACATCGACGCGGCCGACAACGGCGCCACGGACCCGCTGGTGCGGGCGTTGACAGAGATGGGCCACCAGGTTTCGACGGACCCGCTGTCCAGCGGACTGAGCGTGCTGGCGCGTCAAGACGGGGACTGGATCGGCGGCGCCGACCCGCGCCGGGAGGGCGCGGTGACCGGCGACGTCGTCGGGTAGCCGCGGACACGGAATCGGCTCCGCATCGGGTTTCTCGGCCGCACCGGGATTGTCGATGCGACGCAGTTCGACGAGATACACCGCGCTGATCGCGATGTAGATGGCGGCCATGATGATCGGGCCGCACGCCAGTACCAGAAGGACTTCCACGGGCGCCTCCATCTCGCGTGGAGCCGGACAACCGAAGCTGGAACCCGTCTCACGCTAATACGTCTGCGCCGCAACGCCGATGACGGCTCGATGAACTCGGTCGTGAACCGAGCGTGAGATCGAACACAACCGGCCTGCTCCGAGGCCCCCGACACACGCGCGCCCGCGGCCCGACGCGCTCGGAGCACGCCGGGCCTGCGATCGGGGCCGCGGCGTCTACTCGAGTACGAAGGTGATTTTCAGGTTGACCCGCCACTCGGTGATCGCGTTGTTCTCGATGACCACCTGGGTGTCCTTCACCCAGGCACCGGTGATGCCGTGCACGGTCTCCGCGGCCTTCGCGATGCCCTGTTTGACGGCGTCGTCCGTGCCCACGGTGGAACTTGCGGTGATCTCCAGAACTTTCGCGACCGACATTGTTCGTCTCCCTCTGTGGTGGAGCGATCATGGCGCGTTCAATCGTGTCACGAAACACGGAGACACCGGGACGGGTTGCCCAGTTCCCTCGCGCGGCAGGTCTATTCGGCGTCCGCCTGCGCGTACTTCGACTCGAGCTCGCGAAACTTCCTGACCGCGTTCACCGCGTGCTCGCGATCGTTCGACTGGATCGCCATCACCGGGATGTACTCGTCATCGGGCAGCTCGATCCGCGCCCACGCCGCCCCGTCCGGAAAGGTCAGGCCGCGCACCAGGTCCCACTCGACGAACCGATCGGTGAACGCGTTGCGCACGGAGACGCCCTCTGCGTTCGCGCGCAGCCGCGGGCGGGTCAGCAGCAGCGCCCCACCCGCGAGGATCGCGCCGATGCCGACCATCGCGAGCTGGTCGATCAGCCGGAAGTACACGCCGGTGGCCGAGCTGCGCAACAGCACCGCCAGCACGATGAACACCAGCACGAACACCGCCGCGACCGCCATCGCGTAGCGCGCGGACCGCTTGGACCGCACGTCCATCTCCCAGGCACTCATCGGAAAGACTGCTCCGTCCATGGCTGACGCAGGTGGCGGAGGGTGACCGCGGTGTCGAGCGCGGCGGCGCACGCCTGGCCGCCCTTGTCCTCGACCGATCCGGGCAGGCCCGAACGGTCCCTGGCCTGCTGCTCGGTGTCCGTGGTGAGCACCCCGTTGCCGACCGGGGTGCCCTCGTCGAGCGAGACCCGGGTCAGGCCCGCGGTCACGGCGTCGCACACGTACTCGAAATGCGGGGTGCCGCCACGGATGACGACACCCAGCGCCACCACGGCGTCGTGGGTGCGGGCCAGCGCCTGCGCCACCACGGGCAGCTCGATCGCCCCGGCGACGCGCACCAGCGTGACGTCTTCGATCTGGGCCTGCGCGGCGACCCGCTGCGCACCCGCGATCAACGCCTCGGAGATCTCGGCGTGCCACTGTCCGGCCACGATCGCGAGCTTGAGGTCCTTGGCCTCGTCGAGCTGGAGCTGCGGCAGCCCCTCGCCGCTCATACCGCGCCTCCGGTCTCGAAGTCGTCGAGTCCGATCAGGTCGTGACCCATTCGGTCCCGCTTGGTGCGCAGGTACGTGAGGTTCTCGGCGTTGGCACGCAACGGCATCGGCACCCGCTCGGTGATCTGCAGACCGTAGCCGTCCAGTCCGACCCGCTTCGCGGGGTTGTTCGTCAGCAGCCGCATCGAGGAGATGCCGAGATCGACCAGGATCTGCGCACCGATGCCGTAGTCGCGGGCATCCGCGGGCAGCCCGAGCTCCAGGTTCGCGTCGACGGTGTCCGACCCCGCGTCCTGCAGCTGGTACGCCTGCAGCTTGTGCATCAGGCCGATGCCGCGGCCCTCGTGTCCGCGCATGTACAGCACGACTCCGCGGCCCTCCTGGGCGACCATGTCCAGCGCCGCGTCGAGCTGCGGGCCGCAGTCGCACCGCAGCGACCCGAACACGTCTCCGGTCAAGCACTCCGAGTGCACGCGGACCAGCACGTCACTGCCGTCACCGTCCGGCCCCGCCAGGTCGCCGCGGACGAGGGCCACGTGCTCGACCTCGTCGTAGATGCTCTGGTAGCCGACGGCCTTGAACTCGCCGTGGTTGGTCGGGATCCGGGCCTCGGCGATCCGCACGACGTGCTTCTCGTGCTTGCGGCGCCAAGCGATGAGGTCCGCGATGGAGATCATGGCGAGGTTGTGGTCGTCGGCGAAGACCCGGAGCTCGTCGGTCTGGGCCATGTGGCCCTCGTCCTTCTGGCTGACGATCTCGCAGATGACGCCCGCGGGACGCAGATCCGCCATCCGGGCCAGGTCGACCGCCGCCTCGGTGTGACCGGGCCTGCGCAGCACGCCGCCCTCCTTGGCGCGCAGCGGCACCACGTGGCCGGGCCGGGTGAAGTCGTTCGCACCGGAGTTCGGGTCCGCGAGCAGGCGCATCGTGGCGGCGCGGTCGGACGCGGAGATGCCGGTGCCGATGCCCTCCTTGGCGTCGACGGTCACGGTGTACGCGGTGCCGTGCTTGTCCTGGTTGCTGGAGAACATCGGCGGCAGGCCGAGCCGGTCGCAGTCGTCGCCGTCGAGCGGGACGCACAGATAACCGGAGGTGTAGCGGACCATGAAGGCCACCAGCTCCGGGGTCGCCTTCTCGGCGGCGAAGATGAGGTCGCCCTCGTTCTCGCGGTCCTCGTCGTCGACGACGACGACGGCCTTGCCTGCGGCGATATCGGCGACTGCGCGCTCGATACTGTCGAACCTGGTCACGTGGTGCGCTCCATCAAAGTCATGAATAGCTTTCCGTGCACCCGTAAGTGCACCTCAACAGTACGACCCCGACTCCTCGGGCCCGAAATTCGGCTACCCGCCGGCGGTCTGCAGACGCTCGACGTACTTGGCGATCACGTCCACCTCCAGGTTCACCGGGGTCCCGGGGGCCGCGCCGCCGAGGGTGGTCATCTCGAGGGTGGTGGGAATCAGCGAGATCTCGAAGAACTCGCCGCTCTCGTCGCCGCCGAGGGCGGACACTGTGAGCGAGACCCCGTCGACGGTGATCGAGCCCTTCTCCACCACGTACCGCGCGATCGACGCGGGCAGCGAGATCCGGACGACCTCCCAGTTCTCCGACGGCGAGCGGCTGATGACGGCTCCGGTGGCGTCTACATGGCCCTGCACGAGGTGACCGCCGAGACGACTGTTCAGCGCCGCGGCCCGCTCCAGGTTCACCCGGCTGCCGACCTCCAGGGCGCCGAGGCTGGACCGGCGGAGCGTCTCGGCCATGACGTCGGCGGTGAAGGAGTCGCCACCGAGCACCTCCACCACGGTCAGGCAGACGCCGTTGACCGCGATCGAATCCCCGTGCCCGGCATCCGAGGTCACCAGCGCGCCGCGCACGGTGAAGCGGGCGGCGTCGGCCAGGTCCTCCTTGGCCACGATCTCACCCAGTTCTTCGACGATCCCGGTGAACACTTCAGTCCGCTCCTCAGTTGTTGACGCTGTTCGGTTCATTCTCGCCCTCGGCTCCCGCGACCCGGTCGCCGGGCGTCAGACTCAGCAGCAGATCCGGGCCGAGCTCCTCGACCGACTCACGCCGAAACCGGAGCGCCTGTGCGATGTTCGTGACCCCAGCATCCTCCACGGCCGCGGCGCCCGCACCGAGCAGTACCGGTGAGAGGAACGCCAGGACCCGGTCGACCAATCCCGCCGCGAGGAAGGCGCCGGCCAGATGCGGGCCGCCCTCGAGCAGGACGTCGGGCAGCTCGGCCAGCGCGTCGACCACCTCCCGGGGGTCGCGGGTCCGCAACACGAGGGTGGGCGCTGCGTCGTCGAGCACCCGGGCCGAGGCCGGGATCTCGCGCTCCCCCACCACCACTCGCACCGGCTGACGATCGGCGAGGCCGCCGTCCGGGTTCCGGGCGGTCAGCCACGGGTCGTCGGCGAGTACGGTTCCGGTGCCGACCACGATGGCGTCCAGCGTGGTGCGCTGCTGGTGCACCCGCGCCCTGGACTCGGGGCCGGTGATCCACTGGCTGCTCCCGTCGGCCGCGGCGCTGCGCCCGTCGAGGCTCGCGGCGAACTTCCAGGTGACGTGGGATCGGCCGGTGCGCTGGCGGTGCAGCCAGGCGCGCAGCGGCCCGAGTTCGACGTCGCGGGCGCCGAGACCGGACAGCACGTCCACGCCCGCCGATCGCAGGGCCTGTGCACCCCCCGCCGCCTCCGGGTTGGGATCACCCACCGCGTAGATAACGCGAGACACCCCGGCCTCGATCAGGGCGAGCGCGCACGGTCCGGTCCTGCCCTGGTGATTGCACGGCTCGAGCGTCACCACCGCGGTCCCGCCCCTGGCCCGGCTGCCGGCGGCCCGCAGCGCCATCACCTCGGCGTGCGGCCCGCCCGCGGGGCTGGTCGCCCCGACGCCCACGACCCCGCCGCCCTCGTCGAGGATCACCGCGCCCACCGGCGGATTGGGGCTGGTGGTCCCGCGCACCCGCTCGGAGGCGTCCACGGCGAGCCGCATCGCCGCCACCTCGGACGCTGTCGCCTCCGGTCCGGGTGCTCGACTGGGACCGGGCACGTTACTGGGCCAGGGTCAGGTGTGCAGACGCCGACGCGGCCTGCGCCCGCAGAGCGCGAACGGCCTCGGCCGGATCGGAGGCACCGTAGACGGCGGAGCCGGCGACGAAGCAGTCGACGCCCGCCTCGGCGGCCGCCTCGACGGTGTCGGTGTTGATTCCGCCGTCGATCTCCACCAGCAGGGTCAGTTCGCCGGAGTCGACCAGCTTGCGCACCGCCCGCGCCTTGCTGAGCACCTCGGGCATGAAGGACTGTCCCCCGAAGCCGGGCTCGACGCTCATCACGAGCAGGGTGTCGAACTCCTTGAGGATCTCCAGGTACGGCTCGATCGGGGTGCCGGGCTTGACGCTGAGGCCCGCCTTCGCCCCAGCCGCCCTGATGTCGCGCGCGACGGCGACCGGATCGTCGGTGGCCTCGGCGTGGAAGGTGACGTTGTGCGCGCCCGCCTCCGCGTACGGCGGCGCCCAGCGGCCGGGGTTGTCGATCATCAGATGGCAGTCGAGCGGGATGTCGGTCGCCTTGAGCAGGCTCTGCACGACGGGGAGCCCGAGCGTCAGGTTCGGCACGAAGTGCGCATCCATGACGTCGACGTGCAGCCAGTCGGAGCCGGCCACGGCGGCGGCCTCCTCGGCGAGGCGGGCGAAGTCCGCGGAAAGAATGGACGGAGCGATCATCGGGTGAGCCACAAGTCGCCAGCTTAGTGGGTGCGCCGATGCCTCCCGCCCGCTGTCGCCGATCGTGGGTCCGGAGCGCAGCACGATTGCCGAATGCGGCCGCGGGTGCGCTCCCGATCGGACGATTGGTAATGAATTGTGTTGCGTCTTCGAATATAAAGGTGCAGTAAACGTCTCAATCCTCGCAGTATCGGATACAGGGAGTGATCATGAGTAGAAAATCGGTGCGGCGCGTCAGCGCCGCGGCACTGGCCGCACTCGGGCTGGGTACCGCGGTGACCGCCGGAGGGGGCGCCGTCGCGAACGCCGAGCCTGCGCCGCCGACGTCGACGTCGATGTCGTGCTCGAGCGCGAACCCGCTGTTCTGGGCACCGTCGTTCACATGGAACATCAGGGCCGCTTCGGGCGCGTCGCTCCGCCCGGGGGCACCCGCACTGGAACCGGCCATCCTGCTCAGCGGCGGAAACGAACTGCCGGCCCCGCCCCCCGGCCTCATCCCGAGCTTCGGGATCAATTGGTACGGCACGCGGGTGTTGGTCGACTGGCACAACACGACGACGGGAGCCACCGGCCGCAGCGTCAGCGAGGAGGCGAACTTCCAGCAGAAGCCCGGGATCCCGATCAACCGAACCTGGACAGGAACCGGAGCGGTGTCCTTCACCGTCACCGTCGAGACCGGTGCGGGATTGCGATTCATCAATCCCCAGAAGGCGGTCTGCAAGGGAACGATCTCCGTCGTACCCGCCTGATTGTCCGGACCCGTTCGATCGGCGGATTCGCCACGGCGAACAGCGCCGATCGAACGGGTCCCACCCGGCTTGCCGCGCTTCCGCGTCGAGACCGGGTACCGTCCGCCCATGGCGAGTCTCGATGATGCAGCGGAGCTGTGCCGAGAACTGCCGGGCGTCACGGAGGGCGAGCACTACGGGTACCGCGCGTGGTCGGTCGCCGGGAAGGCATTCGCCTGGGAGCGGCCGTTCAGCAATGCCGACCTCCGACGGTTCGGCGATGTCGCGCCCCCGGACGGGCCCATCCTCGCCGTTCGAACCGCCGACCTGAACGAGAAGGAAGCCGCCCTCGCCGAGCACCCGCACGCGTGCTTCACGATTCCCCACTTCGACGGCTACCCGGCAGTCCTCGTCCAGTTGAGTGCGGCGACGAGAGACGGGTTGCGGGACCTCGTGCTCGACGGATGGTTGGCATCGGCGCCCAGCACGCTGGCGCGGGCATACCTCGACCAGGGGTGACTCCTCAGCAGCAGGAGCCCTGCGCAGGCGCGGCCTCGTCCGCCGACGTCGCACAGCACACCCCGCCCGCGGGCGCGGCGCTCTCTGCCATCTGGAGCGCGGCCGGTCCGGTGCCGAAGGTCTCGCTGTCAGCCAGCACCGTGTACACCTCCCACTTCTCCCCCGCGGGCCCGGTGACCCACACCTTGTCCTGGGTGGCGAAGCAACAGGTGGTGCCGAGTTCCTCGTCGGTGAACAGGCCCTCGCCGGTCAGCCGGGCGATCTCGTCGTGCACGATCTCGGTCGATTCCACCTCCACGCCGAGGTGATTGATGCTGCCGCCCTTGCCCGGGTTCTGCAGCAGCACCAGCTTCAGCGGCGGCTTTGCGATGGCGAAGTTCGCATAGCCGTCGCGCAGCTTGGCCGGTTCGGTGTTGAACAGTTTCGAGTAGAACGCCACCGACTCGGTCAGGTCGTCGACATTGAGGGCGAGCTGTACGCGGGACATGAGAACCTCCATTGATGAGACATATATCGAATTACTCACCCACAACTGTGGCACCTTTATGACATATGTCAAGGGGCTGGCATGATGGATGTCATGCCCAAGGCCCTGCCGTTGCTGGACGTCACCGCACCCATCTGCTGCGCGCCGGTGGCGGCCGGCCCGATGACGGACGAGGCCGCGCTGCACGTGGCGCTTCGCCTCAAGGCGCTCGCCGACCCGACTCGGATCAAGCTGATGTCGATCCTGCTCACCAGCCCCGACGGGGAGGCCTGTACCTGCGACCTCGCCGCCGCGATCGAACTGACGGAGTCGACGGCCAGCCACCACCTCGCCCAGCTGAAGAAGGCGGGCATGGTGGAATCGAGCAGGCGCGGCATGAACGTCTACTACCGCGCACGCGCCGACTCACTCGAGGCGCTGCGCCTCGTGCTCGACCCGAACTGCTGCTGAGCGCTCGCTACTCGGGCTTGCGCAGCGCGGCCATGAACATCGCGTCGGTGCCGTGCCGGTGCGGCCACAGCTGCACGCCCGGCCCGTCGCCCAGCTCGGGCACGCCCGGCACCAGGTCCCTGGTGTCCAGCGGCACGACGCCGTGTCGTCGGACCGCGTCCGAGACAACCGCGACGGTCTCCGACAGGTGCGGGGAACACGTCGAGTACAGGACGACCCCGCCCGGCCGGACCAACGAGATCGCCGACGCGAGGAGCTCGCGCTGCAGCTTGACCAGCGCCGCCACATCGGTGGGCCGACGCCGCCAGCGCGCCTCGGGGCGACGCCGGAGGGCGCCGAGGCCGGTACACGGCGCGTCCACCAACACCCGGTCGAACCCGGGTGCCAGTCCGGGGTCTCGGCCATCCGCGACGTGCACGTCGACCGGCAGTCCCCTGGCGGTCTTGCGCACCAGGTCGGCCCGGTGCTCCGCGGGCTCGACGGCGTCGAGACGGGCGCCGTCGATGTCGGCGAGCGCGCCGAGCAGGGCCGCCTTGCCACCCGGGCCCGCGCACAGGTCGAGCCAGCGTCCGCCGTCGGCTCCGATCAGCGGCGCCAGCGCCAGCGCCCTCGCCACGAGCTGGCTGCCCTCGTCCTGCACACCGGCCAGACCCTCGCGGACCGCATCGAGCTGGCCCGGGTCGCCGCCGTCGAGATGCACCGCGTACGGCGAGTAGGGGCCGATCTCGCCCCCGGTCACGAGGGCGAGCTCCTCCGCGGAGATCTCGCCCGGCCGCGCCACCAGGTGCACCGCCGGACGCGCGTCGTCCGCGGCCAACACCCGCTCGAGTTCGCCGGCGTCGGGCCCCAACGCATCGGCGAACGCCTGCGCGATCCAGACGGGGTGCGCGTGCTCGAACGCCAGGTGCCCCACCGGATCCGTCGTCGCATCGGGCGCGAGCTCGGCGACCCACTGGCCCTCACTCTTCTCCGCCACCCGGCGGAGCACCGCGTTGACGAAACCGGCCTTGCCGCTACCGAATTCGCTGCGGACCAGATCCACCGACGTGGCCACCGCCGCGTGCGGGGCGACCCGGGTGCGCAACAGCTGATAGGCACCGAGCCGCAACACGTCCAGGAGTGGGCCGTCGATCTCGTCGATCGGCCGGCCCGCGCCGCTGGCGATGACGGCGTCCAGCAGGCCCTGCGCGCGGCACGCCCCGTAGGCGAGTTCGGTCGCCAGTGCCGCGTCCCGGCCGTCCATCTTCCGGTCGCGCAGCAGACCGGGCAGCACCAGGTTTGCGTAGGCGTCGCGCTCGCGCACGGCCCGCAGCACGTCACGCGCCGCCACCCGGGGCTGATCGACCCCACTCGCGGACGGGTTCGGCCTGGCCGCCTGGCGCGGCCGGGTGTTCGGTCCGCCCTTCGCGCCCGGCTTGTCACCGCCTCGCGACTGATCGCGCTTTCCTCGTGCGGGCCTGCGGGATTCGGTCACTGTGCACGCACCTCGGGGTCGAGGCGCGCTCCCCGCGCCCAATCTGCGGCCGCCATGGCCTTCTTACCTTGCGGCTGAACCTGACTCAGCCGAACCGCGGTCGTCGCGGTCCCGACGTAGCACCCGTCCTTGCGGACCAGGAACTGCCCGGGCTCCAGGGTCTCGTCGGTGATCTGCACCGGCCCGACCTTGAGCCGCAACTGTCCCACCTCCGTCCACGCACCGGGCGCGGGGGTGACCGACCGGATCAGGCGATCGACCGCGTGCGCCGGCTGATCCCAGCGGATCCGGGCGGATTCCACCGTCACCTTCGGTGCGTGCGAGACGCCCTCCGCCGGCTGCGGCACGGGAGTCAGCACAGCGTCCTCGATACCGTCGAGAACCGAGTCGAGCAGGCCCGCGCCGCCGTCCGCGAGCCGGCTCAGCAGCTCGCCTGCGGTGTCGTCGGTGCGGATGCGCTCGGTCATCACCCCGAACACCGGCCCGGTGTCGAGGCCCTCCTCCAGCAGAAATGCACTCGCGCCGGTCATCTCGTCGCCCGACGCGATCGCCGCCTGGACCGGCGCGGCACCCCGCCACGCGGGGAGCAGCGAGAAGTGCAGGTTCACCCAACCGTGGCGCGGGACGTCGAGCACCGCGCGCGGCAGCAGCGCGCCGTAGGCCACCACCGGGCAGCAGTCGGGCGCGAGTTCCCGGAGCCTGGTGAGGAATTCGGGGTCGGAGGCGCGGGCTGGCGTGAGGACCTCGATGCCGTGTTCGTCGGCGAGCAACCCGACCGGCGAACGGGTCACCTTGCGCCCGCGACCCGCCACCGCGTCGGGGCGGGTCACCACGGCGACGACCTCGTGCCGCTGCGAGGCGAGCAGTCGGGCCAGCGAGGGAACGGCGGGTTCCGGGGTACCGGCGAAGACGATCCGCATGTCAGCGTCCCCCCGCCGGAGCCGGGGACTCCGTCGAGACGTTGATGCCCGCGCGGAACCAGTCCGATTCGCGGATCACCCGCATCGCGTCCTTGCGGTCCTCGGGCGCGAGGCGGGTCAGGAACAGGATCCCGTCGAGGTGATCGGTCTCGTGCTGCACGCAGCGCGCCATGATTCCCTCGCACTCGAAGTCCACCGGCTCGCCGTGCATGGTGAAGCCACTCGCCCGCACGGTCAGCGCGCGCGTGCAGTCCGCGCGCACGCCGGGAATCGACAGGCAGCCCTCCGGGCCGACCTGCTGCCCCGATCCGAGTACCTCGTAGGTCGGGTTCACCAGGTGTCCGGACATCCCGCCACAGTGGTAGGCGAACACGCGCAGACCCACGCCGATCTGCGGCGCTGCGATCCCGGCGCCGCCGCGGTCGTGCATGGTGTCGGTCAGGTCCTCGACCAACTTGTGCAACTCCCGGTCGAAGTCGACCACCTCGTCCGCGCGTGTTCGCAGAACGGGATCGCCGAACAGGCGAACGGGCTGAATACTCACGAAGTTGCTCCCACGGGTTGCGTCATGTCGGGTCCGACGTCACGAACAGTCTAGGGAAGCCGACGGGCTCCCCACGACAGCCGCATCGCCCGGAAGGACGGGACTGGGTACTCCCGTGCGGCGGCCTCCGCGCGAGATCCCACAACACTCGATCAAATCTGGTTCGCACACCTTAGGATTCGCGGCATGTCGTCCCCGAAGCGCAAGTGGCCGCGTCGCGTCCTCATCGGTTCCCTGGTCCTGATCGTGGTGGCACTCGTCGGATTCTTCACGATCGCGCCCGGCGCGGTCGAACGAAGCATGAACAAGGTCGTGGCCGCCGATCTACCGGAGGTGACCGCTCAGACGCAGGCCCTGCACGACAGTCTGCAGATCGCCGACATGCACTCGGACACCCTGATGTGGGACCGCGACATCTTGAAGCGATCGGGCCGCGGGCACATGGACCTGCCCCGCCTGCAGGACGGCAACGTCGCCGTGCAGGTGTTCTCGTCCGTGTCGAAGTCGCCGAAGGGCCAGAACTACGATGCCAACTCCGACGAGACCGACAACATCGAGCTCCTGACGATTACCCAGCTTCAGCCGCCGCGCACCTGGGGATCGCTCCTGGAGAGGTCGCTCTACCACGCGGAGAAGCTCGAGAACGCGGCCGAGGACTCGGACGGTCAGCTGCGATACGTCCGGACGCGAGGCGACTTGGCGACACTGCTGGAGGACCGAGGTGCCGGACAGAACGTGACGGGCGCACTGTTCTCCGTCGAGGGCCTGCAGAACCTCGAGGGCAAGGCCGAGAACTTCGACAAGCTCTACGACGCCGGCATGCGGATGGCGGGGTTCACCCACTTCTTCGACAACGAGACGTCCGGATCCATGCACGGTGAGGCCAAGGGCGGCCTGACCGATCTCGGGAAGACGGTGTTCGCGGAGATGGAACGACGCGGCGTGATCGTCGACATCGCCCACGCCAGCCACCCGGCCATCGAGGAGATGCTCGCGCGGGCGACCCGGCCCGTGGTCGCGAGCCACGGCGGCGTCCAGGCGACGTGCGACGTCAACCGCAACCTGACCGACGACGAGATCCGGGGCGTGGCGGCGACCGGCGGCGTGGTCGGCATCGGCTACTGGGACGCCGCGGTCTGCGAGCTGACCCCCGCCGCGGTGGTCGATGCGATCGAGCACGTCATCGCGGTCGGCGGCCTGGAGACGGCGGCGCTCGGGAGCGACTACGACGGTGCGACGACGGTCGCGTGGGACACCAGCGAGATCGCCGTCATCACCCAGGAACTGCGCGACCGCGGCCGCACCGACGACGAGATCAGGGCGATCATGGGCGGCAACACGCTCCGCGTGATGGCCGAGGTGTTGCCGGCCGGCTGAGCCGCCGCGATGCGAGGACCGCGTCAGCTGCCGTCGCTGCTGCCCCCGCCGAAGTTGCTCTCGAGCATCATCTCCGGCATCCCGGTCCCGAGCGCGACGGGCGCACAGCGCGGTTCCGGGGCACCGGCGTCGAGGGCCCGGAGCACGAGACCGATGGTGAACGGGTCGTAGACCATGTTCATGTGCCCGGTCCGATCCTCCGGGCACAGCTCCTGGATCTCGATGTTCGTCGCGCCCGGGCCTCGCAGTGCGACATTCGACGAGGGCTGGATCATCTCGTCATAGCGGGTCCCGATGGTGGTGTAACTCACGCCCGGGACGGTGTCCGAGGGCCGGTTCAGGGCATCCAGGAACGGCGATCCCTGAATCTGCTGGCCGACCGCCTGCCCGAGCACCGCCTCGATGGCCCCCGCCCCGCCGGGGATCCCGTCGACGACCGGCGCCAGTCCGTAGAACACCCCGCCGTACGAGGGCGAGGCCACCCCGACCCACCTGTCGACCACCGCGGCACCGCCGAGCCGGTTGACGAAGTACCTGGTCACCGTCGCACCCTGCGAGAACCCGACCAGGTCGACCTTCTCGGCACCGGTAGCGGACCGGACCCGCTGAACGAAGTCCGCGGTCTGCTCCCCGCTGATCCGCATGTCCTCGGTCCCGAACGAGTCGCCGCCCGGCCTGCCCCCGTAGTTCAGGGCGAACACGCAGTAGCCCGCGGACTCGAGTGCGGGTGAGAGCGCGGACCAGTCCGAATAGGCGCTGGCATCGGTGCCGTGGGCGAGGATCACCGGGCGCGGATGCGCCGCGGACGGCCTGCAGGAGAAGTCGTTCGATCCGGGCGGCGCCGTGCCGGGATGCGTGCGCGCGTATGCGGCCGCGGCGGCGTGGGTCGACTGCGCCGGTCCGGAATTCTCGGGGACCTCGGAGATCGACCCGCCACCCTGCGACGAGCCGGATTCGGCATGCGCCGACGAGAGCGGGAGCACTGATGCGGCGAGGGCCAGCGAGACCGTCGCGACGATCCTCCGCCCCGCCCCTACCCCGGACGGTCCCGAATCGATCCTGTTCACGACCCACATCATGCACACGGGGGCGGCGGCTACGGGACCACCTGGAGGTCACGATTTCAGCACGGTCCGGTGGGGATTCGGTTGCCGATCACTCGTGCGGTTCGGGCTCGGCCCGTTCCGGGGCCGGCTCCGGGGTGGACGTCGGAGTCGGATCGTCGGCCAGAATCCGGTACAGCGCGCGCCGGCTTTCGACAAGCACCTCGCCTGCCTTGCGGATCTGGTCGGAGGTCCCGACCGCGGCGACCTGGCCTGCCGCACCCATCAGCTGTCCGATCAGCGCGCGCAGGTCCTGCGCCTCCTGGCCGACGCCCGCGCTGACCTCGTCCCACGGATTGCCCAGGTCGGCCCTGTTCTCCTCCACGTACGCGACGCCCGACTCGGTCAGGCGCGCGGTCTTGCGGCCGGCCACCTTCTCGATCAGCACCAGGCCCTCGTCCTCGAGCTGCGCGAGCGCGGGATAGATGGAGCCCGGGCTGGGCCGCCAGACGCCGTCGCTGCGCTCGACGATCCGCTGGATCAGTTCGTAGCCGTGCATCGGGCCCTCGGCGAGCAGCAGCAGCACCGCGGCTCGCACGTCACCGCGCCGTCCGCGTCCACCACGCCCCCGCCCGCGGCCGAGTCGCTGACCGCCGGGACCGTGACCGGGCCCGAAGCCCTGTCCGGGACCGAACCCGGGACCGAACCCGGGACCGAATCCGTCGCGACGACGGTCCCGCCCCTCTCGTCCGGGCCGGCGCCTGACGCGCCCGTGCCCTCGTTGAATGTCTTCCATGTCAGCCTCCTCGGACTGTTCGTCAATATCGTATTCGACGATATATCGACAAACAGTCGATAGCAAGGGTGCCGGCAATCACACTCCGGATGGACACGGCAAGCGGACGACGACCGCGGACCGCCCAGGCCCGCACATGGAGACATTTCGCGGGGTCGCGATCCTTCCTCGCCACCGACTCGGGAGGGTTAAATGCGTTAGCTAGCAGTCGAATTCGCGGTACGCGAAACCGTCTCGCCCGTGCAGCACCACTTTCGCCGGGTGATGTGCGTGCGCCAGTTCACGGGCGGCGGCGATCGCCTCCCGCTCGGTACCGAAGTACGTGCGCTCACGCGCACCGTGCTCGTGCACCTCCCAGCCGTGCGCCGCGTCGCCTCCCTCATGGGGCAGCACGTCGTAGGTACTCCAACTTGTCGATGGCGCTGCCCGCTTCATGACGAGCCTCCCGGGGCGTGTGGTGGATCATGTGCATCCACTTCCAGTGAACGCCCAGCCGGTGCGGTACACAACCGCCGGTCCGGGCCGACGGTAGTGGCGGTGCGACCGCGAGTATCTACGCCGGCGGCGCGAAGAACTCGAGAGCGATGTTGTCCGGATCCCGGAAGGAGATACCGGATCCGTAGTGTGCCGACTTGATCCCGCCGTGCTCTATCCCCAGGCTGTCGAGCCGATCGCGCCACTGGGGCAGGGTGTCGGAGGAACACTGGAACGCGATGTGGTCGAGACCGACCTGCCGTTCATCGAATGTGCTGGGAGCGCCGCTGGTGCTGTGGGTGTGCAGGCCGAACAGCATTCCGCCGTCGAGTGCGAACACGGTGTGATGGAAGGTTCCCGACTCCTCGTCCTCGTCGAGCACTGGCGCCGCCCCGAACAATGCGCTGTACCAAGCGGTACTGGCGGACAGATCAGAGACCGTGATCGCGATGTGGGCAAGGCCCGGAAAACTCGACATCTGTGCAGCTCGCTCTCTCCGAAGAACTCGATGTTCTGTTGATCTGGTTTGACAACCTATCGAGTACTGCTCTTCCACGATGGGCAACGGGTGACACGAGGTGCTCGGGTGCGGTGGGTTCGACATCATGCTCGATTCTCAGCCGATCCGGACGGGGTCGACCTGCACGCGGACCGACCCCGATTCGCGCCGGGCGCCGCGCACGGCCTGCGCCTCGGACAACGCCTTCGCCAGGGCGCCGCCGCTCCCCCGCGGCACCCGCAGCAGCATCCGCTCGACCTCGGCCGGTTCCGGGCCGTCACCCGCGAACGGCAACCGTTCGCCCGGCGGCAGCGGCACCGGACCGAGCTGTTCCACCACGTCGGGCAGTTGCGCGTTCTCCAGCAACGCCTCGATCGCCTCGCGCGAACCGTCGACCGCGGCCATGTGCACGGTCGGCGGGAACCGGACCTCGGACCGCTCGTCGAGCTGGGCCTGGGCCGCACCCACCGGGTCCCAGCGAACCAGGGACTGGACCGTCGGAAGGGTCGAGTCCGCGACCACCACGACCCGGCCGCCCTCGCCTGCGGGGCGGACGAGCGAACCGGCCGTCATCCAGCGTCGCAACGTCTCCTCCTCGGCCCGCAGGTCCGCCCGCCCCAGCAACGCCCAACCGTCGAGCAGCAGCGCGGCACCGTAGCCGCCCGGCATGACGGGCTCGGCACCGACGGTCGACACCACCAGCGCGGCACCGGGTTTCACGGCCGCCAACGTCTCGCTGCCGCCCGAGGTACGGACCGGCACCCCGGGGAATGCCCGTCCCAACTCCTCCGCGGTCCGGCCGGCCCCGACGACCACCGCCCGCAGCGACCGAGCTCCGCACGCATTGCACCGATGGGTGGCGTCGGCGACCCCGCACCACCGGCACGTCGGCGTGCCGGCACCGTCCGGGCCCACTGCCGACGCCAGCGACATCGGGCCGTTGCACCGACGGCACCGGGCGGGTGCGCGGCACTTGCCGCAGGCCAGGGACGGGACATAGCCGCGCCGCGGTACCTGCACCAGGACGCCCGCCCCCGCGGCGAGCGCCTCCCTCGCGGCGGCGAACGCGATCGCAGGCAGCCGCGCGGCCCTGGCCCCCGGATCCCGGGCGAGCGCGTGGTCGCTGTCCGCCAGCGCGGTGACCTGGGGAGCCCGCGCGCGCACCACGGCACGGTCGGCCACCAGGTCGTGTGCCCAACCCGAGTTCACCAGCGCCTGCGCCTCCGCGGTCCGGGCGTGGCCTCCGAGCACCAGCGCGCACCCGCTCGCGTGTGCCCGCAGCAACGCCACCTCGCGGGCGTGCGGGTAGGGCGAGCGCGGCTCGGAGTGGCTGTCGTCGCCGTCGTCCCAGACCGCGACCAGGCCGAGGTCCGGCACCGGCGCGAAGACCGAGCTGCGGGTGCCGACGACGATCCGGGCGGTGCCCCGCAGGGCCGCGAGCCAGCGGCGGTACCGCATCGCGGGACCGAGGCCCGCTGCCAACGGAACCACCAGTTCGTCACCGACCAGGTCGACGCACGCCGCCGCGACCCGATCAAGGTCCTTCTGGTCGGGCACCACCAGGACCGCGGCCTGAGCGCGAGCGACGACCACGGCCGCCAGCTCGGCCAGCCGGGCCGGCCAGTCCTCCCCCGGCAACGCCTGCCAGACCGCACGTGGACCGCGACCCGCCCGCACCGCGGCCACGAAGGCCTCACCGTGGACGTAGCTCGACCACGCCTCGCAACCGGACGGATCCGGGGCGGGCGCCCGCTCGCCGCACGGCTCCGCCTCGACCCGCGCGTGCCGGGGTGGCACTGCGAGCCGCAGAACGTCTGCCCGCGTGCCGGCATACCGCTGCGCTACCGCCTCCACCAGCGTCGCGATCTCCGGGGTCAGCACGCGCTCACCGCTGACCACCTTGTCCAACCAGCCCAGCTTGCCGGGGTGTTCGCTCGACTCGACGCGTTCGACCAGGAAACCGTCGACCAGCCGCCCGGCGAATCGCACGCGCACCCGCACTCCCGGTTGTGCCAGCTCGTCCAGCTCACGCGGTACCCGGTAGTCGAACTCCCGGTCCAGGTGCGCGAGCGGCAGCATCGGGATCACCCTGGCGACGGGCAGGAACTCCGCCGGGTCCCGTTCGGCGGTCACCGGCACGAGCCGACCATCCCGCACCGACAGCACGAGCCGCCCACCGATTTCGGTGAGCGGCTCGGAGCTGATTCCATCTAGAGTCCGGCGGCCGCGCGCAGCTTCTCGGCCCGGTCCGTGCGCTCCCAGGGGAGGTCGATGTCGGTGCGGCCGAAATGCCCGTACGCCGCGGTCGGCGCGTAGATCGGGCGCAGCAGGTCGAGGTCCCGGATGATCGCGCCGGGGCGCAGATCGAAGACCTCGGTGATCGCCTTCTGGATCAGCGCCGGATCGGTCCGCTCGGTGCCGAAGGTCTCCACGAACAGGCCGACGGGGGCCGCCTTGCCGATGGCGTACGCCACCTGGACCTCGATGCGCTCGGCGAGGCCGGCGGCGATGGCGTTCTTGGCCACCCATCGCATGGCGTACGCGGCGGACCGGTCGACCTTCGACGGATCCTTGCCGGAGAAGGCGCCGCCGCCGTGGCGGGCCATGCCACCGTAGGTGTCGACGATGATCTTGCGGCCGGTCAGGCCGGCATCGCCCATCGGACCGCCGAGGACGAACTTGCCGGTCGGGTTGACCAGCAGCCGGACGTCCGAGGTGTCGAGGGTGGCAACGCCGAGCTCGGCGAGCACCGAACCGAGCACCTTCTCGCGGATGTCCGGGGTGAGCAGGTTGTCGAGGTCGATGTCGGCGGCGTGCTGGGTGGAGATGACCACGGTGTCGAGGCGCACGGCACGGTCGCCGTCGTACTCGATGGTGACCTGGGTCTTGCCGTCCGGGCGCAGGTACGGCAGCACACCGGTCTTGCGGACCTCCGTCAGCCGGCGCGAGAGCCGGTGCGCGAGGGCGATCGGCAGCGGCATCAGCTCGGGGGTGTCGGTGCAGGCGTACCCGAACATCAGCCCCTGGTCGCCGGCGCCCTGACGGTCGATCTCGTCGTCGGTGACGCCGTCGACCCTGGCTTCGTGGGAATGGTCGACGCCCTGCGCGATCTCCGGGGACTGCGCACCGATCGCGATGTTCACGCCGCAGGAGTTGCCGTCGAAGCCCTTGGCCGACGAGTCGTAGCCGATCTCGAGGACCTTGTCGCGGACGATCTTGGGGATGTCCGCGTAGGCCGTGGTGGTGACCTCGCCCGCCACGTGCACCTGGCCGGTGGTCACCAACGTCTCGACGGCGACGCGGCTGCGCGGATCCTGCTCCAGCAGGGCGTCGAGGATGGAGTCGCTGATCGCATCACAGATCTTGTCCGGGTGTCCCTCGGTCACGGACTCACTGGTGAATAGCCGGCTACCGGACTTGCTCACAGAACTCCCTCTCGCCACAGCGTTGGTATTGCCCCACAGACCCTAATGCGGGGTACGACGGATATGAACCATTGAAATCAGCAGAAAAACGAAACCAGCGGGAGTGTTCCCCCTGACCTTCAGACTACGAGGCCGAACCGGTCTGCGCGTGCGCGCCCCCACCGCTGTCGAGCAGGGACACCAGCGCGTCGAGCACTCGGCTCGCCATCAACGCCTTGGACCCGTATTCGAGCGCGACCTCGGAGCCGTCGGCACCGAGCAGCCAACCGTCGTTGTGGTCGACCTCGAACGCCTTGCCCTCCCCGACCGCATTGACCACGAGCAGGTCGCAGCCCTTGCGGGCGAGCTTCGATCGAGCGTGGGTGAGCACGTCGCCGTGCGCGTCTCCGGTCTCGGCCGCGAAGCCGACGATGACGGACGTGTTCGGCAACTCACCGTCGCGTCGCGCCTGGACGAGACCGGCCAGGATGTCCTCGTTGCGGGTCAGCGGGATCGTGTCGGGCTCGTCCGCGCCCTTCTTGATCTTGCTGTCCGCGACCGTCGACGGCCGGAAGTCCGCGACGGCGGCGGCCATCACGACCGCCTCCGCGGTCACGGCCGCCTTGTCCACGGCCTCCTTCAGCTCGCTCGCCGTGCGGATCCGGATCACGTCGAGCGCGGCCGGATCGGCCAGGTCCGCGGTATAGCCGGCGATCAGGGTCACCTCGGCGCCCCGCTGCGCGGCGAGCCGGGCGATGGCATAGCCCTGCTTACCCGAACTGCGGTTACCCAGGAACCGGACCGGATCGAGGGGTTCGCGGGTCCCGCCGGCCGAGACCAGGATCTTGCGACCGACGAGGTCGCGCCGCAGCGCGTCGGGCCGCTCCAGCAGCAGCGTCGCCAGGCCGACGATCTCGTCCGGGTCGGGCAGCCGGCCCGCGCCGGTGTCCTTGCCGGTCAGCCGCCCCGACGCGGGCTCGATCACACAGGCTCCGCGGTCGCGCAGGGTGGCCACGTTCGCGACGGTCGCGGGGTGCTCCCACATCTCGGTGTGCATCGCGGGGGCGAACACCACGGGACAGCGCGCCGTGAGCAGTGTCGCGGTGAGCAGGTCGTCGGCGCGACCGTGCGCGGCCCTGGCCATCAGGTCGGCCGTCGCGGGCGCGATCACCACCAGGTCGGCCTCCTGACCGAGCCGCACGTGGGGCACCTGTGGGACGTCGGCGAACACGCCGGTCTGCACCGGATTGCCCGACAGTGCCTCGAAGGTCGCGCGGCCGACGAACTCGAGTGCCGAGTCGGTCGGGATCACCCGCACCTGGTGTCCGCTCTCGGTGAAGCTGCGGATGATCGAACAGGCCTTGTATGCGGCGATTCCGCCGCCGACCCCGACGACGATGCGTCGGGGTCGATCGGCGGAATCAGAGTTGAACTCGCCCTCAGGGGTCACTGGAGCGGAGTCTGCGGGGCGACCCGGCACTCGGTCACTCGCCTTCGGTGTGCTCGAGCATGTCGGAGTGGATCTCGCGCAGCGCGATGGAGAGCGGCTTCTCCTGGAGGCCCGGCTCGACCAGCGGGCCGACGTACTCGAGGATGCCGTCGCCGAGCTGGTTGTAGTAGTCGTTGATCTGGCGGGCACGCTTGGCCGAGTAGATCACCAGCGCGTACTTCGAGGAGGTGCGGGCGAGCAGCTCGTCGATCGGCGGGTTGGTGATGCCCAACGGGGTGTCGTACGCCGGGACGCCGTGGCGCTCGGCGTCGGACAAGGCTGCTTGAGTTGCGCTCACTGGCGAATCTCCTGTGGTGGTCGGCGCTTGTGTTTCAACTGCAACTACTTCTGAGAACTGCAGGTTCGTGCAAAGGTGCTGCTAGTCGAGATCGGTACTGGTTTCTACCTAGAATCCTGAATGAACGCCGGCTATCGCGGCGTTCCAACCAACAAGGATACCAACTCGTCGCACGCACGGTCGACATCCACGTTCACGATGACCGTGTCGAACTCGTCCTTGGCAGCCAATTCGATCTTCGCGGTCTCCAGCCGACGGGCGACGACGTCCTCCGACTCGGTGCCGCGACCGGTCAGCCGGGACACCAGTTCCTCCCAGCTCGGCGGCGCCAGGAAGGCCAGAATCGCCTCTGGCATGGCCGCCCGGACGGCGCGGGCGCCGGCCAGATCGACCTCCACCAGGACGGGGTGTCCGGCCTCGAGGGCCGCGATCACGGGTGCGGCGGGGGTGCCCGACCGCTGCAGCCCGCCGTGGATCTCCGCCCATTCGAGCAGTTCGCCCGCGCCGATCATCCGGTCGAACTCGGCGGCGGTGACGAACTGATAGTCCTTGCCGTCGATTTCGCCTGGGCGCGGGTCTCTCGTCGTGGCAGACACGCTGAAGACCAGGTCGGGAAGTCGCTCGTGCAGTTTGCGGACCACGCTCGACTTACCCACGGCCGAGGGGCCGGCCAGTACAACCAGCCGGCCCCTCTGCGCTGTGCTGTCCCCGCTGTCCGAAGCCGGGGTGGTCTTGCTGTTGTCTGACACGTTGTGTGTGTCAGCCACCAGATTCCTACTCAGCGTCGAAATCGAACCTGGTGAGCAGAGCCTTGCGCTGCCGATCGCCGAGGCCACGCAGGCGACGGGTCGGAGCGATCTCCAGCTCGGTCATGATTTCCTGCGCCTTGACCTTGCCCACCTTGGGCAGGGCCTCGAGCAGTGCGGACACCTTCATCTTGCCGAGGATCTCGTTCTCTTCGGCGTCCTTGAGGACCTGCTTCAGGTCGGTGCCGCCGCGCTTGAGGCGCTCCTTGAGCTCAGCCCTGGCCTTACGGGCTGCAGCCGCCTTCTCCAAAGCAGCGGCGCGCTGCTCATCAGTCAACTGGGGAAGGGCCACGGTTCCTCCGTCTCGTCGTGTGCAAATAGTCTTCTGCCACCGGTTAACCAGCAGCGATAGCGACCGTACTCACGCCGAGCGCCGATTGCGAACCCACCCCCCAGGTCAGCGCGCAATTCCGGTGGGTTATGCGAGCCCCTTCTCGACCTCGTCCCGGGCCCGCTCCGCGGCCTCGCGAAGCGCGGAAACCGACGGTCCGTGCCGAAGAATGTCACGAGAAGTGTTGGGCAGCAACAACTCTCGCGAATCGCAGAAAATCTCCGCCAGATCGGCCACGGTGGCGCCCTGAGCACCCAGCCCGGGCGCGAGAATCGGCCCGGAAAATTCCGATAAATCCAATCCGTGTCCGCGTGTCGCGCCGACCACCAGGCCCACCGTGTCCCGGCCGTCCCGGTTCTGCGCGACGGCCGCGTCAACGATCGACTGCGCCACCGACACACCCTCACCAGCAGAAACATCCGACAGGTCGGCAGCGTCGAGCTCATCACCCAACAACCGATCACCCAGCAACCGAGCGCCCTGCAACTGCCCACCCTCCGGATTCGAGGTACGGGCGAGCACGAACAACCCGCGGCCGTGCTCGGTCGCCAGCTCGACGGCCGGCTCGAGCGCGCCGAACCCGAGATAGGGCGAGACCGTCACCGCGTCGGACGCCAGCGGGGCATCCTTGCCCAGCCAGGCCTGCGAGTACGCCGCCATGGTCGAACCGATGTCGCCGCGCTTGGCATCGGCGATGACCAGGGTGCCCGCCGCGCGCACCACCGAGATGGTCCGCTCGAGCACCGCGTACCCGGCCGCACCGTACGCCTCGAAGAAGGCCACCTGAGGCTTCACCAGCGCCACGTCGCCGACGAAGGCCTCCACGCATATCTCCGCGAAGGTCTCGACGCCCCCAGCGGTCTCTGGGAGCCCCCACGCCCGCAGCAGCGACGGGTGCGGGTCGATGCCCACGCACAGCCGGCCCCGGTCCGCGATCGCGGACCGGAGCCGGCTGCCCCAGCTGTGCTGGCTCACGACTGACCCGGCTCGCGCAGTGCCGCGTGCAGGTCCTGCAGGGAGCGCACCCCGATGTCGCCCCGGATGCCGGCCTCGATGCCCTGCACGGCAGCGGAGGCGCCCTGGACGGTGGTGATGCACGGGATGTTCACCGACACCGCCGCGCTGCGGATCTCGTAGCCGTCCACGCGGGGACCCGAGTTGCCGTACGGGGTGTTGATCACCATGTCCACCTCCCCCGCCTTGATCTGGTCGACGATCGTGCGCGCCCCCTCGGGCAGATCCTCGCCGGACTGCTTGTTCACCTGCTCGCAGGTGATGCCGTTGCGCCGCAGCACGTCCGCGGTTCCCTCGGTGGCCAGGATCCTGAAGCCCAGGTCGGCGAGCCGCTTCACGGGGAAGATCAGCGACCGCTTGTCCTTGTTCGCGACCGAGACGAACACCGCGCCGCTGGTGGGCAGCGAGCCGTACGCGGCGGTCTGGCTCTTGGCGAACGCGGTACCGAAGTCAGCGTCGATCCCCATCACCTCGCCGGTGGACTTCATCTCCGGGCTCAGCAGGGTGTCGACGCCGGTGCCGTCCGCCCTGCGGAAGCGGTTGAACGGGAGCACCGCCTCCTTGACCGCGATCGGCGCGCCCGCCGGGGTGTTGCCGCCGTCCCCCTCGGCAGGCAGGACCCCGCTCGCCCGCAGGTCCGCGATGGACTCGCCGAGCATCACCCGGGCGCAGGCCTTCGCCAACTGGACGGCGGTCGCCTTGGACACGAACGGCACCGTGCGACTGGCGCGCGGGTTCGCCTCGAGGACGTACAGGATGTCGTCCTTGAGCGCGTACTGCACGTTCAGCAGCCCCTTGACCCCGATGCCCTTGGCGAGCGCCTCGGTGGAGCGTCGGACGTTCTCGAGATCGGCCTTGCCGAGCGTGATCGGCGGCAGCGCGCAGGCCGAGTCGCCGGAGTGGATGCCGGCCTCCTCGATGTGCTCCATCACGCCGCCGAGGTACACCTCGGTGCCGTCGCACAGCGCGTCGACGTCGATCTCGACCGCGTCCTCCAGGAACCGGTCCACCAGCACCGGGCGGTCGTCGGAGATCTCGGTGGCGCGAGAGATGTAGTCCTGCAGCGACTTCTCGTCGTAAACGATCTCCATGCCGCGTCCACCGAGCACGTACGAGGGGCGCACCAGCACCGGGTAGCCGATGCCGCCCGCGATCTCGCGGGCACCGTCGAAGGTGGTGGCGGTGCCGAACTTCGGCGCGGGCAGGCCCGCCTCGGTGAGCACGCGGCCGAACTCGCCCCGGTCCTCCGCGAGATCGATGGCCTCGGGACTGGTGCCGACGATCGGCACCCCCGCGGCCTTGAGCCGCCTCGCCAGGCCGAGCGGGGTCTGGCCGCCGAGCTGGACGATCACGCCCGCGACCGTGCCCGATGCCGACTCGGCGCGGTAGACCTCGAACACGTCCTCGAAGGTCAGCGGCTCGAAGTACAGCCGGTCCGCGGTGTCGTAGTCGGTGGAGACCGTCTCCGGGTTGCAGTTGACCATGACGGTCTCGTACCCGGCCTCGGACAGCGTCAGGGCCGCGTGCACGCAGGAGTAGTCGAACTCGATGCCCTGCCCGATGCGGTTCGGGCCCGAACCCAGGATCAGCACCTTGGGCCGCTCGGTCTGCGGCGCGACCTCGGACTCCGCCTCGGGGTCGAGCTCGTACGTCGAGTAGTGGTACGGGGTCTTGGCCTCGAACTCGGCCGCGCAGGTGTCGACCGTCTTGTAGACCGGGTGCACCTTCAGCGCGTCGCGCAGTGTGCGGACCGCGTCCTCGCCCTCCTGGCTGTCCCCGCCGAGCCCCGGCCGCAGCGCCGCGATCTGCCGGTCGGACAGGCCGTGGTACTTGGCCTGGCGCAGCATCGCCTCGTCGAGCACCTCGGCCGCGCGGATCTGCTCCCCCAGCTCGTGGATCTGCTGGAACTGGTCGAGGAACCACGGGTCGATCTTGGTGGCCTCGAACAGCTGCTCGACGGTCGCGCCGAGCGCGAACGCCTTCTCGATGCCGTACATCCGCCCGTCCTGCGGGACGGAAAGATCCTGCAGCAGTGCGTCCAGGGCAGTGACATCCCCCGTCGCTCCGCTCGCCCCGCCGGCCTCGACGTCGGGGCCCGTCCAGTAGCCGGCCCGCTTGGTCTCGAGCGAGCGCATGACCTTGCCGAACGCCTCGGTGAAGTTGCGGCCGATGGACATGGCCTCGCCGACCGACTTCATGGTCGTGGTCAGCGTGCCGTCGGCACCCGGGAACTTCTCGAACGCGAACCGCGGAGCCTTGACGACCACGTAGTCGAGCGTCGGCTCGAAGCAGGCAGGCGTCTCCTTCGTGATGTCGTTGACGATCTCGTCGAGGGTGTAGCCGATCGCCAGCTTCGCGGCCATCTTCGCGATCGGGTAGCCGGTCGCCTTCGACGCCAGCGCCGACGAGCGCGAGACGCGCGGGTTCATCTCGATGACCACCAGGCGGCCGTCGGTCGGGTCCATCGCGAACTGGATGTTGCAGCCGCCGGTGTCGACGCCGACCTCACGCAGGATGTCGATGGAGAGGTCGCGCATCTTCTGGTACTCGCGGTCGGTGAGCGTCATGGCCGGGGCCACGGTCACCGAGTCGCCGGTGTGCACACCGACCGGGTCGACGTTCTCGATCGAGCAGACGATGACCACGTTGTCGCGGCCGTCGCGCATCAGCTCGAGCTCGTACTCCTTCCAGCCGAGGATGGATTCCTCGATCAGGACGTTCGCGGTGGGCGAGGCGGCCAGGCCGCCGCCCGCGATGCGGGTGAGGTCGTCCACGTCGTACGCCATGCCGGAGCCGAGACCGCCCATGGTGAACGAGGGCCGCACGACGACCGGGTAGCCGAGCTCGGCGACGGTGTCGTGCACCTCCTCCATCGAGAAGCAGACACGCGAGCGCGCGGACTCGCCGCCGACCTTGGCGACGATGTCCTTGAACTTCTGCCGGTCCTCGCCGCGCTGGATGGCGTCGAAGTCGGCGCCGATCAGCTCGACGTCGTACTTCTCGAGGATGCCCTGCTCGTGCAGCGCGACCGCGGTGTTCAGCGCGGTCTGGCCGCCGAGGGTGGCGAGCACCGCGTCGATCTTGTGGCCCTGCTCGGCCTCGCGGGCGATGACCTTCTCGACGAACTCGGCGGTGATCGGCTCGACGTAGGTGGCGTCGGCGAACTCCGGGTCGGTCATGATCGTGGCCGGGTTGGAGTTGACCAGCGACACGCGCAGGCCCTCCTCGCGCAGCACGCGACACGCCTGGGTGCCCGAGTAGTCGAACTCGCAGGCCTGGCCGATGACGATCGGTCCGGAACCGATCACCAGGATGTGCTTGAGATCTGTGCGACGTGGCATTACTTCTTGACTCCCTCGAGCAGGCTGGTGAAGCGGTCGAACAGGTAGGCGGCATCGTGCGGACCCGCCGCGGCCTCGGGGTGGTACTGCACCGAGAAGGCCGAGTCGTCGAGCAGGCGGACGCCCTCGACGGCGCCGTCGTTGGCGCAGGTGTGACTGATCACGGCGCGGCCGAACGGGGTGTCGAACTCCTGGCCGGCCTCGCCCTCGAGCGCGAACCCGTGGTTCTGCGCGGTGATGGCGATCCGCCCGGTGCCGTGCTCGATCACCGGGATGTTGATGCCCCGGTGGCCGAACTTCATCTTGTAGGTGCTCAGGCCGAGCGCGCGGCCGAGGATCTGGTTGCCGAAGCAGATGCCGAACAGCGGCAGTCCCTGGCCGAGCACCTCCTTGGTCAGGTGCACCGCGCCGTCGGCGGTCGCCGGGTCCCCGGGACCGTTGGACAGGAACACCCCGTCCGCGCCGAGGTCGAGGATCTGCTCGAGGCTCGCGTTCGAGGGCAGCACGTGCACCCGGATGCCGCGCTGGGCGAACATCCGTGGGGTGTTGGTCTTGATGCCCAGGTCGATGGCCGCGACCGTGAACCGGGCCTCGCCACCGACCGGCTCGATGATGTAGCCGCTGTCGGTGCTGACCTCGCCCGCGAGATCGGCACCCAGCATGGACGGCTGGTCCTTCACGGCCTGCAGCATCGTGGCGTCGTCGGTGAGCGCCGCCCCCGAGAAGACGCCCGCCCGCATGGAACCGCGGGTGCGCAGGTGCCGGACCAGGGCCCGGGTGTCGATGCCCGAGATGCCGACGATGCCCTGGCGGACGAGCTCGTCCTGCAACGACCCGGTGGCGCGCCAGCTCGAGGTGCGGCGCGCGGGATCGCGGACCACATAGCCGGCCACCCAGATCTTGTTCGAGTCGCCGGAGGCCTGGCGGCCTGCGCTCAGCGCCTCGCCGTCCTCATCGTTCCAGCCGGTGTTACCGATCTGCGGGGCGGTGGAGACCACGATCTGGCGGTGGTAGCTCGGATCGGTGAGCGTCTCCTGGTAGCCGGTCATGCCGGTGCTGAACACCGCCTCGCCGAGGGTCTGGCCGACCGCACCGAAGCTGATGCCGCGGAAGATCCGGCCGTCCTCGAGGACCAGGGCCGCGGGTCCTGTGCCGCTGGCCGATTCAATGCTGTCGCTCACGCGTTCTCTCCGTTCACCCATGCCGGGTACACACTCTTGTCGTCTCCACGGAATCCGGTGTCGATCTCCGTTCCGGTGGGCAGCTCCCACCGGATCACCAGGACCCCGTCCTTGCTCATGACCTTGCCCGCGAGCCCCCGCTCGGTCCGGATCGCCCGGATCGATGCCTGCGGGATCCAGATCGCCGATGCGCCGTCGCGTTCGAGCAGCACACCCTTCTCGTGCCTGCTGAGGTCGCCCGTCGCGCGGAAGCCGATGTCGCCGACCGCGATCCGGTCCTGCCAGCTGGGCGCGAGGGTGCTCCCCACGTACAGGCCGCTGCTCGGGGGGATCAGCAGCGCGCCCAGGTCGGCGGGCACCGCGGGCAGGTCCCCGATCACGTCCGCCTGACGGCCGGCCCGCTTCTTCCAGCCCCGGTACATCAGCGCCACCATCAGCGCCCAGAACAGGAAGAAGCCGAGCGTCAGCAGGATCCGGTCCGTGCTCATGCCCGCACCTGCCCGTCCCGGACGGTGATCCGGCCGCGCAGCAGGGTGTTGGTCACCTTGGCGCCGAACGTCATCGCGTCGAACGGGCTGTTCTGGGCGATCGATGCCAGCTCGGGTGCCCGCACCGTCCATTCGCGGGCCGGGTCGACCAGTGCCAGCGTGGCGGGCTCGCCGACCGCGATCGGCCGGCCCTGATCGCTCAGCCCGACGATCTCCGCGGGCCGCTCGCTCATCACCCGGGCAACGCCGCGCCAGTCCAGCAGGCCGGTCTCGACCATCGTCTGCGCGACGATCGCCAGCGCCGTCTCCAGCCCGAGCATGCCTGGCCTCGCGGCCGAGAACTCGCAGCACTTGTCCTGCTCGGCGTGCGGGGCGTGGTCGGTGGCGACGCAGTCGATGACGCCGTCGGCCAACCCCTGCCGCAGCGCGGCGATGTCGCTGGGCTCGCGCAGCGGCGGGTTCACCCGGTTCACCGCGTCGTAGGTCTCCAGCCGCGAATCGTCGAGCAGCAGGTGGTGCGGGGTGACCTCGGCGGTGATCGAGATGCCCTGCCCGCGCGCCCACTTCATCAGCTCGACGGTGCCTGCGGTGGAGGCGTGGCAGATGTGCACGCGCGCGCCTGCGTCTCGGGCCAGCAGCGCGTCGCGGGCGACGATGGACTCCTCCGCGGCACGGGGCCAGCCGGCCAGCCCGAGCCGGGCGGCGGTCGGGCCCTCGTGGGCGACGGCGCCGACGGTCAGCCGCGGCTCCTCGGCGTGCTGGGCGATCAGGACTCCGAGCGCGCTCGAGTACTCGAGCGCCCGGCGCATGATGAGCGGGTCGTACACGCAGTGACCGTCGTCGGAGAACATCTTCACCTTGCCGACGCCCGCCGCCATGGTGGCCATCTCGGCGAGCTGCTTGCCCTCCAGCCCCACGGTGACCGCGCCGACCGGGTGCACGTCGACCAGGCCGACCTCCTGCCCCCTGCGCCACACGTGGTCGGTGATCACGACGGAGTCGGCGACCGGGCTGGTGTTGGCCATCGCGAACACCGCGGTGTAGCCGCCCAGCGCCGCCGCCGCCGAGCCGGACTCGATGGTCTCGGTGTCCTCGCGACCGGGCTCGCGCAGGTGGGTGTGCATGTCGACGAAACCGGGCAGCAGCACCTGACCGGCCGCCTCGATGACCTCGGCGCCTGCGGGCACGTCCAGTCCGGCTCCGATCTCGCGGATCTCTCCGGCCGAGATCAGCACGTCCTGCGGCTCGCCCTCGCCGTAGATCCGCGCCCCGCGGATCAGCACATCGCCGCGGGCGAAGCCTCGGGAGTTGTCACTGCTCACAGCGCTGCACCTTCCTCGGTACCGACCAACAACCCGAACAGGACCGCCATGCGAATGTGAACTCCGTTCGTAACCTGCTGCAGCACTGCAGCTTTCGGTGAATCCGCGACCGCCGATGCGATCTCCATGCCGCGCAGCATCGGGCCAGGGTGCAGCACGACGGCATGATCGGCGAGCATGCCGAGCCGCTTCTCGGACAGCCCGTAGGTGATCGAGTACTCGCGCGGCGACGGGAAGAACCCACCGTTCATGCGCTCGGCCTGCACCCGCAGCATCAGCACGGCGTCGACGCCCGGCAGCTCCGCGTCCAACGAATGCGACACGGTCACCGGCCAGCTCGACACGCCCACCGGCAGCAGGGTGGGCGGCGCGACGAGCACCACCTCCGCACCCAACGTCGAGAGCAGGAAGGCGTTCGACCTGGCCACCCGGCTGTGCAGGATGTCCCCGACGATCGCGATCCGCTTGCCGGCGATGGAACCGAGCCGCTGCCGCAGGGTCAACGCGTCCAGGAGTGCCTGGGTGGGGTGCTCGTGCGTGCCGTCGCCCGCATTGATCACGGCCGGGCCTTCGTCGCCCTGCGTGGTCCATTCCGCGATCCGGTGCGCGGCGCCGGAGGCCGGGTGCCGCACGATCAGCGCGTCGGCGCCTGCGGCCCGCAGGGTCATCGCGGTGTCGCGCAGCGATTCACCCTTCGACACCGACGAGCTGCTGGCGCTGACGTTGATCACGTCGGCGCTCATCCACTTGCCCGCGACCTCGAAGGACACCCTGGTCCTGGTCGAGTTCTCGAAGAACACCGTCATCACGGTGCGTCCCCGCAGCGTCGGGAGCTTGCGGACCTCGCGCCCGAGCAGGGCCTGCTCGAACCGTTCGGCCTCGTCGAGCAGCCCCGTCGCGCTCTCGAGGGTCAGGTCGGAGACCGACAGTAGGTGCTTCACAGATTCGGCTCCCCGCTCGCCTTGTTCGCGTCGTCGTGCGGTGCGGCCTTGGCCCCACCGCTCAGCGTGACGCTGTCGACCCCGTCGTGCTCGACCAACTGCACCTTCACGTCCTCGGTGCGCGCGGTCGGCACGTTCTTCCCGACGAAGTCGGCGCGCAACGGGAGCTCCCGGTGACCACGGTCGACCAGCACCGCGAGCTGCACGGCCTTCGGCCTGCCCAGGTCGCGGAGCGCGTCCAGCGCCGAGCGCACGGTCCGCCCGGAGAACAGGACGTCGTCGACGAGGACGACGAGCGCCTGGTCCACCCCGCCCTCGGGCACCGAGGTGCGCTCGAGGGGCCGGTGCGGCTTGGTCCGCAGATCGTCGCGGTAAAGGGTGATGTCGAGCGAGCCGGTCGGGGGGCGGACACCCGAGAACTCCTCGATCTTGTTCGCCAGCCTGTTGGCGAGGGTGGTGCCGCGCGTCGGGATACCGATCAACACCACTCGGGGCGGATCGGTCTCGGCGTCGAGCGCGGTCTTCTCGATGATCTGGTGCGCGATCCGCGCGATGGTCCGACCAACGTCGGCAGAAGAGAGCAGCTCCCTGGTGACAGGGTGATCCTGAGCCGACGAATCGGCGGAGGATGGCTCGGGCGTGAGCAAGCTGGACCTCCTTCTCCGCCTCTCTGGACGGATCGTTAAAGGATGTCTGACGCCCGCCAGCCTATCAGCGCCGCGACCCGGGACCCGACGCGGTTCGGGGTGTGCTGAGCCACAATCGGACCCCGTTGACCCGGCCTCCACTCCCCGACGACAAACGCCGCGGACCGTGATCGGTCCGCGGCGTTCGCGTGTCCTTCGGCGCCGGGTCAGGCCTCGGCACCCGGCTCGGGTGTGGCCTCCGCACGCTGCGAGGTCGCGGCCGCCGCGGCCCGCACCTGCGGCGCGACGAGCACCACCTGACCGAGCACGCCGTTGATGAATCCCGGCGAGTCGTCGGTCGACAGCTCCTTGGCCAGCTCGACGGCCTCGTCGACCGCCACCACGGGCGGCACGTCGGTGGCGTGGAAGAGCTCCCAGACCGCGATCCGCAGGACCGCGCGGTCCACCGCGGGTAGCCGTTCGAGCGTCCAGTCCTGCAGGTGGTCGGCGATGACCTGGTCCAGCCGGTCGAGGTTCTCCGCGACGCCGGTCACCAGGGTGACCGTGTACGGGTTCACCGGGGCGACGGCGTCGTCCTTGCCCGCGAGCTCGGCCCGCTCGGTGGCGAGGTCGACCGGGTCGACGTCACGCGCCTCGGCCTCGAAGAGGAAGTCGACTGCGCGCTTGCGGGCCTTGTGCCTGGCCCCGAGCTTCTTCTGACTACCGGACACGCTACGAAGTCACACGGCCCAGGTAGTTGCCATCACGGGAGTCGATCTTGAGCTTGTCGCCGGTGTTGATGAACAGCGGGACCTGCACCTCGGCGTCGGTCTCGAGGGTGGCGGGCTTGGTGCCGCCTGTGGAGCGGTCGCCCTGCAGGCCGGGATCGGTGTGCTTGACGACGAGCTCGACGGTGACCGGCAGCTCGACGAACAGCGGGGCATTCTCGTGGGTCGCGACCTGGACCTGCATGTTCTCGAGCAGGAAGCGCGCGCCGTCGCCGACCGTCGCCTCGTTGATCGAGATCTGGTCGTAGGTCTCGCCGTCCATGAAGATGTAGTCGCTACCGTCGTGGTAGAGGTAGGTCATGTCGCGACGGTCGACCGTGGCGGTCTCCACCTTGACACCCGCATTGAAGGTCTTGTCCACGGTCTTGCCGGAGAGCACGTTCTTGAGCTTGGTCCGCACGAACGCGGGGCCCTTGCCCGGCTTCACGTGCTGGAACTCGATGATCTGCCAGAGCTGGCCCTCGATCTTCAGCACGAGCCCGTTCTTGAAATCACTGGTGTCAGCCACTTACTTCGCGTCTCCTTCAGACGATTACGAGATCCTTGGTGGTGAGGGTGAGGAGCTCGGGCTCCTGCTCGCGAACGACGAGCGTGTCCTCGATCCTGACGCCTCCGCGACCGGAGAAGTACACACCGGGCTCGACCGTCACCGCAGCACCGGCTAGCAGTGTACCGGTGCCGAGCTTGCCGATCCCCGGTGCTTCGTGGATCTCCAGGCCGACGCCGTGCCCGAGACCGTGCAGGAACAGCTCGCCGTAGCCCGCGTCCTCGATCACCGAGCGGGCCGCCGCGTCCACCGCGGCGACCTCCACACCCGGTGCCAGCGCCGCCCGGCCGGCCGCCTGCGCGGCCGCCACGAGCTCGTACACCTCGCGCTGCCAGTCCACCGCCGACCCGAGCACGAACGTCCTCGTCATGTCGGAGTGGTACCCCTCGACGGTCGCCCCGAAGTCGAGCTTGACGAAGGCGCCGGAGGCGAGGCGGGCATCGGTCGGCCGGTGATGCGGGATCGCCGAGTTCGCGCCCGCCGCGACGATCGTCTCGAACGAGATGCCGTCCGCGCCGTGCTCGAGCATCAGGAACTCCAGTTCCCGTCCGACCTCGCGTTCGGACCGGCCCGGTCGCAGCCCACCGCGCTCGAGCAGGACGGCCAGGGCCAGGTCGGCGGCCGCGCACGCGCGACGCAGCAGGCCCACCTCGTGCTCGTCCTTGACCATGCGGAGCCGCTCGACCAGCCGTGGCGACCGGATCAGCTCGAGCGACGGCGCCAGTTCCTGCCAGCCGGCGAGGTCGTCGACGGTCACCACGTGACTCTCGAAACCGAGTCGCGCGATTGCGCTCTCCGCGCACCGGCCGATCAGGGCGGCGGCGCTGGCCCGGTCGATCACGGCCTCCAGGTCCGGCACCTGCTCGCCGACCTGGATCAGGTACCTGCCGTCGGTGCAGATGAGGGTCCGTGACTCGACGCCCGGCTCGTCACGCGCGTCGACGAGCAGCGCTGCGTTCGACCCGGTGAACCCGGTCAGGTATCGGATGTTGAGCAGATCCGTCACCAGGAGGGCCTCGACGCCCCGGTCGGTGAGCAGAGTGCGCAGCGCGGCCCGGCGGGACCCGTGATCGACGGTCGACATGAGCTCAACCTACGGCAAAGCATGACCTCACTTGTTCTTGTGAGGCACCGCCCTTCTCGGGCGTCGTCGGCTCAGGCCACAGCGGTGGGGTGAGCGTCGGTTCCCGCGTCTTCCAGGCTGGTTTCACCCACACCAGAGTGTGGGCCAGGGCCGTCCTGTCGGCGGGCGTTGGTGACCGGGCCTCCTGCTTGGGGGTCCCGGACCTGGGCATCGGCATCACTGCCGTGATGGTTCTCGGCCCAGGCAGCGAGGTTGATCGCGGCATTGTGATCGCGGTCGAGTCGGTGTCCGTTCACGCAGACGAACGCCCGATCCGACAGCGTCAGGCCCGCGTTGACGGTGCCGCAGATCGAGCAGGTTTTACTCGACGGGAACCATCGGTCGACCACGGCGATGTCACCGTGTCGCCAGGCCTGTTTGTAACGCAGCATCCGGGCGAACTCCGCCCAGGCGGCGTCGGATATAGCGCGGGCCAGCCGGTGATTGGCCAGCATCCCGGTCACATGCAGGTCTTCGAGCGCGATCCGGTCGTGGGTCTTGACCAGTGCGTTCGACACCTCATTCAGGAAATGCCGGCGGATATCGCGAACTTTCTTGTGGTGCCGCCCCAGTCGGGCGGCCGCTCGTGTGCGGTTGTGTGATCCTTTCTCCTTTCGGGAGACGGTTTTGGCGAGGCGCCGCTGACGGCGCATCCCAGCGGCCAGGGCCTTCGGCGGATCGTCGATGCGGGCTACCTCGCGGCCGTCGGCGGTTGCCGCGACGAGGAACGTCGTCAGGCCGCGGTCGATCCCGACCCAGCCGCCAGCGTCGTTCTCGGGCCGCGGTGGGTGGTGCTGTGCTGGGTGCAGGTCGGTGGCGTCGACATTCAGGCTGACCCACCACCGTCCGCCCCGGAAGCTGACCGTGGCGAACAGGATCCTCCCGCGACCCTTGCCCAACAGTCGTCGCAATCGGCGGGTATCGTCGTGCACCCGCACCGCCCCGACACCGGGGAGGGTGACCGAGCGGGGCCGCGTGTCACCGACCCGGATCGGCGGCCTGCCGCCCGTCCGCTGCTTGTTGCGCAGCCGAAACGACGGTGTCGCGCCGGACTTCTTCTTGAACCGCGGGAATCCGACCTTCCGACCCGTCCTCGCCCCGGTCCGGGAGGCCGACCAGGCGGCGAGGGCGCGGCCGCAGTCCACCGCGGCCTCCTCGAACACCTGCTGACATACCTCGGTCCGCCACGCCAGCCCGGTCACCCGGATCTCCGCAACCCCCTCGGCATCGACGACGAATACGCGGCCCGCGTCCGCGGTCTTCTTCCAGGTGTTGAACGCGTTGATCAGGTCGAACCCCGACCACGGCACCGCCACATCGGGATCGGTGCGGCGGCGGGTGAGCGCGGTCTTGACCGCGCGCAGGGATTGGTTGAACGCGAACCGCGCCGCCCCGGCATGCTTGGCCAGCACCGCCTGCTGCTCGACCGTCGGGTCGAGGCAGTATCGGAACGTCGTGTGCCGCACCATCTCTGCAGTGTGACAGCGGCCACCGACAGAACGACGACACCGGTGCCGCAACGCAGGTTCGGCAAGTCTGACCCGATATCCCGCCGATTTGGTGACACACCCCACAGCTCCCGATCAGCGGTCGTTACGCTGTCGGCATGAACTCGTGGCTTCTTCGTGGTCTGGGTATGGCGTCGGTGCATGTCGTGACGAGGGTGGTGCTCGGACTCGCGGTCACGCAGTGGCCCCTGCACGGTTCGTCGCTGCGGTGGCTCTCGCTGGCGTTGGTGGTGCTGGCGGCACTGCTGTGGGGCGGGCTCGACGGCATCAGGGACGCGCGCACCGCGGTGGACGAGGAGTCGGGCGCCGACCTCACCATGATGTGGCTCAAGGCCGCCGCCGTGGCGGGGCTGCTCGCAGGTGCGGTGACCTGGCTGATCGGTGTGATCACCGACATCGCGCTCGGCGACAACACCCTGTTCTTCGAACTCACCTCCGGGGCCGCCTTCACCGTCCTGCTCGTCTTCCTGCCCGCGATGCTCGCGGTGGCGGTCGGCCGGTTCCTGGTGCGGCGCAAGGCCCCGGCGACGCCGGCCCACGTCTCGCCGGGCGCAGCAGGTGCAGCGGGCGCGGCGGGCGCTGTCGCCGTCGGCGAGTACGCGAACGAGCAGGACTACGACGTGGTCGAGACCGCGGAGGAGAACTACGAGGCCTCCGAGTGGGCCTACGAGCACGGCACCGGCCAGGGCGAGGACCAGACCCCCACCCAGCAGCAGTACGCCAACGACGCACCGACCGAGGTGTTCGAGGCCATCAGGCCCGAGAACGGCAAGTAGCGCTTCGCGACTGTGAGTGGGTTTCACCCCGGCTGGGGTGAAACCCACTCACAGTTCGTCTACCGCTCCGCGAGGAACCTCAATGCGAGCGGGTAGCCCGCGACGCCACACCCGACGATGACGCCCGTCGCGATCGCGCTCAGGTACGAGTGATGCCGGAATTCCTCACGGGCGTGCACATTCGAGATGTGGACCTCGACCAGCCCGGCCGTGAGCTCGGCGCAGGCGTCGCGCAGCGCGATCGAGGTGTGGGTGAGCGCGCCCGCGTTGAGCACGACCGGGTCGCCGGCGTCGGCGGCATCGTGGACCCAGCCGAGCAGCTCGGCCTCGCTGTCGGACTGACGCACCGTCACCTCGATGCCCAGTTCCGCCGCGGCCGTCTCACAGAGCGCGACGAGGTCGGCGTACGTCGTGGCGCCGTACACCTCGGGCTGCCGCTTGCCGAGCCGGCCGAGGTTCGGTCCGTTGAGGACCTGGACCCTCACAGGAGCACCGTGCCGCTGGTGCCCGGCTGCTCCTCGCGGGCCACGGCGGAGTAGGCGGCCGCGAGCAGCGTCGGGTCCGGGCCCTCCAGCCGACCCGGCTTCGCCAGTCCGTCCAGCACGACGAACCGCAGCATGCCCGCGCGGTTCTTCTTGTCGGTCTGCATGCCCTTGACCAGGTCCGCGAACGCGTCCGCGTCGTAGGTGGTGGGCAGTCCGACGCTCTCGAGGACGGTGCGGTGCCGTTCCGCGGTGGCGTCGTCCAGCCGGCCCGCGAGCCGGCCCAGTTCCGCGGCGAACACGAGCCCGACCGACACCGCCGCGCCGTGCCGCCAGCGGTACTTCTCGCGACGCTCGATCGCGTGTCCGAGCGTGTGTCCGTAGTTGAGGATCTCGCGCAGGTCCGACTCCTTGAGGTCGGCGGCGACGACCTTCGCCTTCACCTCCACCGATCGGCGGATCAGCTCGGGCAGCACCTCCCCGGTCGGGTCGAGGGCAGCCTCGGGATCTGCCTCGATGAGCTCGAGGATCGTCGGATCGGCGATGAACCCGGTCTTGATCACCTCGGCCATGCCCGCGACGATCTCGTTGCGCGGCACGGTCTCGAGGGTCGCCAGGTCGATCAGCACCGCGGACGGCTCATGGAACGAACCGACCAGGTTCTTGCCCGCCTCGGTGTTGATGCCGGTCTTGCCGCCGACCGCAGCGTCGACCATCGCGAGCAGCGTGGTCGGCACGTGGATGATGCGCACACCCCGCATCCAGGTGGCCGCGACGAACCCGGCGAGGTCGGTGGCCGCGCCGCCACCTAGGCTGACCACGGCGTCGCTGCGGGTCAGTCCGATGCGGCCGAGAACCTCCCAGCAGAAGCCCGCGACGGCGAGATCCTTGCCGTCCTCGGCGTCCGGGATCTCGACGCGATGCGCGTCGATCCCCTTCGCGGCGAGCGCGGCTCGCACCGCCTCCGCGGTCTGCGCCAACGGCGGCTGATGGAAGATCGCGACGGTCCTGGTGCCGATCAGTTCGTCGACCAGTTCGCCGAGCAGTCCGCGGCCGATGATCACCGGGTAGGGACTGGCGGTCTTGACCTCGACGCGTACGGGTTCGGTCACTGTCTGCTTCTCCGCTTCTGTGCGCTGCTGCTGGATCGCTGTTGCCTGGATCGCTGCCACTGCTCTACCCCAGTTTGGTGACGAGCTGCTGCACCACGCGGGCGGGGCTGCGCCCGTCGGTGCGGACCCGGATGGTGGCCACCTTGCGGTACAGCGGTCGCCGCCGCCGCATCAGGTCCCGGTACTTCTGGCGGGGGTCGCCGCCGTTGAGGAGCGGCCGGGAGGTGTTGGTGCCCGTCCGCTTGAGTCCCTCCGCCACGCTGATCTCCAAGTAGACGACCGTGTGGCCGACCAGGCGGGCGCGGGTGACATCGGACAGGATCGCGCCGCCGCCGAGCGAGACGATGCCCTCCTGCTCGACCAGCGCGCGCCGGACCATGTCCTCCTCCAGAGCGCGGAACGCCGGTTCCCCGTCCTGGGCGAAGATCTCCGGAATCGTCTTGCCCGACTCCCGCTCGATGGCGGCGTCGGTGTCGAAGATCTCGACGTCCAGCGCCCGCGCCAGTCGACGCCCGATGGTGGACTTGCCGGCGCCCGGCGGTCCGATCAGGACGGCCCTGGGAGTCACCTCGACAGGCGTTCCCGGACGGAGTCGAGGTAGCCGTCGATGTTGCGCATCGTCTCCTCGACCGAGTCGCCGCCGAACTTCTCGAGCGCGGCCTGCGCGACCACCAGTGCCACCATCGACTCCGCGACCACGCCCGCGGCGGGGACCGCGCACACGTCGCTGCGCTGATGGATGGCGACGGCCTCCTCGCCGGTGGACATGTCGACGGTCGCGAGCGCCCGCGGCACGGTGGAGATCGGCTTCATCGCCGCCCGGACCCGCAGCGCCTCGCCGTTGGTCATGCCGCCCTCGAGGCCGCCTGCGCGGTTCGTCGAGCGCAGCACGCCGTCCGGGCCGGGTCGCATCTCGTCGTGAGCGGCGCTGCCCCTGCGCCGGGAGGTCTCGAAGCCGTCGCCGACCTCGACCCCCTTGATCGCCTGGATACCCATCAGCGCGGCGGCGAGTCGGGAATCGAGCCGGTTCTCGCCGCTGATGAACGAGCCCAGCCCGACGGGCAGGCCGTGCACGACCACCTCGACGACACCGCCGAGGGTGTCGCCGTCCCGCTTGGCCGCGTCGATCTCCGCGATCATCGCGGCCTCGGCCTCGGCGCCGAAGGCGCGCACCGGGCTGGCGTCGATGGCCGCGAGGTCGTCGGGACCGGGGACCGGGGACTCGGCGGGGCCCGAGGCCGCACCGATGGAGATCACGTGGGAGATCACCTCGACGCCGAAGACCTGGCGCAGGAAGGCACGGGCCACGGTTCCGGCCGCGACCCGGGCCGCGGTCTCGCGGGCACTGGCGCGTTCCAGGACGGGACGGGCGTCGTCGAACCCGTACTTGAGCATGCCGGAGTAGTCGGCGTGGCCCGGGCGAGGGCGGGTCAGCGGCGCGTTACGCGCGAGATCCTTGAGCAGCGCCTCGTCCACCGGGTCGGAGGACATGACCGTTTCCCACTTGGGCCACTCGCTGTTCGCGACCTCGATGGCGACGGGACCGCCCATCGTGCGACCGTGCCGGACGCCGCCGACCACCGTCACGACGTCCTTCTCGAAGCTCATGCGGGCACCGCGGCCGTAGCCGAGGCGACGGCGGGCGAGTTGGGAAGCAATGTCCTCGGAGGTCACCTCGACCCCGGCGACCATCCCATCCAGGAGGGCGACGAGGGCGGGACCATGGGATTCTCCGGCAGTTATCCAGCGCAGCACGCCGCCCATCTTTTCACGAAACGTGGTCGTCAACGCACACCGGCCCGGTCCCCGGCTACCCGCCCGCTGCCAGGCTCAACGCCAGCAGCGTCGACAGGCACATCGACGGCCCGTGCGCGAGTGCGCGGCGGCCCCGCCCGAGGGCAAGGGCGCACCCGCCTGCCGCCGCCGTCAGCGCCACCGCACCGACCGTCGCCGCCAGCCACGCCTGGGCGCCCGCCGCACCCGTCACGGCACCGAGTCCGAGGGCCAGCTTCACGTCCCCGCCGCCCATCGCCTGCGGGGATGCCAGGTGCACGAACAGGTAGAGCCCGGCCAGCATCGCCGCCCCGACCAGGGCCGCCATCCCCCGGCCCACGAGGACCGAGCCCAGGAACACCGCGCTGGCGCCCGGCAGGGTGAGCTCGTTCGGGAGCCTCCGTTCGCCCAGGTCGACGACGGAGAGGCTGACGCACCACCAGATCAGCGCACACCCGGCCGCCGTCACCGCCCATGACGGCGCCGACGCCGCCGACAGCGCGAACCCCACCCCCAACGCGGCCACGCACCACATCGGCGGGTGCGCGGTGAACCCGGTCAGGAACCGGCGGGTCCACATCCCCGCGGCCACGCCTACGAGCCCCATCACGACCACCACCATGTCCCGAACGGTGCCACCGACCGGACATCACCGGTGCCGCGCGGGCGGCGAAAACGGTGCGCCTGTGGATCGTTTCAGGGCCTGTGGATCGCCTGCTCAGCGCTCCAGCGCCGCCGCCATCGCCTCCCGCGGCGCGGGCCGCCCGGTGAACTGCTCCACCTGCCCGAACGCCTGGTTGAGCAGCATGCGCAGCCCGCCGACCACGGTGCCGCCTGCCCGCTCGACCGCCCGGGCCAGCGGTGTCGGCCACGGGTCGTAGATTGCATCGAGCACCACAGGCGCCACCGCGATCGCGTCCGCGAACGGCGCCACCGCCTCGGCCGGGACGGTGCTCACCACGGCGCCCGCGCCTGCGCAGGCACGGGCCAGCGCGTCCGCGTCGAACCCGACGTGGGTGGCCCGCAGGCCGATGGTCTCGGCGCACGCCAAGGTGTCCGCGGCCCGTTGCGCGTCACGCGCCACCACGTTCACCGCGGTGACACCGAGGTCCGCCAGGGCCCGCAGCGCCGGCCGCGAGGTCCCGCCCGCACCGATCACCACCGCGTTCGCGCCGCTCAGATCGGTGACCCCGACCTCGGCCAGCGCCCCGGTCACGCCGTCCACGTCGGTGCAGTCGGCCCGCCAGCCGCCGGCCACCCGGACCAGGGTGTTGGCCGAACCGACCTGCACGGCGCGTTCGGTGCGTTCGGTCGCGAACTCGAGCGCGGCGAGCTTGCCGGGCATCGTCACCGAGAGCCCGACCCATTCCGGGCCCAGCCCGTCGACGAGCGCGGGCAACTGCTCGCCGGTGCACTCGATGCGGTCGTAGGTCCAGTCGGTCAGGCCGAGCGCTCGGTACGCCGCCAGGTGCAGCAACGGCGACTTGGAGTGCCCGATCGGCTTGCCCAGGACCGCCGCCCTGCGTGGCAGCTCAGCGTCCACTGTCGAGGATCCCGCTTGCCAGCGCCTTCTTGCTGTTCTCGAGGTGCTCGGTGTAGCTCTTGGTGAACAGGGTGGTGCCCTTGCTGTCGATCGTCACGAAGTACAGCCAGTCGCCCGCGGGGGCCTTCTCGACGGCCTCCACGGCGCCGATGCTCGGCGACGAGATCGGGGTCGCGGGCAGTCCGTCCATCGCGTAGGTGTTCCACGGGGTGACCTTCGCGCGGTCGCCGTCGGTGGTCGCGAGCTCGGTGGTGTCCAGGGCGTAGTTGACCGTCGAATCGAGCTCGAGGCGTTGCGGCTCCGCGAGCCGGTTGACGATCACGCGCGCGACCTTCCCGAAGTCGTCCGGCAGCGACTCCCGCTCCACCAGGGACGCCGCGACGAGCAGGTCATAGGGGCTGAGCCCGACGGCGTTCCCCGCGGTGTCGATGCCCGTCGCCTCGTACTTGGCGGCGCTCTCGCTGACCAGGGTGGTGAGGATCTCCGACGCCGACGCCGTCGGGTCGAAGTCCCACTTGCCCGCGGCGATGAGGCCCTCGAGCTGCCGCGTCCGGTCCGGGACCGACTTGACCCGGGCCGCCGCCCAGTCGGGCACGCCGAGCGCGGCGAAGTTCGGGTTGGCGCCCGCGGTCTTGAGGTCCTCGACGCTGACGCACTTCTGCTGGCCCGAGGGCGTCGGCAGGCAGCTGGCCTCGGAGATCAGGGTGTAGATGCCACGCTTGGTCGCCCCGGTGTTGACGTCCCTGCTGTCGTGCAGCTGACGGCCCTCGGAGATGACCAGCGCGCCGACCCGTGAGTTCGGGTCGACCAGACCCGAGACGGCCTGCGCGGCCGGCACCTGGGACTCGAGGTTGTAGAAGCCGGGCTGCACCGAGGTCATGGCGTCGTTCTGGACCGCCGCGTTGAAGAACGCCGACGCGCTCTTCACGACGCCCTTCTCGGCCATCTCGGTGGCGATCTGATCGGCGGTGTCACCGGGGTGCACCTGCACGACGACGTCGGGTCCGGCTTCGCCTGCCGCGTAGTCGGCGGGTGCGTCGACACCGCCGCCGAGCAGCTTCTTGCCGCCGACGTAGCCGACGCCGATGACCAGTGCCAGCGCACCGAGTCCGGCGACCGCGACGACGGCCTTGCCACGACTCTTCCGGCCCGCCGCGGCCTCCCGCGCGCGACGTTCGTCCGCTCGGCTGCGGTACTGCCAGGGGTCTTCCGTCACTCGTCCTCCATCGATGACGCGGTCCCCTGCTCCGGCAGGGCCCTGCTTCGTTGGTCCAACCATCCTTGCAAGATCGCGACGGCCGCGGCCTGATCGATCACCGACCGCTGACCCTTGGCCTTGACCCCGCTCTCACGCAGAGCCCTCGACGCGGTCACCGTCGTAAAGCGTTCATCGGTCATGCGAACCGGGATGGGCGCCAACCGATCCCGGAGCTGCGCGGCGAACTTCGATGCGAGTCCCGCCGCGGAGCCACTCTCCCCCCTGAGGGTTCGCGGCAGTCCGACGATAACCTCGACCGCCTCGTATTCCGCGACAATCGCGGCGAGTCGCTCGATGTCGGATCTGTCGGCGCGGGACTTGGCCCGCGGCACGGTCTCCACCGGGGTGGCCAGGATCCCGTCCGGATCGCTGGCGGCGACGCCGATCCGGACGCTGCCGACATCCACCCCGATCCGGCGACCCCGCCCCTGGTCGCCGGGCTGATCCGCCTCGGTCACCCGGCCAGCTCGGCAACGCGGGCGCGCACCGCCGAGAGTGCCGCGGGGATGCCCGACGCGTCGGTGCCGGATCCCTGGGCCATCTCCGGCTTGCCGCCACCGCGGCCGCCGATGCTCGGACCGAATGCGGCCACCAGGTCGCCCGCCTTCACGCCGAGTTCCTGGGCCGCCTTGTTCGCGCTCACCACGAAGGGCACCTTGCCGTCGACCGAACCGATCAGCACGACGACCGCCGGCTCGGTGCCGAATCGGCCACGCACGTCGGTGGCGAGGGTCCGCAGGTCACCGGCCGCGACGCCGTCGGGAGCGGCCTCGGCGACGAGCAGCAGCCCGCCGATGCGCTGGGCCTTGTCCACGAACGACCCGGCGGCGGCGAGAACGGCCGCGGCCTTGGTCTGCTCGAGTTCCTTCTCCGCGACCTTGAGCCGCTCGACGAGCTGCTCGACACGGCCGGGCACCTCCTCGGACGGCACCTTGAGGGCGGTCGCGACTCCGGCCAGCAGGGCGCGCTCCTTGGCGAGGTACTTGTACGAGTCCAGCCCGACGAACGCCTCGACACGGCGATACCCCGAGCCGACGGACGACTCACCCAGCAGGGTGATCTGCCCGATCTGCGAGGAGTGCGCGACGTGGGTGCCACCGCACAGCTCCATCGAGAACGGTCCGCCGATCTCGACGACACGGACCTCGTCGCCGTAGTTCTCGCCGAACAGGGCCATCGCACCCATCGACTTGGCCTTCGTCAGGTCGGTGACGAAGGTGTTGACCGGGTGGTTCGCCGCGACGGCCTCGTTGGCGACCGCCTCGATGTCGGCCTTCTGCTGCTCGGAGAGCTGGCTCTGCCAGGAGAAGTCGAACCGCAGGTAGCCGGGCTTGTTCAGCGAACCGGCCTGAACGGCGTTGGGGCCCAGCACCTGTCGCAGTGCGGCGTGCACCATGTGGGTACCGGAGTGCCCCTGGGTCGCCCCGGCACGCCAGTTGGCGTCGACCTGCGCGAGCACGGTGTCCCCCTCGGTGAGCTGACCCTGCTCGACGGTGACCTTGTGCACCCACAGCTTCTTGGCGATCTTCTGCACATCGCGCACGCGGACCCGCAGGCCCGGCCCGGTGATGACGCCGATGTCGGCGATCTGGCCGCCGGACTCCGCGTACAGCGGGGTGCGGTCGAGGATGACCTCGACGTCCTGCCCGGCGGTCGCCACCGGCACCCGGACGCCGTCGGAGATCAGCGCCAGCACGGCGGCCTCGGAGGTCAGCTCGGCGAAGCCGGTGAACTCGGTCTCGCCGCGGTCGACGAACTCCTTGTAGACGGTGAGGTCCGCATGCGCGTGCTTGCGGGCCTGCGCGTCGTCCTTGGCGCGCTGGCGCTGCTCGGCCATGAGCGAGCGGAAGCCGTCCTCGTCGACGGTCAATCCGGCCTCGGACGCCATCTCGAGGGTGAGATCGATCGGGAAGCCGTAGGTGTCGTGCAGGGCGAAGGCCTCGCTGCCCGCGATGACCTTCTTGCCCGCGGACCTGACCTCCTCGGCGGCGGTCTCGAACAGCTTCTCGCCCGAGTCGAGTGTGCGCCGGAAGGCCGACTCCTCGCCGACCGCGACGCTGAGGATGCGGTCGAAGTCGGAGGAGAGCACCGGGTACGACGGGGCCATGGTGTCGCGGACGACGGTGATGAACTCCGCCATGCTGGGCTGTTCGGCGCCGAGCAGCTTGACCGAACGGACGATCCGCCGCAGCAGTCGGCGCAGCACGTAGCCGCGACCGAAGTTGCTCGGGTTCACGCCGTCGGCGATCAGCATCGCCGCGGTGCGGGCGTGGTCGGCGATGACGCGGAATCGGACGTCGTCCTCGTGGTTCTTCCCGTAGGCGCGGCCGGTGAGCTCCTCGGCCTTCGCGATCACGGGCCGCACCAGGTCGGTCTCGTAGACGTTGTCGACGCCCTGCAGCAGGAAGGCGACGCGTTCGACGCCCATGCCGGTGTCGATGTTCTGCTTCGGCAGGGGGCCGAGGATCTCGTAGTTGTCCTTGCCCGGACCGCCGAGACCCCGCTCGTTCTGCATGAACACGAGGTTCCAGATCTCGAGGTAGCGGTCCTCGTCGGCCTCGGGTCCACCCTCGAGGCCGTACTCGGCCCCGCGGTCGTAGTAGATCTCCGAGCACGGGCCGCAGGGACCGGGGATGCCCATGGACCAGTAGTTGTCCGCCTTACCGCGGCGCTGGATCCGCTCGGCGGGGATCCCGGCCTCTTCCATCCAGATGTCGCGGGCCTCGTCGTCGTCGAGGTACACCGTGACCCACAGTCGCTCGGGGTCGAAGCCGTAGCCGCCGTCGTCGATGCTGTTCGTCAGCAGCGCCCAGGCGTGCTTGATCGCCTCCCGCTTGAAGTAGTCGCCGAAGGAGAAGTTGCCTGCCATCTGGAAGAAGGTGTTGTGCCGGGTGGTGATGCCGACGTTCTCGATGTCGAGGGTGCGGACACACTTCTGGACGCTGGTCGCCGTCGCGTACGGCGGGGTCTGCTGACCGAGGAAGTACGGCACGAACTGGACCATGCCCGCGTTGACGAACAGCAGGTTCGGGTCGTCGAGAATCAGCGAGGCACTGGCCACCTCGGCGTGACCCGCCTTGACGAAGTGGTCGAGGAATCGCCTGCGGATCTCGTGGGTCTGCACTAACCGGTCCTTACTTCATGGGCGTCGCGGATGAATATCCAGCTTAACGTGCCGCGGACGGCGGGGTGCGCAGCGCTCGGGGCCCGCGTCAGCCCCGCACGATCCGGCGCAACTTGCCCACCCGCGCGGCGATCTCGCGCTCGGCGCCGTGTCCGGTCGGCTGGTAGTAGTCGACGCCGATCAGCTCGTCCGGCGGGTACTGCTGCGGCAGCACCCCGTCCGCGGCGTTGTGCGGGTAGCGGTACCCGACCGCACTACCCAGCTTCTCGGCCCCCGCGTAGTGCCCGTCCCGTAGGTGAGGCGGCACCAGCCCGGACTTTCCGGCGGACACGTCGGCCATCGCCGCGCCGAGGGCCGCGATCACCGCTCCGGATTTCGGTGCGGTCGCCAGGTGAATGGTCGCCTGCGCCAACGCGAGCCGGGCCTCGGGCATGCCGATCAGCTGGACCGCCTGCGCAGCCGCCGTCGCGGTCTGCAGCGCGGTCGGGTCGGCCATGCCGATGTCCTCGCTCGCGTGCACCACCAACCGGCGGGCGATGAAACGCGGGTCCTCGCCCGCGGCGATCATCCGGGCCAGGTAGTGCAGCGCGGCATCGACGTCCGAGCCGCGGATCGACTTGATGAACGCGCTGATCACGTCGTAGTGCTGGTCGCCGTCGCGGTCGTAGCGCACGGCGGCCTTGTCGACGCTGGCCTCGACGGTCTCCAGGTCGACGACCACGGGCTCGCCGGGCTCCGACTCGTCCACCGCGTCGAGCGCCGTCCCGGCGGCCGCCTCCAGCGCGGTCAGCGCGCGCCGGGCGTCGCCACCCGCGAGCCGCACCAGGTGGTCGGCTGCGTCCTCCGTCAGGGCGACGCCGCCGCCGTAGCCGCGCGGGTCGCGCAGCGCCCGGTCGAGCAGCGCCCCGATGTCCTCCGCGGTCAGCGGCTGCAACTGCAGCACCAGGGACCGGGACAGCAGCGGCGAGACCACCGAGAACGAGGGGTTCTCGGTGGTTGCCGCCACCAGCAGCACGATCCGGTTCTCCACGGCGGCGAGCAGCGCGTCCTGCTGCGTCTTGGAGAAGCGGTGCACCTCGTCGATGAAGAGCACGGTCTGCTCCCCGGAGGTGAGTCGCCTGCGCGCCAGGTCGATGACGGCGCGCACGTCCTTCACACCGGCCGACAGCGCGGACAACGCCTCGAACCGGCGTCCCGTCGCACGCGAGATCAGCGACGCCAGGGTCGTCTTGCCGGTGCCAGGTGGGCCGAAGAGCATCACCGACGCCGCACCGGAGCCCTCGACGAGCCGACGCAGCGGCGCGCCGGGGCCGAGCAGATGCCCCTGCCCCACCACCTCGTCCAGGCTCGTCGGCCGCATCCGGACCGCGAGCGGTGCGTCCGGGCGCACCGGCGGTAGGCCCGCGGTCACCCGGCCGCCCTCCGGCTCGGATCCGGGTGCGGCGAACAGACCCGCGCTCTCGCCGCCGCCGTCCGAGGGCCCCAACCAGTCGCTCACGCCACGACGCTACTAAAACCCACCGACACCGGCTGTGAAGGGGCGCGCTCGGTCAACCGGCCGCACGGACCCGTCCGGCGTCGGGCGCGGCCACCCGCTTCTCGTCGGCGGCGGACAGCCAGAAGAACACCGGCGGCAGCGCGAGTTCGATCACGGTCAGCACGATCTGGAACCAGTGCGGCCAGCCGTGCACGGCGATCGAGATCAGCCGCCCCACTCCGCCGAGCAGGAAGATGCCGGCGAGCCAGCGCACCGCCACCGCGGGGATCGGCGACCGCCGGGCCGCCCAGATCCACGCGACCCCGTAGCCGACGAAGATCGCGCCGAAGAACCGGCTCTGGCTGTCGGCGGTCACGCCGGACGAACCCATGTCGGGGACCAAGTCGATGCCGAGGGCCACGTGCACGAAGCCGATCGCCACGCAGGCGACGCCCATCGCCATGCTGAGGCCCTTGAGCAGTCCGGTCATGAGCTTCCCTCCTCGCGAACCCAGTTCGTAGACATATGTCTACTAAGCCAGACCCTACGACCCTTGGTAGACACGCGTCAACTAAGCTTTCGGGATGACCACGCGCCGCCGACTCGACCCCGACGAACGCCGTCGCGTCCTGCTCGACGCGGGCGCGACGTTGTTCGCCGAGCGCGCCTACGACGAGGTGCTGATGGAGCACGTCGCGGCGGCAGCCGGCGTGTCGCGGGCGCTGCTCTACCGCCACTTCCCGACCAAGAGGGACCTCTTCGCCGGCGTCTACCAACTGGCCGCCGACCGCCTGCTCGTGGCGACGGAATTCGATGCCGCGTCCCCACTGTCCGAACAACTCGCGGCGGGGCTCGACGCACATTTCGACTACTTCGAGGCCAACAGCAACACCGTGGTCACCGCGAATCGCGTGCTCGCGGGCGACCCCACCATCCAGGCCATCATCACCGGCGAGCTCGGCGAACTACGACGCCGACTGCTCGACTCGATGGGCGTCGAGGGATCAACCCGCGAGACGACCTCCGCGGTCCTGATGAGCTGGCTGACCTTCGTCCGCATCCTCACGATCGACTGGCTGGAGAACCATGCGTTCTCCCGAACCGAGCTGCGCGAGATCAGCATCGGCGCCCTACTCGGAGCACTGGAACCGATCCTCGGCGACCGGAGACCGAACTTACGGTGAACATCTGACGATCCACCCCGTTGCGGATTGAACACGCGTCCATGTTCGGTTGTGATCCTCGGGTGTCTGACAATTGGCTACCCGACCGCACCACCCTGCCGAGCCTGAGCAGGCGGACCCTGTTGAGGAGCTCCGCCGCGCTCGCGGGCGTGGGCCTGAGCGTTGCCGCCGCCGGTGGTGCCGGCGCCGCACCCTCCGCGACCCCGGTCGGATTCGCGCACGGCGTCGCCTCCGGTGACCCGCTCCCCGACCGGGTCATCATCTGGACGCGGATCACCCCCTCGGCAGCGGCACAGCCCGGTTCCGGTGTGGGAGAACCGGTCTCGCTGACCTGGGAGATCGCGACCGACCCCTCCTTCGGGTCCGTCGTGCGCAGCGGCGCCGTCACCGTCGGCCCCGACACCGACCACACCGCCAAGGTCGACGTCACCGGCCTGCGCGCAAACACGAACTATCACTACCGATTCACCGCGCGCGGCGGCGCCGTCGACGGGCACGAGTCACCGGTCGGACGCACCCGCACCGCCCCGGCGCCCGACTCCGACCCCGAGCGGCTGCGGTTCGGCGTGGTGTCCTGCTCGAACTGGGAGGCCGGCTACTTCGCGTCCTACCGCCACCTCGCCGAGCGCGAGGACCTCGACGCGATCCTGCATCTCGGCGACTACGTCTACGAGTACGGCCGCGGCGAGTACGGCGCGCGCAACGGATCCGTCCGCCCGCACGACCCGGCACACGAGATCGTCTCGCTCGCGGACTATCGGATCCGCCACGCCCAGTACAAGACCGACCCGGACCTCATGTCGCTGCACGCCCGGCTGCCGTTCATCGCCACCTGGGACGACCACGAGTCCGCGGACAACTCCTTCGACGGCGGCGCCGAGAACCACAACCCCGCGACCGAGGGCGACTGGGCCACCCGCAAGGCGAACTCGACCCGCGCCTATTTCGAGTGGATGCCGGTCCGCGTCACCGGCTCCGGCACCGAGGCGGCGCTGTACCGCCGGTTCCGGTACGGCACGCTGGCCGAGATCTCGATGCTCGACCTGCGCACCTACCGCGACGAGCAGGCCTCCGCCGGGGCCGGCTGGCGCACCGTCGACTCCCCCGACCGCACCGTCGCCGGTCGCGCCCAGATGGACTGGCTGACCAACGGGATCGTGTCCTCGCCCGCCCGCTGGAAGGTGGTGGGCAACCCGGTGATGATCGCGCCCTGCGTGTTCCCGCCGCTGGACCAGCGGACCACCGCCGCCGTCACCGAGATGGTGGGAGTGCCGGACGCGGGCATCCCGTTCAACACCGACCAGTGGGACGGCTACTCCGCTGACCGCCGCCGCCTGTTCGACGCGATCGCCTCCGCCGGCATCGACAACACGGTCTTCCTCACCGGCGACATCCACACCTCCTGGGCGTGCGATCTCCCGGTGGACGCGGCGAACTACCCGGCGGGCGCCACCGTGGGCACCGAGTTCGTGGTGCCGTCGGTGACCTCACCGAACATCGACGACATGCTGCAGGTCCCGCCGCGCACCGCCACGGTCGCCGCCGAGGAGGCGTTCAAGGCGGTCAACCGGCACGTCCGGTATGTCGAACTCGATTCGCACGGGTATGGCGTGTTCGAGGTGGCCCGCTCCGGCGCGCAGATGGACTGGTACTACGTCACCGACCCGACCGACCCCCGGGCGGCCGCACGCCACGCCACGAGTTACCGGGTTGCGGACGGCTCCCAGCGGGCCCAGCAGGTCGGCGCACCGCTCGACCCCGCGTCCCACCGGCCGGGGCGCTGACGCCGCTGCTGACGCGCGGGTGACGCGCAGTCCGGGGATCTGAACGGCCCGGGCTGCGGAGGTCCGTCGTCACTACGCCCAGTACGTCGCGAGCCGATCCGCCACCTCGCGGGCGTGCGCGGCCACGTCCGGCCGACCCGCGTGGTCGGCACAGTATGCGAGCGCGTTCCACCGCGACCTCAACGCCTTCGATCGCGGCACCGACAGGTGATGCTCGCGGGCCGAGGCGATCCGCTCGTGGTCGTCGGGCAGGAACCAGTACGTCGAGAGCCAGACCCAGATCAGCTGGGCCTCGAGCATCCGGGCGCAGAGCACCTCGTCGTCCGCGAGCTGCGGCCACATGCCCACCACCTCGGCGCGCCATGCCTCGACCATCGCCGCGGAGCGTTCGGGCGAGAGCTCGACGCCGCACAGGCATCCGGGGAACGAGACCAGTGCGTAGGCGATGTCGAGCGTCGCGTCGCGGAACCCGCCCCACTCGTAGTCGAGGAAGCGCACCCCGACGTCGTTGACGATGATGTTGTCCGGGCACAGGTCGGATGGGCTGAACGCCCGGTAGCGACCACCGTCGAAGAGTCGGGCGGCCCGCTCGACGACGGCGACGACGTCCGGGGCGACCTCGACGCCCAGCTCGCGATGCAGCAGCGCCGGCAGCTTCGGGACGGCGGCGAGCACCTGCTCGGTCACACTGTTCCCGACATGCGGCACGTCGGCTCGACGCAGCAACGCGGCGAAGTCCTCCTCGCGCCCCACGGTCGCGGCATGCATCCGGCCGATCGCCTGAGCCAACGCCATCAGCGAGTTGGTGACCGCCGCCCCGTCGGCTTGCTGGAGCAGTTCCGCGATCGGGGTGGCGTCGCCCAGGTCGGTCAGGACCAGCAGACGCGCGTCGAGGTCGTAGGCGATCAGCTCCGGGCCCGGTCGGCTGTCGGTGGCCAGCGCGGTGGCGAACTGGTACGAGACGGCCTCGCGGAGGAACGCCGTGTCCACCACGTGCGGCTCGCCGTCAGGCAGCGCCGCGTAGGCCGCGATACGCCGGGCCTCGGCCTCCGGCGACAGCTCCCGGACCTGCTTGATCACCAGTGTGCGCGGCAACGAGAAGGGGTTCTCGGCGCAGCGGACGCGCAGCACGACCGTGCGGCCGCTGCCGCCGAGGTCGGTGGGGTCCACGAGGGTGACCGGAGCTCCGGTACGTCGTTCCAGCAGCTGCTCGGCTGCGGTGACTACCTCTGAAACGGGGTCGGCCAATAGTGCGGTCATCGGCGTCCAACCTACCCGTCCGGGCACCGGCGCGGGTCCGCTCGGTCACCCGTCCGGTCCGTTACCGATGAGTCCGCGGTGTGGACCTGCAGAAACAGACCGATCCGTACGAAAAATTCACCGAGACGTCGCCCGTGGCGCCCCGAGCGGGACCCGACCGGACCGCCACCCGCGGGTGCGGTCGGTCGGGTCCCCGACCGGTCAGGAGGCCGCGGTGCCGGCCTGCGGATCCTCGGGCTTGCCCTTCGGCTCCGGCTTGGCGTCGATGCCCGACTCCTTGCGCTGCAGCGCGGTGATCGGCGCGGGCGCGTCGGTCAGCGGGTCGACGCCGCCACCCGACTTCGGGAAGGCGATCACCTCCCGGATCGAGTCCATCCCGGCGAGCAGCGCGGTGATGCGGTCCCACCCGAACGCGATGCCGCCGTGCGGGGGCGCGCCGTACGAGAAGGCGTCGATGAGGAAGCCGAACTTGTCCTCCGCCTCCTCGTGATCGATCCCCATCACCTTGAAGACACGTTCCTGAATGTCCTTGCGGTGGATACGGATACTGCCGCCGCCGATCTCGTTGCCGTTGCAGACGATGTCGTACGCGTAGGCCAGCGCATTGGCGGGATCGGTGTCGAAGGTGTCCATCGACTCCGGCTTGGGCGAGGTGAAGGCGTGGTGCACCGCGGTCCACGCGCTGTAGCCGAGCGCGACGTCGCCGCTGGCCGTCGCGTCGGCGGTCGGCTCGAACATCGGGGCGTCGACGACCCACACGAACGCCCACGCGTCGGGATCGATGAGGTCCTGCTTGCGCGCGATCTCGCCGCGAGCGGCGCCGAGCAGCGCGCGCATCTGCTTCGTCGGGCCGGCCGCGAAGAAGATGCAGTCGCCCGGCGCGGCACCGACGTGCGCCGCGAGGCCCTCGCGCTCCTCGTCGGTCAGGTTCTTGGCGACCGGACCGGTCAGTTCACCGTCCTCGCCGACGAGGACGTACGCCAGCCCCTTGGCCCCGCGCTGCTTCGCCCACTCCTGCCAGCCGTCGAGCTGTCGCCTCGGCTGACTGGCCCCGCCCGGCATCACCACGGCGCCGACGTACTCGGCCTGGAAAACCCGGAACGTGGTGTCCTTGAAGAACTTCATGCACTCGACGAGCTCGAGCCCGAAGCGCAGGTCCGGCTTGTCGGAACCGAAGCGGCGCATCGCCTCCGCGTAGGTCATCCGCTTGATCGGGGTGCTGATCTTGTGGCCGATCAGCTTCCACACGTTCGCGAGGATCTCCTCGGCGAGGTGGAGCACATCCTCCTGGTCGACGAAGCTCATCTCGATGTCGAGCTGGGTGAACTCCGGCTGCCGGTCGGCGCGGAAGTCCTCGTCCCGGTAGCAGCGCGCGATCTGGTAGTAGCGCTCGATCCCACCGACCATCAGCAACTGCTTGAACAGCTGCGGACTCTGCGGCAGCGCATAGAAGCTGCCCGGCTGCAGGCGCGCGGGCACCAGGAAGTCGCGGGCACCCTCCGGCGTGGAACGGGTGAGCGTCGGCGTCTCGACCTCGACGAACTCGTGGTGCGCCAGCACTTCACGGGCCGCGGCGTTGACCTTGGACCGCAACCGGATCGCCTGGCCGGGACCCTCGCGGCGCAGGTCGAGGTAGCGATGCTTGAGGCGCGCCTCCTCGCCGACCTGGTCGTCGAGCTGGAACGGCAGCGGCGCGCTCTCGTTGAGCACCTCGAGCGCGGTCGCGTTGACCTCGATCGCACCGGTCTGGATCTCGAAGTTCTGGTTGCCCGCGGGCCGGACCTCGACGCGGCCGGTGATCTTGACGCAGTACTCGGCACGCAGGCGATGCGCCTGTTCGGCGACGTCGCCCTCGCGGAAGACCACCTGGGAGACCCCGGAGGCATCACGCAGATCGATGAAGATCACTCCGCCGTGATCGCGACGCCTGGCCACCCATCCGGTGAGGGTGACGGTTTGATCGGCGTGCTCGGCTCGCAGCGAGCCGGCGAGGTGGGTGCGCAGCACGGGGTTCCTTTCACAGACTTCCAGCGACTTCTCAGTTGCTGCGATCCTACGGAGAGACACTCAGAAGACATAACGGCGCAGTCGAAACTTTGCGCGCGATCGCGTGTAAAGCTGTACCCGCAGTTCCTCGACTTCGAACGAAAGCGATGACGATGACCTTCAACGAGGGTGCGCGGATGGACTCGGGCCGCGTCACAGTCGGCGGCGGCCACCGCGGTGGGGGCGGGCGGGGCGGCAAGTTCGCCCTCGGCGGCGGCGCGGGTGGCCTGATCGTGCTCGTGCTGGCGCTGCTGCTCGGCGGCAATCCCGGCTCTCTGCTCGGCGGGCTGACCGGTGCGGCCGACACCGCCCAGCTGGGCACCGGCTCCGTCTCGGAGCTGGAGAACTGCGAGACCGGCGCGGACGCCAACCGCGACGTGAACTGCCGGGTCGCCTTCACCACCGCGAGCCTCGACTCCGTGTGGGGCGAGGAGCTGCAGAAGCAGACCGGCGTCCGCTACGTGCAGCCCGGCATCATGCTCTTCTCCGGCGCGGTGAACACCGGCTGCGGCAACGCCACCAGCGACGTCGGCCCGTTCTACTGCCCCGCCGATTCCACCGGATACTTCGACACCAGCTTCTTCCAGCTGCTGGTCGACCAGTTCGGTTCGAGCGCGGGTCCGCTGGCACAGGAGTACGTGGTCGCGCACGAGATCGGCCACCACATCCAGAACCAACTGGGCGATATCGGCCGGGCTCAGGCCGATCCGAAGGGCGCCGAGTCCGGGGCGGTGCGCACCGAACTGCAGGCCGACTGCTACGCGGGCATCTGGGCGCACTACGCCGACACCAAGCCCGGCCCGGACGGCGGTCCTCCGTTCCTCAACAAGCTGAGCGAGAACGACATCCGCGACGCCCTGTCGGCGGCCTCGTCGGTGGGCGACGACCGGATCCAGCAGGCGTCGGGCGGCAGGGTGAACCCGGAGGGCTGGACGCACGGCTCCTCGGATCAGCGAATGAAGTGGTTCGCCACCGGCTATCGCACCGGGCAGGTCAGCGACTGCAACACCTACGCGGCCCGCGACCTGAACAACCCGCCGGCGCTGCGCCGGTGACCACTCCCGGCGCGTCCGCCCGCTATTCGGCGGCGGGCGCGTCGGGCTCCGTCTCCCGGTCGTGGACCAGTTCGTAACGGCGACCGTAGGTTTCGACGAGGGCCTGGATCACCGCGACGACCGGGACCGACACCAGCGCGCCGACCGCCCCGAACAGCGACGCTCCGGCGATCACCGACCCGAAGGCGACGGCCGGATGGATCGAGACGGTCTTGGACGTGATGCGTGGATGCAGCAGATAGTTCTCGACCTGCTGGTACGCCGTCCCGAACGCCACCACCCACACACCGTCCATCGGCTGCGAGGCGGCGGCGATGATCGCGGGCAGCGCGATCGCCAGGTAGGTGCCGAGCGTGGGGATGAATTGCGAGACCACACCGGTCCAGATCGCCAGCGGCAGCCAGTAGGGCACCCCGATGACCATGAGGAAGATGCCGGTGCCGACGCTGCTCACCGCCGCCAGGATCAACCGCGACACCACGTAGCCGCCGGCCTTCTCGACCGACGTCTCCCAGACCGTGGAGATGATCTCCTGCTGCCGGGCCGGGAACCAGCTGGAGATCGTCCGGCGCAGCGCAGGCCCCTGCGCGGACATGTAGAACACGAACAGCAGCAGGGTCAGCGCCTGGAACACGACCCCCAGCAGGGACGACACCACCCCGAGCACGCCCGGCGTGAAGCGTTGCGCGAGTTCACGGATGGTGTCCGGGGTGAGCTTGAGCAGTTCCGGACCGGTCGAGAAGTCTGTGTCGAACGTCCGGTTGGCCCACTCCGTCACCCGTGAGATCGCGTCGGGCAACGCGGTGAGCAGCTGGGCCAGCTGTTCCGCGAGCAGGGTGCCGAACACCGCGAGGAACGCGATCGCGAAGGCGATGAGCGAGAACAGCACCAGTCCGGTGCCCGCGCCGCGGCGCCACCCGCGACGCTCGAACCAGTCGACGACCGGCTCGAGGGTGATGCTGAAGAGCCACGCCAGGAACAACATGCCCAGGAATCCGCGGAGGCTCTGCAGCAGCCAGCCGAGCACCTGGTAGCCGGCAACCGCGAGGAGCACGTAGATGATGGCGGTCCGAAGCCAGCGGAGGTCGGCGCGGCGCGGGGCGCCCTCGCCGGGTCCGGAGGTCCCGATCGGTTCGCTCTCCTCGGTCATCGCACACTCCGTGGTCGGGTGGATGCGGGCGCTACAGCCGAAATGTACTCGCCGAACACGACCGCACGAGGGCAAAAGCCGCCGTCACGGCGCATCGGCGCAGGCGGTATGCGCGGTGAGGTCCGCGGGCAGGGCGGCCTCGACTATCGAGGTGGCCCGGTCGCTCGCGGCGGCATTGGCGATATCGTCGGCGATCGACGGCGACCCGGAATCGAGGTCGGCGAGCTCGACGAGGACGAACCTGTGGTCGTGTCCGGCAAATCCCGTCGAATGCCGGATCGTCCTGTCCCCCGTCGCCATCCAGCCCTGCTTGATCCCGGGTCGGCCCAACCGCTCCAACGTCGCCCGCACACCGAAGTCCTGGTCGAACCCGTCGGCCGCCACGGGTACGGCTGCCTGGAGCCCGGCGATCATCAGCCGCCGCGCCGGCTCGGGCAGGCCGCCACCTCCGCCGAGGAGGCCGACGTAGTAGCGGGCGACATCGGCGGCCGTGACCTCGGTGTCCCACCACGCACCGACCGCCGAGGTCGCCGGCAACTCGTACCGGGCGGCGACGCGCGCGATGATGGCCGGGCCCTCGCCGAGCGTCCACAGCAACTCGGCCACACCGTCATCGGAGGTGGCGAGCAAGGACACGATCCAGGCCATCCGCGCGTCGTCGACGGGCGCACCGGCCGCCGCGCCGCGATACAGATAGTCGTCGGCGATGAACAGCTTTGCCAGGGACGCCGCCGGGAACCTGGCGGCGGTGTCACCCGCACCGGCATACACCCCGGCCTCGCGGTCCACGAAGGCGATCCCGACCACGTCACCGGCCGCCGCGGCGTCCTCGACCGCGATCGCCAGGGATGCCGCCAACCGGCCACAGGACCCGTCGATCTCGGACCGGACCCGGTCGACGGTCACAGCATCGCCCCGGGTGACCGTCCCACCGGACGTGAGGGTCGCGCAGATCAGGATGGTGAGCGCGCCGACGATCAACCCGCGAACGTATCCCGAGCCGAAACATCTGGCCGGGGTCCGCGATGACCATCGACGTGAGATCGCTGCCTCACGATGGCTGGTCGGCTGCATGTCCCGACCTTCTGCGCGGAGTATTTCCCCACTACCACTATAGGATTCGGCCTTGCCTCAGAACAGCGTCAGCGCAGGAGCCGAGCCCGCCCCGACGAGCTCACGCGCGGGCGGCGGCGAGGCCTCCTGCCGGTGTGCCGACCCACCCAACCCGTACTTCTCGACCATGGGTCGCACCCGCTCGCGCAGCCACGCCTGGTACTCCGGCGTCACGTAGGCGCCGCGCCCGTAGAGCTGCCGGTACCGGCGGATCAGGGCGGGGTGTTCCTCCGCGAGCCAGTTCAGGAACCAGCCCCTGGTGCTGCCCCGCAGGTGCATCGGGAACACCGTCACACTCGTCGCGCCCGCCTCCGCGATCGCGCCGAGCAGCGCGTCGAGATGTCGTGACGTGTCGGTCAGGTACGGAATCACCGGGGCCACCATCACGTTGCAGTCGAAGCCCGCATCGGCGATCGCCCTGATCAGCTCCAGGCGGGCCTTCGGCGACGGCGTGCCGGGCTCGATCGCCTTCTGCATCTCCGGGTCCCCGATGGCGAGCGAGACCCCGATCCCCACCGGGACCTGCCGTGCCGCCAGGGCGAGCAGGGGCAGATCCCGCCGCAAGAGCGTGCCCTTGGTGAGAATCGAGAACGGCGTGCCGGACTCGGCCAGCGCACCGATGATCCCGGGCATCAGCCGGTAGCGACCCTCGGCCCGCTGGTAGGGGTCCGTGTTGGTGCCGAGCGCGACGTGCTCACGCTTCCACGATCGACGGGTCACCTCGCGCCGCAGCACCGCGGCCACGTTTGTCTTCACCACGACCTGGCTGTCGAAATCACGGCCAGCGTCCAGGTCCAGGTACTCATGGGTCGGCCTCGCGAAGCAGTACCGGCACGCATGAGAGCAGCCGCGAAAGGCATTGACGGTGAACCGGAACGGCAGCGTGGACTCCTCCGGCATCTTGTTCAGCGCGGACTTGCACAGCACCTCGTGGAAGGTGATCCCCTCGAACTCGGGGGTCTGTACAGTGCGGACCAGCCCGGCACGGGCGAGTCCGGGAAGGGCGCCGTCATCGGCGTCGAGTGCCTGCCCCTGCCATCGCATACACAGAGTCGAACACGTGTTCTAGGACCTGTCAAGTGCGCTCGTCGACGACCCGCATCGCGACATCGTGGTCGTTAGACTCCGGCGATGAGCCTGCGCCGGACCACCGCCCGCACGTCCGTCTCCCGCCTCGCCACCTTCTCCTCGATCGCACTCCTCGCCTCGATCACCCTCACCCAGCCCGCGGCCGCCGATCCCCTCGCCCCCGATCGCGTCGCCACCTCTGCCTGCGGCACCCTGTTGTCCGAGGCCGAGATCGGCACCGTCGCCGCGCTGTCGGACACCTCGACCATCACCGCGCCCACACCCATCGACCGGCTCGAGGACGAGGTCGACCGCCAGCAACGGATCTCCGAGATCCTCACCTCGCACGGCGACCGCCGGGGGCTGTTCGGCATCGGACTCGACGCGGTCGTGCAGCAGGCCGTGATGCCGCTGCAACGCGACCCGGCCGCCTTCGCCGTGCCCGCGTGGGCACACGCGATCAGCACGGACCTGCTGCGCCGATACCTGGACAACGTGCATGCCGAATTCACCGGCACCCCAGCCGAGCCCGCGTGGCAGCGCTACTTCGACCTGACCCGCGACTGCGCGCTGTCCCCCGCCCGCGTCGCCATGATCGGATACAACGCCCACCTGACGGTCGACCTCGCCCGGGCGGTCGCCGCGACGGGCACCACGGACCGGAACGTGCCGGATTACTACAAGATCGTCGATTCCATCGCCACCGACGGCGATGCGATCGTCACCAGGACGAAGGCCGCGTACGGCGCCGATCTCGGCCCGCTGTGGCGGTTCTACTTCGTGGGCGAGGGACTCGATCGGCTCGCGGGCGAGGGCGTCGCCTCCGAACTGCTGTTGCGCGCCGCCGACAGCGGATACAACACCCTCACCCTCGCGAACGGGTTCGCCCTGCAGAACCCACAGATCGCACCGGCCGCGACGGCGGAGATGGAGGCCCTGTGGGGTACCGCGGACGGCGCGATCGAATTGCTCACCCGGCTCGGCGGCCTCTGACAGAATCCAGAGATGGCCTCGGCAGTCGAACCGCAGGTAGCGCCCGCCACCACCGATGTCCTGATCGTCGGGGCCGGTCCGGTCGGGCTGACGCTGGCCGTGGAGCTGCGCAGGCGCGGTGTCGAGGTCGTCGTCGTCGACCGCCGCACCGAGCGGGCGCCCTATGCGAAGGCCGTCGGGATCCAGCCGCGCACCGTCGAGATCTGGGACGCGATGGGCGTGGCCCGGCCCGCCCTCGACGCGGCGACCACGATGCGCGGCCAACTCGTCTACGTCAACGGAACCAATGTCGCCCGGCTGGAGCTCACCCTCCCCGAGGAGATCCCGTACGGATTCCTCGCGCTACCGCAGTACGAGACCGAACGCGTGCTCGGCGAGGCACTGGAGGGCCTGGGCGGCCGGATCACCCGGGGCACCGAACTGACCGGGTTCGAACAGGATTCGTCGGGGGTCCGCGCCACCGTCCGGGACGGACGCGGGAACCACTCGGTCGAGGCGCGGTACCTGGTCGGCTGCGACGGCGCCCACAGCGCGGTCCGCAAGGGGCTGGGGATCTCGTTCGACGGCGGAGCCTTCGCCGAGGGGTACATGCTCGCCGACGTCGAGCTCGACTGGACAATGCCCGCCGGGTATGGCATCCGGGCGATGCACCAGACCGACGGCGCCACCGACGATTTACTGGTCTGCATCCCGCTCCCCGGCCGGAACCGCTACCGGATCTCGATGCTCGTTCCCGACGAGCTCACCGGTCCACCGCCCGAGTCCGGCGAGATCGCACACGGCCTCGAGGGTGGACGACCACCCGAGCTGCACCACGTGCAGGCGGTGCTGGACCGGCTCTCACCGCAACCGACGACCGCGAGCGCGATGCGGTGGTCCTCCGTCTTCCGGATCAGCCACCGACTGGCGGGCCGGTACGGCGCCGGGCGCGTGTTCCTCGCGGGCGACGCCGCCCACATCCACCCGCCCACCGGCGCGCAGGGCATGAACACCGGCATCCAGGACGCGTACAACCTCGGCTGGAAGCTGGCGCTGGCCGTCGGCGGATCGGCGGCCCCCTCGCTCCTGGACAGCTATCACGACGAACGGCACCCCATCGGCGAGGAGGTGGTGGGGCGTACCGTCAAGAGCGCTCGCGAGGGCATCGGCGCGGGAGTCAGCGATCCCGCCACCGTGATCGCCAGGGAGGCACAGCTTCTGGTGGGGTACCCGTCGAGCTCCCTGGTATCCGACGGTGCCGGCGCAGCAGACACCCTCCCCCGCCCCGGCGATCGCGCGCCGGACGCGAGGGGCCTGCGCCAGGACGGCGTCGCGTTCCCGATCCGCCTGCACGAACTGTTCCGTCATCCCGGCCACACCCTGCTGCTGTGGGCATCCGACGACCGGGCGGCCGCGGCGCAACACGCGCTCGCCGCCGAGGTGGGCGAGCGCTTCGGCCGGTCGGTGCGCAGCCACGTCATCGTCGCCGCCGACGCCGACCTTCCCGGCGTCTCGGGGATCACCGTGCGCGACTCCGACGGCAGGTTCGCCGCCGGCTATGGCACCGCCGACCGGACCGGATTCCTCATCCGACCGGACGGCTACGTCGGATACCGCTCCGACGCGATCACGTTCGCCGGACTCACCGGCAACCTGGCCCGCACCCTGCGCTGACCTCCTGCCGTTCACCCACGCGGCCCGCTGCACACGCCGGTTTCGTCACAGACCGTCGAGCCCGGTCAACTCGCGACGTTGACGTGCGTGCGGATCGACTGCGGATCGGCCACCAGGTCAAGCAGGCAGGTCGCCAGGTCGTCCCGGCTGATCCGGATGCCGAATGTCACGTTGCGCTCGACGGCCAGTCGATACGAACCCTTCCCCGGCGCGTCGGTGAGCTGAGGCGCACGGACGATGGTCCAGTCGAGCGCGGTGTCACGCGTCGACTGCTCGGCCGCCGCCATGTCAGTCAGGCTGTTCCGTAGCAGTCGTCGCAGGATGAGTGGCTTCACCACGAATCGGGTGAACCAGTCGTCGCCCGGCCCGGCGATTCGCGCACTGTTGCTGATCAGGATCAGCCGCCGGACACCCACCGATTCCATCGCCTTGGTGATCGAGAGCGCGGCTTCGGTGGCCACCGACGTGGGCCCCGCGTCACGCGACCCGATCGTGTCGACCACGGCGTCGGCGCCCCGGATGGCGTCCGCGATGTCGTTGGGGTTCATGACGTCGGCCGTGACGACCCGCAGCCCGGGACCACCCGGGATCGAGTAGTGACCGCGGACCACCGCGGTCACCTGATGTCCGGCCGCGAGCGCCTGCTGCACGAGACGTCCACCCGTGCGGCCTGTGGCCCCGAAAATCGTGAGTCGCATGTCGAGCCTTCCGGTTAGTGAGTGCTTACTAACCTAGGATGAGTGAACACTTACCAACCTGTCAAGGGAGGCCGAATGGGAACGCGCGATCAGATCCTCGACGCCGCCGCCGAGATCATGCGCAATCGCGGCGTGGCCCAGGCGACGACCAAGGAAATCGCCAAGGCGGCCGGCTACTCCGAAGCCGCGCTCTACAAGCACTTCAGCGACAAGGAAGACCTGATCCTCAACGTCCTCCGGCATCGCATGCCTGGACAGGATTCCGCCCGTCCCGAGCCGGGCACGGACACCGTGGAAGACAATCTGGCCGCTTTCGCCCGCATGGCGCTGACCTTCTACCAACAGTCGCTGCCGCTACTCGGCGGATTGCTCGCACAGCCGAAACGGATGGCGGCACATCGTGACTCGATGCGCCGCCACGGCGCCGGACCCGGTCATGCCATCGCCGGGATCGCCCGTTATCTGCGTGCCGAGCAGGAGCTCGGGCGGGTCGACACCGACACCGACACCGACACCGTCGCCGCGATGCTCGACGGCACCTGCTTCCATCAGGCATTCCTGCGGTTCTACGAGGCCGGCCCGGACGCCACGGCCGCCCCGGACGAACTCGCCCGGAGCCTGGCACGAACACTCAGCCGCGGACTCGGGTCGTCGACCCGCGACGGACACGGTCCCGCAGCCGAGGCGCCCTAGCTGTATAGATCGGTGGGCTGCTTGGTCACCTCCTCGATGTCGGCCGCGGTCGCCTCGATCAGCTGATGCGCCAGGTCCGCCAGGGCGCGCGCGGTCGCCAGCTCGTCGCCGATCGCGGGTACGTCGGTGTCGGCGGGATTGAGCCTGGCCAACCCGCTACCCGTCAGTTCGGCCTTGTCGTCGGCGCGTAATCGCGCCGTGGCCCTCGTCCGGCCGTCGTGCTCGTCGATGACGATGCTCACCGACCAGTTCTTCTCGTTCGTCATGGTCGCCTCCTCGAGTCGCACCTCAACGATTGCAGGCGCACGGCGGCCCGTCGAGACCCTCAGCCCAACGCGCCTGCCGCCAGCGCCGCCTTCCAGCCGCCGTACTCACTGATGTCGCGGCCGCTCGCCGCCGCCGCGTGATCGCACCCGAATCCGGTACCCCAACTGCCATCGTCGAACTCGACGGCGCCGAGCTGCATCGGCGTCGGCAGCTCGGCCAGGAATCGCCCGAGGGCCGCGGGTGTGAGCAGCCACTTCTCCCCCGCGATCGACACTCCGCGGTCGGCCACCCGGATCAGTCCGGGCTTGCGGGGCACCGTGTCCAGTGCCGTGAGGCGGTAGTTCGGCGCGGTCCACACGGGCCCGAGCCAACGGGCACCGAGTGCGGTGAGCTGGTGCTCGAGCGGCTGGCCCAGCAGGTGGGCGCCGAACACCGCCAGCTCGACCGCAGGGGCCGCCGCGGCCGGCCAGTCCTCCGGCATCGAACCGCACATCTTGCCCGCGATGTCCGCGGCGACCGCGTCCTCGAACGCGCGCGCGAGCACGGTCACCCCGAACTGCGCCGCGCCCGCCTTCCCGGCGGGCACCGCCACCGCGCACAGGTCGAAGAGGTTGCAGAAGTTGGTGTAGGTCCCCATCCGGGAGTTCACCCCGATCGGATCGGCCGCGACGTCGGCGATGGTCGGATGCTCGGGCGCGGTGGGGATCACCAACGCGTCGATGCCCTCCAACCGCGCCATCGCCGTGGCGCGCAGCCGGGTGAGGCGGTGCCGATCGGCGATCAGCCGATGCGCGGCGATCGCGCCTGCCGGCGAGACGATCGCCCGCACCGTCGGGTCGACGGCCTCGGGCCGCGAGTCGACGAACTCGCCCACGGCGGCGTATCTCTCGGCCACCAGCGCCCCGTCGTACAGCAGCCTGGCCGCCGCCAGGAATGGGTCGAGGTCGATCTCCACGATCTCCGCGCCGGACTCGGCCAGCGCGTGCACCGCCGCGCCGAACGCGCCCGCCCACTCGGCATCGAGGCCCGGTAGCTCGCGCGGCACGGCCACCCGCGGTCGCGGCGGAGCGGCGAGCCGACGGTCGGCGGGCCAGGGTCGGGCGGGTGCGCCCGCCGCCAGCACCCCCATCGCGCGCGTCGCCGCGGGCAGGTCGGCCGCGAACAGGCTCACGCAGTCGTAGGACGCGCACGCGGGCACGACGCCGTCGGTCGAGACGACCCCTCGGGTCGGCTTGATCCCGACGATCCCCTGCAGGGCCGCGGGCACCCGCCCGGACCCGGCGGTGTCGGTTCCGACCGCGAGGTCCACCAGCCCGAGCGCGACCGCGACCGCCGAGCCCGAGCTGGAGCCGCCCGAGATGTACTCGGGACGGCGCGAATCGCGGACCGCCCCGTACGGGCTCCGGGTGCCGACCAGCCCGGTGGCGAACTGGTCCAGGTTCGTCTTGCCGATCACCACCGCGCCCGACGCCCGCAGGGCCGCCACCGATGCGGCATCCTCGTCCGGCAGATAGGCGAACTCCGGACAGGCGGCGGTGGTCGGCATGCCCGCGACGTCGACGTTGTCCTTGACCGCCAGTACCGTGCCGCGCAAGGCCGGCGCGTCGGTGCGTCGGTCCACCGCCTCCGCCTCCGCCACGGCGTCCGCCTCGGGACGCAGGTGGATCCAGATCTCCGGCCGGTCGGCCGCGGCGATCGCGCGATAGGCCGCCCGCACCCGGGCCACCGCGGTCATGCGGCCACCTCCTTGGCCTCGGTCTTGGCGAACTCGCCCGCCGCGGACCAGGCCTCACGTTCAGCCTCGAACGCCAGGGCCTGAGTGGCACGGAACGCGCCGATCGAGTCGGCATTGTCGGCGAGGAACCGGTCGTGCTCGGCCAGCGAGAAGCTGCCGTCGACGATCTGGACACCGCCCGGGCCGCCCGCGGCGGTCTCGGCGCGCAGTTCCAGCAGCTCGTCGGGCTCGACGGGGTACCAACTGATCCGGTCGAAGAACCTCAGCAGCCAGGGGGTGCCGTCCTCGAACGGCCCGGACGGCTGCGGGTGCCGGTGATTCCAGACCTGGGTGGTGCGGCCGACGAACTGGTAGCCGCCCGGCCCCTCCATCCCGTAGATGCACAGGTACGCGCCGCCGATCCCGACCGCGTTCTCCGGCGTCCAGGTGCGGGCCGGGTTGTACTTGGTGGTCACCAGCCGGTGCCGCGGGTCGAGCGGGGTGGCCACCGGCGCGCCGAGGTAGACGTCACCGAGCCCGAGCACCAGGTACTGCGCGCCGAAGACGGTGTCGAAGACGTCGTTCACCGAGTCCAGGCCGTTCATCCGCCGGATGAACTCGATGTTCCAGGGACACCAGGGCGCGTCGGCGCGGACGCCGTGCATGTATCGCTTGATGGCCTCACGGGTGGAAGGATCGTCCCAGGACAGCGGCATCCGGACCTCGCGGCTAGGCACCACCAATTCCGACGCCTCGGGGAGCTGGTCCTCGGCCTCGGACAGCAGCCCCATCAACGTCGGTACCGGGAGCACGTCGGGGTCGACGCGGACCTGCAGCGACCGGATACCCGGCGTCAGGTCGAGCAGCCCCGCCGGCTTCTCCGCCTCGAGCCGCTGGTGCAGGGCGTGCGCCCGGGCCCGCAGGGCCAGGTCGAGGCTCATGTCGCCGTACTCGACGAGCACGTTGTCGTTGCCGGAACGGCGGTAGGTCACCGCGGTCGACCCGTCCCGCCTGGCGATCACCCCGTCGTCGCCGTCGCCGCCCCGCCCGAAGACGGTCGGCAGGCTGGCCCGGCGGCCCAGTCCCAGTTCGCTTCTCGATGCGGCGTGAGCCGCCCGGATGGGCACGAAACGGATGGTGTCACCGGGACTGAGCTGACCGAGCTTCCAGCGTTCGGCCGCCACCACGGTGACCGGGCAGACGAATCCGCCGAGACTGGGTCCGTCGGGCCCGAGCAGGATCGGGGTGTCACCGGTGAAATCGAGAGCACCGACCGAGTAGGCGTTGTCATGGATGTTCGACGGATGCAGCCCGGCCTCGCCGCCGTCGGATCGCGCCCAGTCCGGCTGCGGTCCGATCAGCCGGACACCGGTGCGGTCGGAGTTGAAGTGCACCTCGTAGTCGGTCGCCAGCAGCGTGTCGATGTCCTCCCTGGTGAAGAACTCCGGCGCCCCGTGCGGGCCCTCCGTGACCGCGATCTCCCAGTGCCCCCCGATGACAGGACGGTGCTCCATCGGAACGGGTTGGGCGGCAGCCGGGTTCGAGACGCCTCCCCCCGCGACCAACACATCGCCCTCGCGCAACGTCCGGCCCTCGTGTCCGCCGAACCGGCCCAGGGTGAAGGTCGCGGCGCTGCCGAGGTAGTCCGGCACGCTCAGCCCGCCCCGCACCAGTACGTAGATCCGCAGGCCGGGACCGCTGACCGCGCCGACATCGAGAATTCCGCCCGCGGGCACGTCGACCGCCCGCCACGACGGCACGGGTCTCCCGTCGACCGTGACGACGGTGGGCGCCCCGGTGACGCAGACGGTGGTCGACTCGGCGAACCGCAAGGCCGGGCCCGCCATGGTGCACTCGAGCCCGGGTGCACCCTCCTCATTGCCGAGCGCCACGTTCCCGAGCCGGAAGGACAGGTCGTCCATCGGTCCCGACGGCGGCACCCCGATCTGCCAGTACCCCACCCGACCGGGCCAATCCTGCACGGCCGTCAGCATTCCCGGGCGCTCGACGGTCACCGCGTTCACCGGTCCACCTCCGTCGGCCGGGTGACGATCATCCGGACCTCGGTCGGGTCGAATCCGTTGCACGGGTTGTTGATCTGCGGGCAGTTCGAGACCAGCACCAGGGTGTCCACCTCGGCCCGCAGGGCCAGCCGCTTGCCGGGCGCGGACAGCCCGTCGACGATCCCGAGGGTGCCGTCGGCGTCGACCGGCACGTTCATGAAGAAGTTGATGTTGGAGACCAGATCGCGTTTCCCCAGGCCCCATTTCGCGCCCTCGGCCAGGAAGTTCTCCACGCAGGCATGCTGATGCCTGGTGTGGTGGCCGTAGCGCAGCGTGTTCGATTCCTGCGAGCAGGCGCCGCCGACGGTGTCGTGGTTGCCGACCTCGTCCGCGACGATCGTAATGAGCGCACTCGAATCGTCGGCCCGCAGCACGCTTCCCGTGGTGAGGAAGAGATTGCGTTGCGCGGCAACGGTCGCGGCGGCCGAGTACCGCACGGCGTGGTCGCCGGCGGCGTAGAAGAGGGTGTCCACGGCCTGGTTTCCGTGCAGGTCGACGATGGTCAGCACGTCGCCCGCGCGAACGATCGCCGACCACGGTCCGCGTGCGCCGACGGTCTCGTCGAGGACGACGGCGCCCGGGACGAGGGCGGGATTGTCGAGGGTGGAGGTCATTTCGCGTCCTTTCCGAACTGAGCTGCGGCCCAGGCGTCTTCGCTGTTGAGAACCGCTCGCCGGTACTCGGGGTCCTCATTGGTCAGGGCGGCGAGATCGGCAGTCGCCTCCCAGCCGAGCACCTCGAGGGAGGTGGTCGGGAACGTCGGCGCCGGGTCGAGCGGGTGCGCGCTGTTCGCGAGGAGCACGATCACCGGCAGGTGGATCAGCAGCTCGAGCTCCGCGCCTGCCCCGGCGTTCCCCGTGCTGGTCAGGGCGCCGTCCGGCTCGACCCGGACGCCGTGGAAGAAGCTCAGCACCGGCGGCAGGTCGCGCGGGGCCAGGCCGTGCTTTGCGGCGGCGAGGGTCAGCAGCTCCCGGCCCGCCGGGGCGTCCGAGTGCGCGGCACCCTCGCCGTACCGCGCGATGTTGTCGGCCAGGCTGCTGGTGCCGCAGAAGGCGTCGTGCCGGCCCGAGGTGTCGGCCACGATGGTGGCGAGGACCCGACCCTGATCGGAGAGGAGCGGGTGTCCGACTCCGAGGTAGGCCTGCCAGGGCACCTTCACGGTGTCGGCGACGTTGAGACGCTCCCACGGTGCGTCGGCGCGGTAGAGCAGCAGGTTCGCGCAGGCTGCCCCGGCGAGGTCGCGCAGCCGCAGCCTGGTCCCGCGGGCCAGGACCTTCGAGGTGTAACGACCGCCCGGGACGGTCTCCGCCCAGGTGAGGCGCTCGGCGAGCACACCATCCGGTGGGCTGGGCCACCGGGACGCAGGCAGCACCGGCATCGAATCGGTGATCTCGCCTGCCTGTGCGCGGGCGTGCGCGCGGGCTGCGGTCGTGGTGTTCGTGTTCATTTCAGTGCTGGTCACTGCCTATGCTCCGATCGTGACGGGGTTCGGTACGGTCTTGCCGCGCGGGTAGCAGAGGGCCCCGACGAGCACGACCGCCGCCACGGTGAGCGGCGCGGCCCACTGCAGGAGGGGGAATTCGCCTGTCGGGTTGAAGATCTCGGCGCGTGGCCAGGACAGGTTGACGACCATCAGCGCGCCGTAGAGGACCGCCGCGATGTTCACCGGGATGCCGAATCGCCCGAGCGAGAACAGCGGACGTCCCTCCGCATCGACCTGCGGCCCGCCGCTGGGCCAGCCGCTGAGCCTGCGCACCAGCAACGGCACGGTCACCATCAGGTAGGCGAGGTAGATCAGCACGATGCAGACACTCGAGAGGGTGGTGAAGATCGCGGAGTTGCCGACATTGACCGCCAGCACCGCGACACACAGCACGCCGATCAGCACGGAGGGAGCGATCGGGGTGCCGGTGCGCGGGTTGACCCGGGCCAGCACGGCCGAGGCGGGCAGTCGACCGTCGCGGGCCATCGAGAACATCAGCCTCGAGGCCGCCGTCTGGATGGCGAGGGTGCACACGAACACGGCGATCGCGACGTCGATCAGCAGCAGCGTCCCCCACGGCGAGGAGAGGATCGAGGTCAGCACGTACGGCAGACCCTCGGTCGCGAGGCGACCGTCGGTCAGGCTCGGAGCCGCCATCAGCGCGCCGACGATCATCAGGCCGCCGCCGATGGCGGAGACCGAGAGCGCCAGCCGGATGGTGCGCGGCGCGACCCTGCGCGGGTTGCGGGTCTCCTCCGCCAGTTCGCCCGCGGAGCCGAAGCCGACCATCACGTAGGCGGCCATCAACCCGGAGACGATCCACGCCCAGATGTACCCCGGCTGCGTCCCGGCCTCCCCCGTGTCGAACACGACGTCGGGCCCGCGCTGGGCGTGGGTGAAGAACATCCCGACCACGGCGATGACACCGATGATCTCGCAGGTCACCCCGATGTTGTTGATCCGCGACATCCAGTTGACGCCGATGCAGTTGATGGTGGTGGTCAGCACCAGCAGCACGGATCCGAGCACGACCGCATTGGCGGCCCCGCTCGGGGAGGTCAGCGCGCTGTCCTCCCCGACCATCTGGAACCCGCTCCACACGGTCGGCAACACCACCTGGAGCGCGATGGCCGCGGCGGAGGCGGTGACGATCTGGGCGAGGATCATGAACCATCCCGCGAACCAGCCCACGAGCTCGCCTCCCATCCGCCGCGACCACTGGTAGATCGCGCCGGAGATCGGGTAGCGGGCGGCGAGTTCTGCGAAGCAGAGGGCCACCATGAACTGGCCGATGAACACGCACGGCCAGGTCCAGAAGAACGCGGGCCCGGCGAAGCTGAAACCGAGTCCGAACAGCTGAAAGATCGTGGTCAGGATCGAGACGAAGGAGAAGCCGGCCGCGAAGGAGGCGAATTTGCCCAGCGACCGGTGCAGCTGTTGTTCATACCCGAATTCCGCTAAGTCGTCGTGGTCCGGCGACTGAGATGCGACGGTCGTCATGGGCTCTCCTGCAAGGCGGGCGGCGGAGTATCTGTCAGTTGACAGTTTTCCGTCCGGCCGGTGCGCATGGGTGTCCCGCACGTTTCGAGGTTCGGGCATTCCGTTGCGTCTCAATGTCATTCGTTACACCGAGATTTCCGAGTGCTCACCTCGGTCGACTGCCGCGCCGGAGAAGGGAGTCCTGGGAGGATGTGCCCATGAGGGCTGAGCAGAGGAAGGGCAGTGCCGAGGCGTCCGGCGCCCCGCTGGTCGTTCGTGATCCGGCCATGCGCCCGGCCGGCGAGCTGCTGCGCGGACCGGCGCTGACCTGCACCCCCGAGACCACCGCGCGCGAGGCGGCCGAGCTCATGACCCTCCATGGTCGGCGCCACGTCGTCATACCGCTGGGCGGGGGCACGCACGGAATCTTCACCGACGGCGACCTGCGCCGACGGGTGGTGGCCGCCGGGCTCGGCACGCACACGCCGGTGTCGGCGGTGATGACTTCTCCCGCCCGTACCGTCCCGGCGGACCGACTCGGCGCGGACGCGCTGATGGACATGCTCGAGAGGGGCGTGCGGCACCTGCCCGTGCTGTCGTCGACCGGCGACCTGCTCGGTGTCCTCGAGGACGCCGACCTCGTGGCCACCGCGACCCGCAGCGGGTTCCTGCTCCGCGCGGCGGTGGCGAGGGCGGCCGACCCGGACGCACTGGTCGCGGCGACCGCCCGGGTGCCCGAACTGGTGCTCGGCCTGTGGCGGGCGCGGGTCGCCCCCCTCGACGTGTCCGCGATCCTCTCGGTGGTCGTGGACGCCGCCGCCGCACGGGCCCTGCACCTCGAGACCGGCGCCGCACGGTCCGGCCGGACCCCGTTCACCTGGCTCACCCTCGGCAGTGTCGCGCGGCGCGAGTCGATGCCGGGATCCGACATCGACAGCGCCCTGGTGTGGGCGGACGACGCCCAGCGCCCCGACAGCGACACCGAACTGAGGGCGACGGCCGCCCGGGTGCATCGGCTGCTCGACCGGTGCGGGTTCCCGTCCGACGAGAAGGGTGCCACCGCGGCGCGCCCGCGTTTCGCCCGTTCGACCCGGGCGTGGATGGGTGCCGTCGATCAGTGGGTCGCGGACCCGTATGAGGACAAGGGCATCCTGATGATCTCCCTGCTCGCCGACAGCCGGGTCGCATGGGGAGACGACGGGCTCGATCTGTCCGCGCCGGTCTCGGCCCGGGCCCGCGCGAACCCCGCAGCGATGGCGCTCCTGCTCCGTGAGGCCGTCGTGGACAAGGTCCGGATCCACTCGCTGCGCCAGATCCTCACCAGGCGGACCGATTCGGTGAACGTGAAGTCGCAGGGGGTGATGCCGATCGTCAACATCGCGCGTTGGGCGGGGATGGCGGCGGGACAGGTCGGCGGGTCGACGCCCGCACGCCTGCAGGCCGCGGCGGGCGCCGAACTGCTCCCCGCCGACGACGCCCGCATCCTCACGGAGTCGTTCGACGTCCTCCAGCAGATCCGGCTACGGCACCAGTGCGAACAACTCGAGCAGGGGCTACCGATCGGCGATGAGATCACGATCGCCTCGCTCACCCCGCTGTACCGCAGCCTGCTCGCCGGCGCGGTCCGCGAGATCGCCGGCGTGCAACGCAAGCTCGCGTACACGGGCCCGGGAACGTGAACGCCTCCCGGCAATGGCCGGCATTGTTCGCCCGGCTCGACGATCGCCAGGGCCACGCGGTGGACCAGACCGTCGCGGCGGAGCGCCTCGAGGGGTGGGAGCCACGCGCGGACCACGTCGCGGACCTGGTCTCGGTGTTGCTCCGGGAGCTCACCGTGGGCAGCTACCTCGCCAACTGCCGCGCCGAGGCGGACACCTTCCGCGTCGCGACGGCGCCGCGCCGGCTCCTGACACTGCGCCGTCACCCGTACCTCGTGCCCGGGACCCGGGTACTGCGAAACAACTTCGGCTATCGCGACGGCGCCGCACTGCGTTCGATCGAGTTCACCGCGACCGCCGTCCGGATCCTGCAGGTGCACGATCGACGGCCCGCGGTCGGCTCCGGCTTCGACGGCGCGCATCTGCGACAGCTGCACCAGCACGTGTTCGGCGACGTCTTCGCCTGGGCGGGGCAGAACAGGATCGTCGACATCACCAAGGGCGGCACCGAGTTCGCGCCGGTCCCCGCCATCGACCACTACCTCGACCTCGCGGCCGGGTACATCGCCGGCGCCGACTGGCCGTCACCCGACCGCGGCACGCTCGCCTTCACCCTCGCCCGGGTCTACGCCACCCTCAACCACGCCCACCCTTTCCGTGAGGGCAACGGCCGGACCGCAACGCTGTTCCTGCACCAGCTGGCGGCGCTCACCCCGTTCCGGTTGGATCTGTCCGTGGTGAGCGCCCGCGAATGGGCGGACGCGTCACGAGACTCGGCGCCGTTCCGGCGCTCCGGCGAACCCTCTCCCCGGCCGCTGATCCCGATCTTCCGGCGCGCCCTGGTCGCGGAACCGGCCGACCCTCACGACGGCACCGCCGAGCACACACGCGAAGACGATCACGTACGCGTTGACCAGGATCGCGGTGATCGGCCATGACGGCGGAAAGAGGAAGACCCCGATGACGACGTTGCGCTCGTCCCAGACGTAGGGCCAGGCCCCCGCCGATCCGACCAGCACGCCCGCGGCGGCCCACCACCACCGCTGCGCCAACGCCAGGTGCACGAGGTACACCAGCAGCGGCACGAACCAGACCCAGTGGTGACTCCACGAGTACGGCGACACCGCGCATGCCGTGAGTCCGCAGAGCACGACGGCGAGGAGCCGATCCCCGTCACGGTGCAGACGGGCCGCGACCAGCAGGCTCACGATCCCGACGCCGCCCGCGATCAGAATCCACAACCACGTCGGCGTCGCGTGGCCGGTCAGATGCGCGATGACGCCCCTGATCGACTGATTGGAGGGATGGGTGTCGTCGGCGATCCGTGTGGACTGGAAGAACGTCGACGTCCAGTACTCGCGTGAGTCGGTCGGCAGCACCGTCCACGTCAGCACGATCGAGGCCCCGATGGCCGCCGATGCGACTGCCGCCGAACGCCATTGACGTAGCACGACGAACAGGGCGACGAAATAGACCGGGGTGAGCTTGATCCCCGCGGCGAGCCCGACGCCGAGCCCGCGCAGCCGGCTGCGATCCGCACGGGAGAAGTCCCACAGGACCAGGAGCATCAGCACCAGGTTGATCTGGCCGTAGAACAGGGTGGTCCGCACCGGCTCGAGGAAGGTGGACGTCAGCGTCAGCAGCGCGCTGGCACCGACGAGCCTGGGCGTGACCCGGTATCCGAGTAGCTGCCAGGACAACAGGATGCACGCGAGGATCACGCCGAGGTTGATTCCCATCCAGATGGTGTTGACGGACCCCCACGGGATCCGCTCGATGGGGATGAAGACGATCGTGGAGAACGGCGTGTAGGTGTACTGGAGCCCGAACAGGACGGGCTCGGTGTAGAGCGGCAGCCCGCGCAGGATCCGGAAGGCGCCGTCCCGGTACACGTGCAGATCAGCACCACCGGCCAGGATCCCGGCGCCGTTGAGCCATGGATCGACGGTCGTCATCACGAGAACGACGGCGGTCGCCGCCGCGCCCCCGAGCACGAGCATGACCGATTTACTGCGTGGAAACTCCCGCGAGATGATCTGGTCCCCCCAAGAACTGATCTGTATCAATGCTAAGCAACTGGATACTACGACGCGACGGACACGGAATTCACCTACCGTCCGCGCGTGTTCGCACTCGTCCCCACCTGCTGACAGGATGGGGAGGTGACCAATGCCGGCCCCGGACGACCCCGCCTGACCAAACAGCGCAGGCCCGGACCGACCGCTCAGGCCGAAATCCTCGACGCCGCGGCGGAACTGTTCACCACGAAGGGATTCGCCTCCACCTCGACGCGCCAGATCGCCGAGGTGGTCGGCGTGCGCCAGGCCTCCCTCTACCACCACTTCGCCACCAAGGACGACATCCTGGCGGCCCTGCTGGAGCAGACGGTCACTCCCGCAATGGAACTGGCGACGCGACTGGCAGATCGAGCCGAGGCCGCACCGGAGCGGCTGTATGCATTGGCGCTGTTCGACAGCCGGCAGCTGATGTCCGGCCGATGGAACCTCGGCGCGCTCTACCTGCTACCCGAGCTGCGCACGGAGCGGTTCGCCCAGTTCCGTCGCGAACGCGTCCGGCTGCGGGCGCAGTACGAGATTCTCGCCCGCGCCGTGCTCGACGAGCTGGACCGACCGGGTGACACCGCTCTCGCCGGGCTGCCGTTCCGCCTGGTCGAGACCATCATCAACGAGCGGTCCGACCGGGAGAGCGACGAGACCGACCGTGGGCCCGACCCCGTCGACCAGCCGGCCCTGGTCGCCGACGCCGCGCTGCGAGTCCTCGGTTGGCCCGGCGAGATCACGCAGTTGCGCGCGGCCGCCGAGCGGATTCTGGCCGACGCAACCGGGCCGCGGCCGTGACCGAGGGGTGCACGTTCTGCGACATCGTGGACGGCACCGTCCCCACCCACCGCGTCTTCGAGGACGCGGACACCGTCGCATTCCTGGACCGGCGACCGGTGTTCAAGGGCCATGTACTGCTGGTGCCGCGCCGACACGTCGTGACACTGGCCGATCTCCCGGCCGACCTGATCTCCCCGCTGTTCACCGTCGCGCAACGACTTTCCGGCGCCATGGTCGCCGGGCTCGGCGCGCAGGGCTCCTTCGTCGCGATGAACAACGTTGTCTCACAGTCCGTCGCGCACCTGCACGTGCACATCGTGCCGCGCACCAAGGGCGACGGCCTGCGCGGCTTCTTCTGGCCGCGCACCCACTACGCCGACGAGGCCGAGGCCGCCGACTACGCCGCCCGAATCATGTCCGCGCTACACGGCTGATGTGAGTGAACCCGCCTGATCCAGCGGACCCCGATTCGAGGTCGATCGCTTCCCCTAATCGCGACGTTCCCCCTAAACGTTCCCCCAATTTCGGGCGGAAACTCTTTCGATTTGCGCGCCAGTGCAGTACCAATGACGTGTGGCGCCGCCATGACCCCCGACCCTGGCGGCGCCACACTCCACCGGACTCCGAGACAGAAATCGGTTCGGTCGTGCGATACCCCCGCCTGATCAGGGATCGAGCCGGCCGAACCCGACCACCGCGGAGTCGCTCCCCCAGTCGACGGTGTGCACGCGGATGCGGCCGAACTCGTTGCCTCCGACCGTCGTTGCCGTGTCACCGTCGACGGCGACGACGAAGTTGGTGTGCTGACCGACCCAGCTGCTGTTGTCGTAGAGCACCACGTCACCGACCATGGGGCGGTACCCGCCGCCGACCGGCTCGAACCGGCCCTGCGATTCGTAGTACTCCTGAAGCGTGTAGACGCCGGGAATCCGCCAGTGACCCGAATTCGGGTTCGACAGTGGCCGCTGCGCCTCCCGCATGATCCAGCTCACGAAGTCCGCGCACCAGGGTTCCTCGACCCCCTCGGAATAGAACGTCCCGGGGCGCTGACTCCGGTGCTCCGCCTCGAGGAGCGTGACGACCCGCGCCTGCGCAGGCGACAGCGCCGCCAGGTCGACGGCCGGGAAATCGGTGGTGTCCCAGGGCAGGTATCGGCTCGGCGCCGCCCACAGCACCCCGCCCACGACGGCGGCGAGCGCGGCCAGCACGGCAACCATCCAGACCGTTCGACGACGGCGGCGGGTGGGCGGGGTCGCGGTCATGGGATCAGTCCGCCAGCCCCGCGACCTCGTGGTCGGTGAGCACGGTCTGCGGCACCCGGCCCGCCTCTCGCGCGGTCTGCACGGCACGGTACAGCGGCCGCTCCTCCAGCCCGGCGCCCCGCGCCTCGGCGCGGAGCTGCCCGATCAGGACGGAGGCCACGGCCACCGCCGGGGCGAGCTCGCCCGCGTTCAGCGCGTCGGCCAGCGACCGCAGAGCCAGCACATCGAGTTCGCGCCCGCCGTCGTCGGTGTACAACGCGAGCGGGATCGAGACCAGCACGGTGCCGTCACCGATCCGGACCCCGACCTGACTGACCCGCGCGACGCGCACCACCACCTCGGCACTCACCGCCCGGCCCGCATCCACCGACCGGGTTCGCAGGCCGTGCCGGGCGTGGATCGTGGTGCCCGTCAGCCAGATCCGCCGACGCAGCGTCAGCAGTGCCGACAGCGCCGTCGGGACCGCGATGATCGCACCGACCAGCACGGCCACCCCGGCCGACGCGAAGAAGCCGACCACGACCGCGACGACGACGCCGAGTACGACGGCGAACAACGCGACCTTGCGCAGCCGAGGTGCGATCAGCGACGCCGGGATGAGATCGAGGGACACCGGCCCGGCGGGGTCACCCGGCGGCAAGGATCGCCCCGACCTCGGCGACCACATCGCCGAGCTGCACCTGCCGCTGGTCGCCGGTCGCGAGGTCCTTGACGCCGATCACGCCGTCCGCGATGTCGCGCTCCCCGAGGACGAGCGCGAGCCTGGCCCCGGACCGATCCGCTGCCTTCATCGCGCCCTTGACGCCGCGGCCCCCGTAGGCGAGGTCGACCCGGATCCCCGCCGCGCGCAGCCGCGCCGCGATCACCACGAGCTGCGACTTCGCCTCGTCGCCCAGCGGAACCCCGAACACCTCGCAGCGTGCGGGGCTGCCCGCGGTCTTGCCCTCGGCGGCGAGCGCCAGCACCGTGCGGTCCACGCCGAGACCGAATCCGATGCCCGACAACTCCTGCCCACCGAGTTGCGCCATCAGGCCGTCGTACCGGCCGCCGCCACCGATGCCCGACTGCGCACCCAGGCCGTCGTGCACGAACTCGAAGGTGGTCTTCGTGTAGTAATCCAGGCCACGCACCATTCGCGGGTTCACCACGTACGGCACACCGAGGGCGTCCAGGTGCGCGAGCACCTCGTCGAAATGGGCCTTGGCCTCCTCCGACAGGTGGTCGAGCATGAGCGGGGCGGCCGCGGTCATCTCCTTGATGTGCGGACGCTTGTCGTCGAGCACGCGAAGCGGGTTGATCTCCGCGCGCCTGCGGGTGTCCTCGTCCAGGTCGAGCGTGAACAGGAACTCCTGCAACAACTCCCGGTACTGCGGTCGGCACGTGTCGTCGCCGAGCGAGGTGATCTCGAGCCGGAACCCCTCGAGCCCGACGCTGCGGAAGCCCGCGTCCGCGATCGCGATCACCTCGGCGTCCAACGCCGGGTCGTCCACACCGATCGCCTCGACGCCCACCTGCTGCAGCTGCCGATACCGGCCGGCCTGGGGACGCTCGTAGCGGAAGAACGGTCCCGAATAGCTGAGCTTGACCGGGAGCTGTCCGCGGTCGAGGCCGTGCTCGATCACCGCACGCATCACGCCCGCGGTTCCCTCCGGCCGCAGGGTCACGGACCGGTCGCCGCGGTCGGCGAAGGTGTACATCTCCTTGCTCACCACATCGGTCGACTCGCCGACGCCGCGGGCGAACAGTCCGGTGTCCTCGAAGATCGGCAGCTCGATGTGGCCGTAGCCGGCGAGCCTCGCCGCACGCGTCAGTCCGTCGCGCACGGCGACGAACTCGGCGGATGCGGGCGGCACGTAGTCGGGAACGCCCTTGGGGGCAGAGAATGCGCTGTTGCTGGGCTTGCTCACTGTCCTAGTTTCTCCTATTCGGAAACACGAGCCCCTACCTGGATCCGGCCAGTCCAACCAGGAACGGGTTGGACGCCCGCTCCTGGCCGATCGACGTCGACCCGCCGTGACCCGGCAGCACGGCCGTGTCGTCGGCCAGTACCAGCAGCTTCGCGGCGATCGACCGGAGCAGCTGCTCGTGATCGCCGCCCGGCAGATCGGAGCGGCCGATGGATCCGCTGAAGAGCGTGTCGCCGGTCAGCGCGATGGGCACCGGCCCGGTGTCGGTGTCCGCCACCGTCCGCAGCACCACCGAACCCTGCGTGTGGCCGGGGGTGTGATCGACGGTCAGGGACATCCCGGCCAGGTCGAGGACGTCGCCGTCGGCCAGCTCGATCACCTCGTCCGGCTCGCGGAACTCGGCGTCACCCAACATCGCGGACAGGGCCGGACCCGTGCCTCGCAGCGGGTCGCTGAGCATGTACCGGTCCTCCGGATGGATGTAGGCGGGGATGCCGAACTTCTCGCAGACCGGCTCGACCGACCAGGTGTGGTCGAGGTGTCCGTGGGTGAGCAGCACCGCCGCCGGGGTCAGCGACGACTGCGCGAGGAACTCGAAGAGCGGCTCGGCCGCGTTCTGACCGGGGTCGACGACGACGCACTCGCTCGCACCGTCCTGCGCGAGGATGTAGCAGTTCGTCTGAAACGCTCCGGCCGGGAATCCGGTGACGAGCACGGCGATCGCTCCTAATGACGTGGGGGTCGGTCCGGGGTACGGGACCGGATACAGCCTATGCGGCCAGTTCTCAGGATCGAATGGCAGACTCACTCAGCGACCGAACGGCAGCGAAGAGAGCCCGAGGCTTCGCCCGAGGAGCCGTGACATTTTCCGAGGCTTTGCCCGAGAAAGAGGTAAGCAGCAGTGCCGACCAATGAGCAGCGACGCCAAGCCGCCAAGCGCAAGCTGGAGCGGCAGCTCGAACACCGAGCCGAGCGGGCCCGCAAGCGCAAGCAGATGACGATCGGGGCCTCGGCCCTCGGAGTCGTACTCGTGGTCGCCGCAGGCGCCTTCATCTACTCCCTCACCAGTGGTGAGGACGATGCCTCCGAGGCCTCGTCGGACACCTCGACCGCCGCAGCCGACGCGCAGACCCCCGGCGCGATGCCGGCGGGCCGGGCGCAGGCACTGCCCGCGACCGTCGACTGCACGTACATGTCGGACGGCACGCCCCCCGCCAAGCCCGCGAACCTGCCCTCCTCCGCCGGCGTGCCCGCGGAGGGCACGGTCACGGTGAACCTCGACAGCGACCAGGGCCCGATCGGGCTCGCGCTCGACCGGGCCAAGTCGCCGTGCACGGTCAACAGCATGGTCAGCCTCGTGCAGCAGGGCTACCTCAACGACACCCCGTGCCACCGTCTGAGCACCACCGGGCTGAAGATCCTGCAGTGCGGCGACCCGACCGGGATGGGCACCGGCGGTCCCGGCTACGGCTACGTCAACGAGTTCCCCACCGATCAGTACAACCCCGACGACCCGAACCTCGGCGAGCCCGTGACCTACCCGCGCGGCACCATCGCGATGGCGAACACCGGCCAGCCGGGCAGCAACGGCAGCCAGTTCTTCCTGGTCTACGACGACTCGCCGCTGCCGCCCATGTACACCGTGTTCGGCACCATCTCCGACGAGGGCCTGGCGACGATCGAGAAGGTCGCGGCCGCGGGTGACGACGGCTCGATGTCCGCGGGCGGCGGCAAGCCGAACCTGCCGGTGAAGATCACGACCGCGAGCGTGGCGGCATGAGGGCCCCGGTGAGCGTCCGGCGCGGCGCGATGATCGCCGTCGGCATCGGACTGGCGTTCGCGTCGAGTGCCTGCTCGGGCGACGACTCCTCCTCGACCCCACCCACGACGCGCACGCTGGCCAGCCAGCAGAGTGCCGCGCCGGACCTGTCCCGGTTCCCGCAGCTGCCCGCCCCGGCCGCGCCGGCATCGGCGACCGTGTCCTGTTCGTACGCACCGGCGGGCCAGGCGTCCAAGCCGGTCCAACCGCCGAGCACCGATGGCGTGTCCACCGCGGGCACCGTGGGCGTCGCGATGACGACGTCACAGGGCCCGATCGGGCTCACCCTCGACCGCGCCGAGGCGCCGTGCACGGTCAACAGCTTCGCCAGCCTGGCGCAGCAGGGCTACTTCGACGACACCCCCTGCCATCGGCTGGTCACCAGTGCGGGTCTGCAGGTGCTGCAGTGCGGTGATCCGTCGGGTGCCGGGAACGGCGGCCCCGGGTACCGATTCGCCAACGAGTACCCGACCACGGCCTACGCCGAGGCCGACCCGGCCGCCCAGGAGGGCATGCTCTACCCGCGCGGGACGATCGCGATGGCCAACTCGGGGCCCGGTGGCACCAATGGCAGCCAGTTCTTCCTCGTCTACGAGGACTCCGTGCTGCCTCCGCAGTACACCGTGTTCGGCACCATCTCCGACGAGGGCCTGACCACCATCGAGAAGATCGCCGCGGACGGCGACGACGGCTCCATGTCCGCGGGCGGCGGCAAGCCGAACACACCGGTGCAGATCGAGACCGTCACGATCAGCAGCTAGGCGCTTCGCGCCCGTGCGCGGTTTACGAGTCCAGGGACTCGCAAACCGCGCACGGGCGGCTACGCCGCCGAGGTCACCCGATAGACGTCGTACACGCCCTCGACGTTGCGGACCACGTTCAGCACGTGCCCGAGGTGCTTGGGGTCGCCCATCTCGAAGGTGAAGCGGCTGATCGCAACCCGGTCCCCCGAGGTGGTCACCGAGGCCGACAGGATGTTGACCTTCTCGTCCGCGAGCGCCTTCGTCACATCGGAGAGCAGGCGGTGCCGGTCGAGCGCCTCGATCTGGATCGCGACGAGGAACACCGAGGACGGCGACGGCGCCCACTGCACCTCGATGATCCGCTCGGACTGCTCGCGCAGAGACCCCGCGTTCGTGCAGTCGGTCCGGTGCACGCTGACCGCGCCACCGCGGGTGACGAACCCCATGATCTCGTCGCCCGGCACCGGCGTGCAGCACTTCGCGAGCTTGGCCACCGTGCCGGTTGCACCCGGCACCAGCACTCCCGCGTCGGTGGTGCGACGCTGCCGCATCGGCATGGTCGACGGCGTCGACCGCTCGGCCAGCTCCTCCTCCGCGGACTCCACACCGCCGAGATTCGCGACCAGCCGCTGCACCACGTGCTGGGCGGACACGTTGTGTTCGCCGACCGCCGTGTAGAGCGCGGACACGTCCACGTAGCGCAGCTCGTGCGCGATGGCCGACATCGACTCGGCGCTCAGCAGACGCTGCAGCGGCAAGCCGCCGCGGCGCACCTCCTTGGCGATCGCGTCCTTACCCGCCTCCAGGGCCTCCTCGCGGCGCTCCTTGGCGAACCACTGACGGATCTTCGTCTTCGCGCGGGGCGAGACGACGAATCCCTGCCAGTCCCGGCTCGGGCCCGCGTTCGCGGCCTTGGAGGTGAACACCTCCACGACCTCGCCGTTCTCCAGGGTGCGTTCGAGCGCGACGAGACGGCCGTTCACCCGGGCGCCGATACAGCGGTGACCGACCTCGGTGTGCACTGCGTACGCGAAGTCCACCGGCGTCGAGCCCGCCGGCAGGGTCACCACGTCGCCCTTCGGGGTGAAGACGAAGATCTCCTTGACCGCGAGGTCGTATCGCAGGGACTCGAGGAACTCCCCCGGATCCGCGGCCTCGCGCTGCCAGTCGAGCAGCTGGCGCATCCACGCCATGTCGTCGACCTCGGCGGCGTCACCGGAGTGCCTGCCCTTGGTCTCCTTGTAGCGCCAGTGCGCGGCGATGCCGAATTCCGCGGTGCGGTGCATGTCGCGGGTGCGGATCTGCACCTCCAGCGGCTTGCCCTCCGGGCCGACCACCGTGGTGTGCAGCGACTGGTACACCCCGTAGCGCGGCTGCGCGATGTAGTCCTTGAAGCGGCCCGCCATCGGCTGCCACAGCGAGTGCACGACACCGACGGCCGCGTAGCAGTCCCGGATCTCGTCGCACAGGATCCGCACCCCGACGAGGTCGTGGATGTCGTCGAAGTCGCGACCCTTGACGATCATCTTCTGGTAGATCGACCAATAGTGCTTGGGCCTGCCCTCGACGACCGCGTTGATCCGGGACGCGGCGAGGGTGGCGTTGATCTCTGCCCGCACCTTCGCCAGGTAGGTGTCGCGCGACGGCGCCCGGTCCGCGACCAGGCGCACGATCTCCTCGTACTTCTTCGGGTGCAGGATCGCGAACGACAGATCCTCGAGCTCCCACTTCACGGTGGCCATGCCCAGTCGATGCGCAAGCGGCGCAATCACTTCCAGGGTTTCTTTGGCCTTGCGTGCCTGCTTCTCGGGGGGCAGGAAGCGCATGGTGCGCATGTTGTGCAGCCGGTCCGCGACCTTGATCACCAGGACCCGCGGATCGCGGGCCATCGCGATGATCATCTTGCGGATGGTCTCGCCCTCCGCGGCGCTGCCGAGCACCACCTTGTCGAGCTTGGTGACGCCGTCGACGAGGTGCGCGACCTCCTCGCCGAACTCGTCGGTGAGCTGCTCGAGGGAGTACCCGGTGTCCTCCACCGTGTCGTGCAGCAGCGCCGCGACCAGGGTGGTGGTGTCCATCCCCAGCTCGGCGAGGATGTTCGCCACGGCCAGCGGATGCGTGATGTACGGATCGCCGGACTTGCGCTTCTGGCTGGCGTGCCGCTCCTCGGCGACGTCGTACGCGCGCTGCAGCGGCGCCAGGTTCGCCTTCGGGTACAGCTCCTTGTGCACGCTGACCAGCGGCTCGAGCACCGGTTTGATCGCGGCGTTGCGCTGCCCGGTCATCCGGCGCGCCAGCCTGGCCCGCACCCGGCGAGAGGCCGAGGTGGGCACCGCGGGCGCGGCTCCCTCCGTCGGCGCCGCCGGACCTCCGGTCTCGGACTGCGACCGGTCGAGGTTCTGGGTCATTGCGTCACCTCCCGCGCTGTCGGTCGCCTCACCGGAAACTTTAGTCCTCAGACCCGGAGCAACGATGTGACCGGGTGGCCAGCGAGCCGCGAGCGCCCGTCGAGCGCCTCGATCTCGAGCACCACCGCGATCCCGATCACCTCGGCGCCCGCCGCGCCGAGCAACTCGACCGCCGCGCCCAGGGTCCCGCCGGTCGCCAGCACGTCGTCGATCACCAGCACCCGGCGGCCGGCGAGTTCGATCCCGTCGGCCGGGATCTCCAGCGACGCCGTGCCGTACTCGAGCTGGTACTCCCGGGTGAGCACCGGCGGCGGCAGCTTGCCCGCCTTGCGGACCGCGAGCACGCCCGCATCCAGCGCCAGGGCCACACCGGCACCGAGGAGGAATCCCCTGGCATCGATGCCGGCCACCAGGTCGGCACCGTCGCCGGCGCGATGCTCGCTCCGCAGGCTCCGCTCGGCCTCGACCATTGCATCGATGACATCACGAAAGGCCTTGGCGTCGGCGAACACCGGGGTGAGATCGGCGAACTTGACCCCCGGCTCCGGGAAATCATCGGCCCAGCGGGTCAGCCGCCCGACGTCGTCGGAGGCCGTACTCAATGCAGTCACCGGAGAAGTATCCACCTGTCCATGTTCCACCCCACACCGGAAACCGTCGGGTTCGGCACCGCGGCGTGCAGACCCTCCGCGAACACCGTCGTCCTCGGCTCGTTGAACAGCGGAAGGGAGGGCAGGTCGTTCCACAGGATCGTCTCGGCCTCCGAGGACAGGTTCAGCCTGCTGCCTTCCGCCGTGTCGACGGCCAACTGCTCGGCGATCGCGGTGACGCGGTCGTTGCGGTAGCCGCCGAAGTTCGTCGGGTAGCCCCCGACCAGGGAGTACGCCGGTGGCACCTCAGAGTCCGTGCCCGCGGCACCCTGAGCGGACGCGGTCCCACCGAGGATGGCGTCCACGCCGCCCGCGCCGAGCGCGGTCGGGGTGAACTCCGGCGAACCGGCGTCCTCCACGGTGATGTCGGCCGGGGCGCAGGCCTCGGCGATCGCCTTGACCGTCTCGGCACGCCGGGTGTCCGGGGCGAGATAGCCGACCCGGACGGTGAACGGGCCCTGCCCCGACGCGCTCCGCGCGGCCACGGCGGCCGGCACGTCGGGGTGCAGGTACCGGCCGCCCTCGACCGCGGCAACCGACGGATAGATCAGCATGTCCGGTTGCACGATCCGGGAACTGAGCACGCCCGAGCCGAGACCAGACTGCTTCTCGAAGTCCGGGTGCCCGAGTCGGTCGAAGAGCTGCTGACGCGGGACGCACAGCGCCAACGCCCGGCGGGCATCGGCGGATTCGAACACTCCCGATGTCGCGAACACCAACTGCTCGCTGCTCCGCGATGGCGCGGTGACCGTGGTGAATCCATCCCCAGGCGAGAGCCCTGCCATCGAGCCGGCCCCCGCGTCGATCACGTCGACCTCACCGGACGCGGTCTTGGACTCGAGGTCGGTTCCCTTCGGCCACACCACGATCTGCGCGGTGGCGGGCTTGTTGCCCCACCAGCGCTCGTTGGCGACCAACACGAGTCCGCCATCCGCCGTGAAGGATTCGACACGGTACGGGCCCGAGGAGGGGAACAGCGTGAGATCGAGCTGGTCCGGAACCAGCTTCCACCCGTTGTTCCAGAACTCGGCGATCCGCTCGAGGGCAGGGACGTCGTTGGACCGGATCGCGTTGACGAGGTCCGGCACCCCCGCGGACCTGGCCGCCACGTGCGACGGCATCAGTGCGGTGGCGCCGAACAACGCCGGCCAGTCGGCGAACGCGCGCCCCGGGCGGAACACGATGGTCGCGTCCTTGGACCCGGACTGGCAGTCGACGCGGTCGATGTCCGCGTAGCCGGCGCTTCCCGCCGCACGGAACATCGGGAACCGCCCGCTCCCCGCCGCCCAGGCGAGCACGAGGTCGTCACAGGCCGTGGGCACTCCGTCCGAGTACACCGCCTGGGGGTTCAGCTTGACCGCGACGGTCAGCACGTCGGCGGGCACCGTGGCCGCGGTGCCGACATCGCCATCGGACAGGGCGCTACCCTCCGGCCCGATGTAGCTCAGGCCGGTGAGCACGCGGGAGAACGCCTGCCGCGCACCCGATGCCGCACCGTCGACCGTGTTGGCGTTGTAGGTGGTCAGCACGTTGTCGATGGCGTACCCGATGGATTGGACCTGATCCTCACCCGCCGAGCAGCCGACGGCCGACGCCGCGATCAGTGCGATCACGCCGGCGGCGCCGCCGGCCCTCAAACGTCGGGCAACCCCGACTCTCCGAATGCCAGCCCTGCGGGTGCCGGTACCCATGTCATCGCCTCTTCTTGTCGCGCTTCCCCGTCGGTCGAGCGCCGGGCCGCGGGGCCGAGGCGGTGACATGGGAGGCAGCGGCGGGGGTCGCGGTCGCCGTCGCGGGCGCGGTATCGGTCCGGGCCTCCCGGCGGGCGAGCACCTTCTTGGTGTGCGCCGCGACCGGACCCCACCGTTCCTTGATCGAGACCAACAGCGGTGTCGCGAAGAAGATCGACGAGAAGGCGCCGACGATGATGCCGACCAGCTGGACGACGGCCAGGTCCTTGAGGGTGCCGACGCCGAGCAGTCCGACCGCGACCACGAGCAGACCGATCACCGGCAGCACGCTGATGAGGGTGGTGTTGATCGAGCGCATCAGCGTCTGGTTCACGGCCAGGTTGGCCTGTTCCGCGTAGGTCCGCTTGCTCAGGTGCAGCACCCCTCGGGTGTTCTCCTCCACCTTGTCGAACACCACCACGGTGTCGTACAGCGAGAAGCCGAGAATCGTGAGGAAGCCGATCACCGTCGCGGGCGTGACCTCGAGACCGACCCACGCGTACACGCCCGCCGTGACGATCATGTCGAAGAAGAGCGCCACGATCGCGGCGATCGCCATGTCCCGCTCGAACCGGATACCGATGTAGATGCTCACGATGACCAGGAACACCGCGAGCGCGATCAGCGCCTTCTTGGTGATCTGGCTGCCCCATGTCTCGCTCACGTCGGCGATGCTGATCGCGTTCTTGCTGGGGTTGCCGTCCTTGTCCTGCGGCTGGAAGGCGTCGTACAGCGCGTCCTGCAGGATCACGACCTGACGCGCGTCGAGCGCCTCGGACCGGATCTGGATCGTCGCGCTGCTGCCGGCACCGACGGTCTGCACCGACACCGGGGCCTCGCCGAGGCTCGCCGTGTAGACCTCCTCGACCTGCTCGGTGGTGACATTGTCGGCTGCCGGGAACTGGATCCGGCTGCCACCCTCGAAGTCGATTCCGAGGGTGAACCCACGAAGCAGGATGCCGGCGATCGAGATGAGCAGGATGACGCCGACGAGCCCGTAGTAGAACTTGCGCCTGCCGACGACCTCGAAGGCGCCGGTGCCGGTGTAGAGCCGCGCGAGCAGGCTGTGCCGGGGCAGCTTCGCCTGATCGGCCGCGGAATCGGACAACGACAGATCTTCAGATGTGGTCACAGTCAGGCCTCCTTCGCCTGCGCGCCGGCGCTCGTGCGCGCGGACGCGGCGGTCTTGCGTTCGCGGGCGACCTGCTGCACCGCGCCGAGACCGTTGATGCTCGGCTTCGACCAGAAGTCGGACTTCGACGCCAGGTGGACCAGCGGATGCGTCACCAGGAACACCACGACGACGTCGAGGATGGTGGTCAGGCCGAGGGTGAACGCGAAGCCGCGCACCTGGCCGACCGCGAGGACGTACAGCACGGCGGCCGCGATGAAGCTCACGGCGTTGCCGGAGAGGATGGTCCGCTTGGCGCGAGCCCAACCGCGCGGCACGGCCGAACGGAAGCTGCGGCCCTCGCGGATCTCGTCCTTGATGCGTTCGAAGTACACGACGAACGAGTCGGCCGTCATGCCGATACCGATGATCAGACCGGCGATGCCGGCGAGGTCGAGGGTGAAGCCGATGTACCGGCCGAGCAGGACCATGATCGCGTACACCATCAGTCCGGACAGCACGAGCGAGAGTGCGGTGAGCACGCCCAGCATCCGGTAGTAGATGAGGCAGTAGAGCAGCACCAGCACCAGGCCGATCGCGCCGGCGATGAGTCCGGCCTCGAGCGAGGCGAGACCCAATGTCGCGGACACGGTTTCGGCCTCGGATGCCTGGAAGGAGAGCGGCAGCGAACCGTACTTCAACGTGTTCGCGAGTTCCTTCGCCGTCGCGGTCGTGAAGTCACCGGTGATGGAGGTGGCGCTGCCGGCGGGGGTGGCGCCCTGGACGACCGGCGCGCTGACGACCTTGGAGTCGAGCGTGAACGCGGCCTGCTTGCCGATGTTGGCGGAGGTGAACTGCGCCCAGGTGGTGCTCCCGCTCGACTTGAAGGTCAGCGACACCTCGTTACGGGACTGCTGTGTGTTGAAGGCGGAGGTCGCGTCCGCGATCTCCTGGCCGTCGATGATGCTCGGCCCGAGCAGGTAGACCGTGGTGCCGTCCGTCGAGCAGGCCACCAGCGGCAGGGCCGGATCGTCGTTGCCCTGCAGCGGATCGCTCGCGTTGCAGTCCAGGGCCGCCATGGCCTGCTGCTGCACCGCCGGGTCCGTGCTCTGCCTGGTCTTCTTCGCCTCGGCGATCTCCGCGGCCGCCTGGTCCGCAGTCGACGCGGCACCCTGTTCCGCGGGGGGCGCGGGGGTCTCGGTCGGCGGAGCCGGGGTGCCCGGGTCCTGGGCGGGGAACGGCCGATTCTGCGGCGCGGGCGCGGGGGCCGGGGTCTCGGCCTTCGGGGCCTGTGCCTGCGAGTTCGAGGACGCTGCCGAGCCCTGGACCGGGCGGATGTAGAGCCGCGCCGTCTGGCCGAGCGTGCGGGCCTGCGAGCTGTCGTCGCCGGGGACCGTGATCACCAGGTTGTCGCCGTCGATGACCACCTCGGACCCGGAGACTCCGAGTCCGTTCACTCGGGTCTCGATGATCTCCTGCGCGCGGCGGAGGCTGTCCTGGCTGGGCTGGCTACCGTCCGGGGTGCGCGCGGTCAGGGTGACACGGGTGCCGCCCTGCAGGTCGATGCCGAGCTTCGGCGTCGGGGACTTGTCCCCGGTGAAGAAGACGAGCGCGTACAGCGCGGCGACGATCAGCCCGAAGATCACGAGCGAGCGTGCTGGTCGTACGGCTCCAGTCGAAGGTGCCACGATCCGAAGTTCTCCTAGTACGTGTGTCGTGCGATGGTCGGCTTCCCAGGCCCTACACGCGACCGCTGCCGAGCGGGATCACTCGGCAGCGGTCCGGAAGTCAACTCATTCGTTGTCCAGGCGACGCTTGGTCTCCTCGGGAGTCTCCTCGACGGGGGTCGTGTCGGCAGGCTTCTCGTCGACGGGGGTCTCGTCGACGATCTCGTCGATGTCCTCCTCCTCGAACTCCTCGTCGTCCTCGACCAGGAGCTCACGGATGACCAACCGCGACCAGGTGGTGACCACGCCGGGCGCGACCTCCAGGTCGACCGTGCCGTCACCGAGCTCGACCACGGTGGCGTGGAGTCCGGAGGTGGTGAGCACGCGATCACCGACGGTGAGCGAATCCTGCAGCTCGGCAGTCTTCGCCATTTCCCTCTTCTGGCGGCGGATGCCCAGGAACATGGGCACGAGCAGGGCGAGAATCAGGAGCGGAAACAGCAGTTCCATCGTTGAATTCAGTCCTCGAGGGTCGTCGACGCGCGCGGTCCGGAACAGACCGGCGCGGTACTCCAGTGTGCCACTAGTCAAACAGACCTTGCTGCGGTTCGTTGACACGCACGTCGATGCCGCCCGCGGCGGCCTCCGGCGGCGGCGTCAGACCGAGCTGTTCCCACGCCGCGGCGGTGGCGACCCGGCCCCGGGGAGTCCGGGCGATCATCCCCGCACGCACGAGAAACGGCTCGCAGACCTCCTCCACCGTGCCCGGCTCCTCGCCCACCGCGACGGCGAGGGTCGACACGCCGACGGGTCCGCCGCCGAAGCTGCGCACCAGCGCGCTGAGCACCGAACGGTCGAGGCGGTCCAGGCCGAGCTGGTCGACGTCGTACACCGCGAGCGCGGCCCTCGCGACGTCGCGGGTGATCACGCCGTCGGCCCGCACGTCGGCGTAGTCGCGCACCCGGCGGAGCAGCCGGTTCGCGATCCGCGGCGTGCCGCGGGAGCGGCCCGCGATCTCCGCGCTGGCCTCCTCCCCCAGGTCGACACCGAGGATTCCCGCCGATCGCAGCAGGATCCGCTGCAGCTCCGGCGGATCGTAGAAGTCCATGTGGGCGGTGAAGCCGAACCTGTCCCGCAGCGGCCCGGTCAGCGCGCCGGAGCGGGTGGTGGCCCCGACCAGGGTGAACGGCGCGACCTCCAGCGGAATCGACGTCGCCCCCGGCCCCTTGCCCACGACGACGTCCACCCGGAAGTCCTCCATGGCGAGGTAGAGCATCTCCTCGGCCGGTCGGGCGATGCGGTGGATCTCGTCGATGAACAGGACGTCGCCTTCGACGAGATTGCTCAGCATCGCGGCGAGGTCGCCCGCCCGCTCGAGTGCCGGGCCGGAGGTCAGCCGCAGGGACGTACCCAGTTCCGCGGCGATGATCATGGCCATGCTGGTCTTGCCCAGCCCGGGCGGCCCGGACATCAGGATGTGGTCGGGTGTGCCGCCGCGCAGCTTGGCCCCCGTGAGCACGAGCTGGAGCTGCTCGCGCACCCGCGGCTGGCCGATGAAGTCGGTGAGACTCGTCGGCCGGAGGCTGGCCTCGATGTCACTGTCGGCCGCGACGAAGTTCGCGGTGACGGACGATTCCAGCCCGGCCGGGTCCCCCACCTCCTCGGTCACCGGGTCTTACCCAGCAGCGACAGCGCCGAGCGCAGGGCCGTCGACGTGCCCGCCTCCGGATCCGCGGCCAGCACCGTATCGGTGGCCTGTTCGGCGGACTTCGCCGGGAAGCCGAGGCCGACGAGGGCCTCGACGATCTGCTCGCGGACCAGGCCCGGAACCACCGCCGGCGAACCGTCGCCACCCGGATCGGACGAGACGGCCACGGCCTCCACCTTGTCCCGGAGTTCGACGACCATCCGCTCGGCGCCCCGCTTGCCGATGCCGGGTACCCGGGTCAGCGCGGTGACATTGCCTTCGGCGAGCGCCTTGCGCAGCGCCTCCGGTTCGAGGACGGCGAGGGTCGCCATCGCCAGCCGCGGACCCACCCCGGAGACGGTCTGCAGGAGGCCGAACAGGTCCCGCGATTCGGTGTCGTGGAAGCCGTACAGCGTCATCGAGTCCTCACGGACGATCATCGCGGTGACCAGCCGGACGTCGGTTCCGCGTTGGAGGGTGGCGAGCGTCGCCGGGGTGGCGTTGAGCCGGTACCCGACCCCCGCCGCCTCGAGCACCACGTGATCGAGCGCGATCTCGAGCACCTCACCGCGAACGGAGGCGATCATGGAGTACCTGCCTTCTTGAGCCGGGTCTTGTTCAGTTCCGCGAGCCTGGCCTCGTAGCGCCGCTTCTGTTCGGCGGCCGCGAGTTCGGCCTGCGCCATTCTCGACAGCATCGGGGCCCGCCAGCAATGGCAGATCGCGAGTGCGAGCGCGTCGGCGGCGTCGGCGGGCTTCGGCGCGACGGCCAGCCCGAGGATCTTGGTCACCATCGCGGTGACCTGCTTCTTGTCCGCGGCGCCGTTGCCCGCGACAGCCGACTTCACCTGGCTCGGGGTGTGGAAGCAGACGTCGATTCCGCGCCGCGCCGCGGCGAGCGCGACGACGCCACCCGCCTGGGCCGTGCCCATCGCGGTGCGCACGTTGTGCTGCGAGAAGACCCGCTCGACGGCGACGACGGTCGGTCGGTAGAGGTCGAGCCATTCCTCGGCCGCGTTCGAGATCCGCAGCAACCGCTGCGACAGTTCCATCTCGGGCGGCGTGCGGATGACGTCGACGGCAACGGGCGCGACCGTCCGGCCGCGTCCCGAGTCGACCACCCCGAACCCGCAACGGGTCAGGCCGGGATCCACCCCGAACACGCGCACGCGATCACCTCTCGTCCCAGCACTACGAACAGCTGTTCGAGATTCTAGCCGCTGTGGGCCGGCCGGCCGCGTGGCGACACGGCCGGCCGGCGGTCACCTGTTCGCGCGGATGGCGGCGAGACCGCGACCATCCCGCAGTTGGGCGCCGATCGCCTCGATCCGGGCCTCCGATGCCCGCCAGCCCCGGACCTGCTCCTCGTGCACGACCTTGCCGTCGCGACGGACCACGACGGTCCAGGGCAGGCCGAAGAGCACTCGGATGCCCACCCACACCGGCACCAGCAGGAGCAGCAGCAGGAACTCGAGGCCGACGACCAGGGCCAACAGCAGGACCGGCAGCATCAGCACGGCGAGCACGATGCCGATGATCGCGCTGATCGGGTCGTCGCCCAGCGAGGTGCTGTCGATTCCGCTGCCCCAGTCGGGAACCTTCGTCCGCCGACGCCACGGCAGCCAGCGCCTGCCGACCCGCCACCGCACGTCGCGGTCGTCGCGAAACCGCACGATCAGGCGTCGAGCTCGGCCAGGACCTCGTCGGAGACGTCGACGTTGGTGTAGACGTTCTGCACGTCGTCGGAATCCTCGAGGGCGTCGACGAGCTTGAACACCTTGCGGGCGCCGTCGACGTCGACGGGCACCTCGACCGAGGCACGGAAGTCGGGGTCGGCCGACTCGTAGTCGATGCCTGCGTCCACGAGGGCGGTCCGGACGCCGATCAGATCGGCGGCCTCGGACACGATCTCGAAGGAGTCACCGAGGTCGTTGATCTCCTCGGCCCCCGCCTCGAGCACGACCTCGAGGATCTCGTCCTCGGTGCGGCCGTTCTTCTCGAGCACCACGACGCCCTTGCGGGTGAACAGGTACGCGACCGAACCCGGATCGGCGAGGTTGCCGCCGTTGCGCGTCATCGCGGTGCGAACCTCGCCCGCGGCGCGGTTCCGGTTGTCGGTCAGACACTCGACGAGCAGCGCCACACCGTTGGGGCCGTAGCCCTCGTACATGATGGTCTGCCAGTCCGCGCCGCCGGCCTCTTCGCCCGCGCCGCGCTTGCGGGCACGCTCGATGTTGTCGTTGGGGACGGACGTCTTCTTCGCCTTCTGGATGGCGTCGTACAGGGTCGGGTTACCCGCGGGGTCACCACCACCGGTACGCGCCGCCACCTCGATGTTCTTGATCAGCTTCGCGAAGGATTTACCGCGCTTGGCGTCGATCGCAGCCTTCTTGTGCTTGGTGGTGGCCCATTTGGAGTGGCCGCTCATGCGTAGTTCCCTCTTCCCGTTCGTAGATGCGCACGCGACAGCGGAGCACGCCGGCGCGGGGAGCACACAGTAGCGCCAGTTTACGCGCGGGCGACCGCGACTTCCCGCACCATGTCGACAAACAGCTGATGGACGCGCCTGTCGCCCGTCACCTCGGGGTGGAATGAGGTCGCGAGAACGTTGCCCTCGCGGACCGCGACGACCCGTCCCGCGGCCGGGCCCTCCGGCACGGTGGCCAGTACCTCGACGCCGGGGCCGACCCGTTCCACCCAGGGCGCGCGGATGAACACCGCCCGCATCGGGGCGCCCTCGATGCCGGCGAACTCGAGGTCCTCCTCGAAGGAGTCGACCTGACGACCGAAGGCGTTGCGCCGCACGGTGATGTCGATTCCGCTCAGGCACTGGGCATCCGGCCGGGTGTCGAGCACCTCGCTCGCCAGCAGGATCATGCCCGCGCACGACCCGTACGCGGGCATGCCGTCACGCAACCGGGCGCGGAGCGGTTCGAGCAGGTCGAACACCGTGAGCAGCCGGCTCATGGTGGTGGACTCTCCGCCGGGGATGACCAGGCCGTCCACCGATTCGAGCTCCGAGACCCGGCGCACGCCGACGCCTCGTGCGCCAGACGCCTCCAGGGCCGCAAGGTGTTCGCGGACGTCGCCTTGCAACGCCAGCACGCCGATGGTGGGTGTCGTGGTCGCGGCCGATGTCCGTTCGATCATGTCGACGCTCACTGCGGGACCGCCACGAGGATGAGCTCCTGCGCGGGGGCGTCACCCTCAACCGGGATCGGATGGACGGTGTCCGTGGTCCAGCGCAGGGCTCCGTCGACCTCGATCTGCGCACGAACGGCGAGACGGGCACGCGGGTCGATGGCGTCGCGGTAGGCGGCGAGCTCGAACGGCACCGGCACGCCGGTGGCGTCCTCGATGCGCTGCTCGGCGAGCACCGTCGACGGCGCGTCCGCCAGGGAGATGTCCTCGAGGCGCACCGTCACGACGGCGTTCTCAGGGAAGGCGATTCGCTCGCGGTACGAGACGTTCCCGGTGACGGTGAGGGTGTCGTCCACACTGTCGGCCTGCGCGGTCTGGGATGTCGACCCGATCGACACCACCACGGCCGCGAGGACCGCTATGAGTGCGGCCGCACCGAGGACCAGTTCCAGAATTCGTCTCGTCTGCACAGGTCGAGGATACGGATGTTCAGAACGGCGGGGGCTGGTGGCGCTGGCGTGCGCCCAGGATCGCTTCGTGTTCGGTGTGGTGGGTACGGAGTTGGGCGCATCGGGCGAGGTGGTCGGGGTCGGTGATGGTGGCGAGCTCGGCGAGCGTCGGGGGTAGGTCGGTGGGCTGCATGTGGGTTTCCCACCAGGTCGGTTCGTAGATGCCGAGGTCGGGTGGTTCGGCCGGCGGCGGTTTCGGTGTCGACTTCGGTGCCGGTCGGCGTGCGGGCTTGGTAACGCGGGCGCTGGGTCGCTGCTCGACCGGTAGCGGCAGGGTGACCCCGATGGTGCCGTGTTCGCCGATCCAGACGATGACGTCGCCATCGAGGCGGACGACGCGGAAGAGGCGGTCGGTCTTGGCCTGGTGGTGGCGGGTGCAGGCGGGTTCGCCGTTGCTCTCGACGCTCCACCCGCCCGCATGCGGGTTGTCGGGGTCATATTCGACGATGTGGTCGAACTGGCAGTCGCGGGCTTTGACGGTGCAGCCGGGGAAGGTGCAGGTGTCGTACTTGTCGAAGACGGCGGCGCGGACGGCGTTGCTGGGCCGGTAGGTCAGCGCGCCGCGGGGCGGCAGGTCGTATCCACCGTGCCCGTCCGGATACTGGCCAACGAGCAGGGCCGGGTCGGAGGCGATCGCGTCGAGGACGTCGGTGACCCGCGGCCCGTGAGAGTTCGTGTCCGACGGCGGCGGCGGATCATGCCGGGCAGGTAGTCGCCCGGCCGGTCTGCGCCGCAGGCGATAGCGGGCGGGTACGCCGGGTGGCGGGTTCGAGGCAGAGCTGTCCCCTGAACCGTTGCCGCCCTCTGGTTCTGGTGGTTCCGCGCTGGAGCCGTCCGGTGGTTCAATGTCGGGCGGTTCGGAGTGGACGTCGGGCGGTTCGGGGTCGACGTCGGGTACGTCGTTGCCACTGCCCGCATTTCGTTGGGCATCGATGCGCAGGGCATCGGCGATCACCGCCTGCCACGTCGCATCGCCGGCGAGCAGCCGCGCCAACTCCGGATCGATGGGTCCGTGACCCTCGAGATGGCTGGGGTTGTCGGCCAGCCGCAGCAACGTGTCCAGGTCGACGTGGATGTGCACCTCGGGCTTCGGACGCGCCGGCCGCGGCAAATGCGCCGTCGGGCAGCCGTCGCGTCCGCACTGGCAGTGCAGATACGACTCGCCGTGCACCAAGGCCATGAATGCATCCGCCCGCAAAGCGTCGACCGTCCGCGGGTCCTCCCGGCAGACAGTGCCAGCCATCTCCTGGATGAGACTGTCGAGAGTCCGGCCCTCCGCCGCCGTCAGCGTCGCATACACCTGAGCCATCCCGTGCAGGTCCGCGGTCACCGACACCCGCCGACCATGGCGCTCCCGACGCTTGCGGAGCTCCTCCGCCTCCTCCGGGTTGATGCGGATCAACTCCCGCATCACCTCCGCCACCAACTTCCTCGGAGTCAAATACAACGCCGCATCCGCGAGATGGCCCTCCATCCGCCCGAGCGTGGCGTCGCTGATCTCGGCGGTCGCCTCGACGATCGCGAACACCCGCGGAAAGTCCACCCGCCCCGACACGAACACCGCACGTATCAGCGGCAACCGCAGATCCAGCGCATTGCCCACCGCCACATACCGTTCCGCGGTGAACGCACTCACCCCCAACGCGAGTGCGGTCTCCATCTCCGCGGACCGCCCGGCACGGTAGGCGAACTCCTCGCCGAACAGATCCACCTCGTGGGCGAACTGCCGCCGCGCAAACGCCCCCGCCGTCAACACCTTCCGTGCCGCGGCGATGTTCTCCGCCCGCGCATATCCCTGCAACGCAGCCAGCGCATCGGTCCCGTTCTCGAAGTCCACGACGGGTTCGTCGCAGTCACTCTCACCTGCTGCGTCACCCCGAAACCCCCCGGCATCGAACATGTGTACGAGTCTACGCGCGGCCACCGACACGCTCCGGCGAAGCTACAACTCCAGCCCGGGTGCGGTCGCGATGGCTTCGAGTTCGTCGATACCCAGCGGATCGGCCGGAGCTTGCGCCGACGAACTCACCCGGATCTGTACACCCGACGGCTTGGTCACGGTCACCGAGCGGATCGTCTCCGTCCCTGTCGCGCCGCCAGCGGGCGACGGTGCGACCTCGACCCGCTCCACCACCGTCCCGTCGGGAAACGTCTCGGTGGACCGGTGCGGACCATTCGGACGCTCAGGCTCGTCCATTCGAGGCGGCGCTTCGGCTGCGATCGCCACGTGCAAACGGCTTTCCGACTCCGCGGTCGTGACCGTCAGCACCTCGCAGACTCCGCTGCGGCCGGCATCCAGATCGGAGAGCTGCAGCGAGCCGAGCGGGCGATCGAGGGTCGCCGGGCCAGCCGGGCGGCGTTGCCAGTGGTCATCCAGCACCCTGTTCAGCCGATCCACCGTCGCCCTGTCGAACTCATAGGTGGCAGGTTCGTCCTCTTTCACGGAGCAGGGCTCCGGGGGCGACGGGGTACCCGCCGGTACGAGCGCGGTCACCCGAAGACCGGGAGCGGTCACGATGGCGGTCAGCTCCTCGATCGTGAGTGGCGCCTGGCCCGACTCCTCCCCCTCCGCCCGGACCCACATACCGGTTCCGTCGGGCAGATAGGCCATGACGGAACGGGTCAGGCCACGCGCCTGTTCCTGGCTGTCGATGACCGTCCCATCCGGGAGTGTCGAGCGTCGGTCGAGTTCACCCGCAACACAGGGCGGGGGCACCGTCGACCGTGCGCGGCGCACATCGACCATCAGCGAACCGGAGGTCTCGCCGCGCGTCAGTGTTCCCTGCGCAGTCGTCGAACCGCCGAAGTCCTCGGCATTGATGCCGTCGGGCAGATCGGTCGCGTCTCCGAAGTCAAGGATCGGCTCGAAGTGCAGGGACTGCGAGGGCGGCGCGAATTCGAGCTCGGCATCCTCGGGCAGCGCCCCCTCGAGTGCCGCCGTCATCGCGGTGGCCTTCGGACCGGAGAACCACGGGTACCGCGGGTTGTCGTAGCTCGGAGAGCCGGCAAACGCGAAGTTGATCCGCCGGGACTCGGCCGGCGGTTTCACGACGTCACATCCGGGTATCTGCGCCGAATAGTCCTCACGGCCAGCGTCGTTCAACAGCCCTGCCACCACCACCCCGACCGCGACGACCGCACCGATCACCACGACATCGACGCCGACTCCCCCACCCCGCCTACCCACGGACACTCCCCCCGACCGCGAGCATGTCTCGCGATGTCCATTTCGTCGTGATTGCCACCGACGTTACCCACGGCGAGCGTTGAGCCGGGAGGCCTGGCGCGTCAGGTGATCACGCTCGGCGAGGTTGGTTGCCTCCTGGGCCGCCTCGACGTAGAGCCGGGCCGCCGCCGCCAGGTCGCCGTCGCGCTCGTGGAGGTACGCCGCCACCGCTGCGTACCTGGGCAGTGAGTCGTCCAGCGCCGCGAGCGCCGTCAGGCCGGCGCGCGGCCCATCGGCCTCGCCGACGGCGACCGCGCGGTTGAGCCGGACGACGGGACTGTCGGTGAGGCGCGCGAGCTCGTCATACCACTCGACGATCTGCACCCAGTCGGTCTCCTCGGCGGTGGGCGCGTCAGCGTGCAGCGCCGCGATGGCGGCCTGTGCCTGGAACTCACCGAGCCGGTCGCGGGCGAGGGCTGCCTGGAGGATCTCGACGCCCTCGGCGATCGACTCGGTGTCCCACCGGCCGCGGTCCTGCTCGGCGAGCGGCACCAGGCTGCCGTCGGGCGCGGTCCTGGCGGCTCGCCGGGCGTGGTGGAGCAGCATGAGGGCGAGCAGCCCCGCCACCTCGGGGTGGTCGATAGCGGCCGCGAGCTGCCGGGTGAGCCGGATGGCCTCGGCGGCGAGGTCGACATCGCCGGAGTAGCCCTCGTTGAAGACCAGATAGAGGACGCGCAGCACGGTGGCGACGTCGCCGGGCCGGTCGAACCGCACGCCGGAGACGGTGCGCTTGGCCCGGCTGATGCGCTGCGCCATGGTTGCCTCGGGCACCAGGTAGGCCTGGGCGATCTGGCGAGTGGTCAGCCCGCCGACGGCGCGCAGCGTGAGCGCGACCGCGGACGACGGCGTCAGCGACGGGTGGGCACACAGGAAATAGAGCTGGAGCGTGTCGTCCACCGCGGGCGCGGCACCAGGCGCCGGTTCCTCTTCGACGAGGTCCTCACGCCGGCGGCGGGCGGCGTCCGCGCGGGTCGCGTCGAGGAACTTGCGCCAGGCGACGGTGACCAACCAGCCCTTCGGGTCCCGCGGCGGGTCGTCCGGCCAGACGCGGACCGCCTCGACCAGCGCGTCCTGCACGGCGTCCTCGGCCGCCGCGAAGTCGGCTCCGCGGCGGACGAGGATCCCGATGACGTGCGGTGTGAGGCTCCGGAGCAGGACCTCGTCCACCGGAGACGTCACTCCGTGATGGTGGGCGGCGCGGTCAGGAACGGACGCACCTCGAGCCACTCGTGGATCGGCTTGCCGCCCGCCCCTGGGGCGGCCGACAGTTCCCCGGCCAGCTCGATGGCGCGCTCGTAGCTGTCGACGTCGATCACCATCCAGCCGGCGATGAGGTCCTTGGTCTCGGCGAACGGGCCGTCGGTGACCGGTGGGCGGCCCTCGCCGTCGTACCGGACGAACGTCCCGTCGGGGGCGAGTGCCTGACCGTCGACGAACTCGCCGGTCCCCTCCAGCCGGTCCGCGAAGTCCTGCATGTACTGCATGTGGGCCGTGATCTCCTCCGGAGTCCACTTGTCCATGGGCACGTCGTTGACCGCCGCCGGCGCGCCACGGTAGTGCTTGAGCAGCAAGTACTTGGCCATGGTGATTCTCCTCTGTGCTGGTGCGACCCATTCTGGTCGCGTTCACAGCTGGGACGGAACCGTTCACGGGTTCTCGACATCGCCGCACCGGGCGGCGTCCACGCCGCATCAAGAGCTCGGCCGGCAGCATCAGGGAAGCATCAAGACCGCTGGTACACATCCGATCCGGGACGACACTCGCTCGGTGACCAACGCACTGCTCATTCGGGCACCCCGCACCGGTGGCCCCAAGCGCAAGACCGATCGACACAAGCTCTCGGTCTCCACGGGCCTGGCAGGCCTATCCCTCGATGCGATGGCGTCGGTGTCGTACGGACCCGAGGCGATAGTGCTGGTACTCGCGCTCGCCGGCGGAGCCGGACTGGGCTTCACGCTGCCCGTCACCCTGGCCATCGCGGCGCTGCTCGCCGTGCTCGTCGCGTCCTACCGTCAGCTCATCGCGGCCTTCCCGAACGGCGGCGGCGCGTACGCGGTGGCACGGGCCCGGCTGGGCCACCGCACCGGGCTCGTCGCGGCGGCGTCGCTGGTCATCGACTACATCCTCAATGTCGCGGTCTCCATTGCCGCCGGTGTCGCCGCACTCACCTCCGCCTTTCCCTCCCTCCTTCCCCACAGCGTGTGGATCTGCCTCGCCGTCCTGGCCGGGATCACGGCCCTGAACCTGCGCGGGATCGCCGACAGCGCCAAGGCATTCATGATCCCGACCGCGGTCTTCGTGGTCAGCATCTTCACCGTGATCATCGCGGGCCTGCTGCGTTCGGAACCACTGAGCGTCACCGAAGGCACGGCCGTCGCCGCCAACGTACAGACCGTCGGGGTCCTGTTGCTGCTCAAGGCGTTCTCCAGCGGATGTGCCGCCCTCACCGGCGTGGAGGCCATCGCGAACGCGGTGCCCAGCTTCCGCGAACCCCGCGTCAAGAACGCGCAGCGCGCCGAGGTCGCGCTCGGAATCCTGCTCGGCACCATGCTGATCGGGCTCGCCGTCCTCATCGGCAAGTTCGCGCTGCACCCCGTCGAGGGGACGACCGTGCTCTCCCAGCTCACCGAGGCGTCCCTCGGGCACGGGATCGGTTACTACGTGGTGCAATTCGCGACCGTGGTGCTGCTCGCCCTCGCCGCGAACACGTCCTACGGCGGCCTGCCGACGCTGATGCGCCTGCTCGCCGACGACAACTGCCTGCCGCACCGGTTCGCGCTGCGTTCCGCCCGCGAGGTCTACCGGTACGGGGTGCTCACCCTCGGACTGTTCGCCGCCGCGCTGCTCATCGGTTCGCGCGGCAGCATGAACGCCCTGGTCCCGCTGTTCGCCATCGGGGTCTTCGTCGGGTTCACCATCGCCCAGGTCGGTTTGGTCCGGCACTGGATGCTGACCCGCGCCCCCGGCTGGCAGTGGCGCGCCTGCCTCAACGGATTCGGTGCCACGCTGACCGCCGTCGCGGCGTTCGTCACGACCGCGATGAAGTTCACCGAGGGCGCCTGGCTCATCGTGGTCGCCCTGCCCCTGATCGTGTTCCTGATGGAGCGCGTACGGACGGCCTACGCGACCATCGGCGACCGGTTGCACCTCGGCGAGGTGCCCGCCGCACCCACCGCGCAGGGCACCGTCATCGTCGTTCCGGTCGCCGAGGTCTCCGAACTGAGCCGCGAGGCGATCTGCGCCGGGCTGTCCATGGGCAGAGACGTCGTCGCGGTCCGGGTGTGCCCGGCCGGGGAATCGCCGCGGGCCTTCACCAAGGCGTGGGAGGCGTGGCACCCGGGGGTCCGCCTGGTCCTGCTCGACGGGGCCGACGACGGGCTCGCGGCGACCCTGGTCCGGTACATCAAGAACAAGCTCGCCGACCGCCGTGTGGTCGTGGTGATCGGCGAGGTGGAGCCGGGCTCCGCGTGGCAGCGGATCCTGCCGAACCACAGGGGCGACGAGCTGGATCGCGCGCTGCGCCGCGATACCGACGCCCTCGTCTGCCGCATCCGACTGCGAATCGGCGCGACCGACAAGGTGTCCCGATGATCCGTCTGGCCATGGTCACCGTGCAGATGCGCGGGGCGCTCCGCACCCTGCACCCGTCAGTCCTGGCGGAGCAAGCGGGTCAGCCCCTCCTGGACGACCGCCGCCACGAGGTTCCCGCTGCGATCGAAGATCCGGCCCTGGGTGAGCGCGCGGCCGAACCCCGCGGACGGTGACGACTGGTCGTAGAGCAGCCACTCGTCGGCGCGGAAGGGGCGCATGAACCACAACGCGTGGTCGAGCGAGGCCTGCTGGATGTCCTCGTCGGGATGCGGCACCTTCGCCGAACCGAGCAGCGTCATGTCGCTCATGTAGGCCAGCGTGCAGACGTGGAAGACGGGGTCCTCGGGGAGCGTGCCGCGGTAACGGAACCAGACCTGCTGCTGCGCCGGGACGCCCTTGCGCCGGGTCACCTTGTCCTCCGGCACGAAGCGCAGATCCCAGTCCGCCCATTCCCGGAACTCCCACGACAGTTCCTCGCTCATCATCTCCGAGGTGTCGGGCAGATCCTCCGGGTTCGGCACCGGGGGCATCTGGTCCTCGTGCTCGATCCCGATGTCGCCGACATGGAACGAGGCGGACATGGTGAAGATCGCCTGACCGTCCTGCACCCCGGTGACCCGGCGGGTGCAGAACGATCGCCCGTCGCGGATCCGGTCGACGAGGAAGACGGTGGGGATGGTCGGGTTGCCCGGCCGGAGGAAGTAGCCGTGCAGCGAGTGCACGCGGTACTGCTCCTCGACCGTGCGGACCGCGGAGACCAGGGCCTGACCGGCCACCTGTCCGCCGAAGGTCCGGGTCAGCATCGTGTCCGCGACGATGCCGCGGAAGATGTCCTTCTCCAGCCGTTCGAGTTCCAGGATCTCTTCGATGGACGACATGGCGTACCCCTTTCGGCTGCCGGCTCAGGCTAGCAACGAACGCGGCGGGGGCGGCGTAGGCCGCCCCCGCCGCGACGAGAGGTATGTCACCGCGGCCGGAACGCCGCGGTCGTATCGAGGCTCTGGTTCACCAGCCGCGCTCGGCGAGCCGGTGCGAGACCGGCAGGTCGTCGACGTTGATGCCGACCATCGCCTCACCGAGACCACGGGAGACCTTCGCCAGCACGTCCGGGTCGTCGAAGAAGGTGGTGGCCTTCACGATCGCCGCCGCACGCTCGGCCGGGTTGCCGGACTTGAAGATGCCCGAGCCGACGAACACGCCCTCGGCGCCGAGCTGCATCATCATCGCCGCATCGGCCGGGGTGGCGATGCCGCCCGCGGTGAACATCGTGACGGGCAGCTTGCCCTCCTTGGCGACCTCGACCACCAGCTCGTACGGCGCCTGCAGCTCCTTGGCCGCCACGTACAGCTCGTCCTCGCTCAGCGAACCGAGCCGGCGGATCTCACCGAGGATGGTGCGCATGTGGGTGGTCGCGTTCGACACGTCACCGGTGCCGGCCTCACCCTTCGACCGGATCATGGCCGCGCCCTCGGTGATTCGACGCAGCGCCTCACCCAGGTTGGTGGCGCCACACACGAACGGCACGGTGAACTTCCACTTGTCGATGTGGTTGGCGTAGTCCGCGGGGGTCAACACCTCGGACTCGTCGATGTAGTCGACGCCGAGGGACTGCAGGATCTGCGCCTCCACGAAGTGACCGATGCGGGCCTTGGCCATCACCGGGATCGACACGGCCGAGATGATGCCGTCGATCATGTCCGGGTCGCTCATCCGGGACACGCCGCCCTGCGCGCGGATATCCGCGGGCACACGCTCGAGGGCCATGACCGCCACCGCGCCCGCGTCCTCGGCGATCTTCGCCTGCTCGGGGGTGACGACGTCCATGATGACCCCGCCCTTGAGCATCTCGGCCATGCCACGCTTGACGCGGGCCGTGCCGGTGGTCGGGGCGGTATCAGGGGTGCTCACGGCATACTCCATCAGTAGTGACCTGTCAGGGGAACTCTCTCAATTCTATGACGATGCGGCTTTCCCCCGGTCGCCCGGTCAGCGAATCGAGCGGACCTCGGGTTCGACCAGCCGTGCGACCACGACCTTCGCCTCCTCCAGGAGGTCCGGCAGCTCCTCCGGGTACACCACCTCGCCGGTCGTGGCGATCTCGCGGATGTCGGCCGGGGTGCACCACCGGTGACCCGTGATCGCGCGCCGCTCGAGGTCGGTGAAGCCGTTGCGGGTCGGGGTGAACTCGCTGGTCTGCAGAGCGAAGAACAGCTCCTCGGAGCGGATCAGCTCCCCGTCGTACGGGAACACCGCCACCCGGCGCCACATCGGCCCGCGCAGCGCCGACTCGTCCACCGACAGACCGGTCTCCTCCGCGACCTCCCGGACCGCGGCCGCCCGCAACGTCTCACCCATCTCGACGGCGCCGCCGATGGTGAACCAGAAGTAGACGTCGGGCACCTGCGGGTCGTGTCCGCGCAGCAGCAGCACCCGGCCCTTCTCGTCGAGCAGCACCACGCGGGAGGACGTTCGTGTCTCGTCGACGTTCAGTCCGGCGCCCACCACCGGGGCGGTGCGTTCCGCGATCTCGAAGTAGGTGGGCAGCGGAGCGGTGCCGCCGAGGTGTAGCCAGCGCACCGGTCGCCGGGTCCGCAGCGCAAGGGTGTCGCGAACGGCGTCGTTGTGGAACCTGCGGGCGATCAGCACCCGGGCCTCGGCATCGGCCAGCTCCGCCACCAGTTGCGGCGGCAGCGCCTCAGCCGGCACCGAGGCCAGCGCGACGGACAGCGCGTTCTCTTCGGTCTCCCGATGTCCCCTGTCCGCCCGCTCGGCCTTGATCGCCAACGCCGCCAGCGCTTTTCCGTCGGGCGCCTGCCCACTCCCATTCGGCGCGAGCGCGGCGGCGACCGCCCGGGCGACCACCGACCGGCGCGCGAGCGAGGCGTCGAGCGCCTGCCATGACAGGTCGGAGCGCACGTGCAGGCGGTCGAGCCGGTTGGCGGTGCCGTACGCCCACACCCCGATCGCGACGATCACGGCGGTGATCAGCGCGAGGACGAGGATCGAGGTCGCGCTGAAGGTCACGACCGGACCTCCACGCCGACACCGCTGCCGCCGACCGTCACCGTCTCGTAGACACGCAGGATCTGTTCCGCGACCACCGGCCAGTCGTACTCCGCCACCACCTCGGTGGCGGTGCCGACCAGTGCGCGTCGGCGGTCCCGGTCGCTGAGCACCGAGTCGATCGCGGTGGCCAACGCGGCCGAGTCTCCGACCGGCACCAGCATCCCTGCGGCGCCATCGCGCAGCACCCGCCGGAACGCGTCCAGCTCGCTGGCCACGACCGCGGTGCCCGCCGCCATCGCCTCGACGAGCACGATGCCGAAGCTCTCGCCGCCGAGATTCGGCGCACAGTAGACATCGGCGCTGCGCAGCGCCGAGGCCTTCTCCGCGTCGCTGACCTGGCCCAGCAGCCGCAGGTGCCCGGCATAGGCGCCGGCGTCCTTGCGCAGCCGGTCCTCGTCACCGCGGCCGACGACCAGGACCTCCAGGCCGGGATGCCTCGCGACGAGTTCGGGTAGCGCCTCGAGCAACACCGCCATGCCCTTGCGCGATTCGTCGTATCGGCCGAGGAACAGCACCGTGCCGCCTGCGCGCGGGTATCCGGGCAGCGGATCCGCGTTCGCGAAGGCCGGCACGTCGACGCCGTTGGGGATCTCGACGGCATCCGAGCCGAGCGACTCCATCTGCCAGCGCCGAGCCAGCTCGGACACCGCGATGCGGCCGCTGATCTTCTCCAGATAGGGCGCGAGAACGCCCTGAAAGGTGCTCAGCACCAACGACTTCGTGGTCGAGGTGTGGAAGGTGGCGACGATCGGGCCCTCGGCGATCTTCATCGCGAGCATCGACAGGCTCGGTGCGTTCGGCTCGTGGATGTGCAGCACGTCGAAGTCGTTGTCGACGATCCACCGACGCACCCGCGCATACGAGACGGGGCCGAAGCTCAACCGGGCCACCGAGCCGTTGTACGGGATCGCGACGGCCCGGCCGGCGGAGACCACGAAATCGGGCAGTTCGGTGGCCTCGGACGCGGGGGCCAGCACGCTGACCTTGTGCCCCCGCTCGATCAACACCGACGCCAACTCGACGACGTGGGCCTGGACCCCTCCCGGTACGTCGAAGGAATAGGGACAGACCATCCCGATCCTCATGGCGATTCCATCCGCGCCAGGCGTCCCTCGGACAGGTCGGCGAGCCACAGCGGCTGGAGCATGTGCCAGTCCTCCGGGTGCTCGGCGATGTTGACGGCGAAGCGGTCGGCGAGGGCCTGGGTGGCCGACGCGACCCCACCGGACGTGTCCACCGGCGGATCGACTTGGAACCCCCAGCCGTCACCCTCGAAATAGCAGTGCACCGACAGCAGCGCGGCACCGGTCTCGATCGCGAGCTTGGCCGGGCCCGCGGGCATCCTGGTGGGTTCGCCGAAGAAGGTCACCGGCACACCGTGTTTGGCGAGGTCGCGCTCCCCGAGCAGGCACACCACCCGGTTCTGACGGAGCCGCTCGGCCAGCTGCTCGAAGGGCGGACGCTCCCCACCGCTGAGCGGGAAGATCTCGAACCCCAGCCCCTCCCGGTAGGCGAGGAAACGCTGGTACAGCGACTCCGGCTTGAGCCGCTCGGCGACGGTCGTCACCGTGCCCAGGCGGTGCACGGCCCACACGCCCGCCATGTCCCAGTTCCCGCTGTGCGGCAACGCGAGCACCACTCCGCGGCCGTCCGCGAGGGCCTTGTCCAGGTGCTCCTGGCCGTGTACGTGCGCGTTGAGCCGCCTGGCGAGCTCGGCATGGTCCATCGACGGCAGCCGGAAAGCCTCACGCCAGTAGCGGGCATAGGAGCGCAGCGAGTCCCGGATCAGCTCGTCCGGCACGTCGGCGGCGGGCACGCCGAGCACGCGGGCCAGGTTGCGGCGCAGCTGATCCGGGCCGCGACGGGCCGCCAGATCTGCACCCCGGTCGAACAGCGACTTCGCCAGCCCTTCGGGAAGGGCGCGGACGAGCCGCCACCCGGCGGCGTAGCCGAGGTCGCTCGCCCGTTCGGTCCAATTCACGATGTCGGCGCCTCTCCACCCTCGGTGACACCTGCCTTCGGCGGCAACGGGTCCCGCGCCCCCGGCGCGTTGCGCACCTGCAGCAGCCGCTGGAAGACGGTGACGACGCTGGCCACCGCCAGCAGCCACATCGCCACGTAGACAGCCCATTCGAGCCAGTCGATGCCAAGGAGTCCCGCGAGGCCGGTCAGTCCGGCGCCCAGGAGCACGATCACCAGGCGGTCCGACCGTTCGATGAGACCACCCTCCGCGGACAGCCCACTCGCCTCGGCACGCGCCTTGGCATACGAGATGACCTGGGAGGTCACCAGGCAGATCAGCGTCGCGACCAGCAGCGACCGGCTGTTCTCGTGGTACACGGCCCACCAGGCCAGGCCGGCGAAGATGGCGCCGTCCGCGATCCGGTCGCAGGTCGCGTCCAGCACCGCCCCGTACCGGGTTCCGCCCCCGCGCACCCGCGCCATCGCCCCGTCGACCAGGTCGAACAGGACGAACGAGGCGATCACGATCGCGCCCCAGAACAGGTGGCCCGAGGGGAACAGGGTGACCGCGGCCGCGACACTGGCCGCGGTGCCGAACACCGTCACGACATCCGGCGACAGCCCGGCCCCGACCAGGGCCCTACCCACCGGTGCGATCACCTTCGACACCGCGGCGCGCCCGAGAACGCTCAGCACCTGTCGTCCCCCGTTCCTGTGCTGGAAGAGACCCGAGTTCGAGTTGATCTCGTCAACGATCCTGCCACGACGCAGGCCATGCGGCTCACGCGTTCCAGGCCGCCGAGAGCAGCGCCCTGGTCTCGCGGAGGAGCTGGGGCATCACCTTCGCCCCTCCGACGACGGTGATGAAGTTCGCGTCACCACCCCAGCGCGGAACGATGTGCTGATGCAGGTGCTCGGCCAGCGAACCACCGGCCGCGGCGCCGAGATTCAGCCCGACGTTGAAACCGTCCGGACGAGAGACCCGCTTGATCACCCGGATCGCCTGTTGCGTGAAGGCCATCAGCTCGGCCGACTCGTCGGCGGTGAGGTCCTCGAGCGCGGCCACCCGGCGATACGGCACCACCATCATGTGACCGGGGTTGTACGGGTACAGGTTGAGCACCGCATAGACGTGGTCACCGCGGGCGACGATCAAACCCTCCTCGTCGCTCATCTTCGGGATGTCGGTGAACGGCCCCTCGCCGGGAGTCGACACCTTCGGCGCCTCGGCGATGTACGACATCCGGTGCGGCGACCACAGGCGCTGCAGCCGATCGGGGTCGCCCGGTCCGGTGTCGACGACCGAACCCTCGTCGCTCATCCGAGGCTCCCGAGCAGTTCGGATGTGGGCGAGGCGTTCTCGCGCCTCGCGATCCAGCCGGCGATCGCCTCGACCGCGTCCTCGACGGCGATACCGTTGATCTGGGTGCCGTCCCGGAATCGGAAGCTGACCGCGCCTGCCTCCACGTCTCGTTCGCCCGCGAGCAGCATGAACGGCACCTTCTGTGTGGTGTGGTTGCGGATCTTCTTCTGCATCCGGTCGTCGCTGACGTCCACCTCGGCGCGGACACCCGCGGCCTTGAGCTTGGCGACGACGTCGAACAGGTGCCCCTCGAACGCCTCGGCGACGGGGATGCCGACGACCTGCACCGGCGCCAGCCACGCCGGGAACGCGCCCGCGTAGTGCTCGGTGAGCACCCCGAAGAACCGCTCGATCGATCCGAACAGCGCGCGGTGGATCATCACCGGCTGATGCTTGGCGCCGTCCGACCCGGTGTACTCGAGGTCGAAGCGCTGCGGCAGGTTGAAGTCGAGCTGGATCGTCGACATCTGCCAGGTGCGACCGAGCGCGTCCTGCACCTGAACGGAGATCTTGGGTCCGTAGAACGCGGCCCCGCCCGGGTCCGGCACGAGGGTCAGCCCGGATGCCTCGCCGACCTCGGCCAGTGTCCGGGTCGCCTCCTCCCAGACTTCGTCGTCACCGACGAACTTGTCCGGGTTCTTGGTGGACAGCTCGAGGTAGAAGTCGTCCAGGCCGTAGTCCTTGAGCAGGCCCAGCACGAAGTTCAGCGTCCTGGTGAGCTCGTCGCGCATCTGCTCGCGGGTGCAGTAGATGTGTGCGTCGTCCTGAGTCATGCCGCGCACCCGGGTCAGGCCGTGCACGACGCCGGACTTCTCGTAGCGGTAGACGGAGCCGAACTCGAACAGCCGCAGCGGGAGTTCCCGGTACGACCGTCCACGCGAACGGAACACCAGGTTGTGCATCGGGCAGTTCATCGGCTTGAGGTAGTAGTCCTGGCCCGGCTTGCGGACCGTGCCGTCCTCGTTCAGTTCCGCGTCGATGTGCATCGCCGGGAACATGCCGTCCTTGTACCAGTCGAGGTGACCGGACACCTGGTACAAGTCGCCCTTGGTGATGTGCGGCGAGTAGACGAACTCGTAGCCCTCCTCGACGTGCCTGGCGCGCGAGTAGTTCTCCATCTCCTGGCGGATGATGCCGCCCTTGGGGTGGAAGACGGGCAGGCCGGACCCCAGCTCGTCGGGGAAGCTGAACAGGTCCAGCTCGGCACCGACCTTGCGGTGATCGCGGCGCTCGGCCTCCGCGATCAGCTCCATGTGCTTGTCGAGCGCCTCCGTCGACTCCCATGCGGTGCCGTAGATGCGCTGCAGGTCCTCACGGTTCTGGTCGCCACGCCAGTACGCGGCCGAGCTGCGGGTCAGCTTGAAGGCGGGGATGTGCTTGGTGGTGGGGATGTGCGGGCCGCGGCACAGGTCTCCCCACACCTTCTCCCCGGTCCGCGGGTCGAGGTTGTCGTAGATGGTCAGCTCGTTGCCGCCGACCTCCATCACCTCGGGGTCGTCGATGCCCGACTTGTCGTCGATCAGCTCGAGCTTGAACGGCTCGTTCGCCAGCTCGACGCGGGCGTCCTCGATGTCCTCGACCACGCGCCGCGAAAAGCGTTGCGAGCCCTTGATGATCTGCTTCATCTTCTTCTCGAGGCGGGCCAGGTCCTCCGGAGTGAACGGCTCGTCGACGCGGAAGTCGTAGTAGAAGCCGTCCTTGATCGGCGGGCCGATGCCGAGCTTGGCGTTCGGGAACTCCGACTGCACGGCCTGGGCGAGCACGTGCGCGGCGGAATGCCGGATCACGGTGCGGCCGTCGTCGGAGTCCGCCGCGACCGGCTCGACCAGGGCATCCTGCTCGGGAATCCAGGACAGGTCCTTGAGCTGGCCCTCCGCGTCGCGGACCACGACGATGGCGTCCGCGCCCTTGCCGGTGAGCCCCGCCTCCCGAACCGCCGTACCTGCGGTAGTCCCTGCGGGCACCCGGACATGGGCGGCTGAGACTGCGGATGCGGGCGTGGTCACGGCGATGTGCTCCTCGATGTTCTGCGCCGACGCGAAGACGGCAGCTCGGTGAGCCCTCATGCTATCGGCACGCGGATCGGACAGGCCTGTCACCCGAGCAGCACGCCGAGCCGCGCCGCACGAACCGACGGCCGCTGCCGGGGGCAGCTGGTGCACTTGGCGCCCTCGACGGCACCCGGATCGGGCTCCGTTTCATAGATCAGGCAGCAGGACGACCTGCGGACCACCCGACGCGCGGCCGCCTCGGGAGCAGCGCACGGATCCGCGGCCACCGGTCCCCCGCGGCCGACGTCGACGAATCGCGGCGGGGGCATCGGATGACCGATCAGCTCGGCCAACCGCACCGCGAGCGCGCTCCCGAGCGTCGGGCTGCCCAGCGCCGTACCCGCGTCGAGCGCCCGGTTGCCCAGCGAGTCGGCGGCGATCGCCCACAACGAGCGCACTCCCGCGCCGCTCAGCTCGCTCAGGGCCGCGATGATCGGGCCGAGCACCCCCCGTAGCCGCTCCGCGAGGACTGCGTCGTCGCGGATGCCCGCGGCGGAGCGCAGCGTCCCCAGATAGCCGTCCGGGCGCAACGTGCAGGTCAGCCCGTCGAGGCCCGGATCGGGAGCCGTACCCGTGGCCAGCAGCATCGACACCGGCACCGACATCAGTGTCGAGCTCGCCGAGTACCACCACAGCGTGGCGGTGACCCGGGCGTCGTCGCAGTTCCAGCGGCGCGCGGTGTCGACGATCCGGGACGCCAGCCAGTCGGGGGCGGCGAGGACGCTGCCGGGGTACTCGACGGCGCCTGCGGGGGGCACGATCGCCTCACGCAGCGCGGGGACCGCGTCGAGCGCTCGCCCGTACGCCTCGCCCAGTTCCGGATCCATCACGCATCCACCGTTCCGGTCGCCAATCCGTGTACCGCCAGCGCGGGCCGCCCGGTCCGCGGATCCGGCCCCACCTCACCCATGATCCCGAACACACCGGACAGGAGCGAACCGGTCAACACCTCGGCAGGCGCGCCGGTGCCCACGATGGCCCCCTCCGACATGACGGCGATGCGGTCGCAGTACTCCACCGCCAGCCGCAGGTCGTGCAGGGTCACCACCACCGCGATCCCGTCCGCGGCCAGGCTCACGAGGAGCTCCATCACGGTGATCTGGTGCCGGAGGTCGAGGTGATTGGTCGGCTCGTCGAGCAGCAACACCGCCGGTTCCTGAGCCAGGGCCCGCGCGATCGACACCCGTTGCCGTTCGCCGCCGGACAGCTCCCTGACGTCGCGGCCTGCCAGTCCCGCGAGGCCGACCTGGGCCAGCACGCGATCCACCACCCGACGATCCACCTCACCGGGGCTCTGCAACCAGCCCAGGTGCGCGGCCCGGCCGAGCTGCACGGATTCGCGCACCGTCAGTCCGGCCGAAGCAGGCGGTTCCTGGGTGCTGGCCGCGAGCCGGCGGGCGACAGCGCGACGCGGGAGCGACGCGATGTCCGACCCCGTCAGGGTGATCGTGCCCGCGCTCGGGGACAGCGCCCGGTAGCAGCAGCGCAGCGCGGTGGTCTTCCCGCTCCCGTTGGGCCCGACCAGCGCGAGCACCTCCCCGCCGCGGGCCTCCAGGTCCACGCCGGCGAGCACCTGGCGCCCGCCCAGGCCGGCCCGCACCCGATGGATCCGCAATGGCGCGTTCATGATTCGGACCCCCGGTACTGGCGGTAGAGCATCACGATGAACACCGGAGCCCCGACCAATGCGGTGACCACCCCCACCGGCAGCTCCGTCGACGAACTCACCGCTCGAGCGGCGAGGTCGGCGAGTACCAGTGTCACCGCCCCGAGCAGCGCGGCCACCGGGATCAACCGGATGGCATTGACGCCGACCAGGAATCCGGCCACGTGCGGGACCAGCAGCCCGACGAAGCCGATGGCGCCCGCGACGGCCACCGCCGCGCCCGCGAGCACCGAGACCCCGAGCAGGATCAGCATCCGGAACCGTCGCACGTTCATGCCCAGAGCGGTCGCCCCGTCGTCGCCCGCGTGCAGCAGGTTCAGCCACCGCGCGGCGAACAGCGCGGCCGCACCGACGACCGCGAGCATCACGCTCGGGTAGGTCACCGTCGACCACCTGGCGTCGCCGAATCCGCCCGCGATCCACCGCAACACGGCGGAGAGCTGGTGCTCGTCCGCGAGGACCAGCAGCACGAACATGGTCAGCGCCGAGAACACCTGGGCCAGGGCGACTCCGACGAGGATCACCCCGGTGACGTTCTGATAGCGGCCGCCGATCACCAACGCGGCGAACATCGGGATCAACGCGCCGAGGAACGCGGCGATCGGGACCGTGAACACGCCCGCGACGCCCGCCCCGACCCCGAGCACGGTGACGAGCACGACGCCGAACCCGGCGCCCGCGGACACTCCGAGCAGGTACGGGTCGGCGAGGGCGTTGCGGGTGACCGCCTGTGCCAGCGCGCCGCCGACGGCGAGGGCGGCGCCCACGACCGCGGCGGTGATCGCCCTCGGCATCCGCGAGTCGATCACGATCCGCTCACGGGCCTGCGACCACCAGGCGTCGTAGGCGCCGCCGCTGAGCCGGTGCCCGACGATCGCCCACACGTCGCCCACCGGAATCCGCACCGAACCGAACGACACCGCCAGGGCGATCGACATCGAGAGCGCCACGAGGAGGGAGATGATCAACAGCGGGAACGTCCCCCGCCGTCGCAACAGCGACGGCGGGGGCTCGGCCCGACGCGCTGTGACCACCTCGGGCCGGGCGCGGACCGCGGTCGTCACCCCTGCCCGCCGAAGACCCCGGGATGCAGCGCCTTCGCGATCGTCTCGACCGAGGTGACCATCCGCGGGCTCTCGAAGAAGTCGTCGAGCGGCACGACGACAATCCGGTTGTTGCGCACGGCCGGGGTCGCCGAGGCGATGGGCTGGCTGCGCAGGTACTCGAGCTTCTGGGCCACCGGCGCGTTGCCGTAGTCGAGCACGACGATCGCCTCAGGGGCACGTTCGCCGACCGTTTCCCACGTCGTGGTGGTGTACGGCTTCTGGCCCTCGGAGGTGATGTTCCGCGCGCCCGCGTACTCGGCGATGAGATTGCCGATCCCGACTCCGCCGATCGACAGTGGTTCCGCCTCGCCACCGTCGTAGAAGAAGGTGGGCACCGGCTGGGCGCCCGCGGCGGCGAGGGTGGACCGCACCCGCTCCAGCGGCTCGGTGACGCGCTCGGTGAGGGTCGAGGCCTCCGCCTCCGCCCCCAGGATCTCGCCGAGCTGCGCGAAGTCGTTCTCCAGCAGACCGATCGACGGGAAGCCCTTGCCGCAGTATTCGGAGAACAGGAAGGTCGCGATGCCCTCCTTTTCGAACTGGTCCCGATCGCGTCCCTCCTTGGCGTCGAACGCGCTGCGCATCCCGCCGACGATGAGATCGGGTTCCAGATCGCGGATCTGTTCGGCCGTGGGGTACTCCTTGCCGAGGCTGGGGATCTTCCGGAACCGATCGGCCGTCTCCGGCAGCGGGTTCGGCTGTTCGCCGTATCCCATCCCGACGATCCGGTCGCCGACGCCCATCAGGATGAGCGTCTCGGTGACGTGATCGTTCATGGAGACGATGCGTTGCGGCGGGGCGTCGAACGTCGCGGCACGTTCACAGTTGGTGATGTGTACCGGCTCCGCGAAGTCGGCGGCGTCCGCGCGTTCGGTGACCGACTCCCCCTTGGAGCATCCCGCGAGTGCGAGACCGAGAACGAGTGCGACCGAAGCGATACCGCGTCGCTTGCTGGTGAGATTCATAGCAGACCTCTGGTTCAGGGGTCGCCGAGGACGGGTCCAGCTCGAAGGAACCCGAGCACACCGGATCCCGCCCCACCGGACTTCCGCTTCGTAGACCACGACGAATGGGAGTCGCATGACGATCGGCAGGTAATCGGGCTTGTCGCGTGAGCGATCTACCGTTGCGGGTCAGCGCCGGATTTCGACCGGACTTCCCCTGCGCGAAGGTCAGTAGTGCTCCTGCAGTATGCACGAGCCGTGATGACGCCTAGAGCGGGCTCCGCAGCCACGGGTGCTCGATGCCCACCCATCCGCCGATGAGTCCGAGAGTGCCCAGCACCCACAGGGTTCCGATCACGATGGCGAACGTCAGCAACGCGGCCAGTCCCTTGACCACGATCGACTGCCGGACGAACCAGGCCATGAACCGGTCGTAGCGCTCCCGCACGAACCGGAGCAGACGGTGGGCCCACGCGAACTCCGAGGCGAGGATGCCGAGTCCCGCGAAGACGATCAGCCAGCCCGGTCCCGGATAGGGAATGGCGACGATGCCGACGACCAGGACCGCTCCGCCGATCACGCCGACGCAGATCCGATAGGCGAGGTTCAGGGCCGGGTTGCCGGCGATGCGTCGGCGCAGGCGCATCCACCTGTTCTCGGTCGCATGGTTCTCGGTCGTCGCCACCCGGACCACAGTACCGACGGGCCCGGCGCAATGCCGTGGCCGCCGCGTTACCTCGCGACCGCCCGCCAGGCCTCGAGTTTGCTCGCCGCCGAGGTGCCCGCGTTCGCCGGGCTTGTCGACGGCAACTTCACCATGTCGACCTCCGCCGGATGCAGACCCCGCGCGACGACGGTGCGCCGATACGCCTGCTCGGCCGTGACCCCGTTGAAGAAGATCCGGCCGATCCGCGGGTGACGATCGAAGAGCGTCCCGAAGTCGTTCGCCACCTCGGACCCGGACTCGATACTCGAATCGAGGCTGCCCTCCCGCCTGCACCGTTTGAGCACATCCCACAATGCGATGCCCTCGTCCTGCAGCCGCCGCAGGCGCTGCGGGTAGGTCTGCCACGGTCCGGCGTCGAACAGCTCACCCATGATCGGCCAGAAGCTGTTGCGTGGATTCGCGTAGTACATGCCCGCGACGAGGGACGGGATACCGGGCATCGACCCGAGGATGAGGGTGTCGGCGCGCTCGTCGAGTACGGCGGGAAAGCTGTGTACGACGGTCATGGGCGTCCATTACACCCCAACCCGGGGACAAGAAAAAGGGCCGTCGCGAGATTCTCGCGACGACCCTTTGTCTGTGGTCCCGGCTGGGATCGAACCAGCGACCTTCCGCGTGTGAAGCGGACGCTCTCCCACTGAGCCACGGGACCGAGCCGCGCGCTGAACTCTCGCGGCCGGACGGGATGGAACATTAACACGACTTCCGCGGAAGTGAAAAACCGCCGTCGAACCCCCGCCACGATGCCCGCCCACGGGTCCCGGACGAGGGTCGGGAATGGCCCGTATTCCCGGTTCAGCACATCAGACGACCCCGGTTTCCGCCGTTGAGCTGGCGATTTGTGACTACACACCCCGTGGGCTAATGTTTCATCTCGCACCACGGAGGCAGCAACGCCGCCCCCGGAAGTGCAATGCGGATGTAGCGCAGTGGTAGCGCATCACCTTGCCAAGGTGAGGGTCGCGGGTTCGAATCCCGTCATCCGCTCTCGAGGTTGGACTCGACCTTGACGGTGGAGTGGCCGAGTGGTGAGGCAACGGCCTGCAAAGCCGTGCACACGGGTTCGATTCCCGTCTCCACCTCGCGCGATTAGCTCAGCGGGAGAGCGCTTCCCTGACACGGAAGAGGTCACTGGTTCAATCCCAGTATCGCGCACCAAGGAAAAGGCACCCGGTCGGGTGCCTTTTCTGTTCGCACTCTCGGACCTGCACCATGGGTCCGGCAGTGCACAATGCGGATGTAGCGCAGTGGTAGCGCATCACCTTGCCAAGGTGAGGGTCGCGGGTTCGAATCCCGTCATCCGCTCGAGAGGGCCGGACTAGTTCCGGCGTCCCGCGCGATTAGCTCAGCGGGAGAGCGCTTCCCTGACACGGAAGAGGTCACTGGTTCAATCCCAGTATCGCGCACCAAGACACTGCCGCCCTTCGGGAGGGTGCATTCTTCGCATCGGGTCGATAATGACCACATGGTGTATCAACTGATCGCCAACGCGACCATGGTCGCCCACTTCGCCTTTCTCGTGTTTGTCGTCGCAGGCGGATTCCTTGCATGGCGCTGGCCGTGGATGATCTGGCCGCACCTGATCCTCGCCGGCTGGGGTTTCTCGACGATCGTCTTCGGATTCGACTGCCCGCTCACCCACATCGAGGACTGGGCCAGGCGCGAAGCGGGCGAGCAGGGGCTGAGCCGCGGCTTCATCGACACCTACCTGACCGGGGTCGTCTACCCGGAGCGGTACACCACCCTGCTGCAGGTGCTCGCCGGGACCGCGGTCCTCGTCTCCTGGGCCGGTTTCGTCATCCGGCGCAGGCGACCGGACCGGGACCGGGTCACCGCACCGAGCTGATCGCACCCCGCGGGTCGATCACGCCGCGCAGTGTCCGGCGTGCCGCCCTGCCCTCCGGGGTCGGCAGCAGCGGGTAGACGTGCAGCAGGCCCGGTTCCTCGTGGTACTCGAACTCGGTGTTGCTGAGCGCGATTCGTTCGCGCAGCCGACGTGCGTCCGCGTTCAGGATGTCGCGGGTGCCGGTGAACACCGTGACGTGGCCGAGGTCGTCGAGATCGGCATTGATGGGGCTCACCCGCACGTCCTCCGGCGGCAGGGCGCCGCGATAGGCCTCGCCGGCGACGCGGAGCGCGTCCGGACACAACCACGGGTCGTGCGCCGCGAGGTCCGCGATCGCGGGGTCGTAGGCGGCGATGTCGAGCCACGGCGAGATCAGCACCGTGCGACGCGGCGGCGCCAGCGTGCGTTCCCGCAAGGCCACCGCGACGGCCAGCGCCATCCCGCCGCCCGCGGAATCACCGAGCAGGGAGAACCGATCGGCGCCGCGCTCCCCCATCAGACATTCGGCGAGATCGGCGGCCGCGGGCACCAGCACGTCCGCGGTCGCCGCGGGGGCGAGCGGGTAGATCGGGACCACGACCTCCATCGGCAACGAGAGGGCCAGGTCCGCGACCAGCCGCCAGTGTCGCCGGGTGATCTCCCGGAAGTACGAGCCGCCGTGCAGGTACAGGGCACTGTCCAGGTCGCGCCGGGCCGCACCGTGCGCGGCCAGCGAGTACACCGGCCAGCCGGCGGCCGAGCGCTCCAGCCGGATGTCGACCCGCCGATCGAGCCCGCGCGGCGGACTGAACGAGCGGGGCCGCAGGGCCCTGCTCGCCATCTCCCGCAGGGTGGCCTCGGCGCCCACCCGCCTGCTGCCCCGCAGCGCGAGGGCAGCAGGCATCAATCGGTTCGCCAGGCTGGTCATCAGCTCGGGCTCGCGTGTCCGGCGATCAGGTCGCGGTACCAGAAATACGAGTCCTTCGGCGTCCGGGCAAGGGTCTCGTAGTCGATGTGGACGAGGCCGAACCGCTCCTTGTACCCGGCGGCCCACTCGAAGTTGTCGAAGATCGACCAGGCGAAGTATCCCCGCACGTCGACGCCGTCTTCCATCGCAGCCCGCACGGCGTGCAGGTGTTCGCGGTGGTAGTCGATCCGCCGCCGGTCGTCGACCCGGCCGTTCGCATCGGGGTCGGTGTCGTGGAACGAGGCACCGCTCTCGGTGATGTAGATCGGCGGCAGCTCGTCGCCGTACCGGTCCGCGAAGATCCCCAGGATCTCCCGCAACCCCTCGGGCACGATCGGCCAGCCGAAGTCCGTCCGCTCGTAGCCCTCCAGCGCCACCGGCTGGAACGGCATTCCCGGCGGCAGGTCCACCTCGAGCACACCCGCGCCCCCGTCGTCCTCACCGGACGGAGCGGCGATCACGGTCGGCTCGTAGTAGTTGATGCCGAACCAGTCCAGCGGCTGGGAGATCACCTCGAGATCCTCGGCGACGGGACCCTGGATCATGGCCCCGATCTCCTCGGCGGGATAGCGACCGCGCAGAATCGGATCGGCGAAGGTCCAGTTGACGAGGTGGTCGTAGATCTCCGCCGCGGTGGTGTCGGCCTCCGATTCGCTGGCGGCGCGGACCGGCGCGTGATTGGAGGCGATCCCGATGTTCGAACACCCGGCCGCCCGCAGGGCCTGCACCGAGAGCCCATGACCGAGCAGCTGATGGTGCGCGGCCTGCAGCGCACCGAATCCGAGCTCCTCGCCGGGTGCGTGCACGCCGAACGCGTGACCGTAGAAGGTGTGCACCACCGGCTCGTTCAGCGGCATCCACATGTGTACTCGGTCGCCGAGCCGGCTACCGACGATGTCGGCGTACTCGGCGAGCCGGTACGAGGTCTCGCGATTGAGCCATCCGCCGGCCTCCTGCAATGCCAGCGGCAAGTCCCAGTGGAACAGGGTGACCGCCGGCTTGACGCCCGCGGCGCCGAGCTCGTCGATCAGCCGGTCGTAGAAGTCCAGTCCCTCCGCGTTGACCGCACCGCTGCCGGTGGGCTGCACCCGGGACCAGGACACCGACAGCCGATAGGCGTCGACGCCGAGATCACGCATCAGCGCGACATCCTCGCGATACCGGTGGTAGTGGTCGATGGCGACCACCCCGGTCTCGCCCCCGACGATCACGCCGGGCCGCTCGCAGTACTCGTCCCAGATGGAACGACCCCGGCCACCCTCGTCCACCGCACCCTCGATCTGGTACGAGGCGGCGGCCACGCCCCACAAAAAGCCCTGAGGGAACACCGGATTGGTTTCGACAGCAGTCATCACACGAGTTTGCCCGAAATGTTGGACGCGCGTCCAGTGCGGTGTTTGAATTCATCAACAACCCGCCCGAACGGGCCCGGCGAAAGCACACTGGCCTAATGACGCTCCCCACCCCCGCCCCGCGGGCCGCCCGCGTGGCGACGGCCACGGCCTTCGGCCTGCAGGGCCTGTTCCTCGCCGCGCTCCTGACGCAGCTCCCCCAGTTCAAGGACCGGTTCGGCTTCGACGACTCCACGATCGTGATCGCGGTGGTGCTCGTCTCGTTGGTGGCGGGCGTCGGCAGCGTCCTCGCCGAGTACGTGGCGACGAGGACCTCCAGCAAGACCACCCTGCGCGCTGGGCTGTTCGTGATCGCAGGTGCGGGCGCCGGGATCGCGTTCGCGCCCTCGACCGCCGCGTTCTTCACCGGGTTCGCCGTGTACGGCATCGGCCTCGGCATGGTCGACGCGGCCACCAACATGCAGGCGGTCGCGATCCAGCACCGCTACGGCCGGTCGATCCTGTCCTCGTTCCACGCGGTGTGGAGCGTCGGCGCCATCGTCGGTGCACTGTACGTCTCGGCGTGCTCGGCGCTCGAGGTGAGCCTGCCGGTGTCGATCTTCGGCGCCGCGCTCGCGGTCGCCGCGGGAACCCTGCTGATCGGACCGAGGCTGCTCGCCGTGGGACCGGAACCCGAGGCCGCCACGTCCGCCGCGCCGCTGGCCATCCCGCTGCGCCCCTTCCTCGCCCTCGGCGCCGCGATGGCGCTGTTCTTCGCCATCGACTTCAGCGTCGGCAACTGGTCGGCGCTCTACCTCAAGGACCTGCTGCTGGCCAGCGCCAGCACCGCCGCGCTCGCAGTGGCCGCCTATCAGACCGCGGGCCTCGTCTCCCGCCTGACCGGCGACTTCTGGGTGCGGCGCCACGGGGAGATCGCGGTGGTCCGGGTGGGCTCGGCGATCGCGGCGCTCGGCCTCATCGTGGTGATCGCCGCGCAGAGCCCGACCGTCGCGATCATCGGCTTCCTCATCGTCGGACTGGGCGCACCGGTCGTCGCCCCACTGTGCTTCAGTGCCGCGGGCCGGCTCGCCCCGCCGGACCAGACCGACGCCGTGATCGCCCGGCTCAACCTGTTCAACTACGCGGGCACGTTGATCGGCGGCGCCATCGTCGGCGCGGTCGCGGCCGTCTCCGATCTGCGGATCGGCTTCGTCCTGCCCCTGCTGTTCGCGGTGACGCTGTTCCTGCTGGCCCCCGCGTTCCGGCCCGACCGGGTGCGCAGAGATACCGATTCCGCAGAGCTGTCGAGTGTGGTCGACTGAACGCATGCCGACTCAGTTCGCCATCATCCGCGCGACCGCGTCCGACGCTGCCGAACTCGCCGCCGTCGCGGCCGAGACCTTCCCGCTGGCGTGCCCGCCGACCGCGACGGAGGCCGACGTGGCGGACTTCGTGTCCACGGTCCTGTCCGAGGCCCGCTTCACCGAGTACCTGGCGGCTCCGGACCGGACCGTGCTCAAGGCCGTCGACTCGGACGGGATCACCGGCTACGCGATTCTCGTCGACGGCACGCCGGAAGACCCGGACGTGCGCGCGGCGGTGACGCTGCTGCCGACGATGGAGATCAGCAAGCTGTACGTGCTGCCGGACCGGCACGGCGACGGGGTCTCGGCTGCGCTGATGACCGCCGCCCTCGACCATGCCCGGGCGCTCGGCGCCGCGGGCGTCTGGCTCGGCGTGAATCAGGAGAACACCCGGGCCCAGCGCTTCTACGCCAAGAACGGTTTCGAGCGAGTCGGCACGAAGACGTTCCTGGTCGGCGAGCAGCTGCACCACGATTTCGTCATGCAGCGAGCGGTCTGAGCTACGCCGCGACCTCGAAGCGGGACAGCGCGAGCAGTCGTGAGGTCGCGCGCAGGTACTTCTTCCGGTACCCGCCGGCGAGCATCTCCGGGGTGAAGATCTCGTCCAGCTTCGCGCCGGACACCGTGACCGGGATGCTCGCGTCGTACAGGCGGTCGGCGAGCACGACGAGTCGCAGCGCCACCGACTGGTCCTGAGCCGGGTGCACGCCCCGCAGGAACACCGCGGGCACGTCCGCGATCAGCTTGTTGTAGCGCGACGGGTGCAGCGTGCTCAGGTGCGCGCACAGCGCGTCGAAGTCGTCGAGCGTCGCGCCGGGGATCGCGTCGGCACGGTCGGCGAGCTCGGCATCCGAGATCGGTTCCGGCGCGGGCGGCAGATCACGGTGACGGTAGTCGGGACCGTCCACCCGGATCGTCTCGAAGATCGAACCGAGCTTCTTGATCTCGCGGAGGAAGTCCTGGGCCGCGAACCGGCCCTCGCCCAGCTGTCCGGGCAGGGTGTTCGAGGTGGCCACGATCGACACGCCGCGCGCGGACAGCTCGGTGAGCAGGCGGGAGACGAGCATGGTGTCGCCCGGATCGTCGAGCTCGAACTCGTCGATGCACAGCACGCTGTGCCCGGAGAGCTGTTCGACCGCGTTGTTGAAGCCGAGCGCGCCGACCACGTGGGTGAGCTCGACGAACGTCCCGAACGCCTTCGGCGACGGCACGCTGTGGAAGATCGACGCCAACAGGTGGGTCTTTCCGACACCGAAGCCGCCGTCGAGATACAGGCCCGCGCCGCTGGCCTGGGTCTTCTTGCCGAACAACCCGCGTCGTCCGCCCGAGCGGATCTTGGTCACCTTGGCCGCGAACTCCTCGGCCTTGCGCACGGCGGCGGCCTGGCTCGGTTCGTTCGGATCGGGGATGTAGGAAGCGAAACTGACGTCGTCGAACATCGCCGGCGGGACCATTTGCGCGATCAGCTGGTCCGCCTGAACCACCGGACTGCGATCAACAAGACGCTCGTGCATGCAAGGAGGTTATCTACGTGCTGTTATCTCCCATATGCACCGCCTCGATAATGCGACCCACCTCACACCGCTGGACGACGACGAACTCCGCAACCTGCACCTCTACCCGGACACGACGTCGGCGCCGTGGATCCGGGTCAACTTCGTCTCCAGCATCGACGGCGCCGTGAGCGCCGACGGGACGTCCGGCGCGCTGGGCACCCCCGCCGACAAGCGCCTGTTCGGCGTCCTGCGCGAACTCGCCGACGTGATCCTGGTCGGCGCAGGCACCGTGCGGGCCGAGAACTACGGTGGCGCCCGGGTCACCGCGGAGCGCAGCGCACGACGGCGCGAGCGCGGCCAGACCGACGCACCCCCCATCGCCGTGGTCACCGCGAGCGCCGATATCGACCCGGGGTCCCGCCTGTTGACCGACACCACCGTCGCACCGTTGATCCTCACCACCGCGGGCGCGCCCGACGATCGGAAGGCCCGCCTCGAGGCGGCGGGTGCGCGGGTGCTCGAACTCGGTGAGTCCACCGTGACATCCGCGGCGATCGCCCGGACCCTCCACCGACTCGGGCTGGGCCGGGTGCTGTGCGAGGGCGGTCCGGCGCTCTTCGGGCAACTGCTCACCGACGATGCCGTCGACGAGCTGTGCCTGACCACCGCGCCGCTGCTGGTCGGTGGCCACGCTCCGCGAATCGCGCTCTCCCCCACTGCCACTGCGACGACGATGCGACGGGCGCACCTGCTCGGCGACGACGACGGCACGCTGCTCGCGCGCTGGGTACGCGAGCGGAACGGCTGAGCGACCTGGCAGGCTGTGCGTCGTGACCTCCCCACTGCGCAGGACGTGGCCGCTCGCCGTGGTGCTCGCCCTCTGCTGCGCCTGCAGTGCCGGGCCGAGCGTGCGCCCCGACGTCGCGGTCGAACAGCGCCCGGGCGAGCTGACGGGCCGACCCGCCGATGCCGCGCAGGAACCGCCCCCGCTCGAGGTGCCCGCGACCGACCTCGACTGGAGCGACTGCACCCGCACCACCCTCGACACGCTCGGCCTCGGTCCGGGACCCGCGGGCCTGATCATCGAGTGCGCGCAGCTCGCTGCCCCGATCGACGCGGCCTCGGCGATCCCCGGGACGTTCAGCGTCGGCGTGTCCCGGGCCAGGCTGCCGCAGACACCGACCGACGCGGGTCCCCTCGTCCTCACCTCCGGCGCGGACCGGTCCTCGACCGCCACCCTCGCGGCGCTGGCCGCAGGCCCGATCACCGACCTGCTGGCCACCCGACCTGTGGTGGCGGTGGACCGCCGCGGGATCGGTACGTCGACCGTCATCGAGTGCATCGACACGCCGACCGACCCCGGCCTGCGTCAGAACATGCTCGACCTCGGACAGTTCTCCCCGCCGGACCCCGACGGGGGCGACGCGGCGGACAAGGTGATGACGCTCAGCCGCGACGCCACCGTCGCGTGCACCGACTTCCTGCAGCCTCAGGAACTGGCCTTCGACGCCGCGCACGCCGCGGACGACCTCGAACAGCTCCGGATGGCGTGGGGTGTCGAGCGGTTGGGCCTGCTCGCCACCGGTCACGGCGCGGCGGTCGCGCTCTCCTATGCGGCGAAGCATCCGGACCGGCTCTCCCGGCTCGTCCTCGATGCCCCCGGCTCGGTCCGCGCCGATGCGGTGACCTCGGCCGAATCCCGCGTCGCCGGGCAGGAAGCGGCGCTGGCCGCCTTCGCCCGACAGTGCGCGGCGCTGGCCTGCTCGCTGGGCACCGATCCTCGTTCCGCGGTGGCCGATCTGGTCCGCCGGGCATCGGCGGGCGAGCTGGCCCCGGTGTCCTCGAACGGCCTGGTGATCGCGCTCACCGGCTTCCTCGGCGCGCCCCGCGGCGATCAGCAGGCCCGCGTCCGCGAGTTCGCGGACGTGCTGAGCGCCGCCGGTCGCGGCGATGTCGGCCCACTCCAGTCCCTCATCGGGCACACCGCCGCGGCCACCGACTCGGACGGCCAGTTCATCGCGCGTTGCTCCGACGGCCATCAGTGGCCGACACCCGGCCGGGCCCGTGAGCTGCGCACCGCCTGGGCCGACCAGTACCCGGTGTTCGGGCCCGATGCCGCCCTCTCGCTGCTGCTGTGTACGGCCTGGCCGACCACCCCGCCGCCGGAACCGCCCGCACAACTCGACGTCGCCGTGCTGACCCTCAGCGGGATCGCCGACCCGGTCGTCGGCAGTGACGGTCCCGGCTCCGTCACCGGGACGGTGGCGGCGGTGGGCACCGCGACCGCGACCGTCGGGTGGCTCGGCAGCGGGCACCCGGTGTCCACGCATTCCGGGTGCGGCCAGCTCGCGATCGCCGACTACGCCCGCACCGGAGCACTCCCTCCCGACGGCGGCGCCTGCCCGGGCTGAGGCGGCTCCGCGGAGTGTCACCCGAACGACGGGGTGCCCGCTCGGTGTACCGTGCCACGGTGTTCCTTCGACAGCTCGAACCGCGCACCGGACGGACGACCGCAGAGGTGGTCAAGTTCGCGCTGTGGCCGATCGCCATCATGACGGTGTTGCATCGAGTGCTGGTCAAGGCGGTGAACGGGTTCCGCACCGACGACTTCAAACCGGTCTACGAGGCGGCGCTGGCCTTCCTGAACCACCGGCCCGTGTACATCGCGAACTTCAACTGGGTGGACCCGCACTACCTCTACCCGCCCAGCGGAACCCTGCTGATCGCCCCGATCGCCCTCATCGACCCGGAGCGCTCGCGCTGGCTGTTCATCCTCGTCAATGCGGCGGCCGTGATCATCGCCGGCTACCTGTTGCTGAAGATGTTCAACCTGGCGCTCGACTCCGTCGCGGCGCCGATCCTGCTGTTCGCGATGTTCGCCACCGAGACCGTCACCAACACCCTGGTCTTCACCAACATCAACGGCCTCGTCCTGCTCGGCGAGGTGGCGTTCATGTACCTGCTGCTGCGCAAGAAGGACGCGTGGTCCGGCGTCGCGCTCGGGCTGACGTTCGCGGTGAAGCCCGTGCTCTGGCCACTGTTGTTGCTGCCGCTGGTGAGCAAGCAGTGGAAGTCGATCGTCACGGCGATCGGGATCCCGGTGATCCTCACCGCGATCGCCTGGCCGCTGTCGGCCGACCCGATGGACTTCGTGCACCGCACCGCGCCGTACCTGATGGAGTCCCGTGACTACTTCAACAGCGCGATCGTCGGCAACGGCGCGTACTACGGACTGCCGGACCTGCTGATCCTGGCGCTGCGCGCCCTGTTCGGTGTGATGGTGCTGGTGTCGCTGTGGCTGCTGTACCGGTACTACCGGGACGATCAGCTCTTCTTCGTCACCACCGCCTCCGGCGTGCTGATGACCGCGGCGTTCCTGCTGGGCTCGCTGGGACAGATGTACTACTCGATGATCCTGTTCCCGCTGCTGATGAGCGTGGTACTGCGGAACTCGGTGATGCGGAACTGGCCCGCCTGGCTGGCCGTCTACGGGTTCATGAGCTACGACAGCTGGCTGTCGGGGCGGTTCCCGGCCGCCGGCCGGGCCGCGGAGTACATGAAGACCACGCTCGGCTGGAGCCTGCTCCTGATGGTGATCTTCGCGGTGCTGGTGGCCCGCTACCTCACCGCGAAGCGCGAGAACAGGCTCGACGACGGCATCGACCCGGCGTTCGTGGTCCGGGAGCCCGCGAGGGTGGCCGTCGGCTGAGTACCGTGGTTCCCATGAGTTCCGCGGCAGATCCGGCACCCGTCCAGTTCACCGACGCGCAGTGGCGCGAGCGTCTCACCCCCGAGGAGTACGCGGTGCTCCGTCAGGCAGGCACCGAACGGCCGTTCGTCGGCGAGTACACCGACACGAAGACCGTAGGCGAGTACCACTGCCGGGCGTGCGACGCGCTGCTGTTCACCAGCACCGAGAAGTTCGAATCCCATTGCGGGTGGCCGTCGTTCTTCGACCCGGCGGACTCCGACGCGGTGATCCTGCGCGAGGACAACACCCTCGGCATGCGCCGGGTCGAGGTGCTGTGCGCCAACTGCCACAGCCACCTCGGCCACGTCTTCGAGGGCGAGGGCTACCCCACCCCCACCGATCAGCGGTACTGCATCAACTCGATCTCGCTGCGCCTGGTTCCGCGCGACTGAGTCCCGCTCTCCGCAGGGGCGGCCAGCGCTCGGCCCAGCGCCAGCACGCTCAGGCCAAAGATCAGGACTCCCAGGGGAACGTGGAGCGACGGCACGTGCGCGATGCCCAGCGCCACCTGCGCGGAGGCGAGTACGAGGAAGCCGGACGCGTACAGGATCGGGCGGGGCGAGCCGCCACCCGGCCGCCACGCCAGGATCGCGGCGAGTACGTAGAGCATCGACGCGCCGTACATCACCTTCGATCCGGCGTCGTGCAGTTCCGCGCCAAGGGACGAGGACAGCAGCATTCCGGCGGTGACCGCCTGGAAGAAGATGGTCGCGGTCTGCAGGGCTATCGCGACACGCAGGAACGTGATTCTGCCCGGTACTGCCCTCGTCTGTGTGGCCATGATGCGGTCCCCTCATCTGCCTCGCGGCGGTGGATCGATAGTGTCTCGGTACTACGACGACGCGGGCTCGCGAAATGTGAGGCGAAGCGGACGAGAAGAACCAGGGAGCGGTCGCGACCATGAGCACCCCATCCGAGCCGAGCGCGATCGTCGGCGAGCGGCGCCATCTGACCAATCTCGCCTACCGGCTGCTCGGTTCGCTGTCCGAGGCCGAGGATGCGGTGCAGGAGACCTACTCTCGCTGGTACGCGATGTCGCAGCACCGACAGGAGGCCGTCGAGTCGCCCGGCGCCTGGCTGACGACCGTGGCCGGCCGCATCTGCCTGGACATGCTCGGTTCGGCGCGGGCCCGGCGTGAGCGCTACGTCGGCGCATGGGTACCCGAGCCGCTGCCCGACCGTACGGAGTGGGCCGGCGGGCGGACGGGTGGCGGCGGCGCCGACCCCGCCGACAGGGTCACCCTGGACGAGTCGGTGAACATGGCCTTTCTCGTCGTACTGGAGTCGATGACGCCTGCCGAGCGCGTGGCGTTCATCCTGCACGACGTCTTCCGGTACCCCTTCGCCGACATCGCCGAGATCGTCGGCCGGACGCCCGCGGCCTGCAGGCAATTGGCGTCCTCGGCCCGTCGGCGGATTCGCGCCGCGCAGGTTCCCGCGGTTCCGTCGGCCGCGCAGGCCGGTCTGGTGCGACATTTCAAAGCGGCGTGGGAGGCCAAGGACATCGAAGCCCTGGTCGACCTCCTCGACCCCCACGCCAGGATGACCGCCGACGGCGGCGGCCTGGTGGGCACCGTCCTCCGCCCGGTCGAGGGCAGCAAGCGCATCGCCGAGTACCTGGCCCACATCGCCGACAAGGCCCCCGGGCTCACGCTCCTGGAGCGGACGGTCAACGGCAGACCCGGCCTGGTCGCCCAGCACATGGGCGTCACCGTGACCGTGGCGGCGTTCAGTCTCACCGGCGGCCGCATCACTCACATCTGGGCGGTCCGCAATCCGGAGAAGCTCCGTCCGTGGACTGAGAACGAACAGGGCTGAGACCTCCGGTCAGCAGAACCGCGATTCGCTCACTTCGGCGGGTACATCGTCTCGATGATCGTCTTCGCGATGGTGCTGGCCGGGTCCTGACCGTTCGCGCCGGGCGCGAGGTTGGCCCAGACGACCAGCGTGACGCCGCTCTCGGCATCGGAGCCCATGAACGAGTTGTACCCGGGCAGCTCGCCGGTGTGACCGTAGAGCGGACCCAGTTTCGCGATCGCCCAGCCGTAGCCCGGCCCGTCCGGCTGGCTCGGATCGACCGGTTGCACGCTCGCGAGGCGACGGGCCTGCATGTCGGCGTCGAGGGCCTTGCCGTCGGCCAGCGCCTCGACCCATGTCGCGAGGTCGTGCGCGGTGGAGATCCCGGATCCGGCGGCCCACGCCCAGGACGGGTTGCCCTCGGTGACGTCGTTCGGCGCGAGGGTGCCCGCGGTGGCCGCGGCCTGCATGTCCGGCGGGATCGCGGGGTCGGTCATGGTCAGCACGTTGTCCCCGAACATGTAGCCGCGCGAGAACGGGGCGGGGATCGCGTTCGAGGTCAGGGCGGGCAACTCGGTGTACTCCAGGCCGACCGGCGTGAACAGCCTGTCCCGGAAGATCTCCGGGAGCTGCTTACCGTCGAGCTGCTCCGCGATCAGACCGAGCAGCACGAAATTGGTGTTGGAGTAGTGATAGCCCTGCCCGGGCGGGAAGTACGGCGGATGCGCAAACGCCAACGCCAGCAACTCCTCCGGGGTCCACACCTTCTGCGGATCCCGGTCGAGGGCCTCGTTGAGTTCGAGCGTCTCGCTGTAGTTGAACAGCCCGCTGCGCATGTTCAGCAACTGCTCGACCGTGATGCCGTCGCCGCCGGGGACCTCGGGCCGATATCGCGACACCGGGTCCTCGAGCGCGATCTTGCCTTCCTGCACCAGCTGCAGGATCACCGTTCCGGTCCAGGTCTTGGTGTTCGAGCCGACCCGGATGTGGTCGTCGAGGGTCACCGGCGCACCGCCCCCGCGTTCGGTGGTGCCGTAGGTGACGGTCTGTTCACCGTCCGGGGTGCGCAGCAACACCACCGCGCCGGGCAGCAAGAACTGCTCGGCGGCCTCCTGCACGGTCGACTGCAGGGTCGCGTCGTCGATCGCGGGGGCGGCCGCGCCGGGCGAGGTGGTTCCGGAGGCGGGACCCGGATCCGACCCGGTGTCCGAGGAGCAGGCACCGAGCAGCAGGGTCAACGCGAATGCGGCGCCGGCCGCTCGGAGATGGCGTGGTCGACTGGTCACCGCACGACGGTCCATGCCCGGTCACGCTACGCCGCAGGTCCGGTGCGTCGCAGGGAAATCGGACCTCACCGACGCGGTCGGACGACCGGCGGGTCGTAGGCGCGGACAGGCGGCAGCTCGCCGTCGAACCGTTCGATCTGCACCAGCACGTGCTGGCCGGTGCACCCGCGCGCCAGGCTGGAGGTGCCGACGTCGGCGGTGAGCACGTTGGGATTGCCGTGCACGCACATCGAGCGCGGATCGGATGGGTCCAACGGGTCGAACCAGGCGCCCGTCGAGAGCTGGACGACGCGGGTTCGCACGCCGTCGTCGAGCACGGCCCCGGCCAGGCAGGCACCGCGGTCGTTGAACACCCGGACCACGTCGCCGTCGGCGATACCCCGTGCGGCGGCGTCCTCGGGGTGCAGCCGGATCGGTTCGCGCCCCTGGATTTTCGAGTCCTGACTGGTCGCGCCGTGATCGAGTTGGCTGTGCAGCCGGGTCTTGGGCTGGTTCGCGATCAGGTGGAGTGGGAACACCTCGGCGCGTCGCCCACCCAGCCACTCCTCCGGCTCATACCAGGTCGGGTGCCCGGCGCAGTCGTCGTAGCCGAAGCCGTCGATGTCCGCGGAGAAGATCTCGATCCTGCCGCTCGGAGTGCGCAACGCATTGGCCTCCGGATCCGCGCGGAACTCCTCGAAAAGGGTCAACTGGTCCTCGGTGCGCATCCGCACGAACCCTCGTTGCCAGAACTCGCCGAACTCCGGCGCGTCTGCGCCGTCGGCGAGGACGTACCCGCGCCACTGGTCGTAGAGGTGCTCGATCCACTGGCGGGCGGTGCGGCCCTCGGTGAACCGCTCACCGAAGCCGAGCCGGTGCGCGAGGGCGGAGAAGGTGTCGTAGTCGTCTCGGGCGTCGGCGAACCGACGGGTGGCGGCGTGCATCGCGACCATCAGCGGATCGTTGCGTGTGCAGGACAGGTCCTCGCGCTCGAGCGACGTCGTGGACGGAACGACGATGTCCGCGTGCTTGGCCATCTGCGTCCAATACGGGTCGTGCACGACGATCGTGTCCGGCCGGGCCAGCGCGCGGCGCAGCCGGCCGAGGTCCTGGTGGTGGTGGAAGGGGTTGCCTCCGGCCCAGTACACCAGCCGGATGTCGGGAAAGGTGCGGCGCCGACCGTCGAAGTCGTACTCCTGCCCCGGGTTCAGGAGCAGGTCCGAGATCGCCGCGACCGGGATGGAGTCCGAAACCGGGTTCTGCCCCTGGAACAGGGTCGGCAGGGGGTACGGCACCGGCGCCAGCCCCGGCTCGTTCATCGAGCCGTATCCGTGCCCGAAACCGCCGCCCGGCAAACCGATCTGGCCGAGCATCGCGGCCAGGGTGATGCCCGCCCACGGCGCCTGCTCGCCGTGCCGCACCCGTTGCAGCGACCAGGTGACCGAGATCATGGTGCGGCCCTTCGCCATTCGGCGGGCCAAATCCGCGATGGTGTCCGCGGGCAGGCCCGACAGGGCGGCCGCCCACTCGGGGGTCTTCGCGACGCCGTCGGCCTTGCCCAGCAGGTACTCCTCGAACACCTCGTAGCCGGTGCAGTAGCGGTCGAGGAAGGCCCGGTCCGCGAGCCCCTCGTCGGCGAGCACATACGCACAGGCCAGCATGATCGCCACGTCGGTACCGGGACGTGGCGCGAGCCGCTCGGCCTCGCCGTCGAGATCGTCGCGCAACGGGCTGATGGACACGATCCGGCCGCCCCGCGCCCGCAGCGCGTCGAGCGCGCCGCGGGTCGGGTGGTGACTGGTGCCCCCGTCGTTGACGGCGGTGTTCTTGAGCGGCACTCCCCCGAAGCACACCATCAGGTCGGTCTCGCGGGCGATGACGTCCCAGTTCGTGGAGCGGGCGAACATCTTCCAGTGCGTGCCGACGACCCGCGGCATGATCACGCCGGTCGCGCCGAGGGAGTAGCTGTGCTCGGAGCGGGTGTAGCCGCCGAGCATCTTGAGGAACCGGTGCACCTGGCTCTGCGCGTGGTGGAATCGGCCCGGCGAGGACCAACCGTAGGAACCGCCGAAGATCGCGCGATTGCCGTGCGCGTCCACGACGCGACGCAGCTCACCGCCGAGCAATTCCGACAGCTCGTCCCAGGACACCGCGACGAACTCGTCGGATCCGCGATCGTCGGACGGGCCCGGGCCCCGCTCGAGCCAGCCCCGCCGCACCGCCGGGCCTGCGACCCGGGAACGATGCCGCACCGAGCCCACCGCGTTGGCCAGGATCGGGGAGGGATCGCCGTCGCCGGAGTACGGGTGCACCGCCGTCACCTCGGCGCCGTCGGACTCCGCCTCGAACATCCCCCAATGCGCCATGTGCTGGCGCCGCGTGGTTCCCGAACTCATGGCGCCGAGTCTGCCATCCGGCCGAAACCCGTCCGGTTCACGACGTCGGGGTGTATCCCTGAGAGATGACGCGCAGCGGCGATGTCGTGCGGCCCGGTGTCCTCGAACTCCGCATCCACGGGGTCAGCAACACCCCGCCGTACTGCATGCTCGATGTGCAACCCGACGAGGTCCGCCGGGTGGGCGGCGACGACCTGGCGAGCTTCTGGACGGTCAAGGCCGACGTCGCGGCCGAACTCACCGCCGACCAGCGGGGGTACACACCGCCCGGCATCCGGCGGGAGGCGTACTCCTGGGGAGCGTTGGCACGCACCACCAGCGGCGGCGTCCTCCCGGTTTATCGGAAACTTCTGGCGATCGTCATCCGTGCCGCCTGGTGCCTGGTGCTGCCGTACGGGCTGACGAACCTCGCGTACTGGGCTCGAGATCTCGGCGCGAGCCCGCGGCGAGTCTTCCAGTCGGCGGCGGCGGTCCGCCTGGTCGGCCTCGCCCTGACCCTGCTGTTCGTGAGCACCGTCGTCACGGTCTGCTCGGACCTTATCGCGCTGCAGTACCTCCACTCCGGGATCGGTCGTCTCCCGACGCAGATCGGCGTCGTGGCCGAGTGGACCCCCGCGCGACGGCTGGCGGCGTCCATGCTGGTACCGGTCATCGCGGTGGCCCTGTTGTGGTCGGTGGCCTGGCGCTCCCGCTCCCGCTACGACGTGGACACCTCGGCACAGGACGCCCGCGTCGCCGCGGACACGCCGGTGGTGCGGCGGAACGGTTTCTGGAACAACACCGCGCACGCCACGGAGACCGCCCTGATCCATGCCGGCGCCAGCGTGGCGGCCGTCGTCGCGATGACCGCGTTGTTCGTGCCGCCGGACGGTCAGCCGCCCGCCCGGTGGTCGTGGGCGACGGCGGCGGTCGCGGGGGCAGCGATCCTCGGCGCCGTCGTCCGCCTGATCCGGACGAGCGCGAACGCGGCCGACGTGCCGGTCAAACCGGCCTCGGCCGTCCACTGGACCACCTGGGTCGTCCTCGGGGTCAGCGGCGCCGCGTTCGTCGCGCACGCCCTGCTGCTGGCCCTCGGTCCCGGCTCAGGGGTCCCGAACGGACAATCCGCGGCGCGGTTGGAGGGGCTGATCGCGATCCCCGCGACACTGCTGGTCCTGCTGTTGGTGCCTGCTCTCGCTTTCGCGGCGCGCGGCAAGAAGCCCCTGCGCGCGTGGGGCGGCCGGGCCGTCGGGGTGTTCCTGCTGCTCGCGCTCGGCACCGCGATGCTGCTGTCGAACCTGGTCGTGGTCGGGGTCGGCAACTGGTTGAACGGGACGAGCGGCGCCGCCGACCTGGTGGCGTCGGGCCCGGTGAGGACCGCCGAGACCATCCACGTACCGGAGTTCTTCGCGTGGTTCGGTGTCGGGCTGGTCGTGTCCGGTGCGCTGGTGTTGGCATCCGTGCCGGTGTTCGCGACCGCCGCGGTCCGATGGGCCGCGGCGCTCCCCTCCGCAAGGCCCGCCCCGGCACCCGGCACGGTCACCGACCCGAGCACCGCCCCGGCGCGGTTGCTGGCCACCGCCGCACACCGGGCCGAGCCGTTGGTCGGGATCCTCGCCGTGCTGACGCTGGTGTCGCTGCTCCCCTGCCTGCTGTTCGCCGGGTGGCAGATCATCCCGTGGGTCGGCGATCCGATTGCCCCTCAGGCACTCACCGATCTGGGAGTGCTCCCCGCGACCGTCCTCGTGGTGGCGCTGGCGGGCGCGTTGATCCTGCGGCCCGACGGCGCGCGGCCGCTGGGCATCGTCTGGGACCTGTTGTGCATCGTCCCTCGCGCCGCGCACCCGTTCGGGCCGCCGAGCTACTCGGAGCGGGCCGTGCCGGAGCTGGTCACCCGGTGCGAGTCCTGGCTGAGCGTCCCCGGCCGCAAGGTCGTGCTCTCCGCGCACTCGATCGGGTCGGTCCTCGCGGCGGCGGTGATCCTCGACCCGCGATCGGCGGCGCTGATCAAACGTGGCGCGCTGCTCACCTATGGTTCGCAATTGCGTGCCTACTTCGGACGGATCTTCCCCGAGCTGTTCGGTCCGGACGTCCTCGCGACCGTGCCCGCCAGGGCCGCGCGACTGTTCGGTGCCGACGAGTTCCGTGACGACACGTCCGGTGGTCGACCCGCCGCGAGGAGACAGACGCTGGTCGGGTTGTTGCGTGCGGGCACGGGCGAGACTCGATGGATCAATCTGTGGCGCGAGACGGACTATCTGGGCTTTCCCGCCTACTCGCGGGCGGCGAACTACATCGACGTGACGGCCGACGAGATAGACCGGTCCGGCTACCTGCCGACCGTGGCGAGCCACAGCGGGTACGTCCGGACACCGCAATACCGCGAGGCCCTCGACGAGCTGGTGCGCAGGATCGGCACCTGAGTCCGTCCTGCGCACCGCCGGTCACGAGTCAGGGCAGCGACGCGATGAGCTTGTCGACGGCCACGCGGGGTCCGGTGAAGAACGGGACCTCTTCGCGCACGTGCATCCGTGCCTCGGTGGCGCGCAGGTCCCGCATGAGGTCGACGATGCGGTCGAGCTCGGGGGCCTCGAAGGCGAGGATCCACTCGTAGTCGCCGAGCGCGAACGCGGGGATCGTGTTGGCGCGCACGTCCGGGTAGCCGCGACCGGCCTTGCCGTGGTCGGCGAGCATCTTGCGACGCTCCTCGTCCGGCAGCAGGTACCACTCGTAGGACCGCACGAACGGGTACACACAGATGTAGGCGCCGGGCTCCTCGCCCGCCACGAACGCGGGCAGGTGACTCTTGTTGAACTCCGCCGGACGGTGCAACGCGACATTGCTCCACACCGGGTCGCTCGCGCGACCGAGGATCGTGGTGCGCCGGAAGTCGGCGTAGAGCTTCTGCAGATCCTCCAACCGCTCCGCGTGCGTCCAGATCAGGAAGTCCGCGTCGGCCCGCATCCCGGCGATGTCGTAGATGCCGCGGACGGTCGCGTCGGTGTCCTCGAAGGAGTCGAAGAACGCCTTCGCGTCGTCGATCGCCTTGGTGCGGTCCTCGTCGAGGACTCCCGGCTGCACCTGGAACACCGAGAACATCGCGTAGCGGAGCGTGGAGTTGAGCTTGTCGTAATCGAGGCGTGCCATGGCTCTATCGTGCCATCCGCGCCGCGACCGTGGACGCCGCCGTCGTCGCCGCGGCCACGCAGGCGGGCACACCGACGCCGTGCAGCAGCGCCCCGGCGACGGCCAGCCCCGGCAGCGCGGCGACCGAGTCCTCGATGACCTGCACCCGCTCGAGGTGTCCGGGCCCGTACTGGGGCAGCCCGCCGTGCCAGCGCTGGACAACCGCGTCCACCGGATCGACCCGGAGTCCGGTCACCGTCTCCAGGTCGGCACGGGCGGCCGCGACGAGCTCCTCGTCGGGGGCATCGACGATGTCCGCGTCCCCGAACCGGCCGAACGAGGCCCGCAGCAGCGCCCCACCGCGCTCGGCCAGGTGCGGCCACTTGCGGCTGGACAGCGTGAACGCCTTGGCCCGCACGGCTTCCCCGGTGGCGACCAGGATGCCGGAGTTCTCCGGCAGCGGCGTGCCCTCCGCGAGCGCGAGGGCGACCACCACCGACGAGGCGAGCGGGATCCGTGCGGCGGCGGAGCTCGCGACGGGCGCGACGTCGGACAGCAGCGCGGCCAGCGACGGGGCCGGCACGGCCAGGACGACGCCGTCCACCGGTCCGACCGGATCGATCCACCAGCCCGCACCCGACCGTCGCAGTCCCGATGCCTCCGCGCGCAGCACGGTCGCCGCGGCCCGTTCGGTGAGCGCGTCGAGCAGTACGCCGTAGCCGTCACGCAAGCCACCGAACACCGGGCCGGGCGCGGGCGCCGGCAGGGCCTCGGCGACTGCCGCCGACAGGCTGCCCGCGCCCCGGTCCAGAGCCGCGGCGAGGGTCGGCAGCGCGGCACGCACACCGATCGAATCCGAGAGTCCCGAGTACACGCCGCCGAGCAGCGGGTCCACCGAGCGGCGCACCACCTGCTCGCCGAACCGCGATCCGACCAGGGTCGCGACGTCCGTGTCGGTGCCGGGCCGCCAGTCCAGCGGCACGCTCGACTCCGCATCGATGCGGGCCAGGGTCGCCTCGTCGACCAGCCCGGCGACCGATGCCGACCGGGCGGGTATGCCCATCAGGGTGCCGCCCGGCAGCGGGTGCAGCTCGTGCCCGGACCAGATCAGCGGTCGCACACCGGCCGGGGCGACGATCTGCTCCGACAGGCCGAGCTCGGCGAGCAGCCCGGGCACCTCCGGACGCCGGGCGATGAAGGCCTCCGCGCCGACGTCCACACCGTCGCCCGCCAGCTCGGTGGTCCGCAGTTTGCCGCCGAGGCGGCCGGACGCCTCGACCACCGTGATGGCGGCCTCGGGCCCGAGCCGTTGCCGCAGCCGGTACGCGGCGACCAGCCCGGAGATGCCCCCACCGATGACGGCGACCGAACTCACAGCGAGTGCACCAGCTCCACCGCCGCGGTCAGCACGCCCGGATCGGTGTCCGGCAGCACCCCGTGCCCGAGATTGAAGATGTGTCCGATCGCGCCCGCCGCGACCGCCCGGTCCGCCTCGTCCGCCACCCGACGGACCTCGCGTTCGACGGCGTCCCAGCCGGCGAACAGCACCGCGGGATCGAGGTTGCCCTGCAGCGCCTTTCCGGGGCCGACGCGACGGGCGGCCTCGTCGAGCGGGATCCGCCAGTCGACGCCGACCACGTCCGCGCCCGCCTCACCCATGGCTCCGAGCAGTTCGCCGGTGCCGACACCGAAGTGGATGCGCGGCACGCCCGCCTCGGCCACCTCCGCGAACACCCGCTCCGAGTGCGGGAGCACGAACTTGCGGTACTCCGCGAGCGAGAGCGCGCCCGCCCAGGAATCGAACAGCTGCACGGCGTCGACCCCCGCGTGCAGCTGTGCCTTGAGGAAGGTGATCGTGGTGTCCGCGAGCGATCCGAGCAACGCGTGCCAGGTGTGCGGATCCGAGTGCATGAGCGCCTTGGTGCGCTCGTGGTTGCGGCTGGGGCCGCCCTCGACCAGGTACGAGGCCAGCGTGAACGGCGCCCCCGCGAACCCGATCAGCGGGGTGTCGCCGAGTTCCCGGGTGAGCAGCGCGATCGCCGCGGTGACCGCGCCGACCTCCTCGGTGCGCAGCCTGGGCAGCGCCGCGACGTCGGCCGCCGACCGCACCGGCGAGGCCACGACCGGTCCGGTGCCGGCCACGATGTCGAGGTCGATACCCGCCGCCTTGAGCGGTACGACGATGTCGGAGAACAGGATCGCCGCGTCCACCTTGTGCCTGCGCACCGGCTGCATCGTGATCTCGCAGACCAGTTCGGGATTGAAGCAGGATTCGAGCATCCCGATCCCGGCTCGGATCTCGCGGTACTCGGGCAGCGACCGGCCGGCCTGCCGCATGAACCACACCGGCCGGTGCGCCGGTGTGCGCCCGGTCGCGGCCGCCAGCAGTGGTGTCTGGGGCAGCAGCCTCCGGTACGGGTACTGCGCGCCGGTGGTCATGGCCGCATTCGTGTCTTCCAGGTCGCTCATATGTCCCAACGCTCATCGCCCGACGTCTACTTGGCGACCATGCTGCCAGATCCGCCACCGGGAACCCGACTCCCGGCATCGACCCCGTCTCACGCACCGATCTGGCCGGCAATCCGATGCTCGAGCTGTGCTCGCGCACCGGCCGGGATCACGATCAGGCCGTCGAGGTCCGCCCGCGCCTTCACGTACGCGCTCTGCCGCTCTTCCGGCGTGGCCGCGTCATCCATGGCCAGCCGCAGGAGCCTCTGGGCGCGCACCAGGCGCTCTTGCTCGCGAGCGGTGAACCCGCTGCGGCGCCGTCGCTTCGCCTCCGATTCGCAGACATCGAAAGCGATCGCGTAGGCATGCACGGCGGCGCGGTACTCGACCTGTGCCTCGTGGTTGCCCACCATCGACTCCTGGTCCTCCGGCCGGAGCAGGTCCGCACGCCGCCTCGCCTTGTGGAATTCGACCGTCAGGGGTTCGCGCATATCAGTCATCATCGGGAAGTCGAGCAACGTGACGAGACTCATCTCGTACCCGAACCAACGAGCCTCGGTCTGGTCGTGCTCGTCGACGATCTTGGCGATCTCGCGTCGCTGGGTCTGCTCGTCGGTGTGGCTCTGCGCCTTGGCTCGAGCGATTTCGATCTTGGTCTGTTGCTTCAGGCGGTAGCGCTCCTGCCGCCGCTCGGCGCGCCGCTGATTGGCCGCGCCGACCGCTTTCACCGCCCCGCCGATACTCCCGCCGAAGACGAAGAGCAACCACCAGGAGTGCGAGAGAAACCCGAGGAGCTGGTCCACACCCTTCATGATGCCCGCGGCGAGACCAACGCGCGAAGTGGAGTGCCTGGAGCCGATGCCGCTAGAACCGGCGCGCCTCCACCGGCGGCCAACGAGGCAGGTCTAACGTCCGCGGTGTGACCACGTCGGGATCCCCTACCGAGCCTGCACAGTTTCGCAGAGCGATAGACGCGATGCAGACGGCCTCGGTTCACCCGCAGATCGAGGTGGGCCCGATCCGGCCGCCGCAGCGGTTGGCGCCGTACAGCTACGCGCTCGGCGCCGAGGTCCGCCATCCCGAGTCCGACATCGTGGCCGAGCAGTCCGAGGGCGACGCCTTCGGACGACTGATCCTGCTGTACGACCCGGAGGGTGACGAGGCCTGGAACGGCACGATGCGCCTGGTCGCGTACATCCAGGCCGATCTCGACGCCGACCTCGCCGCGGACCCGCTGCTGCCCGAGGTCGCGTGGAGCTGGCTGGTCGACGCGCTCGAAACGCGCGGCGAACCGATGACCGCGCTCGGCGGCACGGTGACCGCGACCAGCTCGGTTCGGTACGGGGACATCGCCGGTCCCCCGCACGCACACCAGCTCGAGCTGCGCGCCTCCTGGACCGCCACCTCCCTCGAACTCGGGGCCCACGTGGAGGCGTTCTGCGAGGTCCTCGCCTACGCGGCGGGCCTGCCCCCCGTGGGTGTCACCCAGCTCGGGAATCCGTCGCCGGGCTGACCGCGCTCCGCCGGGCCCGAACCGATTCGAGGAAGGCCGCGATCGCGCGGATCACCTGATCGCTGCGGATCGAATGGAAGATGTCGAAGGCGTGCTGCGCGCCGCGCAGTTCCGCGTAGGCGACCGGGCTCGTCGAGATCGCCCGCAGCCTCGACACGAACTCCCTGGCCTCGGTCACCGGCAGCAGGGAGTCGTGGGTCCCGTGCACGACGAGGAACGGCGGTGCGTCGGCGCGCAGCCGCGCGAGCGGCGACGCGGCCAGGTAGTCCTCGGGGAACCGCGCGCCCTTGCCGAGCACCATCTCGCTGATCCTGGACTCGACCCGGGCGCGCACCTGCTTGATCCCCGTCTCCGCGGCGAAGTCGTACGCCCCGTACATCGGCACGCAGGCGGCGACGGAGGTGTCCACGTCCTCGAATCCCGGCTGGAACTCGGGATCGTTGGCGGTGAGCGCGACCATCGCGGCGAGGTGCCCGCCCGCCGAACCGCCGGTGACGGCGAGGAAATCCGGGTCACCGCCGAACCGTCCGCCGTTCTCTCGCAGCCAGCCGATGGCCCGCTTGAGCGCGATCAGGTGCGCCGGCCAGCTCGCGCGGGGCGAGAGCGGGTAGTTCACGGCCGCGCACACCCAGCCGCGGGAGGCCAGTTCCACCATCAGCGGCAGACCCTGGTGGTCCTTGCTGCCGATCACCCAGCCGCCGCCGTGGATCTGCAGCAGCATCGGCGCGTTCGGCGGCGTGTCGCGGTGGTGGTACACGTCCACCCGGAACCGCACCCCGCCCGGCGCGTACTCGAGGTTGCCGACCCGGGCGACATCGTCACGGCGCATCCGGAACGGCCTGCTGCTCGAGCGCCAGTCGATGGGGCTGCCGGCACCGGGATCGTCCACGCCGATCTCGCGCAGGGCGTCCGCCATCTCCTGCCCCGCGCGACGGGAGGAGACCATCGTCGCCGTCAGGCCGGCCGCGGACAGCGCCGCGAGGGCCAGGCCCGCCCGGTCCGCGCGCGTGGACGCGCCGTGCCGGGCCACGTGCACGGCCGCGTCGACGAGGGTCGCCCCGAGCTGTTGGGGCGCGAGCTCCGTCGTCAGCCAGCCCGCGAAGAAGGCGGGCACGGACGCCCACATGCCGGGAACGGGCCGCAGCGCGTTCGCCGTCAGCGCCGCGTTGATCGCCTGCCGGAGCAGGAACCCTTGCGTCATGTGACCTCTTTCACCCGTCGCACCCGAGCGGGCTTTCCCGTTCACCCGGCCCGATATTAGAACGCATCCTAAAGTTGCTCCATGGAGAGACTCAGCGGTCTTGATTCAACATTCCTCTATCTCGAAACACCCACCCAGCTGCTACACGTCTGCGGACTGATCGTCCTCGACGTCTCGACGGTTCCGGGTGGGTACGACTTCGAGTCCCTCAAGTCGGAGCTGGCGGCTCGCGTCGCGGGCATACCCGCCTTCCGCAGAAAGCTGCACGACTCCGTGCTGAACCTCGATCACCCGGTCTGGGTCGACGACCCCGGATTCGACATCGACCGGCACGTGCACCGGATCGCGGTGCCCGCCCCCGGCGGTCGCGAGGAGATCGCCGACCTGTGCGGCCACCTCGCCGGCCTGCAGATGGATCGCACGATCCCGCTGTGGGAGATGTGGGTCATCGAGGGCACCGAGGACGGCACCGTCGCGATCATGTCGAAGATGCATCACGCGAACGTGGACGGGGTGACCGGGGCGAGCATGATGGCGCAGCTGTGCGGGCTGACCCCCGATGCGCCACGCCCCGAACCCGACCAACACGAGATCGGCGGCGCGGACACCTTCGACCTCGCCCTCGGGGGCCTGCTCGGGTTCGTCAGCCGTCCGCTCAAGCTCGCGCGGGTGCTGCCCAGCGGCATCGCGCTGCTGCCGAAGTGGATCACCCGCGCCCGGCGCGGCGAGGCGATGCCCGCCCCGTTCACCGCACCGCGGACCTCCCTCAACGGAGCGCTGACGGGCCACCGCAACATCGCCTACGCGCAGCTCGACCTCGCGAAGGTGAAGCTGGTCAAGGACGCCTTCGGCGTCAAGGTCAACGATGTGGTGCTGGCGATGGTGGGCGGCGCGCTGCGCCGCTACCTCTCCGACCGCAACGAGCTGCCCGAGACCTCGCTGGTCGCGATGGTGCCGGTGTCGGTGCACGAGACCTCCGATCGGCCGGGGACGAACCAGATCTCGGGGATGTTCACCCAACTCGGCACCCAGATCGGCGACCCGGTCGCCCGACTCACCGAGGCCAACTCGCACAACACCATGGTCAAGTCGCACAACGCCTCGCTCGGCGCCAGCCTGCTCCAGGACTGGTCCCAGTTCGCGGCCCCGGCCGCCTTCGGCCCGGCGATGCGGGTCTACTCCTCGCTGAAACTGGCCGAACGCCATCCCGTGGTGCACAACCTCGTGGTCTCGAACGTCCCGGGTCCGCCGGTCACGCTGTACTTCCTCGGCGCGCGGATCGCGGCGATGTTCCCGCTCGGCCCGATCTTCCACGGCGCAGGCCTCAACGCCACGGTGATGTCACTCGACGGCAAGCTGAACGTCGGCCTGGTGTCCTGCCCGGAGCTCGCCCCCGAGCTGTGGGACCTGGCCGACGCCTTCGCGCCTGCGCTCGAGGAGATGGTCAAGGCCGCGCGCGCCAAGAACCGCAAGCGCAAGGCTGCGCCCGCACGGGGGTGACGCGGCCGGCGGCGCACCCGGTATCCGCGGCGGCGGCCGGGTGCGCCGTAAGGTCATTGTTCATGTCCGACGTCAGCGACCAGGCCCCCGAGCGCACTGCTGTGCCGCTCCTGACCCCAGCCGGCGGGCTCCCCGAGCTCGTCGACTCGACCCGGTTGCTGGCCGGTGCCGTGGACCGGCTCGCCGGTGGCACCGGCCCGCTCGCAGTCGACGCCGAGCGCGCCTCCGGCTTCCGGTACTCGAACCGCGCCTACCTCCTGCAGTTCCGGCGGGCGGGGGCGGGCACCGTCCTGGTCGACCCCATCCCCCTCGCGGGTGAGCTGGCCCCGCTCGCCGAGCTGATCAATCCCCTCGAGTGGGTCCTGCACTCGGCCGATCAGGACCTTCCCGGGCTCGACGAGCTCGGGATGCGGCCCGCGGCCCTCTACGACACCGAGCTCGCGGGTCGGCTGGCCGGGTACGAGCGGGTGGGGCTGGCCGCGATCGTCGAGCGCAAGCTCGGCTTCGCACTGAAGAAGGGGCACGGTGCGGACGACTGGTCCAGCCGCCCGCTCCCCGAAACCTGGCTGAACTATGCGGCCCTCGACGTGGAGGTGCTCCTGGAGCTGCGCGAGGCCGTCGCCGCGGACCTCGAGTCCCAGGGCAAGACCGTCTGGGCCGCAGAGGAATTCGAGCACGTGCGGCTCGCGGGCCCGCCGAAGCCCAAGCCCGACCGCTGGCGCCGCACGTCCCAGATCCACTCGCTCAAGTCGTCGCGCCAGCTGGCCACGGTCCGCGAACTGTGGACCGCCAGGGACGAATTGGCGCGCAAGCGCGACGTCGCGCCCGGGCGGGTACTGCCCGACTCCGCGATCGTGGCGGCGGCATCGGCCGACCCCAAGAGCGTCGACGCCCTCAGGCGGCTGCCCGTGTTCGGGGGTCCGCGTCAGCGTCGGTCCTCCGCGCTGTGGATGCAGGCGATCGAGCGCGCCAGGGCCCTGTCGCCCGAGGACCTGCCGCCCGTCACACAGCCGTTCACCGGCCCGCCGCCGATCAACCGCTGGTCCCGCCGCAACCCCGAGGCGGCCGACCGGCTCACCGCCGCGCGCGCGGCCGTCACCGAACTCTCCGAGCGGGTGCACATCCCGGTGGAGAACCTGCTCACTCCCGAACTCGTGCGACGCCTGTGCTGGGACTTCGACCCCGCCGTTCACCCCGGCAACCTCGCGCAGGTCGCCGACGAGATCGACCGCACGCTCGCGGCGGGTGGCGCAAGGAGATGGCAGCGCGAGCTGACCGTGCCCCTGCTCGCGGAGGCACTGCGTGCGGCCCCCACCCATGTTACTGGTGAGTAATACGCGCTAGAGTGGACGGGCCGGGCGCCCCAGTCCGGCCGTTCGTCCACTCCAGCCAGGAGGAATCCAGCGTGGCTGCTCCCGCAACACAGCGCAGCGTCGTCTTCGTCGACGGCATCCGTACCCCGTTCGGCAAGGCCGGACCGAAGGGCATGTACGCGGAGACCCGGGCCGATGACCTCGTCGTCAAGGCCATCCGTGAACTGCTTCGCCGCAACCCGCAGCTCGACCCCGCCCGCATCGACGAGGTCGCCATCGCCGCGACCACGCAGACCGGGGATCAGGGCCTGACCATCGGCCGCACCTCCGGAATCCTTGCCGGCCTGCCGGAGACCGTGCCCGGCTTCGCGATCGACCGCATGTGCGCGGGCGCGATGACCGCCGTCACCACCACCGCATCCGGCATCGGCTTCGGCCAGTACGACGTCGTGATCGCCGGCGGCGTCGAGCACATGGGCCACCACCCGATGGGCGAGGGTGCCGACCCCAACCCGCGCTTCCTGGCCGACCGCCTGGTCGACCCGAGCGCACTCGTCATGGGCAACACCGCCGAGAACCTGCACGACCGGTTCCCGAGCATCACCAAGGAACGCACGGACGCCTACGCCGTGAACAGCCAGAACAAGTACGAGGCCGCCAGGAAGGCCGGCTACATCGCCGACACCCTGGTGCCCGTCGCCACCCGCTCCGCCGCGGGCTGGGGCCTGGCCACCGAGGACGAGCCGCCGCGTCCCGGCACCACCATCGAGGACCTCGCCACCCTCAAGACCCCGTTCCGGCCCGCCGGTCGGATCACCGCCGGTAACGCCGCGGGCCTGAACGACGGCGCCACCGCCGCGATCCTCGCCGGCGAGGACACCGCCATCGAGCTCGGCCTGCCGATCGGCATGCGCATGGTCGGCTTCGCCTACCAGGGCGTCGACCCGGCCGTGATGGGTTACGGACCGGTCCCGGCGACCGAGAAGCTGCTGGCCCGTACGGGTCTGAAGATCGAGGACATCGGGCTCTTCGAGCTCAACGAGGCATTTGCCGTCCAGGTCATCGCCTTCCTCGAGCACTACGGCATCGCCGACGACGATCCGCGCGTCAACCCATGGGGCGGCGCCATCGCCTGCGGTCACCCCCTCGCCTCCTCGGGCGTGCGTCTGATGACGCAGCTGTCCCGCCAGTTCGCCCAGCGTCCCGACGTCCGCTACGGCCTGACCAGCATGTGCATCGGTCTGGGCATGGGCGGAACCGTGATCTGGGAGAACCCGAACTTCGACGGAGCCAAGTAACCATGTCTGATATCGCAACCGCATTCGCCGACGAGGTCGTGACGAACGCGTACACCAAGCTCGTATCCGTCCCCGGGATCGACGGCCCGGTGGCCCTGGTCACCCTCGACAACGGCTTCGACCACACCAAGCCGAACTCCTTCGGCCCCAAGGGTCTGCTCGCGTTCGACGCCGCCCTCGACGAGGCGTTCGCCGCGAATCCCGCCGCGATCGCCGTCACCGGCAAGCCGTTCATCTTCGCCGCGGGCGCGGACCTCAAGGGCGTCCCGAACATCACCGACCGTGAGCAGGCCCTGCAGATCGGGCTGCTCGGACACAGGGTGTTCCGGCGGCTGCGCGAGTCCAGCGTCCCGACGTTTGCGTTCGTCAACGGCCTCGCGCTCGGTGGCGGCCTCGAGGTCGGCATGCACTGCCACTACCGCACCTACGCCGACAACGTCCCCGCCCTCGGCCTGCCCGAGGTCATGCTCGGACTGGTGCCCGGCTGGGGCGGCACGCAGTTGCTGCCGAACCTGATCGGCCCCGACGCCGCGGTCACGCTGGTCGTGGAGAACCCGCTCAACAACGGCAAGGTGATCCGCGCCGCGCAGGCCGCCAAGCTCGGCCTCGCCGACGCCGTCCTCGGCTCCGCGGACTTCCTCGAGCAGTCCCTCGCCTGGGCGGCGAAGGTGCTCGCCGGCGAGATCGTCCCGGCGCGCCCGGAGATCGACCGCGGCGCAGGCTGGGATGCCGCGCTCGCCCGCGCCAAGGCCCTCGTCGCGGGTAAGACCCGTGGCTTCGCCCCGGCCGCCGAGCGGGCACTGGCCCTGCTCGAGGCCGCCCGCACCGTCGACCTCAGCGACCCTGCCTCGCTCGACGCCGGCTTCGCGGCCGAGGACGAGGCCCTCGCGGACCTGCTCATGACCGACGAGCTGCGCGCGGGCCTCTACGCCTTCGACCTGGTGAACAAGCGGGCGAAGCGTCCCGCGGGCGCGCCGGACAAGTCGTTGGCGCGCAAGGTCACCGGCGTCGGCATCATCGGCGCGGGCCTGATGGCCAGCCAGCTCGCGCTGCTCTTCGTGCGTCAGCTCAAGGTGCCGGTGATCCTCACCGACATCGACCAGGAGCGCATCGACAAGGGCGTCGGCTACGTCCACACCGAGATCGACAAGCTGCAGGGCAAGGGCCGCCTGTCGGCCGACGCAGCCAACCGCCTCAAGGCACTCGTCTCCGGCTCGCTGGACAAGTCGGCGTTCGCCAAGACCGACTTCGTCATCGAGGCCGTCTTCGAGAACCTCGACCTGAAGAAGAAGATCTTCGCCGAGCTCGAGGAGTTCATCGCCCCCGAGACGATCCTCGCGACCAACACCTCGTCGCTGTCGATCACCGACATGGCCGCCGAGCTCAAGCACCCCGAGCGGGTCGTCGGCTTCCACTTCTTCAACCCCGTCGCGGTGCTTCCGCTGCTCGAGATCATCAAGGGCGCCAAGACCGACGACGCAACGCTGGCAACGGCTTTCGCCACCGCCAAGTCGCTGAAGAAGTCGGCCGTGCTGTGCGGCGACAAGGCCGGGTTCGTCTTCAACCGCCTCGTCACCCGCACCCTCGGTGAGGTCATGACCGCGGTGGACGAGGGCACCCCGTTCGACGTCGCGGACAACGCGGTGGGCGAGCTGGGCATGCCGATGAGCCCGTTCACCCTACTGGCCCTCGTCGGCCCGGCGGTCGCGTTGCACACCGGGGAGACCCTGCAGGCGGCGTACCCGGACCGCTTCACCTCCTCCCCCGGCCTCGAGGCGCTGGTGGAGGCCCGCAAGCCCGGCGTCTGGACCTACGGTCCCGAGGGCCAGGTCGTCGACCCCGAGGTCGCCGCGCTGTGGCCGCAGGGCGACAAGCCGTCGACCGCCGAGGCGGTGCTCGAGCGGACCCGCCGCGCGATGGCCGAGGAGATCCGGATCATGCTCGAGGAGGGCGTGGTCGCGGCGCCCGAGGACATCGATCTCTGCCTGATCCTGGGCGGCGGCTTCGGGTTCTGGAACGGCGGCATCACCCCGTACCTGGACCGGACCGGCACCTCGGAGGCGGTGAACGGCAAGCCGTTCCTGGCCAAGGGCGTCGCCAGCGTCTAGCCCAGACTGCACAGATCACGAGGCGGGCGCGGCACGGGATTCCCCCGTGCCGCGCCCGTTTCGCGTGGACACATGCCACCGCACAGGACGTTTCTGGCGACTTCTGCACCGATACAGCGATATGGTGCTTGTGCCCGTGAACGGCGGCCGTGCACGGCCGCACCGACGAAAGGCCATAACAGAATGCGAGTCAGACGTCTCAGGGGTGGGAGGGCCGTCTCGAGGTTCAAACGCTCGATACTGGTGTCAATGGCGATGGTGCTACCGCTCGGGGTGTCGGTAGCAGGTCCCGTCGGCACCGCGAACGCGGCGTTCGACCCGAACTTCGGATACGACTTCTGGGTCGACTCCGACATGGGTCCGATCAAGTCCCGCATCTTCCGCGCGGCCAACGGCAACAAGAACCGCGTGGTGTACGCGCTCGACGGGATGCGCGCCCGCAACGACCTCAACGGCTGGGAGATCGAGACCAACGTCGCCCGCGCGCTGACCGCCGCCAACATCAACGTCGTGATGCCGGTCGGCGGCGAGTCCAGCTTCTACGCCGACTGGAACGCGCCGAGCACCTGGGGTCCGGGCGACCTCGGGTCCTCCACCGGCAGCTCCGGCGGGTCGTCGGCGCTGGGCAGCTCGGATGCTGCGGCGGACGTCGACGGCAAGGCCAACACCTACAGGTGGGAGACCTTCCTGTCCCGACAGCTGCCGCGCGAGCTGGCCAGGCGGGAAGGGTTCAGCTCTACCCGCAATGGCGTGTTCGGGCTGTCGATGGGCGGCAGCGCGGCACTGACTCTCGCCGCCTACCACCCGCAGCAGTTCAGCTTCGCCGGGTCGTACTCCGGCTTCCTCAACAACTCGGCGCCCGGCATGCGCGAGGCGCTTCGCGTCGCGATGGTCTCGGCCGGCGGCTTCAACATCGACGCGATGGCGCCGCCGTGGGGTCCGCAGTGGCTGCGGATGGACCCGTTCGTCTTCGCGCCGATGCTGAAGGCGAACAACACCCGGCTGTGGGTCTCTTCCGGCAGCGGAGCCCCCGGCCCGGGCGACGTCAGCGACGCGCTCGGAGTCGTGCAGGCCGTGCCGCTGGAGGCGTTGGCACTGGCCAACACCCGCGCGTTCGAGGTCCGGATGGCCACCATCGGCGCACACAACGTCCATTACGACTACCCCGCCACGGGAGTCCACAACTGGAAGAACTGGGAGGATCAGGTCAATCGCATGATTCCCGACCTGTCGGCCAACATCGGTTGAGTCGTCGATAGGCGTTTCCCGAAGGTCCGCGCCCCAGGCGTCTCGCCCGGGGCGCGGACCCGCTTCCGGGGGAGGTTCGAGTTAGGTTAGGCTCCCCTCCATGCGTTCACTTCTTCGTCTCGGCATCGCCGCCCTCGCCGCCACCACCCTGGTCGGCTGCGCCTCCGACACCGCGAACTCCGACGGCTCCGCGGCCGGTGGCGGCGCCTACCCGGTCAGCATCGACAACACCTTCGGCACCACCACCATCGAGGCACGGCCGGACCGACTCGTCACCATGGGCTGGAACGCCCAGGATGTCCTGTACGCACTCGGACTCACCCCCGTCGGCCAGCCGAAGTACACCTACGGTGCGAACCCGAACGGCGTCATGCCCTGGGCCGAGAAGTACTACGACGCGAACAAGACCACCCTCTACGACGATCCGCAGGCCGGCGAGCCTTCCATCGAGGCACTGGCCGCGCTGGCCCCGGATGCGATCCTGGCCCCCTACGAGGGATTCGACCAGGCCTACTACGACAAGCTCACTCGGCTCGCCCCCACCGTCGCCTACCCGGGCGCGGCCTGGCAGACCACCTGGCAGGACCAGACCAGGCTCATCGGCGCGGCCGTCGGCAAGCCGGACGAGGCGAAGGGTCTGATCGACGGTCTGGGAAAGACCCTGGCCGACACCGCAGCCCAGCACCCCGAGTTCGCGGGGAAGACCCTCGCGGTGGTCAACTTCGACACCGGAGCGGGTGAGGCGAACGTCTACCTGCCGACGGACCCGCGGGTCCAACTGCTCACCGAACTCGGCTTCGTCAACGCCCCCGGGGTCGAGAAGCTCGCCGCGGACAACCCGAGCGGAAAGTTCTACCGGGACATCTCGTTGGAGAACGTCCGCGACATCGACGCCGACGTCGTCGTGGCCTTCACCGACGGCGCGACGGACCCGCTCGGCAACCCCGCCATCGCGTCGCTGGGTGCGGTCCAGCGCGGCTCGGCGGTCCTCTTCGCCGACCAGCAGGTCATCGCCGGGCTCAGCAATGTCAATGTGCTCAGCATCCCGTGGGTGCTCGACAAGATCGTCCCCCAGCTCTCGGAAGCAGCGAAGCGCGCCGGCTGATCTGACCGAGGGCCGCGAGGCGCGCGGGCTGTCCCGTATCCGCATCATCGTGCGCGCATCGGCGTAGCGTCCACACTGTCCCGGGTGTTGCACGACGCAATGGGGCGTCGACCGCGGGACGCGCTAGGGGTCAGCGATGGCACAGAGCGACACCGCCTTCGGCGGCACCGGGCCGGGCGCGGCGAAGGCGGATGTTGCGCACGCCGTGATGTTCGCGGCGGCAGCCGCACTCTGTGGCTTCCTCTTCGGATACGACACCGCGGTCATCAACGGCGCGGTCGGAGCGATCCGCGATCGCTACGACATCGGTGCCGCCGGAACCGGACTCACCGTCTCGCTCACCCTGCTCGGTGCGGCCCTCGGCGCCTGGATCGCGGGCGAATTCGCCGACCGCCTCGGCCGCATCCGGGTGATGCAGGTCGCCGCGGTGCTCTTCATCGTCGGCGCCCTCGGGTCCGCCTTCCCGTTCGGCGTCTACGACCTCACGGCATGGCGCGTGCTCGGCGGTGTGGCGGTCGGCTTCGCCTCGGTGATCGCGCCCGCCTACATCGCGGAGATCTCCCCCGCCGCCATCCGGGGTCGGCTCGGATCGATGTACCAGCTCGCCATCGTCCTCGGCATCGCGATCTCCCAGCTCGTCAACTACGCGCTGTCCGAGGCGGCCGACGGCGCGCGGGGCGAGCTGGCCGGGGTCGAGGCCTGGCAGTGGATGCTGGCGCTCGAGGCGGTCCCGGCGGCGCTCTATCTGATCATGACCTTCACCATCCCCGAGTCGCCGAGATTCCTCGTCGCCCGCTCATGCGAGGAGGATGCCCGCGCGATCATCTCCAGGCTCGAGGGCGGTGACGATGAGGCGGTCACCCTGCGAATGAACGAGATTCGTGCCTCGCTGAGCGAACACCGGACCAAGACCACGGTCCGCGAACTGTTCTCCGCACGACTGGGGGTGGCGCCGCTGGTCTGGATCGGCATCGCCCTCGCCGCGCTCCAGCAGTTCGTCGGCATCAACGTGATCTTCTATTACTCCAGCACACTCTGGCAGGCGGTCGGATACGGCGAGGACCGGTCCCTGTTCATCAGCGTCGTCAGCGCGCTGGTCAACATCCTCGGCACCTTCGTCGCGATCGCGGTCATCGACCGGATCGGCCGCAGGCCACTACTGCTCATCGGTTCGATCGGCATGGCCGTCTCGCTGGCCATCACGGCGGCGTGCTTCCACACGGCCACGATCACCACCGACGCCGACGGCGACTCGGTGGCGACCCTCAGCGACACCAACGGCACGATCGCCCTGCTGGCCGCCAACGCGTTCGTGTTCTTCTTCGCGTTCTCCTGGGGCCCCGTCGTCTGGGTCCTGATCAGCGAACTGTTCCCGAACCGGGTCCGGGCCGCCGCGGTCGGTGTCGCCACCGCCGCCAACTGGGTGGCGAACTTCCTGGTCTCGTCCACCTTCCCGACGCTGGCGGACTGGAACCTCTCGTTCACCTATGCCGGATACGCCGCGATGTCCGTGCTCTCGTTCTTCATCGTCCTGCGGTTCGTGAAGGAGACCAGGGGCCGCACCCTCGAGGCCGCCGGCTGACCCGCACCGATCAACCGATTCCGGGGTTCCGGGCTTCCAGTTCGGACTTCTCGGTCACGTCGGAACGCACGCCGACCACCCAGCCGGTGATCTGACGAGCGAGATCCTGGGCGGTGAGGCCGAGTTCCTTGAGGATCTGATCCCGCGAGGCATGGTCCAGGAATCGTTGCGGCACACCGACATCCCTCGACGGGGTGTCCACTCCGGCGGCGCGCAGGGCCGCCGACACGCTGGAACCGATGCCACCGTGCAGTCCGCTGTCCTCGACGGTGACGACCATGCGGAAGTCCTCGGCGAGCGTGACCAGCGCCTCGGGCACCGGCAGCACCCAACGCGGGTCGACGACCGCGGCACTGATCCCCTGCTGCTCGAGCCGGACGGCCGTCTCGAGCGCCACCTCGGCAAAGGGACCGACCGCGACGATCAGCACATCGCCCGTGCCCGCCTCCGGCATGCGCAGCACGTCGACCGTGTCGCCGAGCCGCTCGATCGCCGGGATGTCTTCGGCGACAGCGCCCTTCGGGAACCGCAGTGCGGTCGGGCCATCACTGACCGCGAGCGCCTCGGCGAGCTCCTCGCGCAACGAGGCCGCATCCCGGGGCGCGGCAACGCGGATGCCCGGCACGATCCCGAGCAGCGAGAAGTCCCACATGCCGTTGTGACTGGCCCCGTCCGAACCGGTGATCCCGGCGCGGTCGAGCACGATCGTCACAGGCTGGTCGAGGAGCGCCACGTCCATCAGCAACTGGTCGAACGCGCGGTTGAGGAAGGTCGAGTACACCGCGACCACCGGGTGCAGCCCGCCGAGCGCGAGACCCGCCGCCGAGGTGAGCGCGTGCTGCTCGGCGATACCGACATCGAACATCCGGTCCGGGAACCGTTCGCCGAAGGCCGCGAGGCCGGTCGGTCCCGGCATCGCCGCGGTGATCGCGACGATGTCCTTGCGGCGCTCGGCCTGGGCGATGAGCTCGTCCGAGAACACGGAGGTCCAGTCCGCGGCGGGCTCTGAGGTCGAGCGACCGGTGAGCGGGTCGATGACGCCGGTGGCGTGCATCTGATCGGCCACGTGGTTCTCCGCGTGCGCATAGCCCATGCCCTTGCGCGTCACCGCGTGCACGATCACGGGCCCACCGAAGGACTTCGCCCGTCGCATCGCCGACTCGAGCGCGGCCTCGTCGTGGCCGTCCACCGGCCCCAGGTACTTGATGCCCAGGTCGGTGAACATGACCTGGGGACTCACCATGTCCTTGATGCCGGCCTTCATGCCGTGCAGGAGTTGGTACGCGGCGCGCCCGACCCACGGCACCTTCTTGACCATTCGCCTGCTGTTGTCGAGCACCTTCTCGTAGCCCGGCTGCAGGCGCAGCGCCGCGAGATGGTCGGCGAGGCCGCCGATGGTCGGAGCATAGGAGCGGCCGTTGTCGTTGACGACGATGACGACCGAGCGGTTGCGGCCCGCCGCGATGTTGTTGAGTGCCTCCCAACACATTCCACCGGTCAGGGCGCCGTCACCGACGACGGCGACCACGTGCCGGTCCTGCCCCGTCAGCTCGAACGCCTTCGCCAGGCCATCGGCGTAGGACAGCGCGGCGGAGGCGTGGGAGGACTCGACCCAGTCGTGCTCGCTCTCGGCCCGGCACGGGTAGCCCGAGAGGCCGCCCTGCTTGCGCAGCGAGTCGAACCGATCCATCCGGCCGGTCACCATCTTGTGCACGTAGGCCTGGTGACCGGTGTCGAAGATGATCGGGTCGGACGGCGAGTCGAAGACGCGGTGCAGCGCCAAGGTCAGCTCGACGACGCCCAGGTTCGGCCCGAGGTGCCCACCGGTGGCGGACACCTTGTGCACGAGGAATTCACGGATCTCCGCGGCGAGCTCCCGCATCTCGGCGGGGCTGAGCGCACGCAGATCGATGGGCGCCTGGATTCGAGAAAGGACACCCAACGAGATCGCTCCCTCCAATGACACAGCGAAAACACTGCGCGTACACGGCGTCGACACCGTGCCGACCGACCCAGTCTACGGAGTCCGCGCGCGACAACTGCCCGACGTCCCGTCCTCCCGCGCGGCGCGGGGCGGCTGCCAGCCCATTATGCCGACCTTCCGTGACCCAGGTCACCGCCCGAGGCCCTAGGCTGGCGCCCATGCGCAACGTCGTGGACGGCCTCATCGGGGAAGTGTTCGCACTCTGTCAGGAGAACCGCGCCGGGGAACTCGCCGACTACATCCCGGAGCTCGCCGCCGTCGCGCCGGACTCCTTCTCGCTGTGCATCGCCACCTCCGACGGCTACGTCTACGAGTCGGGCGACGCGCACACCGAGTTCACCATCCAATCGATCTCGAAGCCCCTCACCTACGGGCTGGCACTCGCCGATCGCGGACTGAGCGCCGTCGCCGAGAAGATCGACGTCGAACCGTCCGGGGAGCCGTTCAACGAGATCAGCCTCGACCCCGTCACCGAACGACCCCGCAACCCGATGATCAACGCCGGCGCGATCGCGGCCGCCTCGCTGATCGACGGGGACGATCCGGAGGCTCGGTTCGAGCGGCTGCGCCGGTGCTACTCGCGGTACGCGGGCCGAGAGCTCTCTCTCAACGATGCGGTCTACCGGTCGGAAGCACGAACCGGTCACCGCAACCGTGCGATCGGCCACATGCTGCGCTCGTTCGGCATCATCGCCGACGACCCCGAGGCGGCCGTCGACCTGTACTTCAGGCAATGCTCGATCGACGTCACCTGCCGCGACCTCGCGCTGATGGGGGCGACGCTGGCGAACAACGGGGTCAACCCCGTCACCCACGAGCGGGCACTGGCGCCCGACCTGGTCGAACGGGTGCTGAGCGTGATGACCACCTGCGGGATGTACGACGCCGCGGGCGACTGGGTGACGCAGGTGGGCCTGCCCGCCAAGAGCGGCGTCGGCGGCGGCGTGCTCGCGGTGCTGCCCGGCCAGATCGGGATCGCGGTGTACTCCCCGCGCCTGGACGCACACGGCAACAGCGTCCGCGGGGTCCAGGCCTGCCGGGAGCTCTCGAAGGAACTCGAGTTGCACTTCCTGCACGTGACCCGCGCGGCCAGGTCCGCGGTCAGGTCCAGCTACTCGGTCGCCGAGGCACCGTCGAGGCAGCGCCGCGGGCCCGCCGAACGCGACTCGCTCGAGAAGTTCGGGCGGCGCGCACGGATCTACGAACTGCACGGCGACCTGCTGTTCGCGGGCACCGAGACCGCGGTTCGTGAGATCACCGCGCAGAGCGACGAACTCGAGGCGGTCGTCGTGGACATCCGGCGGGTCGACGACGTCAGCGGGGTCGCGAGCAGGATGCTGTCGGACCTGTATGACGACCTCGGCGTCAGGGGCTGCCAGCTCGCGCTGGTCGATCCCGAGGGCCTGCTGGGGCACACCACCTCGGGGTTGGTTCCCGCCGCGGGCGGCCGGGTATTCGTCGATCTCGATTCGGCCCTCGAGTGGTGCGAGGACACCCTCCTGGATCGGCACTGCGCCGGTGCCAGGCTGCCGGAGTCGATCACGCTCGCCGAGCACCCCCTGGTGTCGGCGCTCAGCGCCGAGCAGTTCGACAGGTTCGCGGGCGAGCTGGAGACCCGGACCGTTGCCCAGGGCCAGCTGATCGTGCACCGAGGCGATCCGGCCGCGGGCATCTTCCTGATCCTCGCCGGACGGGTGAGCAACACCCTGCAGGGCGCGGACGGGGTCCCCCACCGGATCACCACACTCGCGCCGGGCATGACGTTCGGCGAGATGCCGATGCTGATCGGGGAGCGGTTCCTCGGCGACGTGCACGCCGACACCGATGTGCGTTTGGCGGTGTTGCCGCCGGACCGGTTCGCCCGTCTCAGCGCCGAGGCACCCGGCCTCACGGTGGCGCTCCTCGAACAGTTGGCGGCGGGCGCATATGCCCAGATGGAGGCCGCGATCCGGTCGCTGGCGCCGCGCGGCCGACTGGGCTGAGCCGCGCGCCACCGGGCCGATCCCGCCCACGTTGTCGTACCCCGCGCCTAGGCTCGGAAACTACGTTGCCGTCGACCGCAGGATCGGAGAAGGTACTCAAATGACCTTGAACGCAGGACTCGCGATCGAAACCCAGGGGCTGGTCAAACGGTTCGGATCCAACGTCGCGGTCGACGGTGTCGACCTCGCGGTTCCCTCCGGCGGCGTGTACGGCGTCCTCGGTCCCAACGGGGCGGGCAAGACCACCACGATCCGGATGCTCGCGACCCTGCTCGAGATCGACGGCGGCAGCGCCAGGGTGCTCGGACACGACGTCGCCAAGGAAGCGGACACGGTACGCAGCAAGGTCGCCTTGACCGGCCAGTTCGCCTCGCTGGACGAGGACCTGTCCGGAACCGAGAACCTGGTGCTGCTGGCCCGGCTGTTCGGCTTCTCGAGGTCCGCAGCCAAGGCCAGGTCCGAACAGCTGCTCACGGCCTTCGACCTCGTCGAGGCGGGGCCGCGCCAGGTGAAGACGTTCTCCGGCGGGATGCGCAGGCGCCTGGACATCGCGGCCAGCATCATCGTCACGCCGGAGCTGATCTTCCTCGACGAACCCACCACCGGCCTCGATCCGCGCAGTCGCAACCAGGTCTGGGAGATCGTCCGGGCGCTGGTCGCGGGCGGCACCACCGTGCTGCTCACCACGCAGTACCTCGACGAGGCCGACCAACTCGCCGACCGGGTCGCGGTGATCGACCACGGCAAGGTCATCGCCGAGGGCACCACGGGCGAGCTCAAGGCCTCGGTGGGGTCCGGCGCCCTGCACGTGCGGGTCGCCGATCAGTCGAGGCGGGACGCCGCGGCAGTCCTGCTCGGCGACGTCCTCGGCGTCGAGATCAGCCGGGAGTCCGATCCGGCGGCCCTGACCGCGCGAATCGACGACCCGCAACGGGTCGCGCGCGCACTGCCCGCCCTCGACGATGCGGGCATCGCGGTGACCACCTTCGCGCTCGGTCAGCCCAGTCTCGACGAGGTGTTCCTCGCGCTCACCGGCCGGCCGGCCGAATCAGAAGACGACCAGGAATTCGTGAAGGAGACGGCATCATGACATCGACCTCCGTGCAATCCCCGTCGGTTGCGCCGGCGGTGAGCGACGTGCTGCAGCTCTCGGGGCCGCGCCCGGCACGCCCGAATGCGCTGTCGACGTCACTGTCCTTCGGGTGGCGGGCGCTGCTCAAGATCAAGCACGTGCCCGAGCAGTTGTTCGACGTGACCATGTTCCCGATCATGTTCACGCTCATGTTCACCTACCTGTTCGGCGGCGCGCTGGCCGGGTCCACCGAGGCGTACGTGCAGTTCCTGATCCCGGGAATCCTGGTCCAGACGGTCGTCATGATCACGATGTACACCGGCCTGACCCTGAACAAGGACATCGAGAAGGGCGTCTTCGACCGATTCCGGTCCCTCCCGATCTGGCGGCCTGCACCGCTGGTCGGCGCCCTCTTCGGCGACGTGGTCCGTTACACGATCGCCTCGGTGATCGTGATGGTCCTCGGGCTGATCCTCGGCTTCCGGCCGCAGGGCGGGTTCATCGGCGTGGTGGCCTCGATCGCCCTGTTGCTGTTGTTCTCGTTCAGCATGTCCTGGGTCTGGACGATGTTCGCGATGATGATGCGCACCGAGCAGGCGGTGATGGGCGTGTCGATGTTCATCCTGTTTCCGCTCACCTTCGCGAGCAACATCTTCGTCGACCCGTCGACCATGCCCAGCTGGCTGCAGGCATTCGTGAACGTCAATCCGATCAGCAAGCTGGTGACCGCCATTCGCGGGTTGATGGCGGGCACCCTCGAGCTCGGCGATCTGGCCATCGTGCTCGGCTGGTGCGCCGGGTTCATCCTGATCTTCGGGCCCATCACGATGCGCCTGTACAACCGGAAGTCGTGACTGCACAGATGAAGTCGTCCGTCACCGTCGTCGGTCACGGTTCCGCGGCGGCCGCTCCCGACATCATGCGGATCACGGTGTCGGTGGAGGTCCGCAGGCCCGACGTGACCAGTGCGTTCGAACAGGCGGGGCACGCGGCCCAGGCGGTGTCCGAGGCGCTCCGCGCCGCCGGGGTCGCCCCAGCCGACGTCTCCACCACCGGGCTGTCCGTGCACGCGGACACCGTGTGGCAGGAGAACCAGGGCCAGAAGGTGGTCGGGTACATCGCGAGCACGTCGCTATCGGTCACGCTGCGCGATCTCTCGGCACCGGGCCAGGTCATCGCGGACTGCGTCGGTGCCGGGGGCGACGACGTCCGCCTCGGCGGCCTCGAGCTGGGGATCGCGGACCAGACCGGACTGCTCGCTCAGGCCAGGGATGCGGCCTTCGCCGACGCCCTCGCCAAGGCGCGGCAGTACGCGGGGCTGTCGGGGCGCGAACTCGGCAAGGTGGTCGAACTCTCCGAGGACGTCGACTCGCCACCGATGCCCCGGCCGATGGTTCGGGCGATGAAGGCGTCCGCCGATGGCATGCCGATCGAACGCGGCGAGACCGAGCTGTCGGCGACGGCACGGGTGCGCTGGACCCTGATCTGACCGCCAGAAAGGGCCCGTGACCTGCATCACCTGTGCCCAAGCTCTCATTCCCAGAGTTTGGGAATGGGCCGTCGACTGGGCGACACTGGGCAGGTGATCCCCTACCTCGTTCTCGCCTCGGTCCTGTTCGCGCTCTTCGGCGTGGTCGTCATCGGCCGCCGGACCAATGGCGGTCGGGCCTTCCATCTCGAACAGTTCCGCTCGCAGGCCCCGCTGGCGGGGGTCCTGCCCGCAGACCACGGCCCGCGCCGCGAATACCACGATCTGGTGGCGGCATACATCAACGCCGACGTGTACCGGGCCGCCTGAGCCTGGTCCGTCCACGCCGGAGACCAGTGCGGCCCACCCCGATCGGGGTGGGCCGCACTGCTGTCCGGAACGCGCCCGCTCAGACCTTCGCGTACTCCATGTCCGCCTCGGACGGCTCGAGGTCGATCGTGGTCCGCAGCGGCTTGTTCGGCAGGAAGATCACCGCGATGACCGTGATCACCGCGACGGCCGCCGCGATCAGGAAGATCCGACCGGTCGCGTCGCCGTAGGCCACCCGGATCACGTCCTGCACGGGGGCAGGCAGCACCTTCAGGTTCAGGTTGCCCCCGCCACCGGGCGTGTGCGTGTCGATGCCGAGCTTCGCGAATCCCTCCGCGGTGAGGTCGGTGACCCGAGTGGCCAGCACCGAACCCAGCACCGAGACGCCGATGGCCCCACCGAAGGTTCGGAAGAAGGCGACCAGGCTGCTGGCGGCACCGATGTTGTGGACGCTCACCGTGTTCTGCACGGCCAGGACGACGTTCTGCATCAGCATGCCGGTGCCGAGGCCGAGCAGCGCGATCATCAGCCCGATCTGCCACATGTGCGTCTCGTGATCGATGGTGCTCAGCAGCAGGAAGCCGATGAGCTGCAGGACCGAGCCGGCCACGACGAAGCCCTTCCACTTGCCGAACTTGGTGATGAGCTGACCCGAGCCGACGGTGCCGACCAGCATGCCGAACACCATCGGGATGGTCAGCAGACCGGCCTCGGTCGGGGTGTGCCCGCGCGCGGTCTGGAAGTACTGGCCGAGGAAGGTGGTGGCACCGAAGAGTCCGACACCGACCGCGACCGAGGAGATGATGGCGAGCGCCGTGGTCCGCTCGGTGACGATCTTGAGCGGGATGATCGGCGAGCTGGCCTTGCTCTCGACGAAGACGGTGGCGATCAGCAGCAGCAATCCGGCGCCGACCAGCACCGCGGACTCGGTGGAGACCCAGTCGTAGTAGGTGGCCTTGCCCGCGAACGACACCCAGATCAGGAGCACCGAGACGCCCGCGGTGAGCAGGGTCGCACCGAGCCAGTCGATGGACACCCCGTCCTTGCGGTCGGTCTCGATGTGCAGCGTCTTCTGCAACAGGACGAGCGCGATCACGGCGAGCGGGACACACACGAAGAAGCACCAGCGCCAGCCGAGCCCGTCGGCGATGACGCCGCCGAGGACCGGGCCACCGGCCATGGACACCGCCATGACCCCACCCATGTATCCCGAGTACCGGCCACGATCACGCGGCGGGATGATGCTGCCGATGATGGCGACGACTAGCGCGGTCAGCCCGCCCATTCCGATGCCCTGGATCACGCGGGCGCCCAACAGGATCGGCACGTTCGACGCGAACCCGGCGATGACCGAGCCGATCACGAAGATCACGATCGCCGACTGGACGAGGACCTTCTTGTTGTAGAGGTCGGCGAGCTTTCCCCAGATCGGCGTCGACGCCGCCGTGGCCAGCAGCGCGGTGGTGATCACCCAGGCGAACTGGGTCTGGCTGCCGCCCAGGTCGCCGATGATCGTGGGCAGGGCCGTCGAGACGATGGTCGAACTGAGCAGCGCGGTGAACAGCGCCGCGAGCAATCCGGCGAGAACCTCGAGGATCTCGCGGTGCGTCATCATCACCTCATCACCCGGCGGAGCGGCGTGACGCGGCTGGTACTCGGTGTCGGTCATGTGTGTGTTCTCCCCTGGTTCTGAGAATCTGCGTCGGACACGGTTCTCCGTACCGGCGGAGTCATGAAGGTGTGCTTGAGTCGACGAAGCGAGATCACGGCCTCGCTGGCTTCCTCCTCGCTCCATTCGCTCAGCATGGTGCGCAGGCGATCGGCTCGGCGTTCTCTGTTCGCCCGCAGTAGCTCCGTACCGGACTCCGACAGCCGCACCAGCGAGACGCGACCGTCTTCCGGGTCGGCGTGCCGCTCGACGAACCCGGCATCGACCAGATCCGCGATCTGCCGGCTCAACGACGACTGACTGACGCACAGGTGGGAGGCGAGCTCCATCTGTCGGCATTGGCCGACGGTGGCGAGCACGTGCAGCACCCCCAGGAGTGCGGGCGGAAGTCCGCTGGTGTCGGCGCCGCCGAGGATGTGGCGCAACGCCCTGCCGAAGAGAAAGACCTCCTCGACGAGCTCCTCCGCGGTAGCGGTCTGGACGGCCATGGGCTCCCCTGAACGGCATGATTGATGCTTGCGGTACGCAACTATATATTGATTGCATTACCCATGCAACTTATTGCCGGGGATGGTGCCCGTTCGGGCAGCGGTGACCCTCGTAAGATCGGTAGCGCACACGATCATGTGCGAATGGATCGCCATCACCACCGGGAGCGGAGGTGAGAACACATGATGTGGCAGGAAATGATGAACATGTTCATGGCCTGGATACAGCAGATGGGCTGGCAGTTGCCCACGATCCCCATGATGCCCATGAGGTGACGGCGCCCTGGCGACGAGCCCACCGGGGGCGACAGCGCCGAACCCGCTAGCGCACCAGCAGTGCGAGGCACTCCGTGTGATGGGTCATCGGGAACGCGTCGAAGGCGCGCACCTGCTCGAGCCGGTATCCCTGCGCGAGGTACAGACCGACATCGCGCCCGAACGCCGCCGGATCGCAACCGATGTGGACAATCCTGTTCGGCGCCGCATGCGCGAGCGCCTCGATGACCTCACGCCCAGCACCGGACCGCGGCGGATCGAGCACCACCGTGCCCACCGGCACCGGCAGCTCCCCCACCACCTTCTCCACCCGGGCCGCACGCAAGTGCACCTGCCCGAGATCGGCCAGCGCGTGCCTGCCGTCCTCGACAGCGCCGCGGCCGGACTCGACCGACACCACCTCGCCATGCGACCCCACCTGGCCGGCCAGCTCGGCGGCGAACACGCCGACCCCGCCGTAGAGATCCCAGGCGATCGAGCCGGGAGCGGCCTCCGCCCACGCGCCGACCACCGTCGAATAGGTCTGTGCCGCACCGCGATGCGCCTGCCAGAAGCCGGTCGCAGAGAGTTCCCATTCGCGTCCACCGACCCGCTCGACGGCGCGCCCGTTGCCCTCCACCACGTGCTCGCGACGCGGACCGGCCTGGGCCGCACGGCGGGCGGTGGCGCCGCGTCGGCCCGGACTGCGGCGTCCGGTCCTCGAGACCTTCGCGGGCTCGATCTCCACCACGTGCCTGGCCCCGTTGCCGTCCACCGTCACCTGGATCTCGCCGCCGGGCCGCCAGTCCCGCTCGTCGAGTCCTTGGTAGGTGCCGAGCACCGGCTGCGGGCACAGCAGCTCGGTGATCACGCGCGAACTGCGATAGCCGTGGAAGCCGGCCCGGCCGTGGCCGTCGACCGCAAGCCGGAGCCTGGTTCGCCAGCCGGCGCCGTCGCCGGTGCCGGGCAGCTCCTCGACCTCGACCTCGCGGTCGACGCCGGCGAGCCTGCGGAGTTGCTCGGCGACCACCGACGCCTTCATCTCCCGCTGGAGATCCGCAGTGGCGTGCGAGAAGTCGCAGCACCCCGCCCCGCCGGGCCCGGAGATCGGGCACCGCGCCGCCACCCGTCCGGGGGACGCCTCCACGATCTCCACGGCATCGGCGCGGCAGAACGAGCCGCCGCGGTCCTCGGTGATCTCCGCCCGCACCAGCTCACCCGGCAGCCCGTGCCGGACGAACACGACCCGGCCCTCGTGCCTGGCGACGCAGAAGCCACCGTGGCCCGGATTACCGAGCCGAACCTCGACGCTGCGGCCGACCCAGCTCTCGCTCACCGACCGTTGTCCTCCGCGGCGTCGAATCCACGCCGGGTGCCACCGGGCACGGCCTGGACCCGATCGCGCTTGGCCCGCTCCGAGGAACTGAGCTGCCACGGCACGCTGGTGACCATCACCCCGGGCTGGAACAGCAGGCGGCTCTTCAGGCGCAGAGCGCTCTGGTTGTGCAGGATCTGCTCCCACCAGTGCCCGACCACGTACTCGGGGATGAACACGGTCACGACCTCACGAGGCGAATCACGCCGCACCCGCTTGACGTAATCGAGGACGGGCTTGGTGATCTCACGGTAGGGCGATTCGATCACCTTGAGCGGCACGGTGATATCGCTGTTCTGCCATTCACGCACCAGCGATCGGGTGTCGGCGTCGTCGACGTTCACCGTCACGGCCTCGAGGGTGTCGGGCCGGGTGGCACGGGCATAGGCGATCGCGCGCATCGTCGGCATGTGCAGCTTCGACACCAGCACGATCGAGTGGGTCCGGCTGGGCAGCACCCCATCCCATTCCTGCTCGTCCAGCTCGGCCGCGACGCTGTCGTAGTGCCTGCGGATCGACTTCATCACGGCGAAGATGGCGACCATGGCGACGATCGCGATCCAGGCGCCCGCCGCGAACTTGGTGATCAACACGATGATCAGAACCGTCGCGGTCATGGCGAGACCGATCGAGTTGATGACGCGCGAGCGTTGCATGCGCCGCCGAGCCGCCGGATCCCGCTCCGACTTCAGGTGCCGGGTCCAGTGCTTGATCATGCCCGTCTGGCTCAGCACGAACGAGACGAACACCCCGACGATGTAGAGCTGGATCAGCTTGGTGACCTCGGCCCCGAAGAAGACGACAAAGGCGATCGCGGCGCCGGACAGGAACAGGATGCCGTTGCTGAAGGCCAACCGGTCTCCGCGCGTGTGCAGCTGACGGGGCAGGTAGCGGTCCTGCGCGAGGATCGAGCCGAGCACCGGGAATCCGTTGAAGGCGGTGTTCGCCGCGAGCACCAGGATCAGCGCCGTGACGGCGGCGATGAAGTAGAAGCCGATCGGGAACCCCGAGAACACCGCCTCGGCGATCTGCGCGATCAGTGTCTTCTGCTGGTAGCCCTCCGGCGCTCCGGTGATCTGCTCGGCCGGGTTGTGCGCGTATACGATCCCGATCTTCTGGGCCAGGGTGATGATGCCCATCAGGAGCACGATCGCAATCGCGCCGAGCAGGAACAGCGTGGTGGCCGCGTTGCGGGACTTGGGCTTCTGGAACGCGGGCACCCCGTTGCTGATCGCCTCGACACCGGTCAGCGCCGCGCAACCCGACGAGAATGCGCGGGCGATCAGGAAGGCGAAGGCGATCCCGTAGAGCTGAGTGTCCTCCGCGTGCAGGTCGAAGCCCGCCGACTCGGCCCGGACGTCGTCGCCGAGCACGTAGATCCGGAACAGGCCCCACCCGAGCATCAGGAACATGCCGACGATGAATGCGTAGGTGGGAACGGCGAACGCGGTCCCGGACTCTCGGATGCCACGGAGGTTGATCGCGGTGAGGAGCACGATGGCCGCGACGGCGAAGAGCACCTTGTGGGTGGCGACGAACGGCACCGCGGAACCGATGTTCGATGCGGCCGACGAGATCGAGACGGCCACGGTGAGCACGTAGTCGACCATCAGCGCGCTGCCGACCGTCAGCCCGGCCGTCGGACCGAGGTTGGTGGTGGCCACCTCGTAGTCGCCGCCGCCCGAGGGGTACGCGTGCACGTTCTGGCGGTAGCTGGCCACCACCACGGCCATCACCGCGCAGACGGCCAGCCCGATCCAGGGCGTGTACATGTACGCCGAGATGCCCGCGACGGACAGGACGAGGAAGATCTCCTCCGGCGCATAGGCGACCGAGGACATCGCATCGGAGGCGAAGACCGGCAGCGCGATTCGCTTGGGGAGCAGCGTGTGGCCCAGCTTGTCGCTACGGAACGGTCTACCCACCAGCAGCCGCTTCGCAGCGGTCGAGAGCTTTGACACCGGCAAAGCGTAATCCGTCCGAACCGATCCAGTGCCATCCGCTACCCACTTCGCCAAAACTCGATGTGCGCGGACGCCACCGAACCGGGGACGGTACCGTTCGAATCGGATGGTTGCCGCCGCCGCGGCGACCGCAGCAGAGCGTCGGAAAGCCGACGAGCGGAGGCCAACGGTGTATGTAGTCGTGATGGGGTGCGGCCGGGTCGGATCGGCCCTTGCGGCCGGGCTGAACCGGATCGGCCACGAGGTCGCGATCATCGACCGGGATCCCGACGCGTTCCGCCGCCTCGACCCCGGATTCACCGGACATCGCGTGGTGGGAATGGGTTTCGACCGCGATGTCCTGCTCAAGGCGGGCATCGAACGGGCCGAGGCATTCGCCGCGGTCTCGTCCGGCGACAACTCGAACATCATCTCCGCCCGGGTGGCCAGGGAGAACTTCGGCGTGAGCCGGGTCGTCGCCCGGATCTACGATGCCAAGCGCGCGGCCGTGTACGAACGCCTCGGCATTCCGACCGTCGCCACCGTGCCGTGGACCACCGACCGATTCCTGCACCACCTCACGCGCGAGAGCCACACCACCAAGTGGCGCGATCCCTCCGGCACCGTCGCGGTCGCGGAGCTCGATCTGCACGAGGACTGGGTCGGTCACCAGGTCACCGAGCTCGAGGAGCACACCGGCTCCAGGGTCGCGTTCCTCATCCGGTTCGGCACCGGGGTGCTCCCCGACCGCCGCACGGTCATCCAGGCCGACGACCAGGTGTACGTCGCCGCGGTCTCCGGGACGGTCGCCGAGGCGGTGGCACTGGCCGCCACGCCGCCGCCCGCGGACTCCTGATGAGTCCCGTCCCGCACGGACTCCGGATGAGCCCTTTCCCGCAGGTGTCGCCGACCGCGGCGCACGAATCGATCACTGACCCGAACGGATGGACCCGATGAGAGTCGCAATCGCAGGAGCAGGCGCGGTCGGCCGATCGATCGCCCGCGAGCTGATCCGGGGCGACCACCACGTGATGCTGCTCGAGCGAAACCTCGAGCACGTCGACCCCGAGGCGATCCCCGATGCGGTGTGGGTGCACGCCGATGCCTGCGAGCTGGCCCTGCTGGAGTCCGCTGAGCTCGAGTCCTACGACGTCGTCATCGCCGCCACCGGCGATGACAAGGTCAACATCGTGGTCAGCCTCCTGGCCAAGACTGAGTTCGGCGTCCGGCGCGTGGTCGCCCGCGTGAACGACCCCCGCAACGAGTGGCTCTTCGACGACTCCTGGGGCGTGGACGTCGCCGTGTCCACCCCCCGCATGCTCGCCTCGCTCGTCGAGGAGGCGGTCTCGGTGGGCGATCTCGTCCGCCTGATGACCTTCCGGCAGGGTCAGGCGAACCTGGTGGAGATCACCCTGCCCGCGGACACCGAGCTGGCCGGGAAGCCGGTCCGCAAGATCCAGCTCCCGCGCGACGCCGCCCTGGTGACCATCCTGCGCGGCGGTCGTGTGATCGTCCCGCAGCAGGACGACCCGATCGAGGCCGGCGACGAGCTGCTCTTCGTCGCCTCCGTCGAGGTCGAGGACGAACTCCGAACGGCCGTCGGCGTCAAACGCTGACGCGGAGACGGTGGCGGACCGCTACGGCACGCCACCGTCGCCATTCCGAATTGTCACGTAACTGAATGTGGAGACCAATTGTCCGATTCCGGACAATTGGTCGCACGCCCAATCCAGACTCCCCCGAATTCGGCTGAGGCGAATTCGGGCGCGTGCGGAACGTCACAGTCGGCACGCCGCGAACACGACAATTGCCGCATCCATTGCGTGGACGCCGGGGGGCGTTCGCTAGGAACGCTCGTCCCCCGCACCATTCGGCTCGGCGCCCTGGTCGTCCGCCTCCACCGGGGTCTCGATTTCTGCCTCGACCTCGGCCTCGGCCGCCCGGTCGGCACGCCGTACCAACCAGACCGTCGCAACCAGGACGAGCGCGGTCAGCGGCCAGCCCATCGCGACGCGCGAGACCGCGAGCCACCCGGTGTGGTCGGTGTCGTAGAGCTGCGACTGGACCAGGTACCGGGCGCCGAAGACCAGTGCCCACGCCGCGGTGGCGAGGTCGTACGCGCGGACTGCGGCCCGGCTGCCCCGCCACGAGTTGCCGTGGCCGTTGAGGAAGCCCCACAGGACGCCGACCAGCGGCCACCGGACCACGATCGAGAGCAGGAACACCGCGGCGTAGGCGAGACTCGTGTAGATCCCGAACAGGAAGTAGCCCTTGGCGTCTCCGGTCCGGTAGGCGATGAACGCGCACACCCCGACACCCAGGAAGCCCGAGATCGCGGGTTGGATCGCCCCCTTGGCGATCACCCGCCACACCAGGACCGCGGCCGCGACACCGAGCGCCGCCCAGATGGCTGCCGTCAGGCCCCAGAGGCTGTTGATCGGGACGAAGACCAGGATCGGCAGGGTCGAATAGACCAGCCCACTGACGCCGCCGAGCTGTTCGAGGATGGACTGCTGCTGCTGCCTGTCGGTCACCCGACGAGACTGCCACATGTGGGTGCGATGACTACGAATCGCCTCGTAGCTCGTAGTACGGGTTGTAGATCACCTTCTGGCCGTTGCGTTCGCCGACGCGTCCGCGCACGAGCAATGTCTTGCCCGGTTCGATCCCCGCGATGCGGCGCCTGCCGATCCATACCAGGGTCACTGCCTCGGTTCCGTCGAAGAACTCGGCCTCCATGCTTGCGGTCGAGGCCTTGGGACACGCCTCGACGCTGCGAAGCCGCCCGAGCATGGTGACCTCCTCGCCGCGGCTGCAGTCGCAGGCGCGCTGCGCGCCCGACGCCTGCGACGATTCCACCATTGCCTCGGCATCGAGTTGATCGAGGTCCTCGGTGAGCCGGCGGGTGAGCCGGCGGAAATAGCCTGTGGCCGCGAGTGCCATAGCGCGCTCCTGGAGCAGGTGCGGTGCGTCTGTTCGCCCCGCTTGTAGGTCTGGTGTGACCGCCACTGTAGACCCATCGACAACCGGTAACCACACCACCGTGAGGAGTGTCCCGGCCACCGGGCGAATCCCCCGATCCGGGCCCCGACGGCACCCGCACGGCACCCGCACTCACCCTCGGTGCGACCATCGACCGATGCACGAGTTCACATGGCCGACAGCGGCGGTGGTACTGCCGGGAACCGGATCCGACGCCCACTTCGCCGAGCGGGCGTTCTCCGGTGCGTTGACGCAGGTCGGAGTGGAGACCATCGCCGTCGAACCGGATCCCCGGCGAGTGGTCGAGAGCTACCACGAGGCGCTCGACGCGGCGGCGGACCGGCACGGACGGATCCTCGTCGGCGGCGTGTCGATCGGTGCCGCGGTGGCGGCGCAGTGGGCCGCTCGCAACGAGTTCCGCGCCGCGGGGGTGCTCGCGGCGCTACCCGCCTGGATCGGCGATCCCGCGGACGCCCCCGCCGCGCTGAGCGCCACGTTGACCGCACGCATGCTCCGCGCGGACGGCCTCGACGCGGTGACCAGCGCGATGATCGAGACCAGCCCGGCGTGGCTCGGCGGTGAGCTCGAGCGGTCCTGGCGATCGCAGTGGCCGCACCTGCCCGAGGCCCTGGAAGAGGCCGCCGCCTACCACGGCCTCGTCGAGGAACATCTCGCCCGGATCACGGTGCCCGTGGGTATCTGTGCGGCCACGGACGACCCGGTGCACCCGATCGCCGTCGCCCGGCGATGGGTGGCGGTGCTCCCGTCGGCCACGTTGAGCACCGTCACCCTCGACGAGATCGGGGCCGACCCGGGAATCCTCGGCCGGTCGTGTCTGACCGCCCTGACGTCTCCCTGATCAGCCGCGTGACCGGGTCAGCGCCGCAACTGCTGCATCGCCGACCCGGATCCACCCGGACGCTCCTCCGGCGGCACGGCGTGGTTCTGGGCCTCGGCCGCGGCCGCCTCGGCGGCGGCAGCGGCCTGAGCGGCGGCCTGAGCGGCTGCCGCCTCCTGGATCTCGACCGCCTGCTGGGCCTGCGTGGCCTGCTGCTGGGCCTGCATCTGCTGCTGCTGGGCAGCGATCAGCTGCTCGGCGAGCATCTGCGGGAGCACCACCGGGAGCGGGGTCCGGACGGGATACGGCTCGGCGCCGCGGTTGACCACGGTGCCGGCGAGGATCTCCCTGGCGATCGCGGTCAGTGGCTCCCCTAGTCCTGCCGAACCGACCGGTCCGGCCACCACACACCGGATCATCCAGCGCGGTCCGTCGACGCCGATGAAGCGCAGGTCGGCGTTCGGGGTGACGGCGTGCAGCTCCCGACCCCACGGACCGCTCTGCACGCTGATCTCCGCCGCGTCGGCGCGCAGCGACTCGGCCAGGTCTCCCGCGACCTCGCGCCACTGCCCGGGCGACTTCGGCGCGGCATACGCCGCGATCGTGATCCGCCCGTGCTCGGTGACCAGGTGCACCGCCTGCGGGGTGCCGTCCGGGGCCATCTCCACCTGGATCTGACCGCCCTCGGGCAACGGGACCTGCACCGATCCGAGGTCCAGCCGGGATTGCGCCGCCCCCTCGGGGTCGTCGAGTTCGGCCAGGTCGTACGGCCCGCCCTCGGGCCGCACCTCGACCTCGAACTCGTCGACCTCGGCCTGTGCGTCGACGTCGTCGTGGAATTCCTCGAACTGGTCGAGGTCCTCGTCGGCGGCCTTCTTCTTACGTCCGAAAATCATCGTGCCCCTTCCTCGGGCAGTGCCGGCACCGCATGCAGGCTGGCATGACCACCACTGGATCCGTATCCACCCGCGCCGCGCGCCGTCTCGTCGAGCGAGTCGACCTCCACGAAGGACACCAACTCCACCCGCTGCACCAACAGCTGAGCGATCCGGTCACCGCGGCTGATCGCGATCGGTGTGCGCGGATCGTGATTGATCAGGCAGACCTTGATCTCACCTCGGTAGCCCGCATCGACCGTCCCGGGCGTGTTCACCACGGACAGGCCGGCTTTCGCCGCCAGACCGGACCTCGGGTGGATCAGCCCCACGGTGCCGACCGGGAGCGCAACGGCGATTCCGGTACCCACCAGGGTCCGTTCCCCTGGCTCGATGGTGACGTCGACCGTGGAACAGAGATCGACGCCCGCGTCGCCCTCGTGGGCTCGCCGCGGGACCGGCATGTCGGGATCAAGGCGCAGCAGCTCGATGGCTGGAAGATCGCTCACGCGCACCGAGACTACTCTGGATGCGTGCCCGAGAACCCTCAACCTGCCCCGACCGCCGGCACCGGCGGCAAGACCGACCACGCCGCGCCGTTCTACACCGAACGCCTGTGGGTACCGCTGTGGTGGTGGGCCGCCGGCCTGGCCGTCGCCGGTCTGCTCGCCGCAGAGGTGCACATGGGGAACCCGGGCCTGCTGGCCTGGCTGCCGTACGTGCTGCTGCTGCCGTTCCCGGTGTGGGTGCTGATGTGGCTGAGCCGACTGCGGGTCGAGGTCGTGGGCGGGGTCGGCCGCGGCGAGCTGCGCGTCGGCCGGGCGAAGCTGCCGCTGGACGTGATCTCCCGCGTCGCGGTGGTGCCCGCCACCGCCAAGTCGGCGGCGCTCGGCCGCCAGCTCGACCCGGCCGCGTTCGTACAGCACCGCACCTGGATCAAGACGATGGTCCTGATCGTTCTCGACGACCCGGAGGACCCGACGCCGTACTGGCTGGTCAGCACCCGCAGGCCCGCCGAGCTGGCGGCCCTGCTCACGCCCTAGCGCGCCGCCCGACCACCCCCGGACACCACTGTGCCCGGCCTGCGAACAGGCCGGGCACGACTTCCCATCTCCAGGCCGGGACACCAGGTGTCCCGGTCGGACTGCTACCGAAGTAGCGTCAGGCTGCACAGTCCATGCAGATCAGCACGCCGCCGGCGTCGCTCGCGAGCCTGCTCCGGTGATGCACCAGGAAGCAGCTCGAACACGTGAACTCATCGGCCTGCTTCGGCACGACCCGGACCGACAGTTCCTCACCGGACAGATCGGCACCGGGCAGCTCGAACGACTCCGCGGTGTCCGACTCGTCGACATCGACGACCGCGGACTGCGCCTCGTTACGCCGGGCCTTCAACTCTTCGAGCGAATCCTCCGACACCTCGTCGGATTCCGAACGCCTCGGTGCGTCGTAATCGGTTGCCATCTCGTCTTCCCCTCGTCTTCTCTCGTCATCGATTCCCCCGGCCACACACCACAGCCGAAAACACGAATCACCCGTGTGGCTGCATAACGCTCGGGGGCGCCGAATAGTGCCCGGAAGTTAGCGCAGGAAATATGATCTGCACCACATTTGGCCCTTCCGTCCGGTCCTCGAAACCCCCGTCGTGTACGACTGCGGCCGCCAGACAATAGCCGAACTCCGGGGAAATGTCGCCCGCCATTCACCACGGGTCGGAAACTGTCTGAGAATCGACACAAACAGTCGACAGACCGTGACATTTCCGCGACATTCCGAGCCGCGACCGCGTCGACGACTCTCCGGGCGCCGCACTCTAGAGTGAGTGCGCACCGGCGCCACTGTGGCGCCGATCAGCGGGCGCACCGGAGAGGTCGGGACGAATCGTGGTTTCACTGATCACACAGGGTCACTCCACCGACGAGCAGGGCCGTCCGTTCCGCAAGCGGCGGATCATGCCCGTCGTCGTGATGATCAGCATCCTCGCCCTGCTCGGCGCCGTGCTGTGGGTTCGCATCCTCACCAAGGACGAGGACGTCTCCGCCGCGGTGACGTGCAACCTCCCGCAAACCGCCGCCCAGCCCGTCGACCCGAACGCCCCCGCCCCGCAGCCCCTCGGCGACAAGATGGATCCGACCACGCTGCTGGACGTGGAACCGGCCACCCTCGCGGCGACCCGGGTTCGCGTCTTCAATGCCAATGGCGAACGGGGGCAGGCCGCGCAGGTGGCGGCCCAACTCAGCGAGTACGGCTACGCCAGCGCGCCCGACGTCCAGGTCGGCAACGACCCGGTCTACATCGACCAGAACATGCAGTGCCACGGCCAGATCCGGTTCGGCTCCAACGGTCTCGCCGCCGCCAGCGCTCTCTGGCTGGTCTCGCCGTGCGCGGAGCTGATCGAAGACGGACGGCCGGACGACACCGTCGACCTCGCGTTGGGCACCTACTTCAGCGAACTCCGACCCAACACCGACGCCGAGGAGGTGCTGGCCGCACTCAAGGAGCCCGCACCGGGTGGCGCGGCGGCCGCACCGGTGGACATCAGCCTCCTCAAGGCCGCACGTACCGCTCGCTGCTGACCCTTCAGTCCGGAATCGGGTCGAACACCCCGGCCTCCGCGAACACCGCGTCCAGTTCGGCCGCGATCCCGGGCGCCGCCGCGACCACGACCTCGCCCGCTGCGCTCATCGTGTGCGGCGCGGGGGTGCGGACCCGGGCACCCGCCTCGCTGGCGATCAGCGATCCCGCCGCCCAGTCCCACGGGCTGAGCCCGTGCTCGAAATGTGCGTCGACGCGCCCCGAGGCGACCATGCACAGGTCGAGGGCCGCGGAGCCGACCCGGCGGATGTCGCGGACCTGCGGCAGCACCCGACCGATCAGCGCGCCCTGCGCCTGCCTGCGGGCCCGTCCGTAGCCGAACCCCGTCGCGAGCAGCGCCACCGAGACCTCGGTCACCGGGTTGCACCGCAACGTGTGCTCGGTGCCGTCGGCCTCGACCAGGGTCGCACCGTGCCCCAGCGCCGCGGAGTACACCGCGTCCGCAGGCACGTCCACCACCGCCCCCGCCACCGAGACACCGTCGACCTGTGCGGCGACCGACACCGCGAAGGCCGGGATGCCGTAGAGGAAGTTCACCGTGCCGTCGATGGGGTCGAGCACCCAGCGCACGCCCTTGATCTCCTCCGCCTCTCCCCCGCCCTCCTCGCCGAGAATGGCGTCGTCCGGTCGCAGGCCGGCCAGCAGTCCGCGGATCAGTTCCTCGGTCTCGGTGTCCACGACGGTCACGGGATCGGTGGGGTGGCTCTTGGTGGCGACCGAGCTGTCCTCTGCGAGGACGCCGGTCACCGCGAACACCTCGGGACGGCGGGCACGCACGTGCCTGGCGGCGGTGACGGCCACCCGGACCGCCACGTCGCGCAGCGCGCGCGGATCGTCCGGACCACCGGCTGAGCCGGAATCGGACCTTGTCGGGACAGGAGCATGGGACTGCATAGAAGGCACGCCCCATGGTGCCTCATCACCCGACTTCCGCGCCGGAGTTCGCCGAGCCGATTAGGGTTGCCGCATGACTGAATCGACCAGGCGAGGGTTCGGCATCGACGTCGGCGGGAGCGGCGTCAAGGGCGGTCTGGTCGATCTGGACTCCGGTGCACTCATCGGTGACCGGATCAAGATCGAGACCCCGCGGCCGTCCACTCCCGAGGCCATCGCGGGCACCGTGGCGGAGATCGTCGCGCGGGCCGGGTGGGACGGCGCGGTCGGCCTCACGCTGCCCGCCGTGGTCACCGGCGGGGTCGCCAGGACGGCGGCCAACATCGACAAGTCCTGGATCGGCACCGACGCGGCGGCCCTGTTCGGCCAGGCGCTCGGCGGACGCCCCGTGACGGTGCTCAACGACGCCGACGCGGCGGGCATCGCGGAGGACACCTACGGCGCGGGCAAAGATGTCGACGGCGTGGTCATCCTGCTGACGTTCGGCACCGGGATCGGGTCCGCGATCCTGCACCGGGGCGTGCTGCTGCCCAACACCGAGTTCGGGCACATGGAGGTCGACGGCAAGGAGGCCGAACACCGAGCCGCATCCTCGGTGAAGGAGAACAAGGGCCTGTCCTACAAGCACTGGTCGGCGGAGGTCTCGCGGGTGTTGACCAGGTTCGAGGACCTGCTGTGGCCCGACCTGTTCATCGCGGGCGGGGGCATCAGCCGCAAGAGCGAGAAATGGATCCCGCTGCTGACCAATCGCACCCCCGTCGTACCCGCCGCACTGCTGAACACAGCGGGCATCGTGGGCGCCGCACTCGCCGCGCAGACCAGCATCGCGTCGTAACACCCGTGGCGATAGTTACAATGGAGACGTCCGGCTCGAAGCCGGCCGAACCCAACTGACCTCTCCGCCGGAAATCCCCTCTGGCGTGACGCCGCACGACACCGTCACGAAAGGGCGTACGTGGCCGCCTCCGATACAAGTCAGACCGCCGAACCGAGCACCGAATCGGCGTCCGCCGCGGCGACCAACGGCACCGCCCCCGCGAAGAAGGCCGCGGCAAAGAAGGCTCCCGCCAAGAAGGCCGCAGCGAAGAAGGCCCCTGCCAAGAAGGCCGCCGCCAAGGCTCCCGCCAAGAAGGCCGCAGCGAAGAAGTCGCCTGCCAAGAAGGCGACCAGCAAGGCCGATCCCGGCGTCGACCTCGAGGACGCACCCGACGACGCCGACATGGCCGATCTCGAGGTACCCGAGGGTGACCTGGCCGTCGACGAGGTGGTCGAGGTCGTCGCCGTCGGCGAGGACGAGGAAGAGACCGCCGAGCCGTCCGACAAGGACAAGGCCTCCGGGGACTTCGTCTGGGACGAGGAAGAGTCCGAGGCGCTCCGACAGGCCCGCAAGGACGCCGAGCTCACCGCCTCCGCGGACTCGGTCCGCGCCTACCTCAAGCAGATCGGCAAGGTCGCCCTCCTCAACGCCGAGGAAGAGGTCGAGCTGGCCAAGCGCATCGAGGCGGGCCTGTACGCCACCCAGCTGATGGCCGAGCACGCCGAGAAGGGCGAGAAGCTCCCCGTCGCGCAGCGCCGCGACATGAACTGGATCTGCCGGGACGGCAACCGGGCGAAGAACCACCTCCTCGAGGCCAACCTCCGACTGGTCGTCTCGCTGGCCAAGCGTTACACCGGTCGCGGCATGGCGTTCCTGGACCTGATCCAGGAGGGCAACCTCGGCCTGATCCGCGCCGTCGAGAAGTTCGACTACACCAAGGGCTACAAGTTCTCCACCTACGCCACCTGGTGGATCCGCCAGGCCATCACCCGCGCGATGGCCGACCAGGCCCGCACCATCCGTATCCCCGTGCACATGGTCGAGGTCATCAACAAGCTCGGCCGCATCCAGCGTGAGCTGCTCCAGGACCTGGGCCGCGAGCCCACCCCGGAAGAGCTCGCCAAGGAGATGGACATCACGCCGGAGAAGGTGCTGGAGATCCAGCAGTACGCGCGTGAGCCCATCTCGCTCGACCAGACGATCGGCGACGAGGGCGACAGCCAGCTCGGCGACTTCATCGAGGACTCCGAGGCCGTGGTGGCCGTGGACGCGGTGTCGTTCACCCTGCTGCAGGACCAGCTGCAGTCCGTGCTGGAGACGCTGTCCGAGCGCGAGGCGGGCGTGGTTCGGCTGCGCTTCGGCCTGACCGACGGCCAGCCGCGCACCCTCGACGAGATCGGGCAGGTGTACGGCGTCACGCGTGAGCGGATCCGTCAGATCGAATCGAAGACGATGTCGAAGCTGCGCCACCCGTCCCGCTCCCAGGTGCTGCGCGACTACCTGGACTAGAAGCTCCGACATGAGAGCAATGACGACCCCCCATCGCCGGCGTACGGCGACGGGGGGTCGTTGCCTTATCCGGAGGTGATCCGAGATGACGACCGAACAGCGCGACCGGCGGCACGACCACGAGCACACGGTGGTGTTCGGCGACACGCGGGAGATCGCCGACCGCATCATGGCACTGCCCGATCGGGTGCTGCGTGCGCTCACGGTGGCCAAGGATCGCTGCGCGCAGGGCACACTGCGGCTGCAGATCTTCCACAACCTCTACAACCCCGAACTCGGCATCGGCCGGTATCTGTTCGTACCCGGCGACGGGACCGAGCCGCACTGGGTCGAGACGCTCGACGGCACGGTGACGCTGCGCTGCCCGTGCTGCGCGGACGAGGTCGCGAACGTGTCCGATGTCGTCGAGAGGTTCCGCAGCGCGCGGCACAAGCGGTGACCGCGGCCGACCCCGTCACGTCGTGAGGTAGGGATCGCTCGCCTGCGCCTGCCCCCCTGACGGCTTCTGCGGGCGCCGCAGGGCACCGACCAGCGGCTCGACCACCCGAGCCGCCACCGGGCCGAGGATCGCCATCAACAGCACGTAGGCCGTGGCCAGCGCCGCGAGCTCGCCCTCGACCGCGCCGGCCGCCACAGCGAGACCGGCGATGACGATCGAGAACTCGCCGCGGGCGACGAGCGCGGCGCCTGCCCGCGCCCGGCCCATCACCGCGACGCCCTGCCTGCGGGCGGCCCACCATCCCGTGACGACCTTCGTCGCGGTCGTCGCCAGGGCCAGCAGGACCGCCCAGCCGAGGACCGGAGGAATGGTGCCCGGATCGGTGTTCAAGCCGAACACCACGAAGAAGGTGGCCGCGAACAGGTCCCGCAGCGGCTCGAGCACCTTCGCGGCGTTGCGGGCGGTCGACCCGGAGATCGCGATACCGAGGAGGAACGCCCCCACCGCCGCCGACACCTGCATCGCCGAGGCGATCCCGGCGACCAGGAGCGCGGCCCCCAGCAGCTTGAGGAGGAACACCTCCTTGTCCTTGCTGTCGACGATCGCCGACACGTAGTGGCCGTACCGCAGGGCGATCACCAGCACCAGGGTCACCACGCACAGCGAGATCGCGAGGGCCTGCAGGCCCCCGAAGAACCCGACGCCTGCCAGGATCGCCGTCAGGATCGGCAGGTAGATCGCCATGGTCAGGTCCTCGAACACCAGGATCGACAGCACGACCGGGGTTTCGCGGTTACCGAGGCGCCCGAGGTCGCTCAGCACCTTCGCGATGATGCCGGAGGACGAGATGTACGTGACTCCGCCCATCACGAGAGCGCCGACCGGACCCCACCCGAGCATGAACGCGACGATCGCGCCGGGCGCCGCGTTGAGCACGATGTCCATCGCGCCCGCCATCCACGACTTGCGCAGACCGGTGACCAGCTCGTCCGCCGTGTATTCGAGGCCGAGCAGCAGGAGCAGCAGCACCACCCCGATCTCGCCGGCCAGGTGCCCGAAGTCGCCGATACCGTCGAGCGTGAAGAACCCACCCTCGCCGAAGCACAGGCCTCCGACCAGATACAGCGGGATCGGGGACATCCCGATCCGGCCCGCGAGGCGGCCGAGGACCCCCAACGCGAAGAAGACCGCGCCGAGCTGGATCAGCGCCAGCGCGGTGCTAGTCATGGCGCCCCGGTTCCTTGCCGGAGCTCATCCCTACCTCCCGGTCGTCGCCGGAGCTCGCCCCTGGGTCATGGTCTTCGCCGCTGCTCGTCCCTGCGTCATGGTCTTCGCCGCTGCTCGTCCCTGAGTCATGGTCTTCGCCGGAGCTCATCCGTGGTGCAGGATCTTGGCCGCACCATCGAGCCCGTCCGAGGTCCCCACCGCGACCAGCAGGTCGCCTTCGGTGAGATTGAAGTCCGGATTCGGCGACGGGTACACCTGGCCGGCCCGCATCACCGCCACCACGGAGACACCGGTGCGCGTCCGCATCGCGGTCTCACCCAGGGTCCGGCCGTCGAACGGCGAGTCCTCGGTGATCGGGAGTTGCCTGGTGTTGATCCCCGGGAGGTCGCGGTGTTCCTCACGCAACTGCGACACCAGCTGCGGCGCGCCGAGCAGATTGCCCAGCACCGCGGCCTCCTCGTCGGTGAGCGGCACCGAGGCGGCACAGGCGTCGGGGTCGTCCTTCTTCGAGACGATCAGGTCCGTCCCGCCGTCCCGATGGGTGACCACGCCGATGCGCCTACCGGTCGACAGCTCGAAATCCTTCCGGATGCCGATCCCGGGAAGGGGAGTCACTTCCACGTTCATGACTCAACGGTAGCGCCGCGCGCGGCATCGGTCCCGTTCCACACGATATTGGCGCGTGCTCAGCGGAAGAAGAGCTCCACGGCGGCATCCCGGGCCAGCAGGAATCCGGCGATGCCGAGGACCCAGCCCAGTGCGCTGTCGGCATGCCGGGACAGGAACCCGTCCGCACGCGCCAGCCACGGCTCCATCCGCGCGTGCGCCACCGTCCTGGCCAGGATCAGGAGGGCGGCGGGGAGCACCATCACGATGCAGTAGCCGGCCAGCAGCGGCACCGACACCGCCGGGGACAGACCGCTCGAGACCATCAGCCCGATCGCCGCAAGGTACGGGAGCATCGTGACCAGCTCGAGGGCGCCCGCACTCACCGCCAGCACCGCGACCCCGGAACCGGACGCCTGCGCACCCAGGACCTTCGTCCGCCATCGGGTCACCCGTCCACCCCCACCGCCGCTCTTCACCCTGGAGTCGAACCGCCAGCTGACCGCGAACAGCCCGAGGCCGAGCGCCATTTGCAGGCCCAGCGCGACGGGTCCGCGCAGCGCAGCCCCTGCCGCCGCGATCCCCGTCGACGCCGCCAGCAGCACGAGCACCCCGGCCGCCAGGTAGAAGCCCGCGATCGCGCCCAGGTACGCGGCCATCCGGCGCACCGGCGGCCGCTCGGGGGACAGCAACAGCCACAGCGGTATCACGAGCGTTCCCAGGCTGGTGCTGTCCACCAGGGCCAGCGCGACGAGCCCGAGTACGAGTGCCATGTCCATGCCGACGATCGTCACCGCCGCTGCGGGTGCGCCGCATCGCCCATCCGCTCGACCGCACGTCCTCCTTTAGGACGACGTGCCCGGCCCGTCCGGTGTGTTGTGATGATGGCGTGCAACGCTGGTCCGCCCTGCCCTCGCTCGCCCAGAGTGCGCTGATCGCGCTCGCGGCCTTCGCCGTCGGCGCGGTGCTCTACTCGACCGGCCTGTACTCGCTCGCCCCGATGTCCGGCGAGGCCCCGGTCACGATCCGAATCGCGCTCCTCGCCGCGATCTGCTGCGCCGCCGTGTTCCGGCGGGACCGTCCCGTGGCGGCGATCTGGCTCGCCACGATTCCCTTCGGTATCGATTTCGCGCTCGGCCCCACCCTGCCGATCTGGCTCGTCTTCTCCGACCTCGTCTATGCGGTCGCGTTGTACGGCACGGCCAGACAGTCCCGCGCCATGGTCGCGGTGGCGGCGGTGGGCACCACCGGGTGCCTGGCGCTGGTGCTGATCCTCACCAGGAGTTGGCAGCCGCTGGTCATCGGGACGATCGCGGCCTTCGCCTTCGTCGGGACCCCGCTCTGGTGGGGTCGCGCGGTGCGGCTGCACAAGGACGTCGCCGACGCCGAGCGTGCCCGCGCCGAGGCGCTGACCACCATCGCCGCGCTGGACCGGCAGGCCGCGGTCGCGGACGAGCGGAACCGGATGGCCCGGGATCTGCACGACGTCATCGCGGGCCACCTGTCCGCGATCGCCATCCAGTCCGAGGCCGCTCTGGGCATCACCGGCGCGGCGACGGACGATCCCCTGTACCGGATCCTGAAGTCTGTGCGCGGCAACAGTATCGACGCGCTGGAGGAGATGCGTTCGATGATCGGCCTGCTCCGCACGGAGGTCGCCGACGAGGCCGCGGCACCGGGCCGACTCCGCCAGCTCGGCAAGTTGATCGACTCGGCGCACGCCGCGGGCACCGAGGTCGCCGTGCACGACGACCTCCCGCCCGGCCAACTCCCCACCACGGTGGACCACACCGCCTATCGGATCGCCCAGGAGGCCCTCACCAATGCCATCAAGCACGCACCGGGACGTCCGGTCGAGCTCACCCTGCGTGCCCGGTCCGGCCGATTGCTGATGACCGTGTGCAATCCGCTTCCGCCGCAAGGATTCCCATCGGATCCACCTCGTGAACGGACGGGGCTGACGAACATGCGCGAACGCACCGAACTGCTCGGCGGGCATTTCAGCGCCGGACCGTCCCCGAACGGTTGGCGGGTGGCGGTCTCCCTGCCCGTCGACGGTCCGCCGGCGGGCGCATGATCCGGGTGGTGGTCGCCGACGACCACGCCGCGATCCGATCCGGGCTGGCGCTGATCCTCGGGTCGGCGGACGACATCGAGGTCGTCGGCGAGGCCGCCGACGGCGAGGTCGCGCTCCGCCAGGCCCGCGCGTTGCGTCCCGATGTGGTGTTGATGGACATCCGGATGCCCGGCACGGACGGCATCGCCGCCACCCGGGAGATCACCGCCGCCGGCCTGGCCCACGTGCTGGTGCTGACCACGTTCGACATCGACGAGTACGTCTTCGGCGCGCTGCAGGCGGGCGCCGCCGGGTTCCTGCTGAAGTCGGCGACGGCCGCGGAGCTGACGGCGGCCGTGCGCGCGGTCGCCGCGGGGGACGGTGTGCTCGCCCCCCAGGTCACCCGCACGCTGATCGATGCCTTCGCGGCGGGACGCCCGACCCCACCGCCGCAGCCCACCGGGGTCAGCGAACTCACCGACCGCGAGCGGGAGGTGCTCGACTGTCTCGGTGACGGCCTGACGAACCAGCAGATCGCCGGACGCCTGTTCATCGGGGAGACCACGGTCAAGACCCATGTGTCCCGGGTCCTCACCAAACTCGGTGTCAGCTCGCGGGTTCAGGCCGCGATCATCGCCAGGGAACTGGCCGGGTCATGATCGCTGCGGGCGCCCGAACACGCCGTCCGGGCCGGGCAGGTAGGCGCACACCCCGGTGACCGCCGCGGTGGGCAGCGGCCCGTACAGGTGCGGGAACCGCATCGACTCGGGGTCCGTCGGCACGCCGGGCTCCCAGCGGACCTCGGCGCCGAGCCGCTCCCGATCCAGATACAGCAGCACGAGGTCGGTGCGGCCGGCGAAGAGCCGGTTCGCCGGCAGGTGCACCTGTTCGGTGGTCGACAGGTGCACGAACCCGTCCGCGTCGTAGGTCTCCGGCAGCCGCTCCCCCGCGCGCTGCGCCTGCCGCCACTGTTCGGCGGTGCAGATGTGTACCAAGGGGATGTCCGGACTCGTCACCCCCGCAGGCTATCCGGGCCGCCTCGCGGGTGATCTTCGTCACGCGCGGCGGCCATGTTCCCTGTTAGTGAAACCACAAAGAAACGCCGACGGGAACAACTCCTGAAGCCCAAACGTCTGACAGAGTGGATTCACCGCGCCACCCCGGTGCGGCGGACCAGGCCCCAGGCAACCGGCTTCGGCCGAACGCCAGTACGGAGGAGTCATGCCCGGAACACTGACCAGCCCCCCATTGACCGCTGCCGACCGGTGCGACCGGTGTGGTGCGGGAGCCCGCGTGCGCGCGGTCCTCTCGACCGGCGGAGAGCTTCTCTTCTGCCAGCACCACGCCAATGAGCACGAGGATCGACTCCGCGCGATGAACGCCACCATCGTCTCCGAGACCGCTCTCGACGAGGCGACGATCTAGGCCGTCAGCAATCCGGGCGCCCCGGTCGGGCACCCGAACCAACACAGAGCCCGCACCTCCCGGTGCGGGCTCTGTGCGCTTCTCACCACTGCCGGAGCATCGCGATCCGCTCGGTGAGCTGCTCCACCGTGGCGATCGCGGTCGGCGGACCGCCACAGACCCGGCGCAGCTCGCCGTGGATCCACCCGTGTGGCTTGCCGGTTCGGTGATGTTGCATCGCGACCAGCCCGTTGAGTTCCTTGCGCAGTTCGGCCAGCTTGTTCGCGGACGACACCCGGTCCGCGACCGCGGCGGGCGCGGGCACCGGCTCACGCGGCTTCTCCAGCTGGGTCGCCTGGCGTTCGCGCAGCAGGGCACGCATCTGGTCCGCATCGAGCAGCCCCGGCAGCCCCAGGTAGTCGGCCTCCTCGTCGCTGCCCGCGAAGGTCGCGGTGCCGAACGAGGAGCCGTCGTAGATCACCTGGTCGAGTTCGGCGTCGGCGCCGAGCGAGGTGAACGCCTTCTCCTCCTCGCCGGGCTCGTCCTTCTGCTTGTTGGCGTCGACGAGCAGGTCGTCGTCGAGGCCGTCCTTCTCCCGGTGCGGCTTGCCGAGCACGTGGTCGCGCTGCAGCTCGAGCTGGCTGGCGAGGTCGAGCAGCACCGGCACCGAGGGCACGAAGACGCTCGCGGTCTCACCCTTCGCCCGCGACCGCACGAACCGGCCGATGGCCTGCGCGAAGAACAGCGGTGTCGAGGAGCTGGTGGCGTAGACGCCGACGGCCAGGCGCGGCACGTCGACTCCCTCGGACACCATCCGCACCGCCACCATCCACGGCTCGGAGCTGTCGCTGAACTCGGCGATCTTCTTCGAGGCGGTCGGGTCGTCGGACAACACGACGGTCGGCGCCCGACCGGTGCCGGCCTCGAGGATCTTCGCGTACGCCCGCGCGACAGTCTGGTCCGTCGCGATGACCAACCCGCCCGCGTCGGGCATGCCACCGGCGCGCAGCTGCTGCAGCCGCGTGTTCGCGGCGGTGAGCACCGACGGGATCCAGTCGCCGTTCGGGTCGAGCGCGGTCCGCCACGCGCGCGCGGTCTGCTCGGCGGACAGCGGCTCACCGAGCCGCGCCGCGAACTCCTCACCGGCGTTGTTGCGCCAGCGCGCCTCCCCCGAGTACGCGAGGAACACCACCGGGCGCACCACGCCGTCGGCGAGGGCGTCTGAGTAACCGTAGGAATGGTCGGCCTTCGACCGCAGCAGGCCCTCGCGGTCGGGCTCGTACTGCACGAAGGGGATCGCACTGTCGTCACTGCGGAACGGGGTCCCGGTCAGGGCCAGCCGCCGGGTGGCCGGCTCGTACGCCTCCCGGATGGCGTCGCCCCAGCTCTTCGCGTCGCCGCCGTGATGGATCTCGTCGAGGATCACCAGGGTCCGCCGGTTCTCGGTGCGCACCCGGTGCTTGGTCGGATGCGATGCCACCTGGGCGTAGGTGACCACGACACCGTGGTACTCGGCGGACGTCTGCCCGGTCGAGTTCGTGAAGTTCGAGTCCAGCGCGATGCCCATCCGGGCGGCGGCGCCCGACCACTGGTGCTTGAGGTGTTCGGTCGGGGCGACGACGGTCACCTGGTCGATGGTGCGGTCACGCAGCAGTTCCGAGGCGACCCGGAGGGCAAATGTTGTCTTGCCTGCGCCCGGGGTCGCCACCGCGAGGAAGTCGCGGGGGCCGGTCGCGAGGTACTTCGTCAGCGCGCGACGCTGCCACGCTCGGAGGGTGGCGACGGGGGCGGGTGGTGTCGATTCGGTACTACCCGTGAGCACTGTCGCTGCCGCTCCTTCTGTGCTGCGTTCGTGATGCGATCGTTCGCGGTGATTCGATCCTGGAGGAGCCTAACCCCGACCACCGACGTTCCCCGCATCACCGACGGCCGCGCGTCGCGTGCCGGCGCGGCGCGGTCGCGGGGACACCTCGAACTCTGATATCGGCAGAAATTCACCCGACACGGGGGGACTCGATGCGCGGCGACCCCGCCTCGTCAGGAATGCTGGATCCATCATGGACGAGCCGATCAACGGAGAACCGGACGGCGAACAGCCTGCCGAGCCGGCCGTTGCCCCGCGCTCGGGATTCCATCCGCTCCACCGCACCTGGCAGGTCATCGCGAGGACCGCGACGAAGGCGTGGGGTGACTCGATCTTCGGCAAGGCCGCGACCGCCGCGTTCTGGCAGACCCTCTCGTTGCCTCCCCTGCTGCTCGGACTGCTCGGCAGCATCGGCTACGTGGGCGGATGGTTCGGCCCCGACACCGTCCAGATCATCGAGTCGAAGATCATCACGTTCAGCCGCACGGCGTTCAGCGAGAGCGTCGTCGACCAGATCATCAGCCCGACGGTGAACGACGTCCTCGGCCGCGGCCGACCCGAGATCGTCTCGGCGGGTTTCCTGTTGTCGCTGTGGGCGGGGTCGTCCGCGATCTCGACCTTCGTCGATTCCATCGTCGAGGCGCACGGCCAGAAGGATGTCCGGCATCCCGTCTGGCAACGGATCTTCGCGCTGCTGCTCTATGTGATGTTTCTCATCGTCGCGGTGTTCGTGCTGCCACTGGTCGCACTCGGACCGACTCTGATCGGGCGGGCGTTACCGCAGTCCTGGTATGCGTTCGGCTCGCAGGCGGTCGACACCTTCTACTACCCGGCCGTGGGCCTGCTCCTGATCATCGGCCTGACGACCCTGTACAAGGTGGCGCTCGCCAAATCGCTGCCCTGGCACCGACTGCTCGGCGGATCGCTGCTGGCGGGCGTCTTCTTCATGGGAGCGAGCACCGTCCTGCGGTGGTACCTCTCCTGGATCACCGAGACCGGCTACACCTACGGCGCGCTGGCGGCACCGATCGCCTTCCTGCTGTTCACGTTCTTCCTCGGCTTCGCGGTGGTGCTCGGCGCCGAGTTCAACGCGACGATCCAGGAGTTCTGGCCCGCCCGGGCGACCCGGATGGAACAGATGCGGGAATGGCTCGCCGCACAGGCGGCGGCGGCCGCCGGCGCTCCGGTGGGGCAGGTCACGAACCTCACCAGGCGCCTGGCCACCGGTCCGATCCGGATCACCGGACCGGACCGGGGCCGACACGAGGCCGCCGAGGAGGCTCCCGACGATGTCGCCGACGACGCCGGGGTGGGCCTGCGGCCCGTCACCGCGGCTCAGTCGCCCGCGCGCAACCCGTCGTAGATCTTCTTGCATTCCGGACACACCGGCGAACCGGGCTTCGCCGATTTGGTCACCGGGAAGACCTCGCCGCACAACGCGACGACGTGCGTGCCCATCACGGCGCTCTCGGCGATCTTGTTCTTCTTCACGTAGTGGAAGAACTTGGGGCTGTCGTCGTCGGTGGACTCGTCGGTGGTGGTGTCGGGACGTTCCTTGGTCTGAGTGCTCACCCGTCCATGATGACGCACTCCCGCGAACCGGGCGAGCCCCCGGTAATGCATTCGGCGGTCGAGAGTGGGAAGGTGGATACATGGCATCGAGTTCGGGTTTCGACCGCGAGAAGGGCGACGACGACGCGTCGGGCAACCCGGTTCTCATCACCGATGCGGCCCAGTCCTTCTACGACGAGCAGCACGCCCGTGTCCGCAAGTACACGATCCTGATGGCGATCCGGATCCCGGCGCTGGTACTGGCCGCCCTGGCCTACAGCGCATGGGCCAACCCCTGGATCAGCCTGGCGATCATCGGCGTCTCCGTACCGCTGCCGTGGATCGCGGTGCTGGTCGCGAACGACCGCCCGCCGCGCAAGGCCGACGAGCCGCGCCGCTACGACCACCAGACCCCGACGCCGCCTGCGATCGAATCCCGGCCGCACCCGACGATCGAGGGCTGAGGTACCGGCGCCGAGCACGGGCCGTGCCGCCGCGGGCTGACACACTGTCCCCGTGAACCGTGAACTGCTCTCCGCCTGCGACCCGCTCCGCGAGGCGCTGCACCGCACCGAGTACACCGCCGACGCCCTTTTGGCGATGCTGGGCGCCGACGCCCACGATGCGCTCGGCCGCAGCGAGCCCGTCCCGGTTCGGCTGGCCACCCGGGACGCCGGCGATCTCGGGATCCTGACCAGGCTGTTCCTCCTGTGCGACCCGTGTTCCGCGGCGGAGGTCGCGCGGGCGCTGCGCCCACTCGACCTCGACCAGGCCGTCGCCGCCGGGCTCCTCGAGCGGGCCGGCGACGAGGTCCGCGCGGCACTCGATCTGCGGCCGCTCGACCTCGGCGCGGGCAATCGATGGGTGCTCTCCGACCTGGACGGCAGCATGGGACCGCGGACCACGGCACCCGAGCACGTGCTCGGCGTCGGCCACGCCTCCCTGTCGCTGCTGCGCGCCACCCCGACCACCCCGACGGGGTCGGTCCTGGACCTGGGCACCGGGTGCGGCATCCAGGCGCTGCACGCCGCGGGGTACGCGCGGTCGGTCACGGCCACCGACATCAACCTGCGCGCTCTCGACCTGTCGGCCGCGACGTTCGCACTCAACGAGATCGATGTCGAACTGCTCGGCGGCCCGTGGTTCGAGCCGGTCGACGGCCGCCGCTTCGACCGGGTCGTCGCGAACCCGCCGTTCGTGGTCGGCCGCGGCGAGGTCGAGCTCACCTACCGGGACTCCGGCCTCGACCTCGACGGCGCCAGCGAGTTGATGATCTCGAACGTGCTCGACCATCTCGAGCCGGGCGGCACCGCATCGATGTTGGCGTCCTGGGTGCACGTGCGCGGCGAGGACTGGCGGTCCCGGATCGCGTCCTGGTTGCCCGCGCACGGCGTCGACGCCTGGGTCGTGCAACGTGACGTGGCCGATCCCGCCCTGTACGTGGGCACGTGGATGCGCGACGGCGGCCTCGACCCGCGCGACCCCGCGACCGCGGCGCAGGCCGAGGCCTGGTTGTCGCACTTCGAGGCCGCCGATGTCGAGGGTGTCGGCTTCGGCTTCGTCTACCTGCGGCGCACGGACGAGCCGAGCGACGTCCTGGCCGAGGACCTGCGGCACGGCTTCACCGATCCGCTCGGCGGCGAGGCGCTCGGCTATTTCGACCGGCTGGCCTGGCTGCGCGAGCGGGACGTGCTCGAGCAGCGCTTCAGGCTCGAGCCCACGACCGCCCTCGAGCGGGTCTCGCTGCCCGGCGACGAGGGCTGGCAGCAGGTGGTGGCCCGGGTGCACCGCGGCAGCGGACCGAACTGGCAGCACGAGGTGGACGACCTGACCGCCGCGCTGCTCGGGGGAATGCGGCCGGACTCGCTGGCGTTGAACGAGCTGCTCGAGCTGCTGGCGGCCGCGAACGGCGAGGATCCCGACGAACTCGCCGCCGCCGCCATCCCCCTGGTGCATTCGCTGGTGCGGCACGGACTGGTGCTGCCGGCGGTGTTCCCGGGGTAGTTCCCGTCGGTTCCGCCGGGGCCGTCTTCTCAGCAACTTCTCAGGACCGACGCCGCGAAAGCGCAGGTCAGATGCGATTCCGTGGATCACACCCGGGAACTTTGCACGGTGTCGCGGCGTTGAGCCTTATGAGAGACCACCGATGAGGAGGCAGGTCATGACGAGCCCCACCACCACCCGCTTGCGGCCGAGCGCCGAGGATCTGGACGCCCAGAGCCCCGCTGCGGACTTGGTTCGCGTCTATCTGAACGGGATCGGCCGCACCGCGCTGCTGACCGCCGCGGATGAGGTCGAATTGGCCAAGCGGATCGAGGCGGGCCTGTACGCCGCACATGTGCTCGAGACCGGCAAGCGGCTGACCGCGACCAAGAAGCGCGACCTCGCCACCCTCGTCCGCGAGGGCCAGTCGGCGCGCAGCCACCTGCTCGAGGCGAACCTGCGGCTCGTGGTGTCGCTGGCCAAGCGGTACACCGGGCGCGGGATGCCGCTGCTGGACCTGATCCAGGAGGGCAACCTGGGCCTGATCCGTGCGATGGAGAAGTTCGACTACGCCAAGGGCTTCAAGTTCTCCACCTACGCGACGTGGTGGATCCGTCAGGCCATCACCCGTGGCATGGCCGATCAGAGCCGCACGATCCGGCTGCCCGTGCACCTCGTGGAGCAGGTCAACAAGCTGGCCAGGATCAAGCGCGAACTGCATCAGCAGCTGGGCCGCGAGGCCACCGACGAGGAGCTCTCGAGCGAATCCGGCATCCCGGTCGCGAAGATCGCCGACCTGCTCGACCACAGCCGCGACCCGGTCAGCCTCGACATGCCGGTCGGCAGCGACGAGGAGGCGCCGCTGGGCGATTTCATCGAGGACGCCGAGGCGACCTCGGCCGAGAACGCGGTGATCGCGGGCCTGCTGCACAGCGACATCCGATCCGTCCTCGGTACCCTGGACGAGCGCGAGCAGCAGGTGATCCGGTTGCGGTACGGCCTCGACGACGGCCAGCCCCGCACGCTCGACCAGATCGGCAAGATCTTCGGGCTCTCCCGTGAGCGCGTGCGCCAGATCGAGCGTGAGGTGATGGGCAAGCTCCGCGAGGGCGACCGCGCCGAGCGGTTGCGCTCCTACGCGAGCTGACCGCCTCCCGACTCGCACAGTCCGGTGCGCTGACCACCCCCCCTGAGTGTCAGTGCACCGCGCGCCGGTCGATCCGACCCGCTCCTCCCCCTCGGAGCGCAAGGATCGGCCGGCGCGTCTGCGTTCGGTCAGGTGTCGAGCAGCGGGCCGAAGATCGCGGCACCGCATCGGGTCGCGTCCGCGAGGCCGACGACGACCCCGCCGACATCTGGGTTGGCGGTGGCCCACGCGTCTGCGGACGGGCGGTCGGTGAAGAAGTTGAGGTAGTTGCAGCAGGTCTCGGCTGATGGTCCCTGCGCCGACCGTGCCCCCACGAACACGACGGTCGTCGCGGGCTCCGCGGTCACCTCCTCGCCGCGGACGGTCACGCAGATGGGCTCGCCCGTGGATGCATCGGCGGAGGTGATGACGACCTCGGCGGAGAGCATCGCGGACATGCCGAGCGCGTCGATCGCACACATCGCGTACACCCGTGCGCCGTCGGCGATCTGAACGCTGTGCGGGGTGGGTGTGGCGGAGAACGGATACACCGAGTCGATTTCTCCCGACGGATCGAGGCGGATCACGTCCGAGTCGTGCAACTGGGCCAGGATCTGCTGTCGGGACGTGCCGAACTCGGCGGCGACCGCGTCGAGCTCGGTGCGGGGCGGCGGGCCGCCGCGGGTCGCGAACGCCCGCAAGATGGTGTGGTGGACGGCCCGTCCGGCAGGGCCATCGGGCTGCGCCGCGCCGCGCCACGCGCCCAGCGCCTCGATCGGGGACCCCTCTCCCGCCGCGGTTGCGCAACAGTCCACCGGGCCCGCGGACACCTCGGCACCGATCGTGGCGGGGGCGAGGTGCAGCGCGGCGCGCAGCGCGGCGACCGACGGTGCACCGTCGATGCCGCCACCGTCGGCCCGGTAGAGGCGGCACGACACGCTCGGCGCCGAACCGGGCTCGACGAAGGGATCTGTGCCGTCGACCAGCAGGGTCGGCGATCCCGTCATGCCGGCCTCGGCGGCCTCGGCCTGGCCGTCGAGCACGCGGTGGACGATCGTCACGTCGACCTCACTGCCTGCGACGGACTCCGCGATCCGGCGTTCGAGAAGCGCAACGTTGGGGCAGTCGGGGACCTGCAGGATCTCGAGCTTCATCGAGTATCTCCTCTGTCATGGAGGGTCTGGATCAGGGGACAGCTCCGGTCGGTGCGGGGCAGCTCGCAGGTGGACACGAGTTCGGTGAGCGATCGCTGCATCCGCTGCAGGTCGGCGATCCGGTCGGCGAGCTGCGCCACCTTTGCCTGGGCCAGCTCGCGAGCGGCCTGGCAGTCGTCGGGGCCGCCCTCTGCCAGATGCAGCAGTTCCTCGATCTCGTCGAGGCTGAACCCATGCTCCTGCGCTCGCTTGACGAACCGGACCACCGCGACCGCATCTGCCGGATACGCGCGGTACCCCGCGGCGGACCTGGGTGGTTCGTCCAACAGACCCCGCCGCTCGTAGTACCGCAGGGTCTGGACATTGACTCCGGCCCTGGCGGCGACCTCGCTGCTACGCATGCCAACATTCTCGACCCGGTACCGGGGTACCGGGTCAAGAGCCGAGTTGTCCGCGCTACCGCAGCCGGCGCGGTCCCAGGTCGGCCCGGCTCGGTTCGGGGCCGATACGGACCCGGGTGTCGGTGATCTCGGCCCCCATCGCACTGGCCAGCACCGGCTCACAAACGAGCTCCCGCACCTCGGGCAGGTCGTCGGCGAGCGCGGAGACCCGCTGCACCAGTTCCACCAGGGCGCCCCTGTCGACCGGAACCGCATTCCGGTAACCGGACAGCAGCGGGGCGGCCTTCGGGGCGTCGATCAGCTCGGTCGCCTCGTCCTCGGTCAGCGGCAGCACCCGGTAGGCACGGTCGCCGAGCAGATCCGAGATCACCCCCGCCAGCCCGAACGAGATCAGCGATCCGAAGGACGGATCGTCCTGCACACCCACGACGCAGCCGATGCCCTTGTTCGCCATCTTCTGTACGTGCAGAAGCGGTTCCGCGGACGCCGCCGCGAGCGCGCGGTAGGCGTCGCGGACCGCGTCGGGGGTACTCACGTCGAGTCGCACACCGCTCAGGTCCGGGCGATGCCGCCACCCCTCGCGGGTCGCCTTGATGGCGACCGGGTATCCCAGTGCCTGCGCCGCCGCCACGGCCTCGTCCTCGGTGCGCGCGGGCGTGAACTCCACCACGCGCAGGCCGTAACAGGCCAGCAGCTCCGCCGCCTCGAAGTCCGTCAACCAGCGCCCCTCGCCCTCACCGAGCCACGACTGGACCAGCGCGGCCGCGCGCTCGGAGTCGATACCGCTGGGGCGCACCACCTTCGAAGCGGGCCGGGACTTCCATTGGGCGTACCGCCACGCCCGTGACAGCGCCAGGGCCGCGCGCTCCGGCCCCGGGTAAGAGGGCACCGATCCCCTGATCGGATGACCGTCCTCGCCGCGGACCGCGAGCACGTCGGGAATACCCTCCGCGGCAAGGAATGTCGTCACGATCGGTTTGCTGGTGTCGCGGGCGGCATCGCGCAACGCCTTCGCGTACGGTTCGACGTCCACGCTCACCGGCGGCACGAACACCGCGAAGACCGCGTCCACCTCCGCCGACTCCAGCGCGGCGGTCACCGCGCCCGCGAATTGCGCAGGCGTGGACTGCGCGGCCAGGTCGACGGGCTTCGCGGGTTCGAGCCCCTCGCTGCGGGCGGCCCCCGCGGCCAGCACACCGAGGGCCGACGAGTTACCGACCACCGCGACCCTGGGCCCCGCGGGCAGCGGTTGGTAGCCGAACAGCACCGCGCAGTCGAAGAGCTGGGCGATCGAGCCGACCTGGACGACCCCCGCCTGCTCGAACAGGGCCGAGACGATGGAGTCGTCGATCTCCACCCCGTTCGCGGCCAGCGCCTCGGGCACGGCGTGCCTGCCGGACTTCACCGCCACGATGGGCTTGTTCCTGCCGACCCGGCGCGCGATCCGGGAGAACTTACGCGGATTGCCGAAGCTCTCCAGGTACAGCAGCACCACCTCGGTCTCGGGGTCCGAGTCCCAGTACTGCAACAGGTCGTTTCCGGAGACGTCGGCGCGGTTGCCCGCCGAGACGAAGGTGGAGAGCCCGAGCTGGCGCCGCGCCGCCTCGTCGAGGATCGCGATGCCGAGTGCACCGGACTGACAGAAGAAGCCGACCCGGCCCGGCGGCGGCAGCTCGGGCGCGAGGGTCGCGTTGAGCCGAACCGCCGCGCTGGTGTTCGCGACGCCGAGCGCGTTGGGACCGACCAGTCGCATCCCGTGCGCCCGCGCGGCGTGCACCAGCCTCCGCTCGGACTGACGCCCGTCGGGACCCGCGTCACTGAACCCGCCGGACACCACGACCAGCGCCTTGACGCCCTTCGCGAGGCAGTCGTCGAGGACCGAGTCGATGGCCTCGGCCGGGACCGCCACCACCGCGAGGTCCACGTCGTCGGGGATGTCGTGCACGGTCGGGTAGGCCCGGACCCCGCGCACCGATCGGTTCTCGGCGTTCACCGGGTAGACCGGGCCGGTGAACCCGGCGCCGAGCAGATTGCGCAGCACCGCGTTGCCCACCTTCGCGGCGTCGGTGGACGCGCCGATCAGGGCGACCGACTGCGGGCTGAGCAGGTTGCGCACGCTCCTGGCCTCGGTGGCGCGCTCGCGAGAATTACGAACCGCGACAAGAGTTTCGGTGGGATCGATGGCGAACTCGAGCCGCAGCACTCCCCCGTCGTAGGTGCGACTGACCTGGTACCCGGCCTCCCGGAACACGGTGACCATGTTCCTGTTCTCGGCGAGCACCTCCGCCACGAACATGGTCAGGCCGTTCTCCGCGGCGGCCGCGGCCAGGTGCTCGAGCAGGATCGGCCCGAGGCCGCGCCCCTGGTGCGCGTCGGCGACCACGAACGCGACCTCGGCGGACCTGCCGTCGCCCACGTCGAGCAGGCGCTCGTACCGGCCGACCGCGATGATCTCGTCGCCGAGCACGGCCACGAAGGCGACCCGGTCCTTGTGGTCGACGGTGGTGAACCGCTTCAGATCGCGCGCCGACATCGTCGGGTACGGACCGAAGTAGCGCAGGTAGCGGGTGCGCTCGGACAGCTTGGCGTGGAAGGCGATCAGCCGTTCGGCATCGTCGGGCAGGATCGGCCGCAGCGCCGCGACACCGCCGTCGGTGAGCAGCACGTCCGCCAGCCAGTGCTTCGGGAACGGCGTCTGCGGGTCGGCCTCGGCGCCCCCGGTGTCGGCATCAGTCACGGGGATCCTCCGGGTCGAGGCCGAGCAGCGGGAAGGCCGCGCGGCGGGTGGCTGCGATCGCCGAATCCACCCGGATCAGCGCGCGATCCATCGATTCGACCCCGGTCTCGGGGGTACCCCCCGGGCCGTCCCACGGCAGGTAGGACACCTCGCCGCCGTCGCCCATCGTCTCGGGCAGTTCGACGCTCGGCGCCAGTGCCGCTGCCCGGTCACGCCAGGACTGCGGCACCGCCAGAGCGGGATCGACGTCCCGGTCGAGAGCGGCGGCGATCAGGTGCGTCCACGCCCGCGGGACCACCCGCACCAGTCCGTAGCCGCCGCCGCCGACCGCGAGCCAACGCCCCTCCGCGTACCGATCCGCGAGCTGCCGCATCGCCAAGAAGGCCGCGCGCTGTCCGTCCACCGTGAGCGAGAGGTCCGCGAGCGGGTCCTCCCGGTGGCTGTCTACCCCGCACTGGCTGATGACGATCTGCGGCTTGAACGCCGCCAGCGCCGCGGGGACCACCGCATGAAAGCCCCTCAGCCACACCGAGTCCACGGTGCCGGGCAGGACCGGCAGATTGATCGTCGCGCCCTCGGCCGCGCCCGATCCGACCTCGCTCGACCATCCGGTGTTGGGCCACAGCGTCGCCGGATGCTGATGGATGGAGACCGTCAGGACCCTGGGGTCGCCCAGGAACGCGTGCTGGACGCCGTCGCCGTGATGGGCGTCGACGTCGATGTACGCGATGCGGTCGAAACCGTGGTCGAGCAGCCACGAGATCGCGATCGCCGCGTCGTTGTAGACACAGAATCCCGAGGCCCAGTCGGACATCGCGTGATGCATCCCACCGCCGATGCTCACGGCCCGGCGAGCCCGGCCCGCCGCGATCTCCTTCGCCGCGGTGAGCGTGCCGCCGGCGAGAATCGCGCTGGCCTCGTGCATCCGGGGAAAGATCGGGTTGTCCTCGGTACCGAGTCCGTGTGGGGCCGCCTCGCCGTCCGCGCGGGCGTCGGCGAGCCCCTGCAGCGGCCCGGTGCCCGCCGCCTTCACCGCCGCGATGTAGCCGGGGGTGTGGATCCGGAGGAGATCCGCGTCGGTCGCCGCCTCCGGACGGACCACCTCGGCCCCCTCGATCAGCCCGATGCTCCGCGCGAGGTTCATCGTCAGCTCGAGTCGCGTCGGGTTCATCGGGTGGTCCGCACTCCACCGGTAGCTGAGGTAGTCCGGGCTCCAGACGACGGCCCGGTCCGAATTCGGGTGCGCATGCCCCACTGCGGGGCTGGAGATCGCGGCCATGCGATCCACGCTACTTGCGCGCCGGGGGAAGAGGCGAGCGGTGGGTGGCGTTGCCTCGGAGAGAGTGCAACACCGATTCCCGCATGCGTGCCGGTAGAATCGGCGTAGACGAAGGGGCGTGCAGGTGAAGGATCTTGTCGACACGACGGAGATGTACCTCCGTACGATCTACGACCTTGAAGAAGAAGGCGTGGTGCCGCTGCGGGCGCGGATTGCCGAGCGGCTCGAGCAGAGTGGTCCCACGGTGAGCCAGACGGTCGCCAGGATGGAACGCGACGGGCTGCTGCTCGTCGCCGGTGACCGTCACCTCGAGCTCACGGACAAGGGCCGCGGACTCGCGATCGCGGTGATGCGCAAGCACCGGCTCGCCGAGCGGCTGCTGGTCGATGTGATCGGACTCGACTGGGACCAGGTGCACGCCGAGGCGTGCCGCTGGGAGCACGTGATGAGCGAGGAGGTCGAGCGCCGTCTCGTCGAGGTGCTCAACAACCCCACCACCTCGCCCTATGGCAACCCGATCCCGGGCCTGGACGAGCTCGGCCTGAACCGGCCGGTGGACAACGGTGAAACCCTGATCCGCCTCACCGATGTGCCGTCCGGACAGCCCACCGCCGTGGTGGTGCGCCGGCTCGCCGAGCACGTGCAGTCCGATCCGGAGGTGATCGGCCGTCTCCGCGAGGCGGGCGTCGTCCCCGACGCGCGCGTGACGGTCGAGACCAAGCCCGGTTCGGTGACGATCACCGTGCCCGGCCACGAGGGTTTCGACCTGTCCGAGGAGATGGCACACGCCGTCCAGGTCAAGCAGGTCTAGCGGCGTGCGACTCCTGGTAACAGGCGGTGCCGGCTATGTCGGCAGCGTGTGCGCCACCGTGCTGCTCGAACGCGGCCACGAGGTGGTCGTCGTCGACGATCTGTCCACCGGAAACGCGGATGCGGTGCCGGCGGGCGCCGAGTTCGTCGAGGGCGACATCGCCGAGGTCGCGACCTCCGTGCTCGGCGACGGGTCGGGCGAGCCCCGCTTCGACGGCGTGCTGCATTTCGCGGCGCAGTCGCTTGTCGGCGAATCAGTCGTCGCACCCGAAAAGTACTGGCGCGGAAACGTGGTCACCACGATCGAGCTCCTCGAGGCGATCCGGGTCTCCCGGACACCGAGGCTGGTCTTCTCCTCGACCGCGGCGACCTACGGGGAGCCCGAGCGGTCGCCGATCACGGAGGCCGATCCGACCAGGCCGACGAATCCGTACGGCGCGACCAAGCTCGCCATCGACCATGCGATCACCTCCTACGCGGTGGCGCACGGGCTGGCGGCGACCAGTCTGCGCTACTTCAACGTGGCAGGCGCATATCGCGGGGCGGGCGAGAACCGGGTTGTGGAAACACATCTCATTCCACTCGTGTTGCAGGTCGCCCTCGGGCAGCGAGACAAGATCTCGGTCTTCGGCACCGATTGGCCCACCTCGGATGGCACCGCGGTGCGCGACTACATCCACGTACTCGATCTGGCGGAAGCCCACCTGCTGGCACTGGAAGCCGCGACCGCGGGCACCCACAGCATCTACAACCTCGGCAGCGGGGCCGGATTCAGTGTCCGCGAGGTGATCTCGGCATGCCGGCGCGTCACCGGACTCCCGATCACGGTGGTGGATGCCCCGCGCCGCGCGGGTGACCCGGCGGTCCTCATCGCGTCCAGTGAGCGGGCCATCGCCGAACTCGGGTGGCGGCCGCAGCACACCGACCTCGACGAGATCGTCGCGGACGCGTGGGAGTTCTTGCAGCAGTTGGGCGAACGGTCGCACGCCGCGCACGGCGGCTGACCCACTCGGTCGACCTCCGATCGCCGATACCGCCCCACGGGCGGTATCGGCGTGGCACGCTGCCACGATGATGTTCTCCGTCCGCAGGCGCGGGTTCGCGCGCGCCCTGATGGGTCTCGCGATCGCGACCGTGGTGCTGCCGGCCCCGCTCGCGTCCGCAACGACCGGGTCCGATGCCGGGTCGACCTCCGGGTCGCTGCAATCGAGTGGACTGGCCGACGCAGTCAACCCCGACTGGATGGCCGGACTGCCCGACGGGACCGGGCTCACGGAGCTGTCGCTGCCCGGCACCCACGACACGATGGCCTCGGGTGCCTCCGTGTTCGCCCTCACCCAGGACACCGACCTGCCGACCCAACTGAGAGCCGGGGTCCGCGCCGTCGACATCCGCACCCGGCATTTCCGGGACGCGTTCCCGATTCATCACGGGATCGAGTACCTGCACACCAATTTCACGGACGTCACCACGGCGCTGACCGACTTCCTACGGGCGAACCCCGGCGAGACGATCCTCATGCGGCTCAAGGAGGAGACCACCCCGGCCGAGAACACGCGCAGCTACGAGGACACGCTGAACTGGTACATCAACGACAACCCCGCCACCCGGGACCGCCTCCGACAGCACCTGTGGCGGCCACCCACCGGGTACGACGGACGGATTCCGAGCCTCGGTGAGGTCCGGGGCAAGATCGTCGTCCTGGCCGATTTCGGCGCCACCACGCCGTTCGGCCCGCGCTGGGCGGGCCCGGCGATGGACATCCAGGACGACTTCGAGCTGTCCGGCCTCGGCGACGTCGCGCGCAAGTGGGACCTCGTCCGCGCCCAGTTCGAACAGGCCCGTAGCGGTGGGCCGCAGACGCTGTACGTCAACCATCTCAGCGCCACCGGGAACCCCGCCGCTCTCGTCACCGGCACGGTCCCGGTCACCGTCGCGCGCGGCGCCCCCGGGGTCGTCGGGATCCTCCCCCGCGCCCAGGCGTACCTGGAGGCCGGCGGCACCGGCCGGCTGGGCGTGGTGATGGCCGACTTCCCGACGGCGGACCTCGTGATTGAGATCATCGCACGCAACTTCGGCTGACCTGGCACGACGCTCAACCGCCACCGACCGGCGGCGGCATCCGCACCCCGAGTTTCGCGGACTCCTCGAACCCGGTGAACGCGAGCTCCGAGACCGCGTCGGGCCGGATGCCGGACTGCAGCGCGGCGTCGAGCATGCCGGCCAGCCGGTGCCGCGGGTTCGACTCCAGCGCCGCGACGAGCGCGACGCCCGCCAGCGGACCGTCGCCGCGCGCGTAGGCGCTGTACCCGAGCAGGGTCGCGGGCTCGGCTCGCTCCGGGTCGGGCAGGGCCCGCGTGAGCAGGATCCACAGCTGCTCGGCGGCATCGGCCTCGGCGGTCACCGTCAGCGACAGCAACGCATCACGCACCCGCGGTGTCGACAGCGCCCTGGCCAGGTCCACGATCTCCCGGTCGTCCGGCCGCTCCCCCGAGGACAGGGCCGCGATCCGGGTGAGCACCAGCTCCAGTTGGTCGCGCGGGCTGGTGCGGAGAGCGGGTCGCTCGCGCAGCAACTCCGTGAGGCGGGCACGGTCCCGGTTCGGATCACGGGCCACCACGGCCTCCAGCTCCTGGCGGGAGGACCGGATCGCACGACCACCGAGCACCTGGGCGACCGCGACGCCGGACGACACCGGGTCCGGGAGAAGCCCGCGGCGGGGGTCCCCGAACAGGCCGTGCCAGGGCCGTCCCACGTCGATCGCGGGGACCACGTGCACGGCGAGCAGTTCGACACCGTGGTCGACCAGGTGCAGGTCGAGCTCGTCGGCCAGGGCATTGTGCATGCCGCGTGCCCGGGCCTCGTCGACGATCACCGCGACGACCGCGTCGATCTCCTCCCGTGCGCAGACCAGGGACATCCGTTCGATCGCCTCGCGGTCGAGGGGGCCGACCGCGCCGTCCGGCAGGCCGTGCCGCATCACCGCCCGCACCAGGAACGGTCCGTCGCGGCAGTCGAGGCAGACGAGGACCAGCGACCCCGTGGGCCGGAACCCCAGCATCGCCGGGATGGCCGCGATGAGGTCGCCGGGATCGTCGATCCGCACGGGTCCGACATCGGGCAGCACTGCCGGGTTGGTGGGTCGCTCCGGCGGATCGGGATGGATGGTTGCCATGCCCAGGACCGTGCCGCACGGCACCGTCGGATCCGCGGGTGCGACCTGCGGGTCGACGCAGCCTGTGGATGGAAACCCGGCCATCCACAGGCGAGATTCCGTCAGGCCGCGTTGACCCGCTGCACCGCCTCGGTGAACACCTGATCGAGCACCACGGTGTCCGGCTTTCCGTCGCCGAAGGACATGTAGGTCGCCGACACCCGCACGTCGTCGATCTGCGCGACCAGCGTGAGCATCGACTGGGTCACCTTCCCCGGGCCCTGGCCCGAGGTCACGGTCTGTCGCATCGCGAGGGTCCGGTCCGCGTTCAGCGGCGGCGGCGGCAGGATCTCGGTCCGCACGACCGCCTCGGCGCCGTCCTTGGTGGTGGTCACCTCGAGGCACCGTTCGATCTCCCCGATGCGCTTGTCGAGGGGGGAATCCGACCGCATCAGTTCCACCGAGATGGTGGACCTGTTCGCGTTGTCGGTGCCGACGATCATCGCGGTGGCATCCGGGCCGTAGTCCTGGGTGGGCGGCTTGCACCCGGGCGGGTCGACCTTGGCGCCGGGCGGGATCCCGTCCAGGTCCGCCGCCGCCTGTGACACCGCATGGGGCGGCAGCACGATCGCCTGATAGGGCGCGGGGAAGTCCTCGGGGGTCAGCAACATCGACTCCAGGCTCGCCTCCACCCGGCCGCTCTCACCGGACCCATCGGTGGCGGCGGCGGACGAGGGGCCCGACGCGGACGCCGGGCCCGCCATGCCGTCCACCGTGGACGAACACCCGGCGACGCTCAGGCACGCGCCGACGGCAAGGCCCGCGAACAGGATGCGGCGCTTCAACGGAAAGTCCTCCAGTACTCGCGGGAAAGGGCCCCACCACTGTGCCACCTCCGCCTCCCCCACCGACGCAGGCTGGCTGCGGTGTCGCCCCGCGGTGGTTCGCTGTCAGCACAATCGCCTGTTCCGGGAATGAATGTGACGTCGCGGCACGTTTTCTCGATATCGGGTGTGGGAGCTCACCACCGGGTGGGGGACACTGATGGTGAACGAATCGCGAAGGGATCACTGATGGACGATCAGTCGAGGATGTACGAGCTGGAGTTCCCGGCACCCCAGGTGTCCGCGGGCGACGGCCGGGGGCCGGTGCTGGTGCATGGTCTCGAGGGATTCTCCGACGCGGGGCACGCGGTGAAGATCGCCACCACCCACCTGCGCGAGAGCCTGGAGACCGAACTGGTCGCGTCGTTCTCGGTGGACGAGCTGATCGACTACCGGTCTCGGCGCCCCACGATGACCTTCAAGTCGGACCACTTCTCGGACTACGACGAGCCCGAGCTCAACCTGTATGCGCTGCGCGACACCGCGGGGACGCCGTTTCTGCTGCTCGCGGGCCTGGAGCCGGATCTGAAGTGGGAGCGCTTCACCACCGCGGTGCGATTGCTCGCCGAGCAGCTCGGCGTGCGGCGCACGATCTCCCTGGGCGCGATCCCGATGGCGATTCCGCACACCCGCCCGCTCGGGGTGACCGCGCACTCGACGAACAAGGACCTGATCGGCGAGAACCAGAGCTGGTCCGGGGAGCTGCAGATCCCGGGCAGCGCCTCCGCACTGCTGGAGCTGCGGATGGCCCAGCACGGCCACGAGTCGATGGGCTACTCGGTGCACGTGCCGCACTACCTGGCGCAGACGGACTACCCGGCGGCGGCAGAGACGCTGCTGGAGAACCTCGGCGAGATCGCGGACCTGGAGTTGCCGCTCGCCGCACTCGGTGAGGCGGCCGCCCGCGTCCGCGAGCAAGTCGACGCGCAGATCACCGGCAACGACGAGGTCCAGTCCGTCGTGGCGGCGCTGGAGCGCCAGTACGACACCTTCGTGGCGGCACAGGAACGGCAGTCCACCCTGCTCGCCGGGGAGGCCGACCTGCCCAGCGGTGACGAACTCGGCGCGGAGTTCGAGAAATTCCTCGCCGAACAGGCAGGACTGGACGAGAAAACCGACCGAGACGAGCCTGATCTGTGACTCGGTTCCACAGTTACCCGGCGGGCCGACCCCACGAACTATACGATCGCCCAAGTCAATGACGTAGGGGTCGGCGCAGCCGGCGGCAGGAGGCGACATGAGTGCACGCAAGGGCCGCACGTTGCGGACCGTTCCGGACACCGAACCACGCCTCGTCTTCCGGACCGTCCACGGGTACCGGCGGGCATTCCGCATGGCGGGCGAGGGTCCGCCGCTGCTGCTGATCCACGGCATCGGTGACAACTCGTCCACCTGGAACGAGGTCATCCCGCACCTCGCCGAGCACTTCACGGTGATCGCACCCGACCTGCTCGGTCACGGCCGTTCGGACAAGCCCCGGGCCGACTACTCCATCGCGGCCTACGCGAACGGGATGCGTGACCTGCTGACGGTGCTCGGCTACGACCGCGTCACGATCATCGGCCATTCGCTCGGCGGCGGGGTCGCGCTGCAGTTCGCCTACCAGTTCCCGCACATGGTCGAGCGGCTGGTGGTGGTCGCCAGCGGAGGCGTGACCAAGGACGTCAACCCCGCGCTGCGTTTCGCCTCGCTGCCGATCGCGAACCAGTCGCTGCGCCTGCTGCAGATCCCCGGCACCATCTCCGCGCTCAACGTGCTCGGCAAGATCGCCGACCAGCTCTACCGTGGTCCGTTCAAGTCGGTCAGGGTCTTTCACGACGCCCCCGACCTGGTACGGGTGCTCAGCGACCTGCCCGACCCCACCGCGCGGGAGGCCTTCCTGCGCACCCTGCGCGCGGCCGTGGACTGGCGTGGCCAGGCGATCACCATGCTGGACCGGTGTTACCTGACCGCAGACCTGCCCGTGCAGATCATCTGGGGCGATGTCGACTCGGTGATCCCCGTCAGCCACGCCCACCTCGCGCACGCCGCGATGCCGGGCTCACGCCTGGAGATCTTCCGCGGCAGCGGCCATTTCCCGTACCACGACGACCCGATGCGGTTCCTGCAGGTCGTCGAGGACTTCATCGCGAACACCGCGCCGCTGGAGTTCGACCCGGCCCGCTGGCGCCAGATGCTCATCGACGGCGTGGGCGAAGCGCAGATCACCGGCACCGATTCCACCCGCGAGGCCGTGTTGGAGGCGATGGGCTCGGACGAGCGCAGCGCGACCTGACTTCGCGCAGGCCGTAACCTGGGTCGGTGCTGCTCTCCGACCTGGTCCCCTCGAGTCCCGATGCCGACTCGCTCTTCGACGCCTTCTCCGGGTGGACGGCCGAACAGGGCTTGACCCTGTACCCGGCGCAGGAGGAGTCGCTGATCGAGGTGGTCTCGGGTGCGAACGTCATCCTCTCGACCCCGACGGGGTCCGGCAAGTCGATGGTGGCGATCGGTGCGCATTTCGCGGCGCTCGCCGAGGGCAGGCGAACCTACTACACCGCGCCGATCAAGGCGTTGGTCAGCGAGAAGTTCTTCGCCCTCTGCGAGGTGTTCGGCGCCGAGAACGTGGGCATGATGACCGGCGACGCCTCGGTCAACTCCGGTGCGCCGATCATCTGCGCGACAGCGGAGATCGTGGCGAACCTGGCGCTGCGGCAGGGCGCCGACTCGGACATCGGCCAGGTGGTGATGGACGAGTTCCACTACTACTCCGAGCCGGACCGCGGGTGGGCCTGGCAGGTCCCGCTGATCGAACTCCCCCAGGCCCAGTTCCTGCTGATGTCCGCGACGCTCGGCGATGTGACCTTCTTCCGGGAGGACCTGACCCGCAGGACCGGGCGACCGACGACCGTGGTCGGGGGCACCGAGCGCCCGGTGCCGCTGTCCTTCTCGTACGCGCGCACCCCCATCGGCGAGACGATCGAGGAGCTCGCCACCACCAACCAGGCTCCCGTCTACGTGGTGCATTTCACCCAGGCCGCGGCGCTCGAACGGGCGCAGGCGCTGACCAGCGTCAACATGAGCACCCGGGAGGAGAAGGACGCGATCGCGGAGGCGATCGGGAGCTTCCGGTTCAGCACCGGCTTCGGAAAGACCTTGTCCCGCTTGGTGCGCCACGGTATCGGCGTGCATCACGCGGGCATGCTGCCCAAGTACCGCCGCCTCATCGAGAAGCTGGCGCAGGACGGCCTGCTCAAGGTCATCTGCGGAACCGACACCCTCGGCGTGGGCATCAACGTGCCGATCCGGACGGTGTTGCTGACCGGCCTGACCAAGTACGACGGCACCCGGACCCGGCACCTGCGGGCCCGCGAGTTCCACCAGATCGCCGGCCGAGCCGGCCGGGCCGGCTACGACACCATGGGCACCGTGGTCGTGCAGGCGCCGGAGTACGAGATCGAGAACCATCGCCTGGTCACCAAGGCGGGCGATGATCCGAAGAAGCTCAAGAAGATTCAGCGCAAGAAGCCGCCGGAGGGATTCGTGTCCTGGGGCGAGCCGACCTTCGAGCGTCTCGTCTCCGCCTCCCCCGAACAGCTCGCCTCCCGGTTCCGGGTCTCGAACTCGATGCTGCTCAACGTGATCGCCCGCCCCGGAAACTGCTTCGACGCGATGCGTCACCTCCTCGAGGACAGCCACGAGACCCGTCCGCAGCAGCGCAAGCACATCCTCCGGGCGATCGCGCTGTACCGGGGGCTGCTCCAGGCCGGCATCGTCGAACAACTCGACGCCCCGGACCCGGACGGGTCGTGGGCCCGGCTGACGGTGGACCTGCAGCGCGATTTCGCGCTCAACCAGCCGCTGTCGCCGTTCGCGCTGGCGGCGATCGAGCTGCTCGACCAGGAGTCGGTGACGTACGCGCTCGACGTGGTGTCGGTGATCGAGTCCACCCTGGACGACCCCCGCCAGATCCTGATGGGCCAGCAGCACCACGCCCGTGGCGAGGCGGTCGCGCAGATGAAGGCCGACGGCATCGAGTACGACGAGCGGATGGAGCTGCTCGAGGAGATCACCTGGCCGAAACCGTTGGAGGAACTGCTCTTTCCTGCTTTCGAGACGTACCGCGGCGGGCACCCCTGGGTGTCCGAGTTCGCCCTGTCCCCCAAGTCGGTGGTGCGGGACATGGTGGAGAACGTCATGACCTTCGCCGAGTTGGTCAGCCACTACGGGCTGGCCCGCTCCGAGGGCCTGGTGCTGCGTTACCTGGCCGACGCCTATCGGGCACTGCGGCAGACCGTGCCCGACGCGGCCCGCACCGAGGAGCTCGAGGACATCACCGAATGGCTGGGCGAGCTGATCCGGCAGGTCGATTCGTCGCTGTTGGACGAGTGGGAACAGCTCACCAACCCGGGCGTGGAATCCGACGATCAGCAGATCGCGTTCGGCGCCGACATCCCGCGGCCGGTCTCCGCGAACACCAGGGCATTCAAGGTGATGGTCCGCAACGCCATGTTCAAGCGGATCGAGCTGGCCTCGCGCCGGCGCTGGGACGCGCTGGCCGAGCTCGGTGACGGGCTCGAGTCGCAGGACTGGTCGGAGCTGATGGAGCTCTACTTCGACGAGTACGACGAGATCGGCACCGGCCCCGACGCCCGCGGCCCGCAACTGTTCTCGGTGCAGATCGAGCCGGAGCTGTGGCGGGTGCGCCAGACCATCGCCGACCCGCAGGGCGATCACGGCTGGGCCCTGGTCGGCGAGGTGAACCTCGCGGAGTCCGATGCGGCAGGCGAGGTGGTGTTCGACGAGTTCGAGGTGATCGAGGGGTGAGCGGGATCCTGCTGCGGGGGGCGCGGCCGGCGCCGGGCGAGACGCCGGTCGACCTGGTGGTCACCGGCGACCGGGTCGGCGGCGACGGCTCCGGCCCGACCGATGTCGTGGACCTCGGCGGACGGCTGGTGCTTCCGGGGTTGTGGGACGCGCACGTGCACCTCGACCAGTGGGCGCTCTCGCGCGCCGCGCTGGATCTGTCGGCGGCCACCTCGGCCGCGCACGCCGTTCGATTGGTCGCGGCACACCTGCCGTCGGCCGACACCGAGGTCGTCGTCGCGCACGGGTTTCGCGACGGACTGTGGCCGGACTCCCCCACCGCCGCGTTGCTGGACGCGGCCGCCGCGGACCGCCCGATCGTCGCGCTGAGCGGCGACCTGCACAGCGGCTGGTTCAACACCGCTGCGCTGCGACGCTTCTCGCTGGCGCCACACCCCACGGGCCTGCTCACCGAGACCGAGTTCATGCCGATCATGAACGACGTGCAGCACGTCGATCCGGCGGTGCTGGACCGGCGCATCGATCAGGCCGTGCGGGCCGCGGCCGCGCGCGGGGTGGTCGGGGTGACGGACTTCGAGATCGCCGACAACCGCGCGGTGTGGGCGCGGCGGATCGCGGCGGGCACCGACCGGCTGCGGGTGCGGTGTGGCATCTGGCCGCGATGGCTCGACCATGCGATCGCGGACGGGGTCCGCACCGGGGACGCGGTGCCGGGCACCGGCGGGCTCGCCACGGTGGGTCCGCTGAAGGTGATCGTGGACGGATCGCTCGGCACCCGGACCGCGTACTGCCACGAGCCGTATCCGGGCGGCGGGCACGGCGTGCTGTCGGTGCCGCCGCACGAGCTGCTCGGTCTGATGTCGCGGGCCACCGGCGGCGGGCTCGAGTGCGCGATCCACGCGATCGGCGACCACGCCTGCGAGCACGTGCTCGACGCGTTCGCCGCCGCGGGGGCGCGGGGGTCCGTCGAACACGCGCAACTCGTGGCGCGGAACGACTTTCCGCGGTTCGCCGAGCTGGGGGTGACCGCCAGCATCCAGCCGGCACACGTGCACGACGACGCGGACCTGGCCGAGCGCTACTGGCCCGGCCGGACCGGCCGGGCCTTCCCGTACGGCACCCTGCTGTCGTCGGGGGCCACCCTGGCGTTGGGGTCGGACGCGCCGGTGGCGCCGCTGGACCCCTGGTCAACCCTCGCCGCGGCGGTGGACCGCACCCTGCCGGACGGTCGGGTGTGGCACCGCGAGCACGAGCTGCCCTGGGAGGTGGCCCTCGCCGCGTCCACCGGTGGGCGCACCCGAGTCACGATCGGCGACCTCGCGGACCTGGTGGTGCTGGACACCGACGAGCTTCCGTCCACCGGCGCCGGTCTCGCCGCGATGCCCGTGTGGGGCACGATGGTCGGCGGCCGGTGGACGTACGGACCGCCGGCCTAGTCCTCGTTCGGGTGGTGGATCGGCTTCGCGAACCGCGGCTTCCGATTCGACTGTTCCCGCTTCGTCGCCTGCTGCTCGCGGATCCGCTTCTCCTCCTTGCGCACCTCGACCAGGTTCGCGCGCTCGGCCTGCAGCCAGTCCGGCTGATCGGCGAGCAGCGCGTCGATCTGCGCGGTGGTCAGCGCCTCCGTGATGCCGCCGCGGGCCAGGCCGGCGATGGAGACGCCGAGCTTGTCGGCGACCACGGACTTCGGGTGCGGGCCGTCGGCCCGGAGGTCGACCAGCCACTGGGGCGGGTTGGTGCGCAGTTCGGCGAGATCCTCACGCGAGACGGTGCCCTCCTGGAACGCGGCGGGGGTGGCCTCGAGGTAGACGTCCAGCTTCTTCGCCGCGGTGGCCGGCTTCATCGTCTGGGGTGTCTTCTGTGCACTCATGCGATCAGGATATCGGCCGGTACCCTGACCGAATGACCGAGCCGACCTCCGCCCCGACCTTCCGGCTCGCGTATGTGCCCGGCGTCACGCCGACCAAGTGGGTCCGGATCTGGCGCGAGCGCCTCCCCGACGTCCCGCTCGAACTGGTCGCCGCGACCGCGGCCGACGCCCCGACCCTGTTGCGCACCGGCGCCGTCGACGCCGCCCTGGTCCGGCTTCCGGTCGATCGGGACGGGCTCAGTGTCATCGCGCTGTACGAGGAGACGCCCGTGGTGGTGGTGCCCAAGGACCACGTGATCACCGCCGCCGACGAGGTGTCCACCCGCGACCTCTCCGACGAGACCGTGCTGCACCCGCACGACGACACTCTCGAATGGTCCGCCCGCCCGGGCACCGCCGCGCTGCACCGCCCCGACACCACGGCCGACGCGATCGAACTGGTCGCCGCCGGGATCGGGGTGCTGGTGGTGCCGCAGTCCCTGGCCCGGCTGCACCATCGCAAGGACCTCACCTACCGGACCGTCACCGACGCCCCCGCCTCACCGGTCGCCCTCGCCTGGCCGACGTCGGCGACCACCGACCTGGTGGAGGAGTTCGTCGGGATCGTCCGCGGCCGCAGCGCCAACTCGTCCCGTGGCCGCGGCGCGGCGGAGCCGGCCCCCAAGCGCACCGCCTCCCAGAAGGCCGCCGCCAAACGCGCGGCGCGCGCCGAGGCGGGAAAGACCCCGACCCCCCGGAACACCAAGCGCCACAGGCGCTGACGCGCCTGTGCGCGGTTGCCGAGTCCTGACACTCGTCAACCGCGCACGGGCGGCGCAGCCGCCTACACCTCGAGGATCATCGCGATGCCCTGGCCGCCGCCGCCGCAGAGGGCCGCCGCGCCCTTGCCGCCGCCGCGCGCCTTGAGCGAATGCGCCAGGGACAGAGCGATCCTCGCGCCGGACATGCCGACCGGGTGCCCGACGGCGATCGCACCGCCGTGGATGTTGACCTTGTCCGCGTCGACGCCGAGCTGACGCACCGACGCGATCGCGACACCGGCGAACGCCTCGTTGATCTCGAGCAGGTCCAGGTCCGCGATCGTGGTCTCGCCGTCGCGCTTGAGCGCCGCCTCGATCGCGTTCGCCGGCTGGTGCAGGAGCGAGGTGTCGGGGCCGGCGACGAGGGCGTGCGAGCGGATCTCCGCGAGCCACTCGATGCCGCGCTCGATCGCCAGCTCCTTGCGCATCACGACGACGGCGGCCGCGCCGTCGGAGAGCTGGGACGAGGCGCCGGCGGTGATGGTGCCGTCCTTCGCGAACGCCGGACGCAGCTTGCCGAGGGAGTCCACGGTGGTCTCCGCGCGGATGCCCTCGTCGTCGGCGACGGTGACGGTGCCCTTGCGGGAGGCGATCTCGACCGGCGCGATCTCGGCGGCGAACGCGCCGTCGGCGGTCGCCGCGGCCGCGAGCCGGTGCGAGCGGGCGGCGAACTCGTCCTGCTCGGCGCGGGTGATGTTCTCGCCCGCCTGGTAGCTCTCGGTGGACGCACCCATCGAGATGCCGTCGAACGCACAGGTCAGCGCGTCGCGGTCCAGGGCGTCCTCGAAGCCGGTCGAGCCGTACTTCAGGCCCGTCCGCGCGCCACGCACCAGGTAGGGCGCGTTGGTCATCGACTCCATGCCACCCGCGACCACGACGTCGGCCGCGCCGGTCGCGATCAGCCGGTCGGCCTGCATGATCGCCTCCAGGCCGGACAGGCAGAGGTTGTTGACGGTGGTTGCCGGCACGGTCATCGGCAGTCCCGCCGCGACCGCCGCCTGGCGGGCCGGGTTCGGGCCGACGCCGGCCTGCACGACGGTGCCCATCACGACCGCGTCGACGCCGTCGAGGCCGATCCCGCTGCGTTCGACGGCGGCCGCGATGGCCCGCCCGCCGAGGTCCGCCGCCGTCAGCGAGGCCAATGCCCCCGAGAGCTTGCCGATCGGGGTCCGCGCCCCCGCCACGATGACACTGGTGCTCACGCTGATCTCTCCTTCTCCGCTGTCTTGCCGTCGCGCGCCGTATCGCCGACCGCGCCTGAGGATCCTCCCACTCGTGGCCGTCGCCGGCTCGTCGAGGGCACACCGTGCGATCGGACCCGGGCGTCATGTCCGAGTGACTTCGTCCAGTTGACCAAGGTCCGACACCGAGCGGCGGCAGGACCGGCGCGCTACCCGCTGATCCGATACCGGATCAGCCGCGAACTGTTCGCCACCACGGCCACGGAGGACGCGTTGTGCATGATCGCCGCGAGCACCGGCGACAACGCACCGCCGGCCCCGACCAGCAGCCCGAGCGCGTTCACCGCGATGGACATCGAGTAGTTCTGCCGGATCACCCGGACCGCGTGCGCGCCGAGGTCGCGAACCTCGAGCAGCCGGGTCAGGTCGTCGCCGGCCAGGGCGACGTCGGCGGTCTCGACGGCGACGTCGGTACCCGCCAACCCCATCGCGATGCCGATGTCCGCGGCGGCGAGGGCGGGCGCGTCATTGGTTCCATCGCCCACCATCGCCACCACGTGCCCGGATTCGCGCAGCGCCCGCACCGTGTCGAGCTTGTCCTCGGGCAGCACCTCGGCGCGCCACTCCGCGATCCCCAACTCCTCGGCGACGGCGGCGGCCGTCTCCGGGTGGTCGCCGGTCAGCAGGATCACCCGCCGGGCGCCGGTTGCCCGCAGGCGGTCCAGGACCGGCCGGGCCTCGGGCCGCAGCTCGTCGCGCAGGCTGATCAGGCCGACCAGACTGCCGTCGACGGCCAGCAGCAGCGGAGTCTCCGCCCGGCGACGCAACCGGCCCACCCAGTCGGCCGCACGTTTCGAGACCCGCACGTCCTCCGATTCCAGCAGCGACACGCTGCCGAGCAGCAACGTGCGGCCGTCCGCCCAGGTGCGCATGCCCAGTCCGACGAGCACCTCGCACTCCTCGTGCGGTGGGATCTCGATGTGTCGTTCCGCCGTCGATCGCAACACGGCCGCGGCGAGCGGATGCCGCGAGTGGATCTCGGAACTCGCGGCATAGGCCAGCACCTGCTCGGGCCGCCAGTCCCTCGCGAGCGCGACGATATTGGTCACCACGGGCCTGCCGCCGGTCAGGGTTCCCGTCTTGTCGAAGACGAACGCGTCCACCCGGCCGGCGTCCTCGAGGTGCGAGCCGCCCTTGATGAGGATCCCCCGCCGGGCGCCGTTGCCGATGGCCGCGCTGATCGCCGTCGGCGTCGCGAGCCCGACCGCGCACGGGCAGGCGACCAGCAGCATGGTCATCGCCCGGCGGACGTCCCGCGTCGCCGCCAGGGTCAGCGCGGAGAGCACGAAGGAGGCGGGGACGAACCGGCGCGAGAAGGTCTCCCCCACCGTCTGGATCGCGGCCCGGTCCTCCTGCGCCTCCTCCACGCGCGTGATGATGCGGCCGATGGTGGTGTCATCACCGACCGCGTCCGCCCGCACCACCAGCCTGCCGCGCATCACCACCGACCCGGCGTGGACCCTCGCCCCCGCGACGATGCTCGCGGGCAGCGTCTCCCCCGTGATCGCGGACCGATCGACGACGGCCTCCCCCTCGATCACGGTTCCGTCGACCGCGAGCGCGACGTGCTCGTGCGCGATCACCTCGTCACCGACCTCCAGGGTGTCGATGCCGACCTGGATCTCGGAGCCGTCGGCGCTCCGAACCCAGGCGGTGTCCTGGGTGCCCTTGAGCAGGTCGGAGATGGCACGGCGCGTGCGACGCAGGGTCAGGTCCTGGAGGTACTCACCGATGTTCAGCAGCCACAGCACGGTGAGCGCGACGACGTTCTCGCGCAGTACGAGGCTGGCGACGGTCGCGGCCGACACCAGTGCGTCGGTTCCCGGCGCCCTGCTGCCCCGCAGCGAACGCAGGGCCCCGCGCAGGAACGGATAGCCGGTGAACACGGTCGCCCCGGTGGCCACGGCGCGACCGGTGGGCCCGAGGATCGCGGGCCGGGCGAGTGCGTACCGACGGATCCCGAGCAGGAGCAACGCCACCCCGCCGACCGCCATCCGCACCACGTCGGCGTTGCCGATGTCGGCCGAGGTGGGTGCCCGATCCGGCACCAGTTCCGCGGGGAGGAGCGTGCTGTCGCGAATGGCGGCGGCGAACCCGGACCTGTCGGCGGTGCGCGGTGAGTACCAGATGACGATCGAGGCGGTGCGCGGGTACGCGTGCACGGCCCGTACCCCGGTCAGGGCGCCGACGGCATCCTCGACCGCCACCGCCCGCACCCTGCTGCCCCGCAGCCACGGCGCATGCATCCGCACCCGGCCGCCCGCGTCGGAGATGACGGTGAGGTCTCCGCCGTGCGCCGAAACCTGATGCGGGACCACCGGTTCCGCGGACATCGCTGCCTAGTGTTCGTGCCCGTGTCCGGCGCCCGCGACTCCCGGTGGGGGCACCTCTTCGCCGATCCGCTCGCGCGCTTCGGCCATCACGTCGGCCATCTTCAGTCGGGCGGACTCCGCCCCCTCCTCGGCCTTGCGCGCACCGCGCAGGCTCCACTCCGTGGCCGTCACGGCGGCCTCCCGCAACGGCGCCCGCGCGACGATTCGCCGCGCCCCGTTGTAGGCGGCGACGCCGACGGCCCCGGTGACCACGGTCGATGCGGCCTTGATGATCAATCCGTGCAGAGGCATCGTGGTTCCTCCTGCTGGTGCGGCGTGCCTCCATTGTGACGCACCGCCGCGCGATCGCGGAGCCCTATTCGGAACCCGCTCCCAGCGTCACGGCCACCCCCGGCGCCACCGACCGCACCACGTCGGCAAGCTTGCGGTAGCCCTCGGCGCGACCGCTGGAGGAGCGGAAGACCAGGCCGATCGTCCGGCCCGGCGCCGGGTCCGCGAACCGTGCGGTGGCGAGGCCACCGCGACGGGTCTCCACCGGCACCGCCGAATCCGGCACCAGGGTCACCCCGAGTCCACCCGCGACGCACTGCACCACGGTCGCGAGCGAGGTCGCCCGGGTGTCCCCCGACGACGGGTGTGCGTCCACCGACCGGCACAGGTCCAATGTCTGGTCGCGCAGGCAGTGTCCCTCGTCGAGCAACAGCAGCGGCAGGTCGTCGAGCACCTGCAGAGACAGGTCCGCCCGCCCGGCGAGTTCGTGCTCACCCGGCACCACCAACACGAAATCCTCTGTGTAGAGCGGGATCTCCACCAGCCCGGTCGCATCCGACGGTAACGCCAGCACCGCGACGTCCAGCACGCCCGCGCGCAGCGAATCGAGCAACCGCGCGGTCTGGTCCTCGATCACCTGCGGCACGACGGCGGGCAGCTCGGCGCGCATCGCCGGCAGCAGGGCCGGCAGCACGTACGGCGCGACGGTCGGGATCAGCCCCATGCGCAGCGGCCCGCCGAGCCGGTCCCCCACACCAGCCGCGGTGGCGACGAACCCGTCCGCGGCCTCGAGAATCATCTTCGCCTGTGTCAGCAGCTGGGTGCCCGCGTCGGTCACCAGCACGCGCCGGGTGCTGCGCTCGATCAACTGCACCCCGAGACCGTTCTCCAGCGCCGCCAGCGCCTGCGACAACGTGGGCTGGCTCACATTCAATCGCGCTGCCGCGGTACCGAAGTGCCGATACTCCGCGACCGCGACGAAGGCACGCAGCTGCGACAGTGTGGGTTGATATGCCTGATCAGCCATGACTATCAGTGTAGCGCCATCTATCGCCTATTCCTCTTGAAGATTTCGGGCGCCATGCGGCTGTACCCGCCACACCCCGAAGGTCTCTTTCGCGCGTTCTACCCGCACAAAGGGGCACCTTCGCTCGTTGCCGGCGGTATCGTTTAACGATGAGTATCGAGGTTGACGTCGTCAGGGTATTCACCGACGCGAACGGCCACCACGGCAACGCATTGGGCATCGTGGACGCGGCCGCCGTACCCGAGGAGCGCAGGCAGGGTCTGGCCGCCGAACTCGGGTTCAGCGAGACAGTTTTCGTCGAACTCCCCGTCCCCGGCTCCACGAGCGCCCGGGCGCGGATCTTCACCCCGACCACCGAGCTGCCCTTCGCCGGGCACCCGACCGTCGGCCTCTCCTGGTGGCTCCGCGAACGCGGCGCGACCGTCGGCACCCTCGAGGTCCCGGCGGGCCCGGTCACGACGTACGTCGACCGCGGGATGACCTGGGTGCGCGCGAAACCCGACTGGGCACCCGAGTTCACCCTGCACCCGAAGCCGGACTCAGCCGCGGTGGTCTCGACCCGGGCCGACTCGTTCGATACCGGACACCACTACGTCTGGGCCTGGGCGGGCGAGGGCGCGATCAGGTCCCGAATGTTCGCCCCACTCATGGGGATACCGGAGGACGAGGCCACCGGCGCCGCGGCCGTCCGGATCAGCGAGCACCTGCGTCGCAGCCTGCACATCACCCAGGGCCGCGGCTCGCATATCTTCACCCTCTACTCGCACGACGGCTGGGTGGACGTCGGCGGACGCGTGCACCAGGACCGGATGCTGAACCTCTAGCGAGGGAGCGCCCTGTCGACCGCCGCCTCGATGAGTTCCTCGATCTCGCTCTCGGACAATAGGTCGGGCAGCGTCAACTGGTCGACGATCAGCCAGTTCAGCGCGAGATAGAGCAGCCGGACCGTGGTGGCGTCGCCCGGCATGCCCGCCTGCAGGTGGTTGCTGACGTTGAAGTCGAGGTCCGCCCGGATCCGTTCGGTCAGCACCGCGCGCAACTCCGGCCGCCGGGTCGCCTCGAGCCTGAGTTCGAGCAGGGCGAGGAAGCCGGTGCGGAACTCGGTGATCCGGCCGACGACCTCGCGCATCAACTCGACCAGCCGATCACGGTCGCGCGGACCCCCGAGGCTCTGCGCCAACGACTCGTCATCGGGGGTCAGCCGCTCGTAGAACCGGCCACCCGCCTGCGCCAACAGGTCGTCACGGTTGGCGAAGTAGTTCGACGCCGTACCCGGCGGCACCCCCGCCCGCGAATCGACGGCCCGGAAGGTGAGCCCGCGCGCACCCAGTTCTGCCAGGACCTCGATCGCGGCGTCGACCAACGCCGCTCGTCTCTCCGGATTGCTCCGCACTTGACACCACTCCATCTGTAGTACTACGTTCAGACCACTTCAAATAGAGTACTACGGACGGAGCGGTACATATGCGAAAGCTTGTCTACTACGTGGGCATCTCGCTCGACGGTTACATCGCCGGTCCCGGCGGCGAATGGGACTTCATGCTCTCGGACGAGATGATGGCCTGGATCACCGAGCGGTACCCGGACACCGTGCCCTCTCACGTCCGCCCGCACGTCGGTCTCGAGGGCGCCGCCAACCGGGCGTTCGGAGCGGTGGTGATGGGCCGCGGGACCTATCAGCCCGGACTCGACGCCGGCGTCACCAGCCCCTACGCCCACCTGCGCCAGTACGTGGTCTCGACCACGCTCGGCGAGATCGCCGACCCGGCGGTCGAACTGGTCACCGGCGACCCGCTCGGCCTAGTCCGTGAGCTCAAGGCCCAGGAGGGAATGGACGTCTGGCTCGCGGGCGGCGGAAAGCTGGCGGGCACCCTGCTCCCCGAGATCGACGAGCTCGTCATCAAGCGCTACCCCGTGATCGCGGGATCCGGCATCCCGGCGTTCGACGGTCCGTTCCTGCCGACGCAGTTCACCCCGACCCGCACCGAGTCCCTCGACAACGGCGCCTCGATCACCTGGTTCTCCCGGACCCCGGCGGCCTGACCCGGCACGCGGGCCGGTCCCCGTCAGCCCTTCGGCGACCGGCCCGCCGCGAGATCGGCCTCGCTGAGCAGCACCTCGATCTCCCCGCCCAGCGACACCCCGGGAGCGAGCGGCAGCCGGTCGCCGCTCCAGAACCGGCCCGGGTCATACCAATTCGTCTTCCGCCGCTCGGTGAGCAGGGCCATCGACTCGTAGGTCTGGGCGACCACCTCGGCGCAGTACGCGCTCTCGAGGCCGGCCGATGCGTCCGCGGAATCCCGCGCCGAACGGCGCCTCAGCGACGGCAGCCGGCCACCGAACCAGCGCGTGACCAGCTTCGCCGTGGACGGGAAGGGCGTCCCGTCGAGCCGGGCGATGGTGCGCATCAGCGCGTCCTCCTGCTCGCGGGTCACCGGCTCCTCGAGCTGGCGCAGCCAGCCGCGCTGACCGTACTTGGCGCCCCACACCTGCACGGCCTGCCGCAGGTCGTGCAGCTGCACCCCGCGCTGAAAGCGCCCGGTCCACATGTCCTGCAGGGAATGTCCGAGTTCCGCGTGCCACATCAGCGGCGGCATGTCGTCGAGAACCACCGACATCCCGACATGATTCACCGGACTGTTGGTCAGCGTCTGGATCGCTCGATCGGCGCCTGAGTGACCGCGGAAGATCCAGATGTCCCCGGTCCGGGTGGCATCCACGGCCTCGTCGAGGCTCACCTGCGATTCGTGCATCCGGCGACTCATGCACCTAGCCTAAGGCGATGGGAATGGACGGCAGACAAGTGTGGAAGCTCCTCGGCCTCGCGGGCGTTGTCGGGGTCGCTGCCACGGGCGCACTCGCCGCACGCGCCGAACGCAAGCGCCGCGCCTACACCCCCGATGAGGTCCGGTCCCAGCTGCACGCCCGCTTCGCGCAGGCCACCGCCGCCGCCGACCTCCCCCGGGTGGAACTCATCGAGGTGAAACCCACTCTGCGCGAACGCGTGTCGGGCCTGTTTCGGCGTGGACGTCGAACCGGAGCGAACTGACATGGCCGCCTTCCCGGTTCGTGCACCTCAGGACTCCGCCGCGGTCTGGGAGAGGGCGGACTTCCCCGACAGCTCGTCGTGGACGGTGCTCCTCTCGCCGGCAGAGCGCTCGGAGATCGTCGACGCGGCGAAGGCGGACGGGGCCGATCCGTCGCGCCTGTTCCCCACCCTCCGATCCCGCTGCGAGCAGTGGGCACACACACTGAACGCGGGGTGCGGTTTCCTGCTGCTGCGCGGGTTTCCGCGGGACGAACTCAGCGCGGACGAGATCGAGCGGGCCTATCTGGCGCTGGGCTCGATGCTCGGGGAACCGGTGAGTCAGGACCGCGACGGCGCCGTACTCGCCCACATTCGTGACGAACGGATCGAGCGGACCGATCCCACGATCCGGCTCTACCGGACCAGGGAACGCCAGGATTTCCACACCGACGGTTCCGACCTGGTCGCGCTGCTGTGCCTGGCCAAGGCGGTCACCGGAGGCGAGAGTTGGATCGCCAGCTCGGCGGCGATCTACAACGAGGTGCTGCGGCGGCGACCTGACCTCCTCGAGGTCCTGTACTCCCCCATGCCGTGGGACCGCAACGGCGAGGAGACCCCCGGCGACCCCCCGTACTTCGAACTCGCCCCGCTCAACGACATCGGCGGGGTGCCCCGACTGTTCTACATCAGCTGGTACATCCGCGACTCCCAACGGCACCCGCAGGCCCCGCGCCTGACGACGGAGCAACACGAGGCCCTCGAACTCATCGAGACGATCGCCAACGAGCCCCGCTTCCACGTCGAGATGGTCTTCGAACCTGGCGACGTCCAGATCCTCAACAACGGGCGCATCCTGCACGCCCGCAACGCCTACGAGGACCACCCCGACCTCGACAGGCGCCGGCACCTGCTGCGACTGTGGCTGTCGGCGGCGAGCGCCCACAGTGTCGCGGAACCACTGCGGACGGGAATCCCGCCGCGCTGACCTGCTTCCCGAAACGGGGGCTCAGCCGAGCGCTTTGAGGACCCCCGCCGCCATCTCGGCGACCTCGTCGTCGGTCATCACGAACGCCGGCGAGAACTGCATGGCGCCGACCCCCGCCGCGCGACCCGAGATGCCGTGCTCGCGAAGGGTCTTGACGAACGGCAGTGCCTCGGCGGGATCCGCGAGCTGCACGGCCGCGACCGCGCCGAGACCGCTGCGTACCTCCGACACCCGGGGGTGCTCGGCGAGCGGGGACAGGTACTCGTGCAGCGAGCGCTCCAGCCGAGCGGACTCCGCCAGCAGATTCTCCCGCTCGAGGATGTCGAGGTTGGCCAGCGCAGCGGCGGCCGCGCCGGCGTGCCCGCCGTAGGTGTAGCCGTGCCGCCACCACACGCCGCCGGCGAAGAACGGCTCGGCGACCCGCGGTGCGATGAACACCGCGCCCATCGGGACGTAGCCGGAGGTCAGTCCCTTCGCCGTGGTCACCATGTCCGGCTGCAGGTCGAAACGCGTCGCGGCGAACCAGGAGCCGCCGATCCGGCCGAATCCGGTGACGACCTCGTCGAGCACGAACAGGATGTCGTGGTCGCGGCAGATCTGGCGCACCTCGGCGAGGTAGCCCTCGGGCGGCAGGTAGATGCCGCCCGCACCGATGATCGGTTCGCAGAAGAAGGCCGCGATGGCCTCGGCGCCCTCCCGTTCGATGAGTTCGAGCAGGCTCTTGCCGTTGTCCCACTCCACCGTCCTGGCGTCCGGCATCAGCTCGCCGTAGCCTTCCCGGTTCACCGGGATGCCTGCCAGCGCGGTGCCCGCCACGTGCATGCCGTGGTAGGCCTTCTGCCGGCCGACCACGATCCGCTTGTTCGGCTTCCCCATCTCGTGCCAGTACCGGCGGGCGAGCTTGGCCGCGGTGTCGACGGAGTCCGATCCGCCCGAGGTGAAGAAGATCTTGCTGCCCGGGACCGGCGCGATCTCGGCCAGGCGCTCGGCGAGTGCGATCGTCGTCTCGGGCGCGAAGTCGCCGAAGTTGGAGAAATGCGCGATCGACCTGAGCTGCCTGGCGACCGCATCCGCGATCTCGGCGCGACCGTGTCCGACGTTGGTGAACCACAGGCCCGCCGTGGCATCGAGGTAGCGGTTGCCCTTGTCGTCCCAGATGTACGCGCCCTCACCGCGGCTGACGACGAACGGACCACCGTCGCTCACCGCGCCCATGTCCGCGAATCCGTGCCACAGTGCCTGGGTGTTCGTCACGCCAACTCCTCGCTCTCGCCGGTGGCGATCTCGTCCGCCGTCAACCGACGCTCGGTTCCACCGTATCGCCAGCGCTGGGCGAGCCTGCCCGCGGCGTTGACCGCGAACGACATCAGCACCATGGCCAGCAGCAGCACCACCAGCCCGATGGACATCTGCAGATAGCCCTGCGTGCGCGGGTCGATGAACGGATACGGGTACCAGTCGACGAACGGGCCGCGGATCAGCGTGTAGACCCCGTAGACGGCCGGGAACCACAGCCAGGTCATCGACTGTCGGTCGGTGATCCGCATCCGCGGCGGGTTGATCACCCAGTCCAGCAGGATCACCAGCGGCAGATAGCGGTGCATGATGTCGTTGATCCACTTGTCGTTCAGCGTCACGTCGATGTTCGACAGCAGAACCGCGTAGATGATGCCGGTGATGACCAGGTACAGCGTGCCTGCACCCCGGACCAGCTGCCACGCCCGCGACTGCGGGTCCGCGATCGCGCCGACCAGCAGCACGACCACGCCCAGCACGTTGCTCAGCACCGTGAAGTAGCTGAAGTAGTTCGACGTCGAGAACTCGGCCACGTCGATGTTGCGCAGCGGGATCCAGGCCAACGCGACGATGCCGATCACCGCGAAGACCAAGCGCAGCGCACGGAAGACCGGGTTCGTGTGTGGGAGGACCGATGCCTCCGATGTGAGGGTCACCCGCAGATGTTCGCACAGGGCAACGGCGGGCAGCGGTATTTGACTGGCGGCCCTTCGATAGGCTGGTCCGAGCATGTCGACCACACCTTCGCCCGAGCTGCCCGACCTCGACCGCCGCGAGCTCAAGCGCCGCCTGGCCCACCTCACCCTCCGAGACGAACACCGTCTCCGGCGTCGCCTCGACCGCGCCGCGAGCCCCGAGGCCGCCGCCGGGGTGCTCCGCGAGGTCTCGCAGGCGGAGGCCAGGATCGCCTCCCGGCGGGCGAACACCCCGAAGACCAGCTACCCCGACAACCTGCCGGTGAGCCTGCGCCGGGACGACATCGCCGCCGCGATCGCGGCAAACCAGGTGGTCATCGTCGCGGGCGAGACCGGATCGGGCAAGACCACCCAGATCCCGAAGATCTGCCTCGACCTCGGGCGCGGGGTCCGCGGCCTGATCGGCCACACCCAGCCGCGCCGGCTCGCGGCGCGGACCGTGGCCGAGCGGATCGCCGAGGAGCTGGACACCCCGCTCGGCGAAGCGGTCGGCTACACGGTCCGCTTCACCGATCAGGTCTCGGACGGCACGCTGATCAAGCTGATGACCGACGGGATCCTGCTCGCGGAGATCCAGCGCGACCGGATGCTGCGCCGCTACGACACGCTGATCATCGACGAGGCGCATGAGCGCAGCCTCAACATCGACTTCATCCTCGGCTACCTCAAGGAGTTGTTGCCGCGTCGCCCCGACCTGAAGGTCATCATCACCTCCGCCACGATCGACCCGGAGCGCTTCGCGCAGCATTTCGCCGTGAACGGGGTCCCGGCGCCGATCGTCGAGGTCTCGGGCCGCACCTTCCCGGTCGAGATCCGGTACCGACCGCTCAGCGTCGACGTCGGCGAACAGACCATCGACCGGGACCCCGTCGACGCCGTCGGCGAGGCCGTCGAGGAACTGCTCTCGGAGGGCGACGGGGACATCCTGGTGTTCCTGTCCGGCGAACGCGAGATCCGCGACACCGCCGACGCGCTGCGCGACCGGAAGCTCCGGGGCACCGAGATCCTGCCGCTCTACGCCCGGTTGTCCGCGGCCGAGCAGCACCGGGTCTTCGAGCGACACACCGGACGTCGGGTGGTGCTCTCGACCAACGTCGCGGAGACCTCGCTCACGGTCCCCGGCATCCGGTACGTGGTCGATCCGGGCACGGCCCGCATCTCCCGATACTCCGTGCGCACCAAGGTGCAGCGGCTACCGATCGAGGAGATCTCGCAGGCCTCGGCCCGCCAGCGCGCGGGTCGCTGTGGCCGGGTCGCCGACGGAATCTGCATCCGCCTCTACTCCGAGGACGACTTCGAGGCCCGCCCCGTCTTCACCGAACCCGAGATCCTCCGCACCAACCTGGCGTCGGTCGTCCTGCAGATGACCGCCCTCGGCCTCGGCGACATCGCCGCCTTCCCCTTCGTCGAGGCGCCGGACCCGCGCGCCATCCGAGACGGCGTCTCTCTGCTCGAGGAACTCGGCGCGATCAAGCCGGCGGTCAAGGGCGGCGTCACCGAGCTCACCCCGGTCGGGCGGGAGCTCGCGCAGCTGCCCGTCGATCCCCGGATGGCGCGGATGCTCGCCCACGCCCACAACACCGGGTGCCTGCGCGAGACCCTGATCATCGTCGCCGCGCTGTCGATCCAGGACGTCCGCGAGCGGCCGGCCGAACACCAGCAGGCCGCGGACGAGAAGCACGCCCGGTTCACCGTGGCCGGCTCCGACTTCCTCGCCTACCTCAAGCTGTGGGAGTACTTGCGCGAACAACGGAAGGATCTGTCGTCCAACCAGTTCCGGAAGATGTGCAAGAACGAGTTCCTGCACTGGCTGCGCATCAGGGAGTGGCAGGACCTGCACGGTCAGCTCGCACAGATCACCCGCGGGCTCGGCTGGACCGGCAACGACCAGCCCGCGAGCGAGGCCTCGGTGCACCAGGCGCTGCTGTCCGGGCTGCTCTCCCACGTCGGTCTCCGCGAGGGCGACAAGCGCGACTTCCTCGGCGCCCGCGGCGCCCGATTCGCGGTGTTCCCCGGATCCTCGCTGTTCAAGAAGCCACCGCGATGGGTGATGGCGGCCGAACTGGTCGAGACCTCGCGGCTGTGGGGCCGGATGGCGGCAGGCATCGAGCCCGAATGGGCGGAGAAGCTGGCGCCGCACCTGGTCAAGCGCACGTACTCGGAGCCGCACTGGTCGACCAAGCGCGCCTGCGCGATGGCCTACGAACGGGTGACGCTGTACGGCATTCCGCTGGTCGCCAAGCGCGCGGTCACCTACAGCTCCATCGATCCGGAGACCTCGCGGGAACTGTTCATCCGCCACGCGCTGGTGCAGGGCGAATGGCAGACCCAGCACAAGTTCTTCCATCAGAACCGCGCCCTGCTCGACGACGTGGAGGAGATGGAGACCAGGGCGCGCAGGCGCGACATCCTCGTCGACGACGAGGCGCTCTACGAGTTCTACGATGAGCGCGTCGGCCCGGAAGCCGTCTCCGCCAGGCACTTCGACACCTGGTGGAAGCAGGCCAGGCGCAAGAATCCCGACCTACTGAACTTCACGGCGTCGACCGTCGTCAACGCCGATGCCGCCGGCGTGCTCGGCGGCGACTACCCGAACACCTGGCGCCAGGGCGAGATCTCGTTCCCCCTGACCTACCAGTTCGAACCGGGCACCGAGGACGACGGCGTCACCGCACGCATCCCCGTCGCGCTGCTGGCCCAGGTGCGCCCGGTCGGCTTCGACTGGCTCGTTCCCGGCATGCGTGAGGAACTGGTCACCGCGCTCATCAAGACGTTGCCGAAGCAGCTGCGCCGCACGGTGGTTCCCGCCCCGGACTACGCCCGGGCCGCGTTGTCCGTGGTGAAGCCGCGATCGGAGACGCTGACCGTGGCGATCGCTCGTGAGCTGTCGCGGATGGCCGGTGCCCCGATCGCGCCCCGCGACTTCGACCTGAACGCGGTCCCCGACCACCTGCGGATGACCTTCGCCGCCGTCGACGGGTCGGGCGAGGTGCTCGGCCGGAGCAAGAGCCTGACCGAGCTCTCCGCCTCGCTCTCGCCCCGCGTGGACGTCGAGGTGGCCAAGGCCGCCTCGAGCACGGAACGTGCGGCCGCGACGGTGTGGACGTCGGGGACGCTCGGCACGCTGCCGGACACCGTGACCCGCACCGTCGCCGGGCAGAAGGTCGTCGGCTACCCGGCGCTCGTCCCCGAGAAGGAGGGTGTCGCGGTCCGGGTGCTCAGCACCCCTCTCGCACAACGCCATGCCATGCGCGAGGGAACCAGGGCCCTGCTGCTGAGCGCCATCGTCACCCCCACCAAGACCGCGGTCTCCGGCCTCGGCACCCGGGATCGGCTGGCGCTGAGCCAGAACCCGCACGACAGCGTGGAGGCTCTCGTCGAGGACTGCCGGGCCTGCGCGGTGAACGAGCTGATGGACGCGAACGGCGGGCCGACCCGGACCCCGGAGGCGTTCGGGAAGCTGGAGGCCGCGGTGCGTGCCCAGCTCGCGAACCGGGTGGCGGCGCTGGTCCGGCTGGTGGTGCCCGCGCTGGCCCGCGCGCAGGAGCTGCGGGTGGTCCTCGATCGCACGACCGGCGAGGCCGCGGACGATGTGCGTGAGCAGCTGGAGGCCCTGGTGTTCCCCGGGTTCGTCACCGAGACGGGCAGCGGGCGGCTGCGGGAGCTGCCCCGGTACCTGGAGGGCGCCATCCGACGCCTCGAGGCGCTCCCGGCGGGGGCGGGGCGCGACCGGCAGGGTCTGACGGTGCTGGACGCGGTGTACGAGGAGTACGGCCGTCTGCTCGCTCGCCTGGACGAGCGGCGGCATCACGATCCCGATGTGGACGCGGTCCGCTGGATGATCGAGGAGCTGCGGATCAGCCTGTTCGCCCAGTCGTTGGGCACGCCGTATCCGGTGTCCGAGAAGCGAATCCGGAAGGCGATCGCCGCGATCACCCGGTGAGGGGCGACGGCGGCTCGGTCGCCGCGACCCGTCAGTCGCGCGCGGATTCCTCGCGGTGTACGCGCAGGTCCTTGATCTCGCGCTCGAAGTCCTCGGCCGAGCTGAACGAGCGGTACACCGAGGCGAATCTCAGGTAGGCGACCTCGTCGAGGTCGCGCAACGGGCCGAGGATCGCCAACCCCACCTCGTGGCTGGGGATCTCGGCGGATCCGGCCGCGCGCACGGCCTCCTCCACCTTCTGGGCTAGCTTGTAGAGCGCATCTTCGTCCACTGCCCGGCCCTGGCAGGCCCGCCGGACGCCGAGCACCACCTTCTCGCGGCTGAACGGCTCGGTGACGCCACTGCGCTTGACCACCGAGAGCACCGCGGTCTCGACGGTGGTGAACCGCCGACCGCATTCCGGGCACGACCGTCGCCTGCGGATGGCGTTGCCCTCATCGGCTTCACGGGAGTCGACCACGCGCGAATCGGGATGCCTACAGAACGGGCAATGCATGGCGAATCCTTCGTCGGAACCGAGGAGCCCGGTGCTACCACTGGATGTGGTGGGGCTGGCAGGGTTCGAGGATACCGCCGCCGGGCACCCGAGGGCGCGCATCGGCCCTCAGTCCACCGATCCGACCGGTACCACCAGGGACTGGCCCGCCTGAACCGACGCCCCGGACATGGCGTTCAGGTCGAGAATCCGCGCCACCACCTGCTCGACACGGTCCCCAGGGGCGACCCGGGACGCGACGTCGCTGAGCGTCTCGCCGCCCCGCACCTGCACCACCGCGGTCTCTCCCTGGGCCAGCTGCGGGTTCGACCTCGCCTGGGCGATGCCCATCAGGCCCGCGACGGCCACGGCCGAGAGCAGCATCCCCACCAGCAAGGCGCCGATCCCGTTCTCCTGCCCGCGCCCGCCGTGGCCGGCCCGGGACACCGGCACCCGCGCCCGGCCGTACTCGACGAAGCCGTCCACCCGATGCCTGCGCGCCACGAGGTGCGGCGACCTCGTGCCGCGCCGGCCCGCACCGTTCATCCGGACCGCACTGTTCGTCCGGACCACACTGTTCGTGGGAACTGCCATGCTCATGGGGACTGCCATGCTCATCGGAACCTCCGCCGGTGTATCGAAGCGCTGTGTTCGTTCACACGTTCGAGTGAACGCATGTTCGATTTCTACCACGGCGGTCCGACAAAGTCCCGACTTGACGCGACACATGTCGAACAGATGTTTGAAACCCGCAGGAATCCGGTCTAGATTCGTGTCAGAACCCACATTCGACACGGGAGGCCCTCCATGAAGGACGACAGCTCCAACGACGGCTCGGCCGCCACCCCAGGCGGATCCGACCTCGCGGCGGGGCTCACGGATCGACAGCGCCGGGTGCTCGAGGTGATCCGTGCCTCGGTCAGCGAGCGCGGCTACCCGCCGAGCATCCGCGAGATCGGCGACGCGGTCGGGCTCACCTCCACCTCGTCCGTCGCGCACCAGCTCCGCACCCTCGAACGCAAGGGCTTCCTGCGCCGCGACCCCAACCGTCCGCGCGCGGTCGACGTGCGAGGACTGGACGACGGCGTGGCGGCGACCGACACCGAGGCCGGCTTCGAGCACGCGGCGCAGCCGGCGGGCGAGGGCACCGAGACCCAGCTGCCGAAGCCGACATTCGTACCCGTCCTCGGGAGGATCGCTGCCGGTGGCCCGATCCTGGCCGAGGAGGCCGTCGAGGACGTGTTCCCGCTCCCCCGCGAGCTCGTCGGCCAGGGATCGCTGTTCCTGCTGAGGGTCGTCGGGGAATCGATGATCGAGGCGGCGATCTGCGACGGCGACTGGGTGGTCGTCCGGCAGCAGAGCGTGGCCGACAACGGTGACATCGTGGCCGCGATGATCGACGGCGAGGCGACCGTCAAGACGTTCAAGCGGACCAAGGGCGAGGTGTGGCTGATGCCGCACAACCCGCTGTTCGAACCGATCCCCGGCAACGATGCGGCCATTCTCGGCAAGGTCGTCACGGTCATGCGCAAGATCTGATCCGGGCGAGACCGGACCCGGAGAACACGAGAAAGGCCGCGGCACCGAGGTGCCGCGGCCTTTCTCGTGCGGATCCGGATCAGGACAGGTTCAGTCCCCGGCCGATGATCTCCTTCATGATCTCGGTGGTGCCGCCGTAGATCGTCTGCACACGAGAGTCCATGTACGCCTTGGCGATCGGGTACTCGCGCATGTAGCCGTAGCCGCCGTGTAGCTGCAGGCAGCGGTCGATCAGCTTGACCTGCGCCTCGGTGGTCCACCACTTGGCCATGGCGGCCTCCTGGACCGTGAGCTTGCCGTCGTTGAGCTGCTCGATGAACTTGTCCACGAGGATCCGCACCGCGGTGGTCTCGGTGGCGAGCTCGGCCAGCACGAACCGCGTGTTCTGGAAGCTGCCGATCGGCTTGCCGAACGCCTTGCGGTCACGCACGTACTGCATGGTCATCTCGAGGCAGGACTCCATGGCAGCGGCTGCGACGACGGCGATCGACATGCGCTCCTGCGGCAGGTTCTGCATCAGGTAGATGAAGCCCATGCCCTCCTCCCCGAGGAGGTTCGCGGCCGGGACCCGCACGTCGGTGAAGCTGAGCTCGGCGGTGTCCTGGGCCTTGAGGCCGATCTTGTCCAGGTTGCGACCGCGCTCGAAGCCCTCCATGCCGCGCTCGACGACGAGCAGCGAGAAGCCCTGGGCACCCTTGTCGGGGTCGGTGCACGCGACCACGACCACCAGGTCGGCGTTGATGCCGTTGGTGATGAAGGTCTTGGAACCGTTGAGGACCCAGTGATCACCGTCGCGCACGGCGCGGGTCTTGATGTTCTGCAGGTCGCTGCCGGTGCCGGGCTCGGTCATCGCGATGGCGGTGATGATCTCGCCCGAGCAGAAACCGGGCAGCCAGCGCTTCTTCTGCTCCTCGTTGGCCAGCTTCAGCAGGTAGGGCGCCACCACGTCGTTGTGCAGCATGAAGCCGACACCGCTGAAGCCCCCGCGGGTGGTCTCCTCGGTGATGATGGCGTTGTACCGGAAGTCCTCCACGCCGCCGCCGCCGTACTCCTCCGGCACGTCCATGCCGAGGAAGCCCTGCTCGCCCGCCTTCTTCCAGACCTCGCGGTCGACGATGTTCTGCTCTTCCCACTTGTCGTGGTTGGGAGCGACCTCCTGCTCCAGGAACTTCTGGTAGGACTCCCGGAAGAGGAGGTGCTCGGGCTCGAAAAGCGTGCGTTCCATCAAGACTCCTGTGTGTCGACGTAGCTGCCTGTCAGGCTAGGTGTCGGCAGACTCGGCGGTCGATGACCCTAACGAGCGCAATCTGTGACCAACAGCGCAGGCCGGTCAACGGCGGACTCGGGTCACCGCCGCAGCCGTGCCAGCGCCCGCATGAGCGGGTACCCGACGAGGATCCCCACCGAACCCCACGCGATGCCGCCGAGTTCGACGGAACCGACCATGAGGGTGAGGTTTCCGATGCCGGCGACCAGCGCCGCGGCGACGACCGTCAGGTTCACCGGATCCGTGAAGTCGACCTTGGCCTCCATCCAGATCCGCACACCGAGAATGCCGATCAGCCCGTAGAGCACCAGGGTGGCGCCGCCGATCACGCCGTCCGGAACGGTGAACACGAGGGCACCGAACTTCGGCGAGAACGCGAGCACGATCGCGGTCGCCGCGGCGACCCAGTACGCGGCGGTCGAGTACACCCGGGTCGCGGCCATCACACCGATGTTCTCCGCGTAGGTGGTGGTACCCGAGCCGCCGCCCGCTCCCGCCAGAGTGGTCGCCAGCCCGTCCGCGAAGAGCGCATCGCCCGCGACATCGTCGAGCGAGCGCCCGGTCATCGCCGCGACGGCCTTGACGTGCCCGACGTTCTCCGCGATCAGCACGATCACCACGGGGAGCGCGAGCGCGATCACCGACCACTGGAAACTCGGCCCGCGCAGGTGCGGCACGCCCACCCACGCCGCCTCGCGCAGCGCATCCACGCGATCGGTCGACAGGCCGCCGGTCACCGCGGCGAACACCCACCCGACCACCACTCCGACGAGGATCCCCAGCCGGCCGAGAAGTCCCGGCCCGGCCGCGGTGACGACCAGGATCGCGATGAGGGTGACGGCCGCGATCAGCGGCTGGGCTTGGAAGGACCCGACCGCCGCGGGCGCAAGGTTCAATCCGATCAGCATCACCACGGCGCCGGTGACCACCGGTGGCATCACGGCGTCGAGCACCCGGGCGCCCGCGAGCTTGACCACGATGCCGACCACCATCAGCACGACCCCGACCGCCAGCACCGCGCCGAGCTGCGCGGCGGGACCGTCGGCCGCCGAGGCGGTGAGCGGAGCGATGAAGGCGAAGGACGATCCGAGATAGCTCGGGATCCGGCCCCGGGTGATCACGAGGAACAACACGGTGCCGATGCCGGAGAACAACAGCGTGGTCGTGACCGGGAATCCGGTGATCGTCGGCACCAGCAGCGTCGCCCCGAACATCGCGATCACGTGCTGCATGCCGATGCCGACCGTGCGAGGCCACGACAGCCGCTCGTCAGGGGCCACGACAGCACCGTCCGCGATCCGCTTGCCGTCGCCGTGCAGTTGCCAGCCGAATCGGGCGTGGGACGTCGTGATCTCCTGCTCAGTCACAGTGGCCAATACTAAAGCGTGTCTCGCGATTCGTTTCGTTATGAGGCACTGCCCTTCTCGGGCGTCATCAGCTCAGATCCCAAGTGCGGAGTGAGCGTCGGTTCCCGTGTCTTCCAGGCTGGTTTCACCCACACAAGGTCGTGGGCAATGGCCGTCCTGTCGGCGGGCGTAGGTGACCGGGCTCCTGCTTGGGTGTCCCGAGTCCGCCACCGCGGCATGGACGACGACAACACGAGGGCCGAACCATCAGACGAGCATGGTCCGCGCCACGGGGGGACGCCGACGCACCCCGCAACAATCCGATTCTGGACACACGCCCTACTAGGGCGCCAATGGGATTCGAGGCGATCGTGTGCAACGTAATGGTGCGGTGATTCGGCCCCTCGGCTAGCGTTACCGCCCATGTGCGGACCAGCTGGTCCGTGACTTCCGTTCCTGAGGAGTTCCATGTCTATTCGTCCCACTTTGGGGAGTGTTGGCGAACATGAACTGCAGAACGAATTCGGCACAGCAGAACGTGCCGAGCGGTTCTATTCCGATCAGATGCTCAATCACCTGAACCCGACGATGATCGAGTTCGTGGCCCGGCAGGAAATGGCGTTCATCGCGACCGCCGATGCACGGGGCGAATGCGATTCCACGTTCAGGGCGGGTGAACCGGGATTCATCCATGTCATCGACCCGCGGACCATCGCGTATCCGGAGTATCGCGGCAACGGGGTGATGGCCAGCCTGGGCAACATCAGGGAGAACCCACATGTCGGGATCCTGATGATGGACTTCGTCCGCGACCTGATCGGCCTCCATGTCAACGGCTCGGCCCGCATCGTCGAGGATGTGGACCTGCGCGCCCAGACGGCGGACCTGCCCGACGCCAACGCCAAGGGGCGCATCCCCGAACGCTGGGTGGTCGTGGATGTCGAAGAGGCATACATTCACTGCCGCAAGCACATTCCACAGATGGCGCCCGTCGATCGGACTCGCGCCTGGGGCACCGACGATGTGCGCCGCAAGGGCGGCGACTACTTCGACGCGAAGGGCACCCCGCACGAACTGCCGGAGCCGGTCGCACCCGCCGCGGAAGACCCGATCGAGCCCGCCGAGGCGCCTGCCCGGAAGCGGACCGCAAGAAAGGCCGCCACCGGAAAGGCCCCGGTCACAAAAACTCCGGCGGCCAAGACACCCGCCAAGAAGGCCGCCGCCAAGAAGACCCCCGCGCGCAAGGCCGCTCCGCGCAAGGCGGTCGCCGCGACGTCGGCAACCTCCCGGACCCCGGTGAAGAAGAGCGTCGCCCAGAAGACCACAGCCGCACGCACTCCCGCGAAGCGGGCGGCCGCCTCGGAGCCCACACTCGAGGAGTGACCGGGGCGACCTACTCCCTGGTCCAGGCGATCAGGTCGTCGGCGGTCCAGGTGTTGATCACCTGCTCCGCCTCGACACCGGCCGCCTGGGCGCGCTCGCAGCCGTAGCCCTGAAAGTCGAGCTGTCCGGGCGCGTGCGCGTCGGTGTCGATCGCGAACAGGCAGTCGCGCTCGAGCGCCAGCTCGATCAGCCGCGCTGGCGGATCGCGGCGCTCGGGTCTGCTGTTGATCTCCACCGCCGTGCCGAACTGGCGGCAGGCCTCGAACACGACCTCCGCGTTGAACTTCGACTCCGGCCGGTTCCCTCTGACACCCTCGACGAGCCTGCCGGTGCAGTGCCCGAGGACGTCCACGTGCGGGTTCGCGACCGCCCGGACCATCCGCCTGGTCATCGCGTCGGCCTCCATCGCGAGCTTCGAGTGCACGCTGGCGACCACGATGTCGAGTTCGGCCAGCAGATCCTCCTCCTGGTCGAGCGAACCGTCGTCGAGGATGTCCACCTCGATCCCGGTCAGGATCCGGAACGGCGCGAGCTCCGAGTTCAGCTCCGCCACCACGTCGAGTTGCCTGCGCAACCGGTCCGCGGACAGTCCGTTCGCCACCGTCAGCCGCGGCGAATGGTCGGTCAATGCGCAGTACTCGTGACCGACCATGGCGGCGCGTCGCATCATCTCCCCGATCGGGCTGCCGCCGTCGGACCAGTCCGAGTGCGTGTGCAGGTCGCCGCGCAGCGCGGCGAGCAGCGCCCGCCCACCCTCACCGATCTGGCCCGCCTTCGACTTCACCTCGGTCAGGTAGGCGGGCACGCCACCCGCGTACGCCTCCGAGATCACCGCGGCGGTCTTCGGCCCGATCCCGCTCAGCGCGGCCCAGGTGCCGGTGCGGCCCAATCGGTCTCGTTGCTCCGGTGTCAGCGCCTCGACGATGTCGGCGGCCCGGCGATACGCCTTGACGCGGTGCGTCTCGGCCCGGGAACGCTCGAGCCAGTATGCGATCTCACGCAATGCCTCGACCGGGTCCATCACCTCATCCTGGGCCATCTCCCCCTCCTCGGCTACCCCCGCAGGATCTCCGCCGCCCGCGCCCGTGCGGACTGCGGGTCGGTCGCGCCGAGCGCCGCCTCCGCCGCGGCACGGCACCGCGCGAGGTCCACCTCGGACAGCGCGGACCCCGTCGCCGCGACCGCGGACGCCGCCATCGACAGCGAGGTGACGCCGAATCCGGCCAACACGCAGGCGAGCAGTGGGTCGGCGGCCGCCTCACCGCACACCCCGACGGCCTTGCCGGCCCTCGCGCCGTCGGCGGCGGTCCGGGCCACCAGCGCCAGCACCGCGGGCTGCCAGGGGTCGCTCAGCGCGGCCAACGGCGCGGACAGCCGGTCCGCGGCCATCGTGTACTGGGTCAGGTCGTTGGTGCCGAGCGAGAGGAAATCGACGTGCTCGAGCATCCGGTCGGCGAGCAGTGCCGCCGCGGGGACCTCGACCATCACCCCCGGCACCAGGCCGCGGTCCCGGACGGCCGCAGCGAACTCCGCGGCCTCGGCGACGGTTGCGATCATCGGGGCCATCACCAGCACTGACGCCGTGGACTGGCGCGCCGCCAGGGCAATCGCATCCAGTTGCCGGTCCAGCATCCCGGGATGCTCCGCGGCGATCCGGTAGCCGCGTACGCCGAGCGCCGGGTTGGGTTCATCCGTCGGACCGGCGAACTTCAGTGGCTTGTCGGAACCGGCGTCGAGGGTGCGGACCACGACCTTGCAGTCGGCGAACGCGTCGAACACCTCGCGGTAGATCGCTGCCTGCTCCTCCACGGTGGGCTCGGTGTCGCGGTCCAGGAACGCGAGTTCCGTGCGGAACAGGCCTATGCCCTCGGCCGCCGACGACGCGGCGGCGCGTGCGCCCGCGCCGTCCTGCACGTTGGCCAGCACCGCCACCGGGTGGCCGTCGCGGGTGCGCCCGGGACCCGTCCACGACTCGGTGCGGCGCCGGATCTCTGCGGCGTGGGCGACCGCCGCCGCGGCGCGCTCGGGCGCCGGCTCCACTTCCACCCGGCCCGCGCCGCCGTCCACCAGGACCGGGGTGCCGACGCCGACCTCGTCCAGTCCGGTGACCCCGACGACGCAGGCAATGCCGAGCTGCCGGGCGATGATCGCGGTGTGGCTGGTGGGTCCGCCCAGGGTGGTCGCGATCCCCAGGACCAGGGCCGGATCCAGGACGGCGGTGTCCGCCGGGGCCAGGTCCCGGGCCAGCAGCACCGAGGGCACGGCCGGGGCCGGGATGCCGGGCTCGGAGGCGCCGAGCAGTTCGGCGACCACCCGGTCCCGCACGTCGAGCAGGTCGGTCACCCGCTCGGCCATCAGCCCGCCCAGCTTGGTGAAGACGGCCGCGAACTGCTCGGTGGCGGCGGCCGCTGCGGCCTCGGCGCCCGCGCCGTCGTCGATGAGGGTCCCGGCGGCGCCGAGCCAGCCGCGGTCGGTGGCCAGCGCGGCGGTGGCCCGGAGCACCTCGGCGCCCGCGCCCGCGGCGGCGTCGGCGCGGGCCAGCAGCCGCCCGGACACCAGTTCCGCGGCGGCCAGGAAGCGCTGCCTCTCGGCGGGGCGGACGGGTTCGGGCAGGTCGGCGCCGCGAGCCGGGACCTCGGGCCGGGCGCCTGGCCGAATCACCGGGCCGTACCCGACGCCCGGCACAACCGGCGTCCCGACCAGGACCGCCGCCGGTGTGCCCGGCGCGTCCACGCCGCCGCCCACCTGCGACGGGACGCTTCCTACCCCGGTCCCGCTCATGTCCACTCCTCGGCTCGAATCGGTTACGACGCTCGTGCCCGTCGACACGAGCACTGTGACGAGGATTACTCCAAAGCATTGACATGTCAACACAGACAGGCGTAAAACAACATAAACCAACATTGTTTCGGGCAGGAGACCACATGTACGCGGAAGAGCGCCAGCAGGCGATCGCGGGGCTCATCGGCCAACGCGGTCGGGTCTCGGTCGCCGATCTCGCCGACGCCTACGAGGTGACCACGGAGACCGTCCGCCGCGACCTCGCGGCCCTCGATCGGCTCGGCCTCATCCGCCGGGTGCACGGCGGCGCCGTGTCCGCCTCCGCCATCACTCTCGGCGAGACCGGCCTGACCGAGCGCGAGCACAGCCACGCGCAGGCGAAGGACCGGATCGCCGCCGCCGCCCTGGCCTACCTGCCGCATCAGGGTGGCAGTGTGGTCCTGGACGCGGGCACCACCACGGCCCGGATCGCACCCCTGCTCCCTGCCGAGCGCGAGCTGACGGTGGTCACCAACTCGATCCCCGTCGCCACTCGGTGCGCAGGCCAGCACAGCCTGCAGGTGCTCGGCGGCCGGGTCCGCGGGGTCACCCAGGCGGTGGTCGGGGACCAGGCCGTCGCCACCCTCACCGGCCTGCGCGTCGACGTCGCCTTCGTCGGGACGAACGCCCTGACCGTGGACCACGGGTTGTCCACGCCGGACCTCGACGAGGCCGCCGTCAAGCGGGCCCTGGTGCGCTGCGCCAACCTCGTGGTGGTGGTCGCCGACTCGAGCAAGATCGGCCGGGAGGACCTGGTGAGGTTCGCCCCCGTTGACGCCGTCGACGTGCTGGTCACGGACACCGACCTCGACCCGAGCGCCCGCACCGAACTCGAGGCTCACGGCATCGAGGTGGTACTCGCATGATCGTCACCCTGACGGCCAACCCCAGCCTCGACAGCACCGTCGAGCTGGCCACCCGCCTCGAGCGTGGCGCGGTACACCGCGCCACGGCCACCAGCACGGACCCTGGCGGCAAGGGCGTCAACGTCGCCCGGGTGGTCGCGGCGGCACACTCCCCGACCGTGGCGATCCTGCCCGCCCGCGCCGACGACCCGCTGGTCACCGCGCTCGCCGACCGGGGCATCGCGCACCGCGTGGTGCCGACCGCCGGCCCGGTCCGCGGCAACCTGACGGTCACCGAGCCGGACGGCACCACCACCAAGCTCAACGAGCCGGGCCACCCGCTCGACGCCACCATGCTCGGTGCGCTCGCGCGACTGCTCACCGAGCACGCCGACCACGCCCGGTGGATCGCGCTGTGCGGCTCGCTCCCACCGGGCGCCCCGGACGACTGGTACGGCCAGCTGGTGCGTGCGCTACGGCCGATGCCCTGTGCGATCGCGGTGGACACCTCCGACGTTCCGTTGCGCGCCCTCGCCGCGGGTTTCCCCGACACCGCTCCCGACCTGGTGAAGCCGAACGCCGAGGAGCTGGCCCAGCTGACCGGCTACGACGCCGTCGCGCTCGAGGCCGCCGCCGATGCCGGGGACCCGAGCCTGACCGTCCGGGCCGCACTGACCCTGCTGGACCGGGGGGTCAGCGCGGTGCTGGCCACCCTCGGATCCGCGGGTGCGGTCCTGGTGACCACCGAGGGCGCGTGGTTCGCCCGGGCCCCGCGCATCACCCCCCGCAGCACCGTCGGCGCCGGCGACGCCTCGCTCGCCGGCTACCTGCTCGCAACCGTCGCCGGGGACGACCCGGCACGGGCCCTGCAGCTCGCGGTGGCCTACGGCACCGCCGCCGCCGGCCTGCCCGGCACCGCGCTCCCCCGGCCCGACCAGATCGACCGCGACGCCGTCACCGTCACCGCGCTGGATGTCGCGAACCCCGGTCCGCGGCGCCCGGACACCGACAACCCCCGTCCCGACACCGCCTCGCCATCCACCACGGTCGCCGCCCCGGCCGCCGAGTACTGAGGACCCGACATGTCCACTCCCACCACCGATTCCCCGGCGATCATCACCACCGAGCTGATCGCTCTCGACGCCGACCTGGGCGCCGACACCGGGGCCGTCATCGAATCGCTGGCGACCCTGCTCGCCGACGCAGGCCGCGCCACCGGGGCCGCCACCCTGCGCGATGCGGCACTGGCCCGCGAGGCGCAGTCCGCGACGGGGCTGCCCGGCGGCATCGCCATCCCGCACTGCCGATCCGCGGCCGTCACCACCGCCTCCCTCGGGTTCGCACGCCTGGACCCGAAGGTCGACTTCGGCGCGCCGGACGGTCCCGCCGACCTGGTATTTCTCATCGCCGCTCCGGAGGGCGCGGGCGCCGAGCACATGAAACTGCTGTCCGGCCTGGCCCGCGCGCTGGTGCGGCCCGAGTTCGTCGCGTCGCTGCGCGCGGCCCCGGACGCCGGCGCCGTCGTGACGCTGGTGCACGAGGCGCTCGGCCTCGAGGTGCCGGGGCAGGCCGCTCCGACCGCCGACTCCGCCTCTGCCGCACCGGCTTCCGCCGTCGACTCCGAGCCCGCGGCCGCCGAGCGCTACGTGGTCGCGGTCACCGCCTGCCCGACCGGCATCGCGCACACGTACATGGCCGCCGACTCCCTGGTCGCGGCGGGCAAGCGGGCATCGATACCGGTGCGGGTGGAGACACAGGGCTCGAGCGGCGGCACGTCGCTGGACCCCGAGGTGATCGCCGGCGCCTCCGCCGTGATCTTCGCGACCGACGTCGGGGTCAAGGGCCGCGACCGTTTCGCGGGCAAACCCGTCGTCGCGTCCGGCGTCAAGCGCGCCATCAACGAGCCCGACGCCATGCTCGCCGAGGCGATCCGGGCCGCCGGCGACCCGTCCGCGGCCCGGGTCGCAGGCAGCGCCGCGGGCACGGACACCGCCGGGGCAGCGGCGGACGTCGGCTGGGGCACCCGGCTGCGGCAGATCCTGCTGACCGGCGTGAGCTACATGATCCCGTTCGTCGCCGCAGGCGGCCTGCTGATCGCGCTCGGCTTCCTGTTCGGCGGGTACGAGATCTCCGACGGCGCGAAGGACATCGTCCTCGGCAACTCGCTGTGGGACCTGCCCGACGGCGGGCTCGGCACCAATGTCGGCGCCGTCCTGTTCCAGCTCGGGTCGCTGGCCTTCAGCTTCCTCGTCCCGGCTCTTGCCGGGTACATCGCCTTCGCCATCGCCGACCGGCCCGGCCTCGCACCGGGATTCACCGCGGGCGCGGTCGCGGTGTTCGTCGGCGCCGGCTTCATCGGCGGCCTGGTCGGCGGCATCATCGCAGGCTTCGCGGCACTCTGGATCGGCCGGCTCCGGGTACCGCAGGTGCTGCGCGGCCTGATGCCGGTCGTTGTCATCCCGCTGTTCGCCACCCTGGCCGTCGGCGCGTTGATGTTCATGGTGCTCGGCCGGCCGTTGGCCGCGATCACCAGCGGCCTGACCACCTGGCTGAACGGTCTGTCCGGCAGCTCCGCCGTGGCGCTGGGCATCATCCTCGGCCTGATGATGTGCTTCGACCTCGGTGGCCCGGTCAACAAGGCGGCCTACGCGTTCGCTGTCGCCGGGCTCAGCGTCACCGACCCGGCCACCCTGCGGATCATGGCCGCGGTGATGGCCGCGGGCATGGTGCCACCACTGGCGATGGCACTGGCATCCACCGTGCGTCCCGGCCTGTTCAGCGAGGCCGAGCGGGAGAACGGCAAGGCGGCCTGGTTCCTCGGCGCCGCGTTCATCTCCGAGGGCGCCATCCCGTTCGCCGCCGCCGACCCGCTCCGGGTGATCCCGTCCATGATGGCCGGCGGTGCGGCGACCGGGGCCCTGGTGATGGCCACCGAGGTCACCCTCAGCGCACCGCACGGCGGACTGTTCGTGCTGTTCGCGATCGGCAACATCGCCTGGTTCCTGATCTCGATCGCCGCGGGCACGGTCGTCGCCGCCACCGCCGTGGTCCTGGCAAAACAGTTCATCCGTCCGCGTACGGCTGCCCCAGCCGAACCCGAGCTCGTCGCCGCAACAGCGTGACGCCATCACACTCACACCCACCGAGAGGACACACCATGCCCAGCACCACCGTCGCCGTCGGATCGTCGATCGGACTGCACGCCCGCCCCGCCGCCGTGATCGCCGACGCGGTCAGTTCCGGGGGAATCCCCGTCACGCTCGCGGTGGCGGGTGGTGAACCGGTCGATGCCGGATCCGCCCTGATGATCATGACGCTCGGCGCAACGCAGGGCGTCGAGGTGACCGTGACCAGTGACGACGCCGAGTCCGTCGCGATCGTCGCGAAGCTGGTCGCCGCAGACCTCGACGCCTGAGCGTCGTCACCGGGTTCGTCGCGTATGTGTCGGTCAGAAGCTCGTTTCGACCGGCACCGGCGGCAACGTGACGACCTGGCCGGCGTAGCTCAGCCCGGCGCCGAAGCCGAGCAGCAGGGCGAGCTGCCCGCCCTTCGCCTTGCCCGACACCAGCATCTCCTCCATCGCGAGCGGGATCGACGCGGCGGACGTGTTGCCGGTGTTCTCGATGTCGTTGGCGACCGGCACGTCGTCACCGAGGCCGAGGTTCTTCTTCATCAGGTCGTTGATCCGGGCGTTGGCCTGGTGCGGCACGAAGACCTCGATGTCCTCGATCGCGACGCCCGATTCCGCCAGGATGCTGCCGAGCGCCTTGGGCAGGGTGATGGCCGCCCACCGGAACACCCGGGGTCCCTCCATCGACACCACCATGCGGCCCACCTGCTCGCCGTCCGGGCCCTCGCCCTGCAGGGCCTGGGCCCGGTCCATGTAGGCGGGGATGTCGTAGTTCTGGCTGATCGCGGTGGCGTTCTCGCCGTCGCTGCCCCACACGGTCGGTGAGATGCCGTTCGTCTCGCTGGGGCCGACCACCACCGCACCCGCGCCGTCGCCGAAAATGAAGGCGGTGTTGCGATCGGTCGGTTCCATCACCACGGACATGGTCTCGACACCGATCACCAGGACATACTGGGCGGAACCGGACCGGATCATGTCCGTGGCCACCCCGAGCCCGTAACCGAAGCCACCGCAGCCGGAGGCGAGGTCGAACGCCGCGATGCCGTTGATCCCCAGTTCGTGCGCCACCTGCGGCGCACCGTGCGGAATCTTCGTCTTCCAGCTGCCGGTGGCGAGGATGAGCGCGCCGATCTGCTCCTTGTCGATGCCGCTGTTGCGGATCGCGCGCTCGGCCGCGGCCACGGCCATCGACTTCGCGGTCTCGTCCCCGCTGATCCAGCGGCGGTTGCGGATGCCACTGCGCTCGTAGATCCACTCGTCCGACGAGTCGAGGACCTCGCACACCTCGGCGTTGCTGACGATCCGCTCGGGCCGGTAGGCACCGATACCGAGCAGCGACACGTTCTCGTGCCCCTTCTTGACCGCAATGTTGAACATCTGGTGCTTGCCCTTCGCCGCTTGTGACATGTGCCCGCCTTCCGGCCGGCGTGTGAACCGGCATGGAGCCTACCGATCAGAACCCGACAACTGTTCAGTTCCGTCGACGTCGCGAGCGGGCCCGCCACCACAGCGCGCCGCCGACGGTGACCACGAGCCCGGCGCCGACGCCCGCGGCGATCACCGCCCCGGGGTCCACCTGCAGGGCAATTCCCGCCTCCCCGGTCGTGGATGTGACCAGCTCCGTCGCCCCGTACAGGACCCGTATCGGTGGCAGCGGCCCGCCGTCGGCCTCGGACGCACTGAGCAGGTCCCCGGCCGGGGTGAAGGCGATGGCCTCGCCCTGCGGCTGGTCCGGCATCGGCACCCGGATCGGTTCGGCGCCGGTCAGCGCCGCCACGACATCGCCGTCCGGCGCCGGGTACAGGTACACGTCGGTGTAGGTGCGCAGCGCCACCACCGTGCCGTCCCCGCTGACCGCGCCGCCGGTGATCATGGCCCCGCCCGCGAACGGGACCGGGCCGCCCGGTGTCTCCGTGGGCTCGAAACCGATCTGCCCCACCCGCTCCAACGCGGTGGGTCCCGGGCTCGGCAACTGCTCGGCGCGCAGTGCACCGGCGGGCCGATAGATGCCGCTCGCGCCGAACAGCTCCTTCGTCACGACCACCGGGACCCCGTCGCTGCCCAGGAGGATCGCCTCCGCGTCGTGGGCGCCGTCCGGGTAGGTGAGCCTGCGCAATGTGCCCGCGCCAGTGCTGGTGTCCATGTCGGTCAGCGCGACGGTGGTCCGCGCACCGGCGTTGTCGCCGGTGTCCGAGAGCCACAACCGCCCGTCGGCCTGCGCGAGATCCTCCACGTCGAACGGGTCGACTGGCTGGGGCAACGTGCCGGTCACCCGGCACTGATCGTCGAGAACCCGGACCGCATCGTCCGTCCCGCTGTCGGCGACCGCGTAGATCCCGTCATCGGTGACCGCCAGACCGGACACCTCCTCCAATGCGGAATCCGTTGGAGTGCAGAGGTTCTCGAATGGCGCGTCGACGATCTCGATCGAACCGGGGCTCGAGTTCGGCTGGGCCGACACGGGCAGCACGGCGAGGGCGGCCGAACCCAGGACCGTGACGGCCACCGCCGCGAGGCGGCTACGCACTGTGGCGGTAGTCCTGCAGCGCCGAGGCCAGCGCCTCCGGCACCTTCGCGCGGACGAGGGTGCCCTCCGGCTCGTGCGACGACCCGAGGATCCGGCCGTCCGCGTGAATGCGGGCCACCAGGTCGCCACGGGTGTACGGCACCAGCACCGTGACCTCCACCTCCGGCGCCTTGACGATCTCCGCGAGCCGCTCCCTCAGTTCGGCGATCCCCTCGCCGGTCCGTGCGGACACGAACACCGCACCGGGCAGCACCCCGCGCAACTGGGTGAGCGTCACCGGGTCCGCGGCATCGATCTTGTTGACCACCAACAGCTCCGGCGGCGCGGGCGCGTCGGTCTCGCGGAGGACCTCGGTGACCACCTCGCGCACAGCCTTGATCTGATCGGTCGGCAGCGGATCGGAACCGTCGACGACGTGCAGCAGCAGATCGGCGTCGGCGACCTCCTCCAGCGTCGACCGGAACGCCTCCACCAGCTGGGTCGGCAGATGCCGCACGAACCCGACGGTGTCGGTCAGCACGTACTGACGTCCGTCCTCGAACTCCGCCTTCCTGGTCGTCGGGTCGAGGGTGGCGAAGAGCGCGTTCTGCACCAGCACGCCCGCGCCGGTGAGCGAGTTGAGCAGGCTGGACTTGCCCGCGTTCGTGTACCCGATGATCGCAACCGAGGGCACCTCGTTCCGCAGCCGGCGGGTGCGCTTGGTGTCGCGGGCGCCCTTCATCTCCTTGATCTCGCGGCGCAGCTTGGCCATCCGCTCACGAATCCGGCGGCGATCGGTCTCGATCTTGGTCTCACCCGGTCCGCGCAGGCCCACACCGCCGTTGCTGCCCGCGCGACCACCGGCCTGCCGGGACATCGACTCACCCCAGCCGCGCAGGCGGGGCAGCATGTACTGCATCTGGGCGAGCGCGACCTGCGCCTTGCCCTCACTCGAGGTGGCGTGCTGAGCGAAGATGTCGAGGATCAGCGCGGTCCGGTCGACCACCTTGACCTTGACGACCTTCTCCAGCGCGGTGAGCTGGGCCGGGGTCAGTTCGCCGTCGGCGATGACCGTGTCCGCGCCGGTGGCGAGCACCACCTCACGAAGCTCGCCGGCCTTGCCCGAGCCGATGTAGGTTGCGGCGTCGGGCTTGTCGCGGCGCTGCACGAGGCCCTCCAGGACCTCCGAGCCCGCGGTCTCGGCGAGCGCGGCCAGCTCGGCCATGCTCGCCTCGGCCTGGGCTGCGGTGCCGTGGGTCCATACCCCGACCAACACCACCCGTTCGAGGCGGAGCTGTCGGTACTCGACCTCGGTGATGTCGGTGAGCTCGGTGGACAGTCCGGCCACCCGTCGCAGCGCACTGCGCTCGTCCAGCTGCATCTCGCCGACCGACGGATCGTGGCCCGCCCAGTCGGTGTCGTGTTCGTCGCCGTCGAGGTGATCGAGGATCGGTGTCTTGGTGATACGCGGTGTTTTCGTCATACAGGACCCATGGTCCCACGACCGACCCTCCTGGTGCACGCGCAATTACGCGAGCGCGTTCCACCAGTCGTCGTCGATGCGACCGGACCCGACCAGAACCGACGGCCCACGCAGTTCGGCGGCGCCCCCGCGCACGGCGACGAGGACCTCCCCGCCCGGCACCCGCACCCGGACCTCGCCCTCCTCGCGGCCGTCGGCCCGCAGCGCCGCCGCGGCGGCGGCGACGGTCCCGGTGCCGCAGGATCGCGTCTCGCCGACGCCACGCTCGTAGACGCGCATGTCGACAACTCCGTCGACCAGCGGGGTGAGGATCTCGACGTTCACCCCGTGCGGGAAGAAGGCCGCCGAGAACGCGGGCGCCGCGGTCAGGTCGAGCGCCGCGAGCTTGTCGGCGGTGAGCGACTCCTCGACACAGGCCAGGTGCGGATTGCCCACGTCGATGCCCAGCCCGGTGAAGGTCTGGCCCGCCACGATGGCACTGGAGGTCCCGAGCTCGGTGACCGTTCCCATCTGGACGGTGACGTCGGCGGTCCAGCCGTCGCAGCTGTGCACGACCACGGGCCTGGCGCCCGCGCGACTGCCGACGACGAACTCGCTAGCCCCCTCGAGGCCGGTGGCGCGAAGGTAGTGCGCGAACACCCGGACCCCGTTGCCGCACATCTCGGCGATCGAGCCGTCGCCGTTGCGGTAGTCCATGAACCAGTCGTCGTCGCCCACGCCCTCCGGCAGCGCCTCGAGCACGCCTGCCGCGCGCAGGGCCCCGGCCCTGGCGACCCGCAGGACCCCGTCCGCGCCGAGTCCACGGCGTCGGTCGCACAGCGCGGCGACCCGCTCGGCACGCAGATCCAGGCGCACGTCGAGATCCGGCAGGACCACGAAGTCGTTCTCGGTGCCGTGGCCCTTGCTGAATTCCATGCCGATCATGCTACCGAGCGGCGGGTACGGCTCGCCCACCCCGGCGAACAGGGCCATCCGCGCGGCGAGGCGGCCGGCGATGGCCGCCGAAGACACGTCCGGATGCGACTGCCAGTCCGAGTCCCACTCGTCGCTCATCGGTGCTCCCGTCCCTTCGGCGAGGCACCCAGGCGCTGCCTCGCGATCTCGTAGAGGCTGACCGCGCCTGCGCTCGGCGCGCCGAGGGAGCTGGCCGCGCCCCCGATCGGGATGCTCACGGTCACATCACAGGCCGCGCGCCAGGAGGCGCTCATCCCACGGGTCTCGTTGCCGATGACCAGGATCGTGCCCCCGGTGAAGTCGTTCTCGAAGATCGCCACGTCGCCGTCCTCGTCGGTGCCGACGATCCGCAGCTCGGTACCGCCGTCGCGGACCCGCGCCCGGTAGGCCAGCACCTCGTCCGAGTCCGCGACCGTCAGCACCGGCACCGCGAACAGCGAGCCCGTCGAGGCGCGCACGCAGTGCGGGTCGTACGGATCGGCCGCGTGCCCGGCGACGATCACCGCGTCCGCCCCGAAGGCATTCGCCGACCGGATGAGGGTGCCCAGGTTGCCCGGCGAGGACGGCCGGTCGAACACCACGAGCAACGGCGACGCACCGGTGAGGGCGAGCGAACCCAGCCCACGGTGCCGCTGCTTGGCGACCGCGATCAGCTCGGGCGAGGCATCCTTCTCCCCCAGCTCCGCCATGAGTTCGCCACTGACGCCGACCTTCTCGTGCCGCCAGCCGTCGAGGACCCCGCGGGCCCAGGACGAGAGCGGGGGTCCGTCGAGGCGATACAGCAGCGTCTCCAGCGGCCAGTCGTGCTCGATCGCCAGCGTCAGCGGTCGCACACCCTGGATGAGGAACCGCGCGGACTTCGTCCGCTTGGCGCGGGTGTTCAGATACGACTCCCACTGCTGAAATCGCGCATTGCGCACCGTGACCCGCGCGTCGCGCGCCGCGAGTCTGCTCACCGGCTTCTTGCTCACTGGCTCCCCACAATCGTCAATGCCCTAGAGATCACATCGCGGTCACCACCGTCGAGCCAGTGCACCCGCGGGTCGCGCCGGAACCACGAACGCTGCCTACGGACGTACCGCCTGGTCCCGATCAGGGTCAGCTCCCGGGCCTGCTCCAGGTCGTACTCGCCGTCGAGCGCGGCCAGCACCTGGGCGTAGCCGATGGCCCGCGGGGCCGTCACACCCTCGCGCAGTCCCACCTCGATCAGGCCGAGCACCTCCTCGACGAGACCGCCCTCGAACATCGACCGGGTGCGCAGCCCGATCCGCTCGTCGAGTTCCGCGGTGTCGCGATCCACACCGAGAATAATGGTCCCCCAACGCGGTTCGCCGATGACGGGTGCGGAGGCGGCGAACGGCCTGCCGGTGAGTTCGACCACCTCGAGGGCCCGCACCATCCGCCTGCCGTCGGTCGGCAGGATCGTCGCGGCGGCCTCCGGGTCTGCCTTGACCAGTTCCGCGTGCACCCCCGCCACGCCGCGCTCGGCCAGCACCGCCTCCCAGCGCGCCCGCACCGTGGGATCGGTGGCGGGGAACGACCAGTCGTCGAGCAGGGACTGCACGTACATCATCGAACCGCCGACGATGATCGGCACCGCGCCGCGGGCCACGATCGCCTGGACGTCAGCCCGAGCCGCGCGCTGGTAGTTCGCCACCGTCGCCGTCTCGGTGACCTCGAGCACATCGAGCTGGTGGTGCGGGATGCCACGGCGCTGATCCGGCGGCAGCTTGGCGGTGCCGATGTCCATGCCACGGTATTGCTGCATCGCATCGATGTTGACGATCTCGCCGCCGAGCCGTTCCGCGAGGTCGAGGCCGAGGTCGGACTTCCCGGTCGCGGTCGGGCCGACGACCGCGATCGGCGCGCGCGCCGTCACGGCAACCACATGCCGACGTGGTATCCGACTCCGTACGGCGCACCCTGGTAATACGTCTGGGTCGCTCTCGGCCTGCGCCCGAACAGCCCGGCGAGCACCTGCCAGGCGGCGCGACCCTCGATCCCGATGTCCAGGCACGCGACCGGGTCGAGTTCCGCCAGGTACTCAGTGTCCCCGGAGTCCAGTGCCCGGTCCAGTTCTCCCTGCGCCTCGGGTGCGCGCTCGTCGAAGGCACCCGGAGCCTTGGCGGTCAGTGTCCGGGCACCGTCCGCGACCACCAGGACGCCGTGGTTCAGCGGCTCCGCGTCGAGGCGTTCACGGAGCCGAACCCCGAGTTCGGCGCAATACACCGGCGAGGTGTCCTCAGCCACGATGATCGCGTCCACGACGGTCTCGGCGGGGGCCGCGGCGCGTAGCCAACCGGCGATCAGCGCGGCCAACGGCAGATCGGGGTCGAACGCCTCGGGGGCCTCGTCGGACAATGCGACCCGCACATCCGCCCCGTACCCGCGGAAACTCCCCGAGGTGGTGGCCGGGAACTCGCATTCGGTGCGTCCGACGCCGATCGCGGTCCAGCGTGTCGAGAGTTCGCCGAGTCGAGCGGCGACGTCCGTCGAGGCCACCCGCAATCCGGCCGTCTCCGCCGCCGCGCCGCCCGCCAGTTCGGGTATCAGCAGGGGTGGCGAGGACACGAGAGCCGCGGCGGTGAACACACTGGGCCACGGTAGTCGACGCCCGCGGCGGTGCCGCGCCGCCCATTGTGCAGCAATCCCCGACTTCGAGGTCTGACCTGTTTCAATAGTCGTGGCCACTTGCAGCGGGTTGAATGGAACCCACACCCACGAGTGGCACTGAGACCTACGACGCACCGGCAGCCGTGACGCGCGGCAGAGATGAGGAGTCATGACCGACAGCAGCGCACCCAAGCCAGGCGCCCCGAAGCCCGGAGCACCCAAGCCCGGCGCACCCAAGCCCGGCGTGGTCAAGCCGTCGGCCGCCGGGCCCGCCCCCGCCGTAGCGCACCCGCCGACCGTGGCTCCACCGAGCGATCCCAGCCTCTTCGGCCGGGTCGACGAGGACGGCACGGCCTGGGTCAGGACCGCCGACGGCGAGCGTCAGATCGGCTCCTGGCAGGCCGGTGACGCGGCCGAGGGCCTGGCTCACTTCGGCCGCCGCTACGACGACCTGGCCACCGAGGTCGCCCTGTTGGAGGCCCGCCTCGTCTCGGGTGCCGGCGATGCGAAGAAGACCAAGGCCGCCGCCGTCGCCCTGTCGGAGTCGCTGCCGACGGCCGCAGTGATCGGGGACATCGACGCGCTCACGCGCAGGCTGGACGTGATCGTCGCGGAATCCGAGCAGGCCGCGGTGGCCGCGAAGGCCGAACGCGAGCACGAGCGGGAGGAACACACCCACCGCAAGGAGGAGCTCGCCGCGGAGGCCGAGCAGATCGGCGCCGAATCCACCCAGTGGAAGGCCGCGGGCGATCGGCTGCGCGAGATCCTCGACGAGTGGAAGACGATCCGCGGCGTGGACCGCAAGGTCGACGACGCGCTCTGGAAGCGGTACTCGAAGGCCCGTGAGGCGTTCAACCGGCGGCGCGGCGCGCACTTCGCGGAGCTCGACCGCGACCGCGCCTCCGCGAAGGTCGTCAAGGAGGAACTCGTGGTCCGCGCGGAGGCCCTGTCGGACTCCACCGACTGGGGCCCGACGGCCGCCGCCTTCCGCGACCTGCTCACCGAGTGGAAGGCCGCGGGCCGCGCACCGCGCGACGCCGACGACGCCCTGTGGAAGCGGTTCAAGGGCGCCCAGGACGTGTTCTTCGCCGCCCGCAACGCCGCAGCATCCGAGCGCGACGCGGAGTTCGACGAGAACGCCACCGCCAAGGAGGCGCTGCTGCGCGACGCCGGGGACATCGACCCCGACAAGGACCTCGAGGCCGCCCGCGCCGCGCTGCGGGACCTTCAGGACAAGTGGGACGCCATCGGCAAGGTCCCGCGCGAGCGCATGCACGACCTCGAGGGCAAGCTGCGCGCGATCGAGAAGAAGGTGCGCGACGCCGCCGACACCCAGTGGCGCCGAACCGATCCCGAGGCAATGGCCCGGGCCGCCCAGTTCCGCGAGCGGGTCGCCCAGTTCGAGGACCAGGCCGCGAAGGCGACCGCCGCGGGTAAGACCAAGGACGCCGAGAAGGCCCTCGCTCAGGCCCAGCAGTGGCGCGAGTGGGCCGAAGCCGCCGAGGGCGCGGTCAACGGACGCTAGCCGGCGCTGGTGTCCGCGGTTCCCGCGGACACCAGGTGCCTGGCGGAGGCGACGAGAAGGACCAGGCACAGCGCCACGGCGGGCCAGATCAGGACGAGCCCGATCGATCTGAGCCAGGGCGCTCCGATCGCGCCGGCGACCGTGATCGTCGCCGCGGCGGTCATCCCCATCGGGAATGCGGTGGACCAGCGCCGGACGTCGAATCCGAGGCGCGGCCATCGCACCTCGCAGATCGCCAATGCCAGATACCCGGCGAGGTCGAGGGCCAGGATCACCGCGGCGCCGACCCGGATCACGGTGTGCGGCCAACCGTTCCAGTCCGCCGCGTCCGTCGCGGCGACGAGCTTGCCGGCCGCGAGCGCGCTGATCGCGAGCCCGCCGGCGCACACCCAGTGGTCGCCCGCGCCGATCCTGAACTGCGCGAACGAGAAGCGTGCCAGCACGGCCGTGTAGGCGATGAGGCCGAGCACGAACACCGCACCCGATGCCGCGGTCAGGAACGGCGCGCGCAGCTCGACCGCGAGGGTGGCGCCGAGGACCACCAGCCCCTGCGTCGCCACGCAGAGCAGGAAGTGCGCGCCGACGGTCGGTCCGGTCCAGTGCCCGATCACCGCGGGCATCAACACCACCCACACGAGGACAGCCAGGCACAGCGCGAACACCGCAATCGCGTCCCAGCCGAGCAGGGCGACCCGGGTGCCCAGGACCGTGGTCGCCGCGACCGCGGTCAGCGCGGCCGGGGTGTCGGCCTCGGTCTCCCAGCGGGCCCGGTCGCCGACCAGCCGCGCGAGGAAGATCCCGACGAGCACCGCCCAGATGCCGACCGCGACGACCAGCCAGATTCTGGAGAACCACTCGATGCCGGCCGAGTGGAGCGCGACCGACACGATCCCGGTGGCCATCGCGGCCGCGCCGGCGCCCGGTGGCACCGCGTTCAGGGCGCGGCCCGCGCCGACCATCTCCTCAGGACGACTGTGCATGGCCTCAGCATGACGGCCGGTACGCCGCCGCGCCGGGCGAATCTCGGTCGCGGACTCAGTCCTGTTCGTCGCCCCAGATCGTCCGCTGCTCGGCCTCCGCCGTCCGCTGCCTGCGTTCCTGCTCCGCGGCCAGCTGCACGGCGGTGCGGCTCCACACCACCTTCAACCAGTGGAACGTCAGGACCAGCACCGCGATCCAGCCGAGGATCAGGCCGATGCCGGGCCCGCCGCCCGGATCCGTCGCGGGCAGCGTCTGCCGGGACCAGATCGCCAGCATGCCGAACACGGAGGCCACCGCGCAGCCGGCGGACGCGATCCAGGCCAGCGCCCAGCGCCGGGTGACCAGCGCCAGCACGCTCACCCCGACGCCGAACACCATTGCCAGCCACACGAACACGCGGGACGGCAGCGCAATCGACTCCGCGAGCGCGGTGTCGTCACCGGCCAGCACGTCCCAGCCGTTCGCGGACCCGGTGTGCGACAGCATGAACGAGAGCAGCAGCACCAGCACGGCCACCGCGACGACCACCGCGCGCATCCCGGGATCGATCTCCCCGGCGACCTTTCGCTCGGCGGCGTCGATGTCCTTGCGGTACTGCTCGATCGGGTCCTCGTGCGCGTCTTTGCTCATGCTCCACATCCGGTTGCGGTGGGCAGCGGCGCGGGCGCGCCGATCTGCGGTAGGCCCAGCCCGACGCCGATGGGCGGCGTCTTCGGGGTGATGCCACGTTCGTGCGAGTCGCCCGCCCTGGTGCGGCGGTGCGTCAGGACCGGGCCGTCGGCGATCAGGTGGTGCGGGGCGGCACCGGTGATCGTCGCGGTGATCACGTCGCCAGGGCGGAGGTCGCCGTCGAGCCGGCCCTCCGGGCGGAAGTGCACCAGCCTTCCGTCGCGGGCGCGGCCGCTCATCCGCCGCGTCGCCTCGTTCTTGCGGCCCTCGCCCGCGGCGACGAGCAGCTCGACCTCGGCGCCGAGCAGCTTCTGGTTCTCCTCCAGGGTGATCTGCTCCTGCAGCGCGATCAACCGGTCGTACCGCTCCTGGACCACCGCCTTCGGCAGCTGCCCCTCCATCTCGGCGGCGGGGGTGCCGGGCCGCTTCGAGTACTGGAAGGTGAATGCACTGGTGAAACGCGCCTGCCGGACCACGTCGAGGGTCTCCTGGAAGTCCTCCTCGGTCTCGCCGGGGAAGCCCACGATGATGTCGGTGGTGATGGCGGCGTGCGGCATCGCCGCACGGACCTTGTCGATGATGCCGAGGAACTTCGTCTTGCGGTAGGAGCGACGCATGGCCTTGAGCACGCGATCGGAGCCCGACTGCAGCGGCATGTGCAGCTGCGGGCACACGTTGGGCGTGGTGGCCATCGCCTCGATCACGTCATCGGTGAACTCGGCGGGGTGCGGTGAGGTGAACCGGACCCGCTCGAGTCCCTCGATGTTCCCGCAGGCGCTGAGCAGGGCGGCGAAGGCGCCCCGGTCGCGCGGGACATCGGGGTCGGCGAAGGAGACGCCGTAGGAGTTGACGTTCTGCCCGAGCAGGGTCACCTCGAGGACGCCCTCGTCGACCAGGGCCTGCACCTCGGCCAGGATGTCGCCGGGGCGGCGGTCCACCTCCTTGCCGCGCAACGCGGGCACGATGCAGAACGTGCAGGTGTTGTTGCAGCCGACCGAGATGGACACCCAGCCCGCGTAGGCGGACTCACGCTTGGCGGGCAGCGTGGACGGGAAGGCCTCGAGCGACTCCAGGATCTCCACCTCGGCCCGCTGGTTGTGCCGGGCACGATCGAGCAACGTCGGCAGCGACCCGATGTTGTGGGTGCCGAACACCACGTCCACCCAGGGCGCCTTCTTGACCACGGTGTCGCGGTCCTTCTGCGCCAGGCAACCGCCGACCGCGATCTGCATGCCCGGGTGCGACGCCTTCGTCGGGCGGAGCATGCCGAGGGTGCCGTACAGCTTGTTGTCGGCGTTCTCGCGGACCGCGCAGGTGTTGAACACCAGCAGGTCGGGCTCGGACCCCGGCGCCGCCTTGGTGTACCCGGCGTCCTCCAGCAATCCGGACAGACGCTCGGAGTCGTGCACGTTCATCTGGCAGCCGAAGGTGCGTACCTCGTAGCTACGCGCCGCCTGGTTCTCGAAGTCGCTCGGCGCCGCGGGGGTCTCTCGGTCGATCGTGTCCACGTCAACCAGGGTACGGCCCCGCCCGTGGGCGCTCGCACGCCCACGTTGCCCGGTCCCTCAGGCCGGCGGCACCGAGGTGGGCACACCGAGCCGCAGGGCCTCGGCCGCCATGCTGGGCAGCCCCGACAACCGCCGGTTCATCGACGTCGCGATCCCCGCGCCCTGGACCTTGGCACGGTCGGCGTGCGGGCCCGCGTACATCTCGTCGACGGTCTGGTGCCAGAGCGCGAGCCAGCGATCGAAGTGCTCGGCCCCGAACGGGTGCTGCCCGCGAACCCGCTGGTGCACCCGCAGCGCGCTGCCCCGGTACTTGCCCGCGCCGAACAACACCGTCTCCCAGAAGTCGCACATCACCGGTAGATGGGACTCGAGACCCTGCTCCCGCACCTCCGTGAACGGCTCGGCGAGCAGGTCGTCGACCAGGGCCCGTCCGTAGAACCGTCGGAGCAGAGCCTCGACGTCCGCCCGGCAGGTCAGGTCCCCGATCATGTGTTCCCCCTGTGTCATCGCCGGCTCGCCCCCGCCAACCTACCGGGGGCCCGGCGCGGCGAGAGGCGCAAAGGATGCGGTGCGCCGTCCTGACCCCCTAGGGTCTTGGGCTATGACGAACGCGGGTGAACCGGGGTCCGCCACCTCGGTGGCCGACTCCCCCACCATGATCTCGATGAGGTCGGTCCAGAAACACTTCGGCGACCTGCACGTGCTGCGCGACATCGACCTCGAGGTTCCCACCGGCCAGGTCGTGATCGTGCTCGGACCGTCCGGGTCGGGCAAGTCCACGCTGTGCCGGACGATCAACCGCCTCGAACCGATCGACTCCGGGACCATCGCGATCGACGGCACGGAACTTCCCGCCGAGGGCCGGGCGCTCGCCGCGCTGCGGGCAGACGTCGGGATGGTGTTCCAGTCCTTCAACCTGTTCGCGCACAAGACGATTCTCGAGAACGTCATGCTCGGGCCGGTGAAGGTCCGCAAGAAGGGCAAGAGCGAGGCCAAGCAGCGGGCGATGGAGCTGCTCGAGCGGGTCGGCATCGCCAACCAGGCGGACAAGTACCCGGCGCAACTCTCGGGCGGCCAGCAGCAGCGGGTCGCGATCGCACGGGCGCTCGCGATGAATCCGAAGGTGATGCTGTTCGACGAGCCGACCTCCGCACTGGATCCGGAGATGGTCAGCGAGGTTCTCGAGGTGATGATCTCGCTGGCGAAGGAGGGCATGACGATGCTCGTGGTCACCCACGAGATGGGGTTCGCCCGCCGGGCGGGCAACCGCGTCCTGTTCATGGACGACGGCCTGATCGTCGAGGACACCGATCCGGATTCCTTCTTCACCGCACCGAAGACGGACCGCGCCAAGGACTTTCTGGGCAAGATCCTGGGCCACTGAGCCCTGGTCGCCGGCCACCACGCTTCACCAATGTTCTGACCACAGAGAGGAACGCCATGAGGATCAATCGCGCGCTACGACTCGGTGTCGGCATGATCGCGATCGCCGTCGTCGCCACCGCCTGCGGGGGCGACGAGCAGAAGAGCGCCTCGGAGAGCGCCGAGAGCGGCAAGCTCACCGTCGGCATCAAGTACGACCAGCCCGGCCTCGGACTGCGCAATCCCGACGGCTCGTTCAGCGGCTTCGACGTCGACGTCGCCACCTACGTGGCCGACAAGCTGGGCGTGCCCGCCTCCGGGATCACGTTCAAGGAGTCGCCCTCGGCCCAGCGCGAGACGTTGATCCAGAACGGCGAGGTCGACTACATCGTGGCCACCTACTCGATCACCGACGCCCGCAAGGAGAAGGTCGACTTCGCCGGCCCCTACCTGACCACCGGCCAGTCTCTGCTGGTGCGCTCCGACAACACCGACATCACCGGCCCCGAGTCGCTGACCGGCGGCAAGAAGCTGTGCTCGGTGACCGGATCGACGCCGGCACAGAAGGTCAAGGACACCTACGCCAAGGAAGTCCAGCTCCAGGAGTTCGACACCTACTCGGCGTGCGTCGAGGCGCTGCGCAACGGCGCGGTGGACGCGGTGACCACCGATGCGGTCATCCTCGCCGGCTACGCCGCCCAGTACCCGGGGCAGCTGAAGGTGGTCGGGCAGCCGTTCACCACTGAGAACTACGGCATCGGGCTCGCCAAGGGCGACACCGAGACCCGGAACAAGATCAACGACGCGATCGAGGCGATGATCGCGGACGGCTCCTGGCAGGCCGCGCTGGAGAAGAACGTCGGCCCGTCCGGCTACCCGATCCCCGCTCCGCCCACCGTCGACCGCTACTAGTCGTCGCCCGCCGCCGACGGGACCGGACCGACCGGGCCCGTCGGCGGCGGCCGTCACGGCACCATCTGCCCCGGGGAGAGGCCACGTGGACATACTCAGCGAGTACTGGGATCAACTGATCTCCGCATTCTGGATGACGATCAAGCTGACCGCGCTGTCCGCGGTGGGTGCGCTCATCATCGGCACGGTGCTGGCCGCCATGCGCGTCTCCCCCATCCCGGTGGCCCGGTGGATCGGCGCTGCCTACGTGACGATCTTCCGCAACACCCCGCTGACGCTGATCATCATCTTCTGCTCGTTCGGCCTGTACCAGACCATGGGCATCCGGCTGGCACCGGAGAGCTCGCCGACGTCGCTGGCGGACAACAACATTCGACTCGCGATTCTGGGGCTGAGCGTGTACACCGCCGCGTTTGTCTGTGAGTCGCTGCGCGCGGGCATCAACACCGTGCACGTCGGCCAGGCGGAGGCCGGGCGCTCGCTCGGCCTGACCTTCGCACAGAACCTCCGGCTGATCGTGCTGCCGCAGGCGTTCCGGTCGGTGATCGCGCCGCTGGGCAGCGTCCTGATCGCGCTCACCAAGAACTCGACGATCGCCTCGGTGATCGGCGTCGCCGAAGCATCGCTGCTGATGAAGACGATGATCGAGAGCGAGGCCGCCATCTTCGTGGTCGGCGGCATCTTCGCCCTCGGGTTCGTGATCCTGACCCTGCCGATGGGTCTGCTGTTCGGCTACCTGGGCAAGCGGATGGAGGTGGCCCGATGAGAGCCGAACCGACCGTCCTCTACGACGTCCCCGGCCCGAAGGCGCGCAACGTCTACCGGCTGCTGTCGGTGGCCGTCGCGGTGGCGCTGGGTGTCGTCGGCTACCTCGTGTACCGCGCCCTGGATTCGAAGGGCCAGCTCACCTCCGAGAAATGGAGCCCGTTCACCGAGTCCACGTCCTGGACGACGTACCTGATCCCCGGCATCCGGGGCACCCTGATCGCCGCAGCGCTCTCGATCGTGCTCGCGTTGATCCTCGGCGCCGTGCTCGGCATCGCCCGAATGTCCGATCACCGGGTGATCCGGAGCGTAGCCGGGTTCATCGTCGAACTGTTCCGCGCGATCCCGGTGCTGATCCTGATGATCTTCGCGTACCAGTTCTTCGCCGACTACCAGATCTTCAAGTCGAAGTACCTGGCGCTCGCGGCCGTGGTCACCGGACTGACGCTCTACAACGGATCGGTCATCGCCGAGATCGTCCGCGCCGGCATCAGGTCGCTCCCGAAGGGCCAGACCGAGGCGGCGAAGGCGCTCGGCATGCGCAAGAGCATGATCATGCGGACCATCCTGCTGCCGCAGGCGGTGACGGCGATGCTGCCCGCGATCATCTCCCAGATGGTGGTCGCGCTGAAGGATTCCGCACTCGGCTACCTCATCGGCTACATCGAGGTGGTCCGCTCGGGCCAGCAGCTCGGCTCGTTCTACGGCAACTACCTACCGGCGCTGCTGGTGGTGGCCGCGATCATGATCGTGCTGAACTCGGCGCTGACGATGCTCGCCACCCGGGTCGAGAAGCGGTTGCGAACGGGCAAGCGCGGCAAGGTGACCCCGGTGCCCGCGGGCGGAGCCGCCGTCGCCGCGCCGGGCATCGACATCACCGGCGACTGATCAGGTCTCAGTTCGGCGCCGGCGCAAGATCGTTCGCCGCCAGCGCGAGAATGTCGTTCGCGTGACTGAGGGCGATGAAGTGACCGGTCCGCGCAAACGAATCTCACGCCGTTGGCCTTCGCATACCGATCAAACATCGCGGCCCTCGAGCCGACTCGAGGGCCCCCGTGGTTGTGCAGGACGAGTGGACCACCGGGGTCGCCGGCTTCGAGATAGGTGACGGTCCGGCCACCGACCCGGATACTTCCCTCTCGTGTCACGTGGGCTCCTCACAGTGTTGGCCGGGCGCCGCAACTGGGTTGATCCGGCGCCGGAACTGCAGGTGATCCGATCTCGTCCATAGCAGGCATGACCGGTCATCGGCCTCGACCGAAATGGAGCTGACCGGCAACCAACCCGTTGAACGGGATGACCTCGGCCTTATACCTCCGATCCAAACCGGGCACCACCCGCAGATCCCACCCCGCCGGACACATTAATGATGATGAGTATCACACTTCCGCGGAAAGGTGATCAGGAGATTAAATGTTGCGTCGCCCCGATCGGGGCGACGCACGTTCGCGCAGCGCGCGCCACGGAAAGGGTTCTCCATGATCTCGTCTGACACCGTCCCCCTCGCCCTCATCGGCCTCGTCGGCCAGGTGCTCGGGGGTCTGGCCGCCGGCTCCAGCAACTGATCGCGCGCGCGCTTTTCAACTGGGGCTATCGAGGGGTTGAAAAGCGCGCCCGCCGTGGGGATTCATCCGTCAGGCCGGTCCTCGGTGTCCGCGCCGGCGCGCGCAAGCTCCGACTTGACCACGTCGAATGCCATTCCCTGCGGATACCCCCGTCGGGCGAGCATCGAGACCAGGCGTCGAACGGTGCGCTCGCGCTCGGAGCTGCGCCCTCCCGGGCCGTCCACCGGGAAATCGAGCGAGGTGGTGCGCAGCTTCCGCCGCACCAGATCGGTTGCGCGGGCTCGCTCGTCGTCACCGTCGATCTGGCCGAGGGCCTGGGCCGCCACCTCTGGTGCGACGCCCTTGGTGCGCAGTTCCATCGCCAGCGCGCGCTTCCCCTTGCCGGAGAAGGTGTGCCGCGAATGCACCCACTGCGCCGCGAAGGACGCGTCGTCGATCAGGCCGACCGCGGTGAGCCGATCGAGCACCCGCACGGCGACATCCTCGTCGAAGCCCTTGTCCGCGAGCTTCTTGGCCAGCTCCGCCCGGCTACGCGCCCGATCCGTCAGGAGGCGCAGGCACAGATCCTTCGCCTGTGCCTCCTGAGCGGCCGGGGTCCGGGGGGCATCGTCACCGGAGCGCACGAGGGTCCTAGAAGTCGACCGGGGCCGCGGGCGTCGCGTCCGCCGTCACGTCGGCGCCGATACCCAGCTTCTCCTTGATCTTCTTCTCGATCTCGTCGCGGATGTCGGTGTTCTCCAGCAGGAACTTGCGGGCGTTCTCCTTGCCCTGCCCCAGCTGGTCGCCCTCGTAGGTGAACCAGGAACCCGACTTCCGGATGAAGCCGTGCTCGACGCCCATGTCGATCAGCGAGCCTTCCTTGCTGATTCCGTGACCGTAGAGGATGTCGAACTCGGCCTGCTTGAACGGCGGGGCCATCTTGTTCTTGACCACCTTGATCCGCGTGCGGTTACCGACCGCATCGGAACCGTCCTTCAAGGTCTCGATTCGCCGGATGTCCATTCGAACCGACGCATAGAACTTCAGCGCCTTACCGCCGGTGGTGGTCTCCGGCGAGCCGAACATGACACCGATCTTCTCGCGGAGCTGGTTGATGAAGATGACGGTGGTGCCGGAGTTGCTCATCGCGCCCGTGATCTTGCGCAGCGCCTGGCTCATCAGGCGAGCCTGCAGGCCGACGTGGCTGTCGCCCATCTCACCCTCGATCTCGGCGCGGGGCACCAGCGCCGCGACCGAGTCGACCACCAGGATGTCGAGCGCGCCGGAGCGGATCAGCATGTCCGTGATCTCCAGGGCCTGCTCGCCGGTGTCCGGCTGGGAGACCAGCAGCGCATCGGTGTCGACGCCGAGCTTCTTGGCGTAGTCCGGATCGAGAGCGTGCTCGGCGTCGATGAAGGCCGCGATGCCGCCGTTGGCCTGTGCGTTGGCGACCGCATGCAACGCGACCGTGGTCTTACCGGAGGATTCCGGACCGTAGATCTCGATCACACGACCGCGGGGCAGACCGCCGATGCCGAGCGCGACATCCAGCGCGATGGATCCGGTCGGGATCACCGCGATGGGCTGACGAGACTCGTCCCCGAGGCGCATCACCGAACCCTTGCCGAAGTTCTTGTCGATCTGCGCCAGTGCGAGCTCGAGCGCCTTGTCGCGATCGTGTGCCTGTGGTGCCATCTTCGGTTCTCCTTAAGTCAACGACTCGTCCAGCGATCTGGGGTTCATCAGCGATCTGTTTCATGCGATGCCGTCACCGTAGAGCGGGGTACCGACAAGTTCGTGATCAGCAGACTTTGTCGATCGCACAGCGTCGCCGATCCGTGAGATCACCGAACACGATCCAGCATAGGGGAACACCTGTTCGAGTCAACTACCCGAGGCGGCGTGGCGCCCGGCGAATCGGGCGAGCGGGTTCACCAGCGTGCGCGCGGGACCTCGAACTCGGCACACAGCGCACGCCAGACCTCGCGGGGGTCCCGACCTGCCTCGATGGCCTCGGCCGCGGTCTTGCCGCCCAGGCTGAGCAGGACGTGGTCCACCAGCAACGAGTCGCCGTACAGTCGGCCGAACTCGCCGTGGACCATCTCATTGAACTCGGTCAGTCGCACCTGGCAACGGTAGCGCGCATCGTCACCGGGCCGCCGCCCTGCACACCGCGACCGGGTCGGCCACGTCCGACAGGCTGGCCGCAGCGCTCCGGGCGGCCTCGCCGAAACCGGGCTCGGTGAGCACCCGCAGGACGGCCGAACGCAGGGCGTCGACGCCGAGCGGGCGCACCACCGCCGCACTGCCCTGCCTGGCCGCGCGGTTCGCCAGTTCCCACTGGTCCCCCCCGCCCGGCACCGTGACCGCCGGAACGCCGGCCAGCAGTGTCTTGGCCAGCATGCCGTGACCGCCGCCGCACACGACCGCGGCGGACTGCGCGAGCAGGGCATCCTGCCGGCCCAGGCCCGCGCGCGCCCAGTCCGGCAGCCCGGTCGGCGGTTCGTCGAGCATCGAGGCAACCACCCGCACGCCCGCACCGTCGAGGGCCTTCAGCGCCGTCTCCAGCATGCCCTCGGCGCCGGTGAACGCGGTCGACGGCGCGATCGTCACCAGCGGCTCGTCACCGGGCGGCGGCGCCAACAGATCCGCCGTCGGCTCCCACAGCAGCGGGCCGACCACGTGCGCGTTCTCCGGCCAGTCCGGCCGGGGCACCTCCAGCGCGGGCAGGGTCGCGATCAACCGTGCGACCGGCCCCGGATCCGTCGCGGGCAGCCCCACGCCGACCCGGGCAACGGATCGCTGACGTTCACCCTGCCGGATCGACCGACCGGTGGCGGCCCGCATCAGGGCGTCCCTGGTCCGACCGCGCAGACCCTCCCCCGGCGCGAGACCGCTGCCGATCGGCGGCAGGCCCTTTGAGGCCGAGTAGAGCGGGTGCGGCGACAGCTCCACCCAGGGCACGTCGAGGCGCTCGGCGGCCATCCCGCCGCCCGCGGTCAGGATGTCGGAGACCACCAGATCCGGCAGCATGGCGCTCAGATCCGGCAGCACCTCGGTGGAGATGTGCGCGGCCCGCGAGTGGATCCGCTGGCCCGCGTCCATGTCGTCGTCCTCCGGCCGTGGCGCCAGGCCCTTCAGCTTGCGGGCGGTGATGCCGGCTCCCCGTGCCGCCTCCAGCCAGCGGGCCCCGGTGAAGAGAACCGGATCGTCACCCGCCGCAATGAATCTCAGGCACAGCGCGATGGCGGGAATGGCATGGCCCGGATCCGGTCCGGCGACGACGGCGACTCGCATCCGATCAGGGTGCCACAGCGGCCGGAGGGCCCGGACCTCAGTGACGCGCTTCCAGGCCGACGGCATCGCGGAGCCGTGTCGCGGCCTCGCGCAGCGCCGGGTCGTGCACCGCGGACGACTCCATCAGCGCGGCCAACGCCTCGGCGATGACGTTGAGCTTCTCCTGCGCGGCCTCGTCGGCCCGCCGGCTCGCGTTCTCCAGTAGCACCACCAGCAGCAGGGTGAAGACGCTCGCGACGGTGTGGATGGCGACCTGCCATGTCTTCAGATCGGTCCACAGCGGGAGGCTGACCAACCAGAGTGCGACCAACCCGGCGCACACGAAGAAGAAGGGCGCCTGACTGACCCGGAGTTCGGCCTGCTCGACGAACCGCTCGAACGCGGAACGCCGATCCCCGCGCCGCCGGGTCTGCGCCGCGTCACTTCTCCGCTCCATCGCCTACTCCGCTCCGCGCACTCGATGGACATCCAAGGCTACCGAAATGTCGTGCGGGCATGGACAGTCGTTGAGTTCCGGCGTTGACTAGACGGGTCTCACAGCCAGGAAAGCAGCACAGAGCGATGAGCATTGCGAAGAAGATCGAACACACGGCCGACGCCTTCAAACACTGAACACCGTAATGCCCGAGAGCGACCTTTCCTCCACCGCGACGCAAGTGGCGCAAAACAGCCTCTTCGAACGATTCGCGCGCGCGGGCTTCGTCGTCAGCGGCATTGTCCACCTGATCATCGGCTACATCGCGATCAGGATCGCCCTCGGCGGCGCGGGCGGCGCCGCTGACCAATCCGGGGCGATGGCGGAGTTGGCGAGCAAGCAAGGCGGCAAGTTCGCACTGTGGATTGGCACTCTCGCGTTCCTGGTGATGGCATTGTGGCGTCTCGCCGAAGCGGCGCTTGGTAAGTCGTCAGAGCCGGGGTCCGACAGCGTAGCGTCCGAAGTGACCAATCGCATCAAGGCTTTCGCCCTGGCGGTGGTCTACTTCGCCTTCGCGTTCGCCTCGTTTGGATTCGCCCGGGGCAGTGGGAAGTCCAGCAGTGCCCAGAGTTCGGGGCTCAGCGCGCGCATGATGCAGACCGGCGCCGGAACAATCGCACTGATCGCGGTCGGCCTGATCATCATCGCGGTCGGCGGCTACCACGTCTACAAGGGAGCGAGCCGGAGCTTCGTCGAGGACCTCAAGGGCGATACAGGTGACCTCGTCCGGCGCCTCGGCATCGTGGGATACATCGCAAAAGGAATGGCCATCGCGGCAATCGGGCTGCTGCTCGTCCTCGCCGCGGGCCAAGCGGAGCCGGCCAAGGCCACCGGCCTCGACGGCGTCCTCAAGACCCTGTTGGCCCAACCCTACGGAGTCGTTCTCCTCGTGCTGGCCGGCGTGGGGATCATCACCTACGGGCTGTACAGCTTCGCCATGGCGCGATACGCCAAGATGTGAGCAGCGCTGTTCAGCCGCGCACCAACCCGCTCAGGGCCCGAGCCCGGCGGCCCACCGCCGACCACGTCCAGCGTGGTGACTCCGCGGATCGTCAGGGTGCGCGGGCTCAGAACTCCATGCCGGCGTCGGCCCCCATCTGCATCGTGGTGTTCCCGCCGTCGAGCGACTCGCGGATGATGTCCGCGTGACCCGAGTGCTGCGCGGTCTCCCGGAGGATGTGCAGCAGGATCTTTCGGGCTGACCACCACTCGCGCTCGGGGGCCCACGGCGCGGTCGGCATCGGGATGAGTACGCCCAGGTCCGGCAGTCCCGCCACCGCCGCCTCGGTCGCGCGTGCGACGGCCGCGTAGTCCTCGAGCAGCGAAGCCAGGGTCGCGTCCTCGCCGACGGTCCACGCCTCGGTGGCGGTCACCATGTCGAACTCGGCGTTCTCGTCGCGTTCGAGCATCGTCTCGATCCAGTGCCGCTCCGTGGTGGCGACGTGCTTGACGAGGGACATCAGGGTCAGCTCGCTCGCCGTGGACCGGGTCCGTGCCTGCGCGTCGTCGAGTCCCCGAACCGTGATGAGGAACGTCTGACGCTGGTCGGCCAGCATCGCCAGGATGTCGGCGTGCTCTCCGGGGACCGTGGACTGTGCGGCTACGTTCTGAACTGTGCTCATGTGATCGGCCTTCCCTTGCCTGTTGGTTGGTAGGGATGACGCTACGAGCAATTGCGGTCGGAAACGGTCCTCAATTGCCGGGGTCGCGGAGAAGACCTGAAAAACCTCGCCGTCAGCCGTTCAGCGCGGCCTCGGCCGCCGGCGTCGCCCGCTCGCGATCCGCGGGCACCAGACCGATGCGGGTGCGGCGGTCCAGCAGGTCGTCGACGTCGAGGGCACCCTCGTGGCTGACCGCGAACGCCAACTCGGCATGCGTGACGTCGATGCCCTCGGCGATCGGCGTGAGCTCACCCGCCGCCGCCACCCGGGCCGACTCACTGCCGTAGCGGGCGACGAGCGAGGTGGGCAGGTCGCCCGTGACCGGCCCAGCGCCGACGACCGGGAGCTTCGTGGTCACACACGGCCCCGCCACAAGCCCGCCCGCGCGGACGGCCGCGTCGACCGCGTCCTGCGCCATCTTCCGGTAGGTGGTGAGCTTGCCGCCGACCACGCTGATGACGCCGTTCGACGAGCGGAGTACCGCGTGGTTGCGGGAGAGATCGGCGGTCTTGCCCTCACCGGTGTCGAGCAACGGCCGCAGACCCGAATAGGTCGCCAGCACGTCCGCCCTGGTCAGCGGCGTCCCCAGCGCCGTGTTCACCGTGTCGAGGAGGAAGTCGATCTCGAAGTCCGCGGCCTGCGGCACGTCGGGGATCTCGCCCTCGATCGCCTCGTCGGTGAGGCCGAGGTAGACCCGGCCGAGTTGCGCGGGCAACGCGAACACGAATCGGTTGGTCTCCCCCGGGATCGGCACCGTCAGCGCCGCGGTCGGATTGCCGAGCACCTGCGCGGGCAACACCAGGTGCGTGCCCCGGCTGGGCTTCAGGCGGATGTCGGGATCGACCTGCCCGGCCCACACCCCCGCCGCATTCACCACCGCGCGGGCCCGGATCGTCAGCTCCTCACCGGTCTGCTCATCGCGCAGCCGCGCCGAGGTCCCGGTCACGTCGTACGCGCCCACCCGGGTCAGAACGGTGGCACCGTGCTGCGCCGCGGTGCGCGCGATGGCCACCACCAGCCGGGCGTCGTCGACGAGTTGGCCGTCGAACGCGAGCAGCCCGCCGCGCAGGCCGTCCCGCCGGACCGCGGGCGCGAGCTCCGCGGCGCGGTCGGCGGAGACCCGGCGCGATCTCGGCAGCACCTTCGCCGACGTCCGGGCGGTGGCCCGCAACACGTCGCCCGCCAGGAATCCGGTTCGCACCAGGGACTTCTCGAAGGTCCCGACCGACGGCAGCAGCGGCACGAGCTGAGGCATCGCCCGGACCAGGTGCGGCGCGGTGCGCGTCATCAGGATCCCGCGCTCGACGGCGCTCTCCCGCGCGATGCCGACGTTGCCCGAGGCCAGGTATCGCAGCCCGCCGTGGGCGAGCTTGGAGCTCCATCGGCTCGTCCCGAACGCGAGGTCGTGCTTGTCGACGAGCACCACCCGCAGGCCGCGCGAGGCGGCGTCGAGGGCGGTGCCGACACCGGTGATGCCGCCGCCGACGACGAGCACGTCCACCGCCACCCCGTCACCGAGGGCGGCCAGTTCCCGGCTGCGCCGGTCCGCGTTCAGCGCCGAATTCGATTGCTGGTTCACCGTTGCTCCTAGGTAAGGGGTGCTCGAGGCATGAGGTAGGCGTCGACCGCGAGGGCGAGCTCCGCGATCAGCTCCTTCGGGGGCAGGATCTCCGCGACCATGCCGGCGGACTGCACGGCCGACTGCGCCATCAGCAGGATCATGGTGGCGATACCGGTGGCATCGCCCGCGCGGATCGAGCCGTCGCGCTGCCCGACCAGGACGACCGGGGTGAGCGTGTCGACGATCGCCCGCTGGCTCGCCCCGAGCCGGTCGACGATGTAGGTGATGAGCAGTTCGGGGTCCGAGCGCAGGATCTTGACGAACAGCGGGTGGGTCCGCACCGTCTCGGCGGTCTCCGCGACGCCGCGCACCAGTTGCTCACGCGCGGCCCCCGCCCCGGACATCTGCGGCAGCGCGTGCTCGATCTCCCTGGTCAGCAGGTCCGCGACGACGGCCTTGGTATCCGGCCACCGGCGGTACACGGTGGGCCGGCTCACACCCGCGCGACGGGCGATCTCGGCAAGGGTGGTCCGCCTCAGGCCGAACTCGAGCACGCACGCACGAGTTGCGTCGAGAATGAGGTCGTCGACGGTGGGTGCTGCGGTTGCAGCCTGCGGATCTGCGTTACGGATAGACATCGTATGTAACACTGTAACGCATGTCCGACACCGCAGCTCCGCAATCAGCCCCCACCCCGCAGTTCCCCGACACCGAGGCACCCACCATGGAGTGGGACGCCTGGGGAGTCGCGGAGTTCCGCAAGCAGCTCTCACCGCAGGTGCTCTCGCTGCTCAGTTCCGCACTCGGCGTCGACGCCGAACAGTCGCCGCCGCCCGAGGAGTCGGCCGCGGTGCTGCGCCCGACCAACCTGACCGAGGGCCACCGCACCGACCTCGACGACCTGATCGGGTCCGAGCACGTGCGCACCGACGACGCGACCAGGCTCCGCCATGCCGGCGGCAAGAGCACACCGGACCTGTTGCGCCGCAAGGACACCGAGCCGCAGGACGCCCCCGATGCGGTGGTCCTGCCCGGCTCGCACGACGAGGTGCTCGCCCTGCTGCGCTACTGCGCGGCCGAGGCGATCGCGGTGGTGCCCTTCGGTGGCGGGACCAGCGTGGTCGGCGGCGTCGACCCCGCGCGGGGCGGGTTCCACGAGGTGATCGCCCTCGATCTCCGCCGTCTGGACGCCCTGCTCGACCTCGACACCGTCTCCGGCATCGCGACCCTGCAGGCAGGCGTCACCGGTCCGCAGGCCGAACAGTTGCTCGGCACGCACGGCTTCTCGCTCGGGCACTTCCCGCAGAGCTTCCAGTTCGCCACGATCGGCGGCTTCGCCGCGACCCGCTCCTCCGGCCAGGCCTCCGCCGGCTACGGCCGCTTCGACGACATGGTCCAGCGGGTCCGGGTCGCGACCCCCACCGGCGACCTCGATCTCGGCAGGGCGCCCGCGTCCGCCGCCGGGCCGGACCTGCGCGAGCTGTTCGTCGGGTCAGAGGGCGCGTTCGGGATCATCACCGAGGTCGCCGTGCGGGTGCACCCGATCCCCGAGACCACCGCCTACCGCGCCTGGTCGTTCCCCGATTTCGCGACCGGCGCCGCCGCCCTGCGCACCGTGATCCAGACCGGCGCAACGCCGACCGTGATGCGGCTGTCCGACGAGGCCGAGACCGGCCTCAACCTGGCACTGGCGGGCGACGTCGGCGGCGAGAGCCCCGCGGCCGGCTGCCTGGCGATCACCACCTTCGAGGGCACCGCGGCGCACGTGGAGTCCCGGCACGCCGAGGCGTGCGCGCTGCTCGCCGCCGCGGGCGGCACCGACCTGGGCGAGCAGCCCGCCAGGTCCTGGGAGCACGGCCGCTACGACGCGCCGTACCTGCGCGATGCGCTGCTCAACGCGGGCGCCATCGTGGAGACCCTGGAGACGGCCACCACGTGGTCGAACCTGTCGAACCTGCGCACGGCCGTCACCACCGCGCTCACCGAATCGCTGACCGCACAGGGCACCCCGGCGCTGGTGATGTGCCACATCTCGCACACCTACCCGACCGGCGCCTCCCTCTACTTCACCGTGGTCTGCGCGCAGACCGCCGACCCGCTGACCCAGTGGGCCGCGGCGAAGAAGGCCGCGGGCGACGCGATCGTCTCCGTGGGCGCCACCATCACCCACCACCACGCCGTCGGGCGCGATCACCGGCCGTGGATGTCGGACGAGGTCGGCGAGCTGGGCGGACGGGTGCTGCAGGCGGTCAAGGACGCCGTTGACCCCACCGGAATCCTCAACCCTGGCAAGCTGATCCCGTGACGAGGTCCGTAACTGTCCTGACCAATCCCGCCGCGGGCAACGGCCACGCCCCGGAGGCCGCCGCGGCCGCGATCACCCGGCTCCGTGAGCTCGGCGTCGAGGTCTCCGAGATCGAGGGAGATTCCGCGGCCGAAGCGCTCGAGCTGGCCCGCAAGGCCGTGGCGGATGGCACCGACGCGCTGATCGCGGCAGGCGGCGACGGGCTGATCAGCATCGCCTGGCAGGCCCTTGCCCAGAGCGGCATCCCGCTCGGCATCATCCCCGGCGGCACCGGCAACGATCACGCCCGGCTGTTCCACATCCCGGTCGACGACCCGGTCGCCGCAGCCGACGTCATCGCCCGCGGCACCACCGAGACGATCGATCTCGGCAGGGTCGGCGACCGCTGGTTCGGCACCGTGCTGTCCAGCGGCTTCGACTCGCTGGTCACCGACCGGGCGAACCGGCTGCGGTGGCCCCGCGGGCCGATGCGCTACAACGTCGCGATGCTCGTCGAGCTGGCGCAGCTGCGTCCGATCCCCTACCGGATCGTGCTCGACGACCAGACGATCGAACTGGACGCGGCGATGGTCACGGTCGGCAACGGCACCTCCTACGGCGGCGGGATGCTGATCACCCCGAACGCGGAGGTCACCGACGGGCTGCTGGACGTCACCGTGGTGGCTGCGGGCAGCCGGTTGCGGCTGGTTCGCCTGTTCCCGACGGTCTACAAGGGCACCCACGTCGACCTGGACGAGGTGCAGACCTTCCGGTCCCGCCGGGTCCGGCTCGAGGCGGCCGGCATCACCGCGTACGCCGACGGCGAGCCCGTCGCCCCGCTGCCGATCGACATCGAGGCGGTGCCGGGCGCCGGATCCGTCATCGTCGGGGCGCCGATCCGCTGACCGGCCGATCATCGGCGTCGGTGATCTCCCGCAGCTTCACCAGCGCGTGGCGCAACTGGGTCATCGTGCGCTCGCCGAGGTGGGCGGTCCATTCGGCCTCCACCTCGGCGAGCACCTCGGCCGCGAATCGTGCTGCCGCAGAGCCCCGTTCACTCACCCTGATCAGTCGGGCCCTGGCATCGGCCGGGTCGACGACCCGGGTGACGTAGCCGGCCTTCACCAACTGATCGACCAGGAAGCCCGCGGTCTGTTTGGTGACCCTGGCCCGTTCGGCGAGATCGGTCAGCCTCGAACCGTCTACGGCGATCCGCTGGAAGACCCTGCTCTGCGCGAGGGTCATGTCGTCGTATCCGGCCGCCCGCACCGCATCGAAGATCCGGGTCTCCAATTCGCGATAGGGCAGATAGAGCAGCAGCCCGATGTTGGGCTCGGCCATCATCAACCCCTTCCATTGGTACGATTCTCTGACTATTATGGTCAGATAACCGTACCAACTCTGGGCTCCCCCGTGGAGCCCGATTCGGGGCGAGATCATGGATCGCGAACAGGCCTGGGCCGCGATCGGTCGACAGCGGCGCGTGCTGGCGGACCTGGCGGCCGACCTCACCGACGACGAGTGGGAGCGCCCCTCGCTGTGCGCCGGCTGGCGGGTGCGCGACGTGGTCGCCCATGTCGCCCTCGGACCCCAGACCACACTCCCCCAGATGATCGCCGACACGGTTCGCGCACGCGGCGAATTCAACCGCCTCGTGCACGACACCGCCGTCCGCAAGGCCGCGGAACCCACCTGGGAACTGGTCACCGAACTCAGGGAGGTCGCGGACTCGCGGCGCCGACCGCCCGGAGTGAGCTACCTCGACTCGCTGGCCGACGTGTTGGTGCACACCCAGGACATCGCGATACCCGTGGGGCGATCGATCGCGATGCCGACCGACGCGGCCGCCGCGGCAGCGCAGCGGGTGTGGAGTTTCGGGTTCCCGCACTGGGCGCGGCGCCGGCTCCGCGGGCTGCGACTCGTCGCGACCGACACCGCCTGGACCCGCGGCGAGGGCATCGAGGTCCGCGGACCGATCGGCGCGTTGCTCCTGCTGCTCACCGGCCGCACCGCGGCCCTGGACGCCCTCAGCGGGGACGGCGCGGCGATCGTCAGAACTGGAACAGCTCGAAGCCGACGGCACGATCCGCCGCGAACCCGTCCTTCGGACCGGTCGCCATCTCGATCTGTTCCCGCGCCTGCTCCGCCACGGGAACATCGCTGAGCGCCTGCAGGTACCGGCTGTGCTCGGCGAGCGACGCGACCGCCGTGTCGACCGTGTCGGTGACATCGACGGCGTGGGTGGCCCCGACCATGACGTTGACCGCGACCCACCGCACGCCCGTCCACCGGGGTTCGGTGAGCTCGGGGAAGATCCACTCGTTGGCCGCGTCCGACACCGCGTCGAGCACGCTCTGCCCGAGCGCCCGATGGTCGGCGCTGTTGAGGAAGCCGGGCCCCCAGGTCTCACGATGATTCATGGTGAGCACGAACTCGGGCCGGTGCCGCCGGATCGCCGCCGCCAGATCGCGTCGCAGCTCCAGCCCCTCCTGGAGCCTGCCGTCCGGGTGACCCAGGAACTCGACCTCGTGCACGCCGACGACGGCCGCCGAGCGGCGCTCCTCCTCCTCGCGAAGCGGCCCGCACTCGGCGGGCGGCAGGGCCGCGATGCCCGCCTCGCCGCTGGTCGCGAGGACATACCGGACGTCCTTGCCCTGGCCGGTCCATCGGGCCACCGCGGCGGCGGCCCCGTACTCGATGTCGTCGGGGTGGGCGACGATCACGACGCCCCGCTTCCAGTCCTCGGGAATCTGCTCCATGCGCCTCAGCATGCCCGGCCCCGGCCGGTACCGCGCGGCGCCGCGCTAGAGCCTGGTGACGTCCTTCGAGTCGCTGTCGGACATCGCCTTGAAGAGCAGGTACAGCCCGAACACCACCGCACCGACGACCAGAACCCAGAACAGCCCCTTGACCAGGGCGCCGACCACGGCCAGCGCGATCCAGACCAGGGCAACGATTCCTACGATCTTCCAGAACACCGGGGTTCTCCGTTCACTCGCTCTGGCCGCCTCCATTGGCGGCCCGATGGCTCCAGCCTGTCAGGCCTCGGCGGCAAAAGAACCAGCTCAGAGGCAAGATCAGGGAAAGATCAGGGTGATCCCTGAGGGCACCGGGGCCGCCGCGGTCCGGGTGAACCACCGCGTGTTCGCGCCGCTGGCATAGGCTCACCGGGTTGTCCCCGAACTCGCAAGGAGCTCGACCGCTCGTGTCTACCCGCACCGCAGGCGCACCACGCACCACCGCCCGTGACCTCGCCCAGATCGCGGTGTTCGCCGCCCTGATCATCGCCCTGGGGCTGCCCGGCACGATCACCATCGGCTCCTCGGGTGTCCCCATCACGCTGCAGACGCTCGGCGTGATGATCGCGGGCGCGTTGCTCGGCGCCCGGAAGGGTGTCCTGGCGGTGCTCACCGTCATCGCGCTCGGCCTGGCGCTGCCCGTGCTGGCCGGCGGCCGGACCTCGCTCACATCCCTCTCCAGCGTCACCGGCGGGTTCCTGATCGGCTGGATCCCGGCCGTCGCGCTGATCGGCTGGCTCACCGTCAAGGCGCTGCCCCGCTACAACGTCGTCATCGGCATCGTCATCAACCTGCTCGGCGGTATCGTGGTGATCTACGCCTTCGGGATCGCGGGCATGATGCTCCGCAGCGACCTCACGTTCTGGCAGGCACTGAGCGCGAACGGCACCTTCGTCCCTGGCGATGTCCTCAAGGCCGTCATCGCCGCGGTCGTCGCCTCCCAGGTACACCGCGCATACCCCGCCCTGCTGACGTCGGTGGCACCGGCCCGCACGCCCGCCGACGCCGCCTAGTCCCGCCGATGCCCGAGATCCGCTTCGAGTCCGTCGCGCACCGCTACGGCGAGCGCGCCGTACTCGCCGACATCGACCTCGTGCTCACCGAGGCGCGGATCGGGATCGTCGGCGCGAACGGCAGCGGCAAGTCCACCCTGGCCCGGATGATCAACGGCCTGGTGACCCCGAGCAGTGGGCGGGTCACCGTCGACGGTCTCGATGCCGCGCGTGAGGGCCGCAAGGTGCGCCGCAAGGTCGGCTTCGTGTTCACCGACCCGGACCACCAGATCGTCATGCCGACGGTCGCGGAGGACATCGCGTTCTCCCTGCGCCGCAGCTCGATTCCCGCGACCGATCGCGACGCCCGGGTCGCGTCGGTGCTCGAGACGTTCGGCCTGGCCGGGCACGCCGAGCACCCGACACATCTGCTCTCCGGCGGCCAGAAGCAGCTGCTGGCCCTCGCCGCGATCATGGTGACCGATCCCGACCTGATCGTCGCGGACGAGCCGACGACGCTCCTCGACCTGCGCAACACCCGGCTGGTGGCGGCCACGTTCGCGGGGCTGCGCCAGCAGGTGATCGCGGTGACCCACCAGCTCGACCTCCTCGGGGATTTCGACCGCGTACTGGTGATCGACTCGGGCCGGGTGGTCGCGGACGGCGCGCCCGGCGAGGCGATCAGCTACTACCGCCGGCTGATCGGTTAACGCTTCTCCTGCACTGAAGGCAGGGGATTTCAAGCTCGGACTGAAACCGAACCACCAACCCGAGGGAGGTGATCAGCTTGTCTTACGTCGTCAACGCGAGTGTGGCCGCGTTCTGCCACAGCCAGAATCACTCTGGCGGCGTTCCGGTCCCTGCTGTCGGTGTAACCGCAGTCGGAGCATCGGAAGGATCGCTACGCGAGTCCGAGTCGCTGCTTGGCTCTCGCGAAGCAACTCGAACACGTCATCGTCGTGTAGGCGGGCTGAACCAACACCACCTTCCGGCCAGCCCGCGTGCCACGCTCGATCAGTTCCCGTTTCGCGGCGCCAATGGCGGCGTCCGCGGCCTTGCGGGCCATCGTCGACTTCGCCAGGAATTTCGGGGTGAAGTCCTCCACCGCAATGATCTGATGGTTGTCAACAACTCGTTTCGCCCACGCCCGCGACTCGTGTTGCGTCTGGCGGGCGGCCTTCTTCAGCAGCTTCGCGGCGCCTCGTCTGGCACGCTGGTAGCCGTTGGACTGCGGGCCGCGCCTCCCGTTGTGGCGTCGCGACATCGTGCGTTGTGCCTTGGCGAGTTCGGCGGTGCAGCGCTTGCGGTGCCCGAGATACGGCAGATCGAACTCGGTGTCGGTGGTTGTGGCCGTGGTGCTCACGCCCCAGTCGACACCGATCCCACCGTCGACCGCGGGTGCGGGCGGGGCGTCGCGGCGGACGACGAACGAGGCATACCAATGCCCGAGCGAATCGCGTGTGATGCGGACGCTGGTCGGGTCGGACGGCAACTCCCGCGACCACACCACCGGCACGCTGATCCCCTTCGGCAGAACCAGCCGGCCGTCACGGATCCTGAACCCGCGCCGCGTGAACTCCAACGACGGAAGGGTCCTCCTGCGTGGTTTGAACGTCGGCCGGCCACACGCCTTGACCGCGAACGAGCGGTCGAGGGTGTGGGCATAGGTCCGCAGCGTCTGCTGCTGCGCGACCTGCGAACCCGCCCGCAGCCACCTGCTGCGGGAGCGTGCGTCGGTGAGGAGTCTGCCAAGTTTCCCAAATGTGGTTTTGCCACCCGACTTCTGCTGGTGGACGGCCTCGTTCCACAGGAACCGACACCGATGCCACTCAGCGAGCAACGCGCACTCAGCCGTTCGGCCCGGCCTGACCCGGTAGGTGTACCGCACCACCTCGTCCATACCCGAAAATCTAGCCAAGGCCACCGACAACTCTCCCCGACACAACCCGCGATAGGAGGACGGCGCATACACTCCCCCGTGTACGCGGGAGTATCCGCGCCGAGAATCGGATGACCACGCTCGGCATCTACCACCCGGGGGCCTCGCCGCTGCACCGTGCGCCCGCGGCGGCCAAGCTCACCGGCCTCGTGGTGGCGCTCATCGTGCTCGCGGCGACGGTTCGGTCGCCGTGGCAGCTGGTCCCGGCCACGGTGCTCGTCGCGGCGGCCTTCGCGGCGGCGCGGATCCCGGCCCGGCTCGCCCTGGCGCAGCTGCGCACGGTGCTCTGGATGCTGGCGTTCGTCGGCGTGTTCCAGGTGATCTTCACGGGGTGGCGCCGCGCCCTGGTGGTGTGCGGGGTGCTGCTGCTGTCGGTGGCGCTCGCCGCCCTGGTCACGCTGACCACCAGGGTGATGGACATGCTGGACGCGGTGGCGCGAATGCTGGCGCCGCTGAGGCGGTTCGGGGTCAACCCCGACCGGGTGGGTTTGGTCCTCGCCATGACGCTCCGGTGCATCCCCCTGCTCAGCGGTCTGGTCGCCGACGTGACGGAGGCGAGAAAGGCCAGGGGCCTGGGCTTCTCGCTACGCGCGCTCGCCGTCCCGGTCGTGGTGGGCGCGCTGCGCACCGCCGACGCGATGGGCGAGGCGCTGGCGGCACGCGGGGTCGACGACTAAGGACGTACCCTCAGCGGTGCCTGCGCCGGATCGCCGCGATCTCCTCGAGCGCCCCGGCCAACCCCTCGAGCCGGTCGGATGCGGCAAGCATCTCGGATCGTTGCCGCTCCAGGGCACCGAGCGAATCGGCCGCGGCCGGCGCGGTCATCCTCGCAACGGAAGCGAGCAGTTCCTCGTACTGCGCCACCCCCGCCGACAGCCGGGCCGCGGTCGCGTCGATGGTGTCCCCGAGCTGCAGCCCGGACGCATTCGACCCCGCCCGCTCCATCGCGACCACATCGTCGGCCACGGCGTGCAGTGCCTCGGCTGCCGACTCCGCGGTCTCGCCGATCTCCTCGATGTCCTCCCCCGCCACCACCGCGGACCGGGTGAGCACCCCGAGCAACTCGTGCAGGCTCGTCTGCGCACCGACCAGCCGGACAACGGGTTCGCGCGCCGCCGAACCCACCGGCGGAAGTCCCCGCCACGACGGCGACCTGACGGGCAGCGGAATCTCGTTGAGCCTCCGATAGGTTCGCCATGCCGCGGCCGCCGGAACCGCGAACAACGCCGCCGCGCCACCGCCCACAATCAGCGACCATTCCGGGGCCGACGCCACGACCAGGCCTGCCGTCCCCACCGCGGAAACACCGGAGACGGTCCCGTACCGCACGCGACGACGGTTCGCCCGGCGCCGCTTGCGCAGCAACTTCTCGCGCGGGTCGGACCATTTCCGCACCGCCGACGCCACCGATCCACCGACGCTGCGGGCCGCCTCGGTGGCCGCGACCATCCCGGAGGCACCGGACGCCGCGACGGCGAAAAAGGAAGCGGCCGACCGGGAATCACTTCCCGATCGGCCGCGCCTCGAACTCGTCATCTCACCCTCATCGCACCGGCGCGACTACTGCGCGGCAGGTCCCGCGGCATCCGGCTTGGCCGCCGGGGTGGCGGGGGCTGCCGGGGTGGCGGGCGCCACCGCCGGGGCCGCCGTGCCGCCGGTGGGCAGCGCGTCGCCCTTCATCGAGGCCCGGATCTGCTCGAGCCGGCTGTGCCCGGCCATCTGGATGCTCGCCTGCTGGACCTCCATCATGCGACCCTGCACCGAGTTCTGGGCCAGCTCGGCCGATCCGAGCGCATCGGCGTAGCGGCGCTCGATCTTGTCGCGGACCTCGTCCAGGTTCGGGGTGTTGCCCGGCGCGGACAGCGTGCTGTCCATGGAGCGGAGCGAATCGCTGACCTTCTCCTGCATCTTGGCCTGCTCGAGCTGGCTGAGCAGCTTGGTTCGCTCGGCGACCTTGGCCTGCAAGGCCATCGCGTTCTGCTCGACGGCCTTCTTGGCCTGGGTGGCGGCCTGCAGCGACTGGTCGTGCAGCGCCTTGAGATCCTCCACGCCCTGCTCGGCGGTGACGAGCTGAGCGGCGAACGCCTCGGCCGCGTTGGTGTACTGGGTGGCCTTCTCGACGTCGCCCGCCGTGGCGGCCTGATCCGCCAGGGTGACGGCCTGGCGCGCATTGGCGTTGAGCTTCTCCACCTCGTCCAGCTGGCGGCTGAGCTTCATCTCCAGCTGGCGCTGGTTGCCGATCACCGACGCGGCCTGCTGGGAGAGTGCCTGGTGCTGACGCTGCGCGTCCTCGATCGCCTGCTGAATCTGAACCTTCGGGTCGGCCTTCTCGTCGATCTTCGCATTGAAGAGCGCCATCAGGTACTTCCATGCCTTGACGAACGGATTAGCCATGGGTTGATCCTGCCTCCATTTGATGCGCCGCGCGTTACGCGACCCGATGCGCGACCGTCACGCACCGGACAAGGGCACTGCCCCTACCTGCTGGTCGGACCCACCAGTCGAGCACTGGTGGTCACAGACGAATCTATCGGTTCGGACGGCTGCTGACATCCCTGCCACGGCCCAACTCGTCGAAAACTTACGCAGCGGCGAGCGCGGTCGCGTTCGGAGCCGGGATGACCATGCGGGTGTCCTCGGCGATCCGGGGCGAACCACCCGTCGCGCCCGCGTCCGCGGGGGCCACTTTCGCGTCCGCCGGGGCACCGCGATCGACGGAACCGTCCGACAGCGACTCGCTGACGTCGTAGAGAACCTCGGACAGGGGCACGTCCAGGGCATCGCAGATGGCCGCCAGCAGTTCGCTGGATGCCTCCTTGCGCCCGCGTTCCACCTCGGAGAGATAGCCGAGACTGACCCGCGCGGTGCCCGAGACCTCACGCAGGGTTCGGCTCTGCGAGACCCTTGCACGCCGCAGACTGTCACCGATTGCTTCACGCAACAGCACCGCCATGTGGCTCCTCCTTCATCTCCGCCCAACAGCTTGTTCAACGTCCAGGGGTCCCGAAATGGTTCCCAGCGGCCGCGGCTCGGGCAGACCGAGCCTATCCCGCCGCGGCGGTGCGCACGCGGACAAGGAGTGCCGACACGGCGGATCGGACCGCACCGCTGCGAATCGCCCAGCGATCGCCGGCGAGTTCGAGCCGGTCCGCGCTCACCCCGTCCGGGCCGGCAATGCCGAGGTACACGGTCCCGACCGGGTGTCCGTCCTGCGAGTCCGGGCCCGCGACCCCGGTCAGCCCGACACCCCAGTCTGCGCCGCACCGTTCGCTCGCGCCCACCGCCAGGGCCCGCGCCGTGCTCGCGGCGACCGGACCGTCCGACCCGAGCACCCGGGGGTCGACGCCGGCGAGGGCCGCCTTGAGATCTGTCGCGTAGACCACCAATCCGCCGCGAAGCACCACGCTCGCGCCCGGAATCCCGGCGATCGTGGCGGAGAGCAGGCCCGCGGTCAGGGACTCTGCGGTGGCGACCGTCTGGCCCCGCGCGGTGAGGGTGGACACCAACTCGGCCGCCTCGGTGCCGTCGGCCAGAGGATCGGTCATCGCCCGGGTTCGTGCGGGTGCACGCCCGCCCTGAGACGGATCGCCTGGATCACGTAGTCCAGGCCGGTCACGACCGTGAGGAATACGGCCAGGCCCATCGCGATCGCGCTCGCCGTCGCCCAACTCTCGGGCAGCGGCAGCAGGTACAGGCCGATGGCCAGGGACTGCACCAGGGTCTTGAGCTTGCCGCCCCGCCCCGCGGGGATCACCCCGTGGCGCAGGACCGCGATCCGCATGAGGGTGATCCCGAGCTCACGGACCGCGATGATCGCGGTGACCCACCAGCTCAGGTCGCCGAGCACCGACAGCCCGACCAGCGCGGCACCGATCAGTGCCTTGTCCGCGATCGGATCGGCGAGCTTGCCGAAGTCGGTGACCAGTCCGTACTTGCGCGCGAGCTGGCCGTCGATCCGGTCGGTGATCGCGGCGACCGCGAAGACGATCGTCGCGACGATCCGCCAGAAGGTCGTATGCCCACCGTCGACGAACAGCGTGACCAGGAAGACCGGGACCAGACCGATGCGGATCACGGTGAGGATGTTGGCGATGTTGACCACGGGCACGTGCTTGTCGTGGGACACCCCGTCCCCGACCTGTGCCACCTCAGGCCCCGCGTCCGGGTACCCGCCGGAGGCCACCTCGTCGTGCGACTGCGCGGTCACCGGGCCGCCACCCGCGCAGCGCGCGACGCCACCCCGTCAGAGGGGTGGTCATCGCGGAGATCGTCGAGTCGGACCGGCACACGGCTAAGAATATCCGTTGCCCCCATGACTACTCTTCACCACATGACCTCTGGGCCCACGACCTCCGATCCGGCGACTCCGACGGTCCGTCGCGCGCGAACGTCCGACGTGCCGGAGATCAAGCGCCTGATCGACATCTATGCGGGCCGGATCCTCCTCGAAAAGAATCTGGTCACCCTCTACGAAGCCGTTCAGGAGTTCTGGATCGTCGAGCTCGATGGTGAGGTAATCGGTTGTGGCGCACTGCATGTCCTGTGGGCAGACCTCGGCGAGGTCCGCACGGTCGCGGTCGACCCCAAGGTCAAGGGCCGCGGCGTCGGACATCTCGTGGTCGCGCAGCTCATCCAGGTCGCGCGTGAGCTCGAACTCGGGCGCGTGTTCGTGCTGACCTTCGAGGTCGACTTCTTCGGCAAGCACGGATTCGTCGAGATCGAGGGCACCCCGGTGACCGCGGAGGTGTACGGCGAGATGTGCCGTTCGTACGACACCGGCGTCGCGGAGTTCCTCGACCTGAGCTACGTGAAGCCGAACACGCTCGGCAACACCCGGATGCTGCTCACCCTCTAGCAATCCGCTCACCCACTCCCGAAAGCGAGCCTCCATGCCCATCATCGCCGTCGAGTACACCTACAGCGAGGCCACCGCCGCCGCCAGGGACGAGGTCCGACCGGATCACCGCGCGTGGCTGTCGGGTCTGGTCGATGACGGCGTCGTCCTGACCACGGGACCCTTTGCGGACGGCAGCGGCGCGCTGATCCTGGTCCAGGCCGAGGCTGCGGCCGCGGCGCGCACCCTCTTCACGAACGACCCGTTCGCGAAGGCCGGCCTCGTCGAGGCTGCGCGGTTCACCGAGTGGACCCCGGTGATGGGCGCCTTCTCCTGATGCGGCTACGCCGCAGTGGTGCGGTCGCGGAGTCCTAGGACTCCGCGACCGCACCGCTGCGGCTTCGCCGCGTCACTTGGTGGCGGTGTTCCGGGTCTTGAGCAGGCTCGCCACCGCCGTGACCACCAGCACGCCGAGGATCACCATCAGCGAGAGCCCCGTGGAGATCTCGGGGACACTGACGTGCTCGCCGCCGTTGATGAACGGCAGGGTGTTCTCGTGCAGCGCGTGCAGGACCAGCTTCACGCCGATGAACGCGAGGATGATCGACAGGCCGTAGGACAGGTACACCAGCCGCTCGAGCAGTCCGCCGATCAGGAAGTACAGCTGTCGCAGACCCATCAGGGCGAAGGCGTTGGCGGTGAAGACGATGTACGGCTCCTTCGTGAGGCCGTAGATCGCGGGGATCGAGTCGAGCGCGAACAGGATGTCGGTGAAACCGATCGCGACCAGGGCGAGGAACAGCGGCGTCACGAGCCGCTTGCCGTCGATCCGGGTGGTCAGCCGGTCACCGTCGAACTCCTCGGTGGTCGGCAGGAACCGCTTCGCGATCGCGATGATCTTGCTCTCGCGTTCCTCCTCGACCTCCGCCTCGTGGCCAGCCTCGCGGATCAGCTTGTACGCGGTGTAGACGAGGAAGAGGCCGAACAGGTAGAAGACCCAGCTGTACGCGTTGATCGCCGCGGCGCCGACCGCGATGAAGGCCCCGCGCATGACCAGCGCCATGACGATGCCGATCAGCAACACCTTCTGTTGGTACTGCCGAGGGATCGCGAACGTCGACATGATGATCACGAAGACGAAGAGGTTGTCGACCGAGAGCGCCTTCTCGGTGATGTACCCGGCGAAGTACTCACCGCCGTAGGTTCCGCCCCAGCCCCAGATCACGATGAAGCCGAAGAGGATCGCGATGCCGATGTACACGGCCGACCAGAAGGCGGATTCGCGGAAGGTGGGCTCGTGTGGTGTCCGCACGTGCGCGAAGAAGTCGAATACGAAGAGTCCGAGGATCACCAAGATGGTGACAGCCCAGATGAGCGGTGAGACGTGCATCAGCCAACGACCTCCGGTTGCCGATAGGTAGGGCACCGGAGGTCTCTCCCGCCGACGTTGCCGTCGACCGACAACCCCGGAGCGGCAATGGTGCCGTTCGTGCTGACGAGGTTGCCGCAGAAATGGGGGATACTCCCCTCCAAGGCTTGTTCATTCAACCACAATGTGGCGGGCTCACCCGCCTCCGGCGTGGCCCCGCGACCTCACTCCTCGGACTCGGATTCCGGGTCCCCGCCACGGATCGACCAGAGCAGCCCGTCCAGCTCGTCGGGCTTGATCAGCACGTCTCGGGCCTTGGATCCCTCGCTGGGACCCACCACGCCCCTGGTCTCCATCAGGTCCATCAGGCGACCCGCCTTGGCGAAGCCGACCCTCAGCTTGCGCTGCAGCATGGAGGTGGACCCGAACTGGCTGGTGACCACCAGCTCGACCGCCTGGAGCAGCACGTCCATGTCGTCGCCGATATCGGGGTCGACATCCTTCTTCTCCGCGGCCTTGGCCGTGGTGACGCCATCGGTGTACTCGGGTTCGGCCTGGTTCTTGGTGAAATCGACGACGGCGGCGATCTCCTCGTCGGTGATGAACGCGCCCTGCATACGGGTCGGCTTGCCGGCCCCCATCGGCAGGAACAGGCCGTCACCCATGCCGATCAGCTTCTCGGCGCCCGGCTGGTCGAGGATGACCCGGGAGTCGGTCAGCGAACTCGTCGCGAACGCCAGCCGCGACGGCACGTTCGTCTTGATCAGGCCGGTCACCACGTCCACCGACGGGCGCTGGGTCGCCAGCACCAGGTGGATGCCCGCCGCACGGGCCTTCTGCGTGATCCGGACGATCGCCTCCTCCACGTCGCGCGGAGCGGTCATCATCAGGTCGGCGAGCTCGTCGACGATGGCGAGGATGTACGGGTAGGGCCGGTACACACGTTCGCTACCGAGCGGCGCGGTGATCTCCCCCGAGCGGACCTTCTTGTTGAAGTCGTCGATGTGCCGGACCCGGTTGGCCTGCATGTCCTGGTACCGCTGCTCCATCTCCTCGACCAGCCAGGCGAGCGCGGCCGCGGCCTTCTTCGGCTGGGTGATGATCGGGGTGATCAGGTGCGGGATGCCCTCGTACGGGGTCAGCTCGACCATCTTCGGGTCGATCAGGATCATCCGGACCTCGTCCGGGGTGGCGCGCTGCAGCAGCGAGACCAGCATGGAGTTGACGAAGCTCGACTTACCGGAGCCGGTCGAACCCGCCACCAGCAGGTGCGGCATCTTCGCGAGGTTGGCACTGACGAAGTTGCCCTCGATGTCCTTGCCGAGGCCGATCACCAACGGGTGATGGTCCTTTCGGGTCGACGGCGCGGACAGCACGTCCGCCAGCCGGACCATCTCCCGGTCGGTGTTGGGCACCTCGATCCCGACCGCGGACTTGCCGGGAATCGGCGCGAGCAGCCGGACATTGTCCGTGGCGACGGCGTACGCGATGTTGCGGGCGAGCGCGGTGATCTTCTCGACCTTCACGCCCGGTCCGAGTTCGACCTCGTAACGGGTGACCGTCGGGCCACGGGTGTAGCCGGTGACCGCCGCGTCGATCTTGAACTGCTCGAGCACCTCGGTGATGGCGTCGATCATCGCCTGGTTCGCCGAGCTCCCCGTCTTCGGCGGATCGCCGTCGATCAGCAGCGACGCCGGCGGCAGCGTGTAGTCGCCCTCGATGACGCGGTCCGGGATCAGCATCGCCGGCGTGGTGTCCTCGGCCTCGGCCGGGGCGGGGGTCGCCTTCACCTTCGGTCGCGGACGCGCCGCCGGGGTCGGGACGGCCGGTGGCGCCGCGATGACCTCGGTGACCGCCTCGTCGGCGGTCTCCTCGATCGGATAGTTGGTGGCCGGCCCGCCGCGGTCGTCGACCGGGTACCCGTCGGCATCGAACAGCGCCGGGTCGAATTCCGACGGATCGTGCGCCCTCCGGCGCGATCGGCGCGACGGACGCAGGTTTCGCAGGTCCTCGAGGTCGTCGTGGCCCGGGTCGTCGTGCCCGTAGTCGTAGCCGTCCTCCGGGTCGTACGGCTCGTAGTCGTCGTCGTGACCGTGGACGCCGAACAGCGTCCGCAGCCGCTCCGGGACCTCGCGGACGGTGGTGCCGGTGACCAGCAGCACGCCGAACCCCATCGCGAGGATCAGCAGCGGAATCGACAACCACATGGTGAGCCCGTCGGTGAGCGGTCCACCCACCGCGTACCCGATGAACCCGGCCGCTCCCGCGCGGCCCTCCGAATCGACGGGCGCCCCGCTGATGACGTGCCACAGACCCAACGCGGGCAACCCGATCAGGAGCGAGCCGAGGATCAGTCGCGGACGCACCTCCGGATGGGGCTCCGATCGCATCAGCACCGCCGCGATCGCACCGGCGAGCACCGGGAGGACCGCGCCCGCGCCGCCGAACAGCGCCCGCACCCCGGTCTCGAGCCAGTCCCCGACCGGACCACCCGCGGCGAACCACATGGCGGCGGCGACGATCGCGCTGCCCGCGACGAGACCGAGGGCGATCCCGTCGCGGCGGTGACCGGGCTCGATGTCGGCGGCCTTGCTGACCGTCCGGGTCGTGGCGCCGACGCCGCGCGCCACCAGGGACCAGCCGTGCCCCACCCCACGCCCGACCGCCTTGAACGGACTCACCGACGCCTTGGCCGCCGGCTTGCGCCTGGCCGCCTGCGCGTTGCTGCGCGGCGCCGTCGGCTTGCGCGGGGTGGTCACCGTCTTGGTGGTCCGGCCGCCCGACCGTGCCTTCGACCCACCCGACGCCGAGGATCCCGTGCTCGCGGAGGACCGCGGCGAGGAGGCCGCGCTCTTGGTAGTTCGGGTCCCGGTCTTACCTGCCATGCACGTCAGGTTAGTCGCTGCGGCCCCATCAGGACCATCCGCAACACCCGCAACAGAGGACCTAGATGCCGCGATCGAGCGACATCACACTCGTGACGGCCTGGTCGGGGCCCTGCGCCTCGAGTCGGACCGCGTCGCGGCCGAACGCGTGCAGCGCGAGCTCCGCGGGATCGCCGACCAGCACCACGGTCTCGTCGCCTGCGGTGCGCACCGTGGCCCGCTTCCCGTCCGGCCGCTCCAGCACCACCGTGCACGGCGCCTTCCGATATGCCCGGCCGCCCATCCGCCGGGCCAACGCCCACAGCGGGCCCTGCCAGGCCAGATCGAGGGTCCGCGGTTCCCACTCCGGACCGCCGCGGCGCACGTCCTCGTGGTGGACGAACATCTCGGCCAGGTTGAGCTGCTCATCGAACGGCCTCATCGGCGACCACCGGGGCGGGCCCGTTCGGATCTGCTCGAGCATGCCCTCGAACGATCCTCGGGCGATCGACGCCTGCACCCGCTCCGTGTACCAGGACAGCGCGGAGATCATGATCCCCGCGGACGCGTCTGGTCGTCGCTCACGCAACACCAGGTGAGCGGCCAGGTCCCGGACGGTCCACTCCCCGCAGAGCGTCGGCGCGTCGGGCCCGAACTCGGACATGGTGACCACCAGCGCGAGACGCTCGTCGTGGGCCAGACTCATGCCCGCCACGCTACTGCCCGCCGCGCCCGCCTGTGGGGTGACACGCACCCAGTACCGTCCCTTCGGTGCCCATCACCGAAATGATCGTCATCGCTGTCGCGGGGTTCGGCGCGGGTGCGATCAACGCCCTGGTCGGCTCGGGAACCCTGATCACCTTTCCGACCCTGGTCGCGTTCGGCTATCCGCCGGTCGTCGCGACCATGTCGAATGCGGTCGGCCTCGTGGCGGGCGGCGTGTCGGGGACATGGGGCTACCGTCGAGAGCTGAGCGGGCAGTGGGACCGGCTGCGATGGCAGATCCCGGCGTCGCTCCTCGGGGCCGGTCTGGGCGCCTGGCTGCTGCTGCACCTGCCCGAGAAGACCTTCATCACCATCGTCCCCGTGCTGCTGGTCCTCGCACTGATCCTGGTGGTCGCCGGACCGAGGATCCAGGCGTGGGCCCGGGAGCGCGCGGAGGCCCAGGGCCGGGCCGCGGGCCATGTCGGACCGGGGCGAATGGTGGCACTGACCGCGGGCACATTCGCCGTCGGCGTGTACGGCGGCTACTTCACCGCCGCTCAGGGGATCCTGCTCGTCGGCGTGATGGGCGCCCTGCTGCCCGAGTCGATGCAGCGGATGAACGCGGCGAAGAACCTGCTGGCACTTCTCGTCAATGTCGTCGCCGCCACGGCATACACCCTGGTGGCGTTCGACCGGATCAGTTGGGCCGCAGCCGGACTCATCGCGATCGGATCACTCGCCGGTGGCACCGTCGGCGCGAGATACGGCCGACGGCTCTCCCCCACCGCGCTGCGTGGCGTCATCGTCGTCGTCGGCCTGATCGGCCTGTGGCGACTGCTCGTCTAGGGCGGCCACCTCGCCGGTGCTCCGATGGCCGCCCCCCGCCCGGTTAGACGCCGATGACGGTCGGCACGATCATCGGGCGGCGGCGGTACTTGTCCGCCACCCAGCGACCGACCACGCGCCGCACCGCCTGTGCGATGCGGTGGGTGTCGGTGATGCCCTCGGACGCGAGCCGGGCGAGTTCCGCCTCGACGAGCACGGCGGCCTCCTTGAGCGCCGCCGGATCGTCGGAGAATCCGCGACCGTGCACCGCGGGGGTGCTGACGGCCTTCCCGGTGTGCGTGTCCACTGCCAGCGAGATCGAGATGAACCCGCCCTCGCCGAGGACCAGGCGGTCCGAGAGGGTCGAATCGCCGACGTCGCCGACGGAGAGCCCGTCCACGTAGACGTGCCCGACCGGTACCCGACCGACGATCTCCGCGAGGCCGTCGACCATGTCGACCACGACGCCGTCCTCGGCCAGGACCACCCGCTCCTCCGGCACGCCGGTGGCCTTGGCGAGCGCGGCGTTCGCCCGCAGGTGGCGCCATTCGCCGTGCACCGGCATGGCGTTGGTCGGCCGGACCGCGTTGTAGAGGTACAGCAACTCGCCCGCCGAGGCGTGCCCGGAGACGTGCACCTTCGCGCTCTGCTGGGTGACGACCGTGGCGCCGCGCTTGGCGAGCCCGTTGACCACCGCGAACACCGAGTTCTCGTTGCCCGGGATCAGCGAGGACGCCAGCACCACGAGGTCGTTGGCCCGGATGTTGATCTGCCGGTGCTCGCCGCGCGCCATCCGCGACAGCGCGGACAGCGGCTCACCCTGCGACCCGGTCGAGATCAGCACCAGGCGATCGTCGGGCAGGTTCGCCGCGGTGTCGATGTCCACCACGACGCCGTCGGGAACGGACAGGTAGCCCAGGTCCTGCGCGATCTGCATGTTGCGGACCATCGACCGCCCCACGAACGCGATCCGGCGGTTGTAGCGCACCGCGACGTCCACCACCTGCTGGATGCGGTGCACGTGGCTGGCGAACGACGCGACGATCACGCGCTGCTTCGCCTTGCCGATGACGTTGTCGAGCACGCCGCCGATCTCACGCTCGGGCGTCACGAAGCCCGGCACCTCGGCATTGGTCGAGTCCACCAGGAACAGGTCGACGCCCTCGTCGCCCAGCCTCGAGAAGCCGGCCAGGTCGGTGAGCCTGCCGTCGAGCGGCAGCTGGTCCAGCTTGATGTCGCCGGTGTGCAGCACGATGCCCGCGGAGGTGCGGATCGCGACGGCGATCGCATCGGGGATCGAGTGGTTGACCGCGAAGTACTCGCACTCGAACGGACCGTGGGTGGTGTGCTGGCCCTCGATGACCTCGATCAGGTTCGGCCGCTGCCGGTGCTCACGGCACTTGGCCGCGACCAGGGCGAGGGTGAACTTCGAGCCGATCACCGGCAGGTCCGGGCGCAGGCGCAGCAGGAACGGGATGGCGCCGATGTGATCCTCGTGGCCGTGCGTGAGCACCACGGCCTCGACGTCCGCCATCCGATCCTCGATGTAGTCGAAGTCGGGAAGGATCAGGTCCACGCCCGGCTGCTGGTCCTCCGGGAAGAGCACGCCGCAGTCGACGATCAGGATCTTGCCCTGGTGCTCGAACGTGGTCATGTTTCGGCCGATCTCGCCGATGCCGCCGAGCGCCACGACCCGCAGGCCGTTGCGCGGTGCCTTCGGCGGCAGGCCGAGCCGCTCGGTCGGGTCGACACCGAGACGGCCGTCCGGGCGCTGCGAGCCACCCGCGTTCTTCGGCTGTCGCTGCGGACGTCCCGAGCCGCCCTGCGACTTCGGGGCTGTGCCGCCCTGCGACTTCGGGGCTGTGCCGCCCTGCGACTTCGGGGCGGTGCCGCCCTGCGACTTGGCGCCACCGCGGCGACGCCTGGGCGCCTGCTCCTGAGCCGGAGCCTGTTCGACGGGCGCCTGCTGCTGCGCCGGTTCGGGGGCAGGGGCGGGCGCCTGCTGCTGCGGGGCGGCCTCGGGAGCCGCGGCGGGCGACGGCGGGCCGGCCTGACGACTGGCGCTGCGACGGCGCGGCGGCCGGGTCATGCCAGCACCCCTGCCGCGCGCAGATCGGCCTCGAGGGCCTCGACCTGCTCCGGGCTCGGCGGCACCTGCGGCAACCGTGGATCCCCGACGTCGATGCCCTGCAGTCGCAGCCCCGCCTTCGAGGCCGAGACGCCACCGAGCCGACCCAGCGAGCGGATCAGCGGGAGCAGGCCGACGTTGATCTCGCGGGCCCGGGCATTGTCGCCCGCGAGGAACGCCTCGCGCAGCTCGCGCAGGCGTCCCGGGGCGAGGTGACCGATCACGCTGACGAAGCCGGTGGCGCCCACGGCGAGCCACGGCAGGTTCAGCGGGTCGTCGCCGGAGAAGAACTGCAGGTCGGTGTTGGCGATGAGCTCGGCGCCCGCGTTCAGGTCGCCCTTCGCGTCCTTGACCGCGAGGATCCGCGGGTGCTCGGCGAGCCGGTAGATCGTCTCGGTCTCGATCGGCACCACCGACCGCGGCGGGATGTCGTACAGCATGACGGGCAGGTCCGTCGCGTCGGCGACCGCGGTGAAATGCGCCAGCAGGCCCGACTGCGGCGGCTTCGAGTAGTACGGGGTGACGACGAGCAGTCCGTGCGCCCCGGCCCGAGCGGCGTCGCGCGCCAACTCGACGCTGTGGGCGGTGTCGTTGCTGCCCGCGCCCGCGATGATCTTGGCCCGGCTGCCGACAGCGTCGATGACCGCGCGCATCAGCTCGAGCTTCTCGTTCTCCGTGGTGGTGGGAGATTCACCGGTGGTGCCCGCGAGCACCAGTCCGTCGCAGCCGCCGTCGACGAGGTGCGTCGCCAGCCGTACGCCCGCATCGACGTCCAGCTTCCCGTCACCGGTAAACGGGGTCACCATCGCGGTCAGGATGGTGCCGAACGGATGCTCGACGGGGGCGGATTCACCGTTGGTCATGGTCAGAAGGTTACCCGGTGCGCAGGTGAAGATTGAACACAGCGGCACCCGCGCCGAACGGCCCCGCTCAGTCGCGGTTGTCGAACTCGCTCACCGCGATCTCGGTACCGTCGGCCAGGGTCGCGATCTCGAAGTCTCCGAACACATTCGGCGCCGCCGCGCTGAGCTGGCGCAGGCACTCGACGGCCAGGCTGCGAATCTCGACGTCGGCGTGCTCGGAGGCCCGCATCGCGATGAAATGCCGCCACGCCCGATAGTTCCCGGTGACGACCACCCTGGTCTCGGTCGCGTTGGGCAGTACCGACCTCGCCGCCTGGCGGGCCTGGCGCGCCCGCAGCGATCCGTTCGGGACGTGGGCAAGCTTGGTCTCGAGCGCCTCAAGCAGTTCGACGTAGGCGGCCCGACTGGCGTCGGTCGCCGCGACGAACAGGGCCTCGAGCTCGGGGTCACCGACCACCGCGGGCGGCACCACGACGTTGGCGTCCCGCTCGGTGACCGACCGCTGCGAGAGCTGCGAGTAGGACAGGTGCCGGTGCCGGATCAGCTCGTGCGTGCACGAGCGCGAGATCCCCGTGATGTAGAAGCTCACGCTGCCGTGTTCGAGAACCGACAGGTGCCCGACCTCCAGCAGGTGGCGCAGGTATCCGGCGTTGGTCGCGGTCCGTGGGTTCGGCTTCGACCAGCTCTGGTAGCAGGCCCGGCCCGCGAACTCGACCAGCGCCTCGCCACCCTCGGCATCGGTCTCCCATGGCACGTCCGCCGGCGGGGCGAACTCCGTCTTCGCGATGAGTTGCACTTTCAGAGACACCGCTTGCCGCACTGCGATCCTTCCTGGTCCTGCTTGGTCCTGCCGAGTCCCGCTCGGGAATCACCGCACCCTATCGGCGCGACTGCTCCCGTTCACCCGGACGGTGCATCGACCCCGATGCCAGCAGGCGAAGTCGCGTCTTGACGTCATGACGTCTTGACGGGACGTCAATGATGACGCCACACTGACGTCATGGACCTGTCGGAGTACACCACCACCCTGCGCGACGATCTGATCGCGGCGGCCGCCCTCGGCGACGAGAACACCAAGAGGATCGCCGAGGCGCTGGCCGTCGCGGCCGAGAACTCGGCACGGCTGATGCTGCTGTCCGCGCTCTCCGACCTGGCGGCCGAGGCATCGACCGCGCTCGGCGACCGCACGGTGCACGTGCGGCTCGATGGCAATCGAGCGCACGTCGAGGTGGCGCGGACGGCGCGACCCGGATCCGGCCCGCGCGGCGAGAGCACGGCGAGCGATTACGTCAATGACGCCATCGATGACGTCACCGGCGACATCTCCCGTGTGACCCTGCGCCTGGTGGACCAGATGAAGTCGCGTGCGGAGGAGGCCGCCTCCCAGAACGGGATGTCACTGAACTCCTGGGTGTCCCAGGCCGTGCAAGGCGCGCTGCGCGACCAGGTGCGCAAGGGCAGGCGCACGGAGGAATGACCTGAACGCTCGTCCGCAATCCGGGACCGCCGCGGGGTGGTGTAATGGCGACCCGAACTCAATTCGCAAAGGGGTGGGCCGATGGCCGTGTCAGGCAACAAGGAGTTCCACATCAAGGCCGATCCGGCCAAGGTGATGGAGGCGATCGTCGCGGTCGAGCGGGTTCCGGAATGGTCTTCCTCGCACAAGTCGGTGATCGTGGAGAGCACCCATCCGGACGGCCGCCCGCTGCGGGTCCGGATGAAGGTCTCCGTTCTCGGCGTCAACGACGAGCAGGTCGTGGACTACCTGTGGGACGGGAACGAGAAGGTCACCTGGAGCCTGGTGGAGAGCACCCAGCAGAAGACGCAGGACGGTTCGTACACGCTCACCCCGAACGGGGACGGGACGGACGTGCAGTTCGACCTGACCGTCGACCTGAAGATCCCGATGCCGGGCTTCCTGGTCAAGAAGGGGCAGAAGATCGCACTCGAGACGGCATCGAAGGGCCTGACGAAGTTCGTCGAAAACCTCTGATCGACAACCGGTTTCGATTCCGGATGGTCAGATCCGGTCGGCGAGCGCGGCGGCGAGATCGCCGCGCTCGCCGACCCTGACGTCCGAGAGCCCGAGCCAGTCCGCCATCTCGCGCAGCGACGAGGCGAGCGACTCGACCACGCGCCCGTTCCCGTGCTCGCCCTCGGCGAAGGCCCCCAGCACCTGCAGGGCATCGACCGCGCGATCCGCCTTGAGATCCACCCTGGCGACCAATTCGCCGTCGAGCAGGAACGGGAACACGTAGTACCCGTGTACCCGCTTGTGCTGGGGCGTGTAGATCTCGAGCCGGTAGCGGAAGCCGAAGATCCGTTCGGTGCGCGGGCGGTAGAACACCAGCGGATCGAAGGGGCACAGCAATGCCGCTCCGGTGACCCGGCGGGGCGTGCGCGCCTCGACGTGACGATAGGCGGGCACTCCCCAATCGCGCACTGTCACCGGCACGAGGGTCCCCTCGTCCACCAGGTCCGCGATCGCGGTGGCCGCCTGGACCGCCGAGAGCCGGTAGTAGTCCCGCAGATCCGGCTCCGTTCCGACGCCGAGCGATCGCGCCGCGCGACGGATCAGCTCGCGCACCGCGTCCGCCTCGTCGATCCGACTGGACACGACCCCGGGCGGGAGCACCCGGTCGGCGAGGTCGTAGTGCCGGACGAATCCGACTCGCTTGTCCACCGACAGTGCTCCCGCCGCGAAGAGCTGCTCACAGATGACCTTCGTGTCGCTGCGGTCCCACCACGGACCACCTCGCCCTCCCCGATCGATCGCCAGGTGCCGCTCGATGTCGCCGGCGCTCACGGCCCCGACGGCGGAGATCACGTCGAGCACGTCGCGGATCAGGCCGGGGTTCCGCTCGAGCACCTTGCGCTCCCCGGCCCAGCGACCGCCGGCGTAGGCACGCATCCGCCAGCGCAGCAGCGGCCAGTCCCCGACCGGGATCAGCGCGGCCTCGTGTGCCCAATACTCCACCAGAGCACGAGGTTTCGCGGCCGTGTGCCGCCACGCGGCGGCGTCCAACAGGCTCCGGTCGTAGGCGCCGATGCGACTGAACACCGGCATGTAGTGCGCCCGCACGGCGACCGAGACCGAATCGATCTGCAGCAGCGAGGTCCGATCCACCGCCTTGAGCAGGTGCCTGCGGGTGGGCGCACCGGGCGGCCGTCGATCGGCGAAACCCTGGGCGGCAAGCGCGGTTCGCCGGGCGGCGGCCGCCGTCATCTCGAGCATGACCCCACCCTGCCACGGGGGTCCGACATCCGATTGCGTAAAACGCCACGAGCCCGAACCGCCGTACCTATTGTGTTACGAACTCGAACGTAAGCGTTTGATGCCCTGCTGAACAGGAGTTTCATCTTGACACTTCACCTCAGACGCGCCGCCGCCACGTCCCTTCTCTGCGGGGTTCTCGTGGCCCAGCCGCTCATGGGCACCGCCTTCGCCAACCCGCTCGACGCGCTCTTCGCCCCGACCTCGTCCGACTCCGCTCCCGGCCAGCCGGCCGACGCGCCCCGGTTCGCCGGCGTGGACAACTTCCGCGACGTGGCCGGCACCGGCGCCGGATACACGGGCGCCGACGGCGGTCACGTCCGTAAGGGCCTGTTCTACCGATCCAACGCGGTCGTGCCCGACGACGCCGACCTCGCGACCCTGGAGGATCTGCACGCGGCCGCGGTGTACGACCTGCGCACCCCGGACGAGGTCTCGGCGAAACCGGACCGGGTCCCGGCCGGAGCGGCCTACGTCAACATCCCGATCCTGTCGGGTGATCTGACCGGCGCGGCCGCGCAGCTGCGCTCCCCCGAGGGGGCCCGCGCCTTCATGCAGGACATGAACCGCGGATTCGTCACCGGCTCGGGCGAGCGGGCCGGGTTCAGGCAACTGCTGACGGAGCTCGCGAACACCGACGGACCGCAGGTCGTGCATTGCACGGCGGGCAAGGACCGCACCGGGTGGGCGTCGTTCCTGCTGCTGAGCATCGCCGGGGTGCCACGGGAGACGATCATGTCCGACTACCTGCTCACCAACGAGTACTCGTCGGCCTCCATCGCCGCCACCAGGGCGCAGATCGTGGCTGCCCACGGCGAGCAGGTCGCCGCCATCTACACCCCTCTCCTCGGGGTCGAGGCGAGCTACCTCGAGGCCGGCATCGCCGAACTCGACGCCATCCACGGGTCGGTCGAGAACTACCTCAAGGACGGACTCGACCTCGACGGTGGCATCATCGCCGACCTCAAGGACACGCTGCTCGGCTAGCCCCCACCCCCCGCTCCCGGTGGCCGGCGGTCGAACTCCCTGCCGGCCACCGGGTTTCACGCGTTTGGGCTAGGAACCGAACAGGTTCTCCAGCGATCCCTGCCCGGGAGGACCTGCAGGTCCGGCGGGCCCCGCGGGTCCGGGAGGCCCCTGCGGACCCGGTGCGCCCGGCCCGGTCGCACCGGTCCAGTTCAGACCAATGGCACCGGTGACATTCGCGTCCGTGAGATCGGCGCCCACCAGGCTCGCGTAGGTGAAGGTGGCATTGACCAGTTCCGCCTCGACGAGGTTCGCGCCGGTCAGCCTCGCGTAGGTCAGATCGGCATCGGTCAGATTGACGTCGGCGGCGGACACATTCGACAGATTCGCACCGCCCAGGAGAGCTCCGGTCAGGTTGGCGCCGGTGAGAATGGCACCGGACAGGGTCGTGCCGTTCAGGTTCGCGCCGGACAGGTCCGCGCCGGCCAGATTCGCGTTGGACAGGTTGAGCATGCTCAGGTTCGCGCCGGACAGGTCCGCGCCCGGGCACACGGTCGGCGGCGGGTTCGGGTCGGTGATCGTGCAGGTGCCGATGACGATGTCGGCGCCCGCAAGCGGAGCCACCGCCACCATTGCCGCCAGGGCCATTCCGGTGCCGAACACGACCGCGCCGACTCTCCGGGCCATCGCCCGCCGAACCCCTACCCACTCATTGTTCGAAAACGTCATCCAGCTCACCCTTCTCTCGTCGGAAGAATCCTCGGATCGATCGGTGGGGCGAACGGTTTTCAGCGCTCCCCCCGGCCACATTCGACCAGAACGAGCGCCCACTCGGGTCCATATACTGAGATTCGAAACTTGCGAAGGATAGCTATCAAACATGCGCGGGTTTCCTGATTTCCGCACTCTTTGTTCAATGGAGTACCGGCGTCTCGTCGCGAGATAGAACTGCTGATCTCGGCGAATTCGTTCCAGTGGCCGCGAGGCCGGTGCAACAATATCTGCTATGGCGATCGCCAGATTCGTCCCGAATCGCCTTCGATTCTCGCGTGGCACACGCCGCCCGCATATAGGCGGTTTCTCCCTCGTGTTGACCGTTGCGGTGGTCTGTGCGGCCTGCGGTGGGCCCAGTTCTCCTGGCGATGCGACATCGGCGACGACCGCCGCGCATCCGCCGGCGCAGTTCGTGGAGGGTCCATGCCCACCCACACCGGAGCCGGTACCGATGCTGGAGAAGGCGCGCTGTGGACAGCTGGTCGTGCCCGAGAATCGGACCACGACCGGCGGGCGGTCGCTTCGTCTGGCGGTCGCGATCATTCCTTCGGAAACGCAGCCTCCCGCCGCCGATCCCATCGTGTTCCTGACCGGTGGCCCGGGAAGCGATGCGATCTTGGCGCCTCCCGTCCCGAGCGATGTGGGCCTCAACCGCAACCGTGATCTGATCCTGCTGACCCAGCGCGGGGATCATTCGTCACAGCCGGCGCTGCCCTGTCCTGAGATCGAGGAGTTCTATGCGCGCCGCGTCGGTTTGGTGTACGGCGCAGCATCCACCGGCGATCTGTACGTACAGGCGGCGAAGGCGTGCCGCGAACGCCTCGCTCCCATCGCCGATCTTGCGGCGTTCAACTCGACTGAGAGTGCCTACGATCTCATCGACCTGCGGAAAGCACTGGGTATCGAGCAGTGGAATGTGTATTCCCACTCCTACGGCACCGACCTGGCGCTGATATACATGCGCCAGGACGCCCAGGCCATCCGGTCGGTGACGCTCGACGGGGTTACGCCGCCGTCGGTCGCCAGCCCGGGCTGGACGTGGAGCAGCGCGAAGGAAGCCTTCGACGCCATGACGAAAGCCTGTGCGGCCCAAGCCGAATGTCAGGCGCGTTATCCCGATCTGGCGGAGACTTTCACGAAGCTGGTCAATCAGCTCGAGGAGCGCCCGGTCACGACCACGGTCACTGTGCCCGAAGTCGGAGACACCACGGTGGTGCTCGACGGTAATGCACTGCTGAACTGGTTCGTCCCCGTGGCCACGCATCTTCCGGCCGAGTTTCCGGCAGCGGTCGACGAACTGGCTCACGGCAATCCGCAACGGGTCGCACAACAGTGGGCCGCAGCCTGGGTGCATCCCGGCACGGAGGGATTGTTCGGGTGGGGACTGGCATTGAGCGTGTGGTGCAGCGAATGGGTCCCGTTCGAGTCTACCGACGACCAGCTCCGCAAGGCACAGGAGGCATTCCCCGCGTTTCCTGATTCCGTTCGGGCCCATGCGCCGCAATTGCCGTTCCTGCGCGAAGCCTGCACCGTATGGGACGTACCCCAAGCCCCCGCGTCCATCCGATCGGTCACCGAGAGTGACATCCCGACGCTCGCCCTGTCGGGCAGCTTCGATGGACAGACCGGAGCACAATGGGGAAGCTATGTGGCGCAGAATCTTTCGCAAGCCACCGTGGTGTCCGTTCCCGGAGTCGCACATGGGATCTACACAGACCCATGCGCCGCCCGCGTGGTCGCGTCGTTCTACGACGATCCGCGGGCTCCCGACACCAGTTGCGTCAGCTCGACGCAACCACCCCCCTACGAGATCATCCCGCCATTCCCGTGAGCGTCGAGAACCGTGCGCCGGACGCCCGGGGGGTGTCGCGTCGCGCCGTGCTCGGCGGGGCCGTCGCCGGCGTCGCGGCGCTCGCGTTGCACGGGTGTTCACCCCGGCCCTCGCCCGCGCCCGGGACAATCAGTCCGGCGACCGCGAATGGCGCGGCGTTCGACGAACTCGATGCCAAGATCGAGGCCGGCATGAAGTCCTACGGGATCCCCGGGGTCGCGGTCGGCGTCCTGGCGAACGGTCAGGAATACATCAAGGGGTACGGAGTCACCAACGTCGACCGTCCCGTACCCGTTGACGGCGACACCGTGTTTCGGATCGGATCCACCACCAAGACCTTCACCGGCACGGCGATCATGCGATTGGTGGATCAGGGCACGGTGGACCTGGACGCTCCGGTGCGCCGCTACCTGCCCGACTTCGCCGTCACCGACCCGGGAGCAAGCGCCACGGTCACGATGCGTCAACTCTTGAACCACACATCGGGCTGGTTGGGCGACGATCTACAGGACTTCGGGCGCGGCGATGACGCGCTGGCCCGCTACGTCGCGTCGATGACCCGGCTGCCGCAACTGACTCCCCCAGGCAGCGTCTTCGCCTACAACAACGCCGGTGTGGTTGCGGCCGGCCACGTCATCGAGGCCGTCACCGGATCGTCCTATGAGGCAGCGGTGCAGAACCTGTTGCTGGATCCACTCGAATTGAGTCATACGCAATTCTTCTCCGACGAGATCATCGGCTTGAACATTGCCGCCTCCCACAACGTTGTCGACGGCAAACCCGTTGTCGACACCGCGTTTTGGCTGTTCCCGCGCAGCTGCAACCCGACCGGTTCGTTGATCTCCAGCGTGCGGGATCAACTGCGTTACGCACGCTTTCACCTCGGCGCCGGTACCGCGCCGAACGGCACCCAGCTGTTGAGTCCACAGGCGCTCCTGGCCATGCGCTCCAACCCCGGGGTGGGCGGCACGCTGCAGGTGGAACTCACCGGCATGGGCGTGACCTGGATGCTGCGCCCCTCCGCCGAAAACGAAACGATCGTCCAGCACGGAGGAACCTGGCAGGGCCAACGCTCGGGGTTCTTCATGGTGCCGAGCCGCAACTTTGCCATGACCCTGCTCACCAACTCCGAGGGTGGGGCGAAGCTGACCACCGACCTCTTCGCCGACGACTGGGCCCTACGCCGATTCGCTGGTATCAGCAACCTGCCCGCGACAGCCCACAGTCTCGACGCCGCCGATCTCGCACCTTACGAGGGGCGATACGTGACCGAGCAGATCACCGAATCCGGCGGGGTGGAACAGGCAGTCATCGACTTTCGCGGCAGCAATGGTCAACTGCAGGGCATCGTCAGCGACGCGGCCGATGCCAGCACCAACCCCGATGAGGACACGAGCCCACAACTGGGCCTCGCGTTCTACCGCCGCGACTTCGGGTTGGATCTCGGCCCGGATGGCGCACCGGTCGGCACCCGATCCGACTTTGTCCGCGACCCGAACGGGAACGTAGCGTGGTTTCGCAGCCATGGGCGCCTGTACAAGCGGCAGTAGACCGGAGGCGTCAACCCATCAATTGCGCCGCGACGGTGGCGCCGAGTTCCCAGCACGCTTCGAGGTCGGCCTTGGTCGGTTTGCCCGACACCACCACGTAGTCGGCCGCCTTCACCCAGCCAAGGCCGGTCGTGATCGAGGTGACGGCCCGCTCAGCTCCCTCAGCGCCCTGATTGGCGTGGACGTAGAGGCCAAACGGACGGCCACGGGTCGAGTCCAGGCACGGGTAGTAGATGACATCGAAGGCGACTTTGAGGCCGCCGCTCATGTATCCCAGGTTGGCCGGGGTGCCGAGGAGGTAGCCGTCGGCCTCCAGGACGTCGGTGGGAGAGACGGTGAGCGCGGCCCGTCGTACTACCTCCACGCCCTCGATCTCGGGGTCAGTCGCCCCCGAAACGACCGCCTCGAACATCTCCTGCATGAACGGAGAGGGCGTGTGATGGATGATCAGCAGGCGCGGCACACCCGGTAGCCTATGTCGGTCAGCCCTGCGCCCGCTCCGCCTGCTCCAACGCGACGGCCCGGCGCATGGTGTCGCGGGCGCGGCCGCGGTCACCGGCGTAGTCATACGCGCGCGCGAGGCGGTATGAGTTGCGCCAGTTGTCCGGATCGGCCTCCCACTCCGACTTCACCTGTGCGAAAAGCTGATCGGCGGCGTCCCTGTCGATTCGGCCGGAGGGCCGCCTCGGCAGGTCCGACACGTCGAGCTCGAGGCCCTCGTCCGCGATTCGCCGCGCGAGGTGCTGGTGCGCGAATCCGGCGCGCAGGGTCACGAAGACGATCCAGATCCCGAGCACCGGCAGCAGCAACACGCCGATACCGAGCCCGACCGGCGCCGCCCCGCCCTCCCGGATCAACTCGATACCGCGCTGCCCGAGCAACACGAAGTAGAAGCCGAGCGCCAGGACGATCGCCGCGATGGTGACGACGATCTTGGTCGCGTCCTTCTTCACAGGTCCAGGAGGGGGTCGATGCCGACGGTGAGGCCCGGTCGGCCCGCGATCTCGCGGACGCCGAGTAGAACGCCCGGCGCGAAGGAGTTGCGGTCGATCGAATCGTGCCGGATGGTCAGGGTCTCCCCCTGGGTGCCGAGTAGAACCTCTTGGTGCGCAACGAGTCCGGCGAGGCGGACGGAATGAACCCGGACCCCGTCGACGTCGGCGCCGCGAGCACCGTCGAGCTCCGTGGTGGTCGCATCGGGGCTCGGTCCCCGCCCCGCCTTCGCCCGGGCGGCCGCGATCAAGGCGGCGGTGCGGTACGCGGTACCCGACGGGGCGTCGGCCTTGTTCGGGTGGTGCAGCTCGATGACCTCCACCGAGTCGAAGAATCGGGCGGCCTGCTCGGCGAATCGCATCGACAGCACCGCCCCGATGGCGAAGTTCGGCGCGATCAGCACGCCCACCTCCGGGTTCTCCGCGAGCCAGGACTGCACCGTGGCCAGCCGCGCGTCGTCGAATCCGGTGGTCCCGACGACCGCGTGGATGCGGTTCGCGACGAGGAACTCCAGGTTGCCCATCACGACGTCGGGGTGCGTGAAGTCGACCACGACCTGCGTGCGGGTGTCGACGAACGTCTCGATCCGGTCGCCGTGGTCGACCTGCGCGACCAGCTCGAGGTCCGCGGCGGCCTCGACCGCCTCACAGATCGCCCGGCCCACCTTGCCCTTGGCACCGAGGACTCCGACCCGGATTGGCGCTGAGGTCACTTGCTTCACTCTCCGTCCGCTCGCACTGTTGCTGTGTGAGAGCCTACGCAACCGGCTAGAGCGTGCCGTTCTCGATGTCACGTTGCATGGCCTGCTGGTTCTCGATGTGCGAGGACACGCCGTTCTTCACGGTGAAGTCGATCAGCGGCGCCGGCGCCGAGAAGGTCAGGTGCTCGGTGACCGTGGTCGCGCCGCCTACTGCGGCGAAGGTGACCTTCTGGTGGGTGATCACGCCGGGCGCGTCCCAGGTGGCGGTGCTGTACCAGTGATCGGCGGCGTACACCCGCTGCTGTCCGACGGTGCGTCCCGGGATCGACGCCGAGCCCGCAGGGATGTCCTCGAGGGCGATGAACTCCCAGACGTCGGCGCCACCCTCGATGTACGTGCGGCGGTCGAGCACGCCGCTCAGGAACGGGTGCCGTCCGAGGCTGTTGTAGAGGTTCGAGTACGCCGGGAATACCCGATCGATCGGCGCGTTGATGGTGATCGGCAGGGTGACGTTCACGGTCGCCAGTGCCGGGCCGGCCACGCTCTTCTCGAACTCGTAGGCCGCCCACGACGCTTCCCACTCCACGTCCAGTGCGGAGGAGGAACTCGAACTGGATTCCGCCCCGGCGACTCCCGTACCGCCCAGCACGATCCCGGTAGCCAGCACGCAGCTTGTGAGAAGCGTGGGTACCCGCCGGCCACCGAGATGCTCAGGACGATCGATCATTCGTGCTTTCCTCCCCGTCGAGACTGTTGCCCCCTCGGCAACCGAGCGGATGATACGCCGCCCACGCATTCCATCGACGTCGAATAGAACGGCGACCACGACCACTCGTGACAACGACGCCGCCGACGGCGATACTTCGAAGATGCGGATCACTCCGCCCTTCACAATCGGCATCCGAGGACTTCGCGGCCCGAGTAGGCCGGCCCGTCTCGCTCTGTGCGTCGTCAAGGCCACAACCAGCTTCCTTCATTAGGCGTTGTCGCCCACGCGGCGGCCTGTTTCGGTGCGGCCCCGGATCGAAAACGAGAGGGATCGACATGAGACCTTCGTGGAAGCTCAGCTACGTAGCCGCGGCCTGTGTCCTCGCGATCGCCGGATGCTCGGGCGATGGCGGCTCGGGCACGCCGGAAGCGGCCGACACGACCACGGCCGCTACCCGCACGACCGCAAGCACCGCCACGACCGGAACGGCCGCCGCTGGGGAGGCGGCCGACATCACCGTCGACAAGACGGGCTGGTTCGGCGGGTTCGAGATCACCGTCGACAAGGCGACGGCGACGCCGACGGGCTCGACTACCGACGTGGAACTGGAGCTGAGCTACAAGAATCTGGTGGGAGTGAAGGCTCCTCCCCCCGAGGAGGCATATCTCGATGTGCAGGGCTCGGTCATCGACGTCAAATTCGAGGAACAGACGGTCGCCGGATTCGGTGAGGCGTCGGGGACCGCGACGGCCTCGGTCAAGGCGTCCGGAAGCAAGGCCGACCCCGAGCAGTTGCTCGACTCCGCAGCACTCGTCTACGGCGAGACCGACAGCAATCAGACCAAGATCCCGTTCGCCGAGGACGGCAAGGTCGAGACCATCGAGCCGCGGGGCATCCCGGTGGGCCAAACAATGGGTATAGGCACTGCGGTCACTTTTCAACTGACCAGAGCGTTCCTTTGGCCGAGCTACCAGCCGGGGGAAAAGGGCAAGTACGAACTCTGGATCGAGTACAACGCCGAGTGCCTCGACTGCCCCGGCGTTCTCAGCTACGCGATGCACCGTGACGACTTCACGCTGACAGCACCCGACGGCAAATCCGTCCCCGCAGATTACCGGAGTCCCGCGGGCGACAAGAGTGTCAGCTCGGGCTACAACGTCGAAGGCCAGTGGCTGGTCTTCCTCATCGACGCACCAGCGACGGGCGCCTACACCCTCAAGATCACCTTCGTCGGCACCAATCGCGAACTGAAGGTTGAGGACACGACCACCATCACCCTGTAGCCCCTCATTCGAACACGATCACCTGACGGATCGCGCGGCCCTCGGCCAGCTCGTCCATGCCGCGGTTGATGTCCTCGAGCGCGATCTGCGAGGAGATCAGCTTCTCCACCGGCAGCCGGCCCTCCCGCCACATCTGCGCGTACCGGGGAATGTCGCGCGCAGGCACCGCCGACCCCAGGTAGCTGCCGACGATGGTGCGGGCCTCGGCCACCAGGAGCAGCGGCGAGATCGACGACCTGGCCTCCGGGTTCGGCAGCCCGACCGTGACGGTGGTGCCGCCGGGCGCCGTCGCCGCCACCGCGGTCTCGAAGGCCCGCACATTGCCCGCGGCCTCCACCACCAGGTCGGCCCGCACGCCCCGCTCCACCAATTCCGCCGGGGTGTACACCTGGGTGGCCCCGAGTTCGGTTGCCACCGAGAGCTTCTCGGGCATCGCATCGACACCGATCACCTCACCGAGGCCGAGCGAGACGGCGGTGAGCACCGCGGCCATCCCGACCCCGCCCAGGCCGACCACCATGATCGAGTCCCCCGGTGCCGGGTTCGCCGCATTGAGCACCGCGCCGCCTCCGGTCAGGACCGCGCAGCCGAGCACCGCGGCGACCTCGGGCGGGACGTCCGACCCCACCGGGACCACCGAGCGTCGGTCGACCACCGCGTGCGTCGCGAATCCCGACACGCCGAGGTGGTGATGCACCGTCACGCCGTCGCGGTGCAGGCGCTCCCCGCCGCCGAGCAGGGTGCCCGCATTGTTCGCCGCACTCCCGGCACTGCACGGCATCCGACCATCGGTCGCGCAGCCCGGGCATTCGCCGCACCGCGGCAGGAAGGTCATCACCACCCGCGCGCCGACGCGGACATCGGTCACACCCTCGCCGATCTGCTCGATCACGCCCGCAGCCTCGTGGCCGAGCAGCATCGGCACGGGCCGCACCCGGTTGCCGTCCACCACGGACAGGTCCGAATGGCACAGGCCGGCCGCCTCGATGCGGACCAGCAGCTCGCCCGGTCCCGGCCCGTCGAGTTCGAGTTCCGAGATCGAGATGGGTCGCGACCGGGCGAAGGGACGCTCCCGGCCGATCTCGTCCAGCACCGCACCACGAATCCGCATGCCGCTACCTCTCCTCGACGCGACCGCCCGGTGTCGGTCTCCGCCGTCCAGCCTGCCACGCCCGGAAGATCACCAGCCCGATTGCCACACCCACGACGTCCGCGACCCAGTCCCAGACCGACGCGCTCCGGTGGATCGGCAGCAGTCCCTGCAGGACCTCCGACACCGCCGCGTAGAGACCTGCCCAGACGATCACCGCGGTCACACCGAACCCCGCGAATCGCGCCGCGTACGCCAGCGCCGCGAACATCAGCAGGTGGGTGATCTTGTCGCTGTTCGGCGGTCCGCTCGGCACCGTCGACCCCGGCGAGAACAGCATCACGAGGGTGATGAGTATGACGACGGCGAGCGGCGCCGCCCGCCTCGACCGGAGTGGCGGCACGGGTCAGACGATTCCACGGACGGGCGCGGGCAGGTCCCTCTTGCGCTTGTAGGGGCCGACGATCGACGCGCCGAACGGCCGGCTCAGCAGGATGGCGGCGACCTCGCGCACCTCCTCGGTGGTCACCTCGTCGATCCGCTTCAGCGTCTCCGAGATGCTGCGATGGTTCCCGTAGTTCAGCTCGCTGCGACCGATCCGGTGCATCCGGGAGCCGGAGTCCTCCAGACCGAGCACCAGCCCGCCGCGGATCGAACCCTTGGCCCGCGCGCACTCGTCGTCGGTGATCCCGTTCGAGGCCACCGACGCCAGCACCTCGCGGATCACCGTCGTCACCTCGCCCAGGTTCTCCGGCTGACACCCCGCATACACGGAAAAGGCCCCACTGTCCGCGAACGTGTCGATGCTCGAGTACACCGAGTACGCGAGGCCGCGAGATTCCCGGATCTCCTGGAACAGACGGGAACTGAGTCCGCCACCGACCGCCGTGTTGAGGACCGACAACGCCCAGCGGTGCCCTTCGTGCCGCCCGAATGCGCGGACGCCCAGGCACAGGTGGGCCTGCTCGCTGTCTCGCCCCCGCAGGGTCAGCTCGGGGACGGTGCGCAGCCGGAGCCTCCCCTCGCGCCGCTCCGCCGGTTTCGCGCCACGGGTGAGGTGCCCCTTGAAGCTGCGCCGCACCATGGCGACGGTCTCGTCGTGGTCGACATTGCCCGCCACCGCGACGACCATCCGCTGCGGCGTGTACCGGCGGACGTGGAACGAGTGCAGCTGGGTCCGGGACATCGACTCGATCGACTCGACGCTGCCGATCACCGGGCGGCCCACCGGGTGGTCGCCGAACAACGCGGTCAGGAAGTCGTCGCCGAGCAGGTCCTCGGGGTCGTCGTCGCGCATCGAGATCTCCTCGAGCACCACCTGCCGCTCGATGTCGACGTCGTCGGATCGGCAGCGCCCGCGCAGCACGACATCGCTGACCAGGTCGATGGCCAGGGGCAGGTCGTCGTCGAGAACATGCGCATAGAAGCAGGTGTGCTCGCGGGAGGTGAACGCGTTGAGCTCGCCGCCGATGCCGTCGACCACCTGGGCGATCTCGAGCGCACTCCGGGTCGGGGTCGACTTGAACAGCAGGTGCTCGAGGAAATGCGCGGCGCCCGCCACGGTCGGCTGCTCGTCGCGCGATCCGACGCCGACCCACACTCCCACCGATGCGGAGCGGACCCCCGGCATGTGCTCGGTGACCACCCGCAGACCACCGGGAAGCACGGTGCGCCTGACTCCGAAGTCCTGGGATCTGGTGGTCAGTGCGGAGGTTCGACTGCGATTGTGTTCGGCCATGTAAGGGGTCAGCGGTCCTCGTCAACTGTGCGGGTGTGAGGCTCAAACAGTACACACCGGATGGTCCACGAAAACACCGGTGCCCCCGCGCATGTGCGCGGGAGCACCGGTGCTCTACCAGCGGTTCGGCCCGGATCTACTCCGAGTCGGTCGCCTCGTCGGCGGCCGCGTCCGCAGGCGCGTCCGACGCCGCGGCGTCGTCCTCGACGGGGATCAGCGAGATCTTGCCGCGGTTGTCGATGTCGGCGATCTCGACGCGGAGCTTGGAGCCCACGTTGACCACGTCCTCGACCTTGGCGATCCGCTTGCCGTTGCCCAGCTTCGAGATATGCACCAGACCGTCGCGGCCCGGGAGCAGCGAGACGAACGCGCCGAAGGCGGTGGTCTTGACGACCGTGCCGAGGAAGCGCTCGCCCACCTTGGGCAGCTGCGGGTTGGCGATGGCGTTGATCATGTCGATCGCGGCCTGCGCAGACGGGCCATCGGTGGCGCCGACGAACACGGTGCCGTCGTCCTCGATGGAGATGTTCGCACCGGTCTGCTCGGTGATCGAGTTGATCATCTTGCCCTTGGGCCCGATGACCTCGCCGATCTTGTCGACGGGCACCTTGATGGCCGTGACGCGCGGGGCGTACGGGCTCATCTCGTCCGGGGTGTCGATGGCCTCGGCCATGACCTCGAGGATCGTGGTGCGGGCGTCGTGCGCCTGCGACAGCGCGCCGGCCAGGACCTGGGAGGGGATACCGTCGAGCTTCGTGTCCAGCTGCAGCGCCGTGACGAAGTCCTTGGTGCCCGCGACCTTGAAGTCCATGTCGCCGAAGGCGTCCTCGGCACCGAGGATGTCGGTGAGCGCCACGTACCGGGTCTCGCCGTCGACCTCGTCGGAGACAAGGCCCATCGCGATGCCCGCGACCGGAGCCTTGAGCGGCACACCGGCGTTGAGCAGCGACAGGGTGGAGGCACACACGGAACCCATCGAGGTGGAACCGTTGGAACCCAACGCCTCCGAGACCTGACGGATCGCGTACGGGAACTCGTCCTGGCTCGGCAGCACCGGCATCAGGGCGCGCTCCGCGAGGGCACCGTGGCCGATCTCGCGACGCTTCGGCGAACCCACCCGACCGGTCTCACCGGTGGAGTACGGCGGGAAGTTGTAGTGGTGCATGTACCGCTTGCTGGTCTCGGGCCCCAGCGAGTCGATCTGCTGCGCCATCTTGACCATGTCGAGGGTGGTCACGCCCATGATCTGGGTCTCGCCACGCTCGAACAGCGCGCTGCCGTGCGCCCGCGGGATGACCGCGACCTCGGCCGAGAGCGACCGGATGTCGGTGATGCCACGGCCGTCGATGCGGAAGTGGTCCTTGAGGATCCGCTGGCGGACCAGCTTCTTGGTCAGCGAGCGGAAGGCCGCGCCGATCTCCTTCTCACGACCCTCGAAGTTCGGGGCGACCTGCTCGAGCACCTCGACCTTGACCTCGTCGGTCTTGTCGTCGCGCTCCTGCTTGCCCGCGATGGTCAGTGCGGCACTGAGCTTCTCGGCTGCGGCCTTCTCCACGGCGGCGAAGACGTCGTCCTGGTAGGCGGGGAACACCGGGTAGTCGCCGGTCGGCTTCGCGGCGCTGGCGGCAAGCGCCTGCTGGGCCTCGCACAGCCGCGCGATGAACGGCTTGGCGGCCTCGAGGCCCTGCGCGACGATCGCCTCGGTCGGTGCCTGCGCGCCGCCCGCGATCTTCTCGATGACGTTGTCGGTGGCCTCGGCCTCGACCATCATGATCGCGACGTCCGCGCTGTCACCGGAGCCGGAGACGATGCGGCCCGCGACGACCATGTCGAAGACGGCGTTCTCGAGCTGCTCGACCGTCGGGAAGGCGACCCACTGGCCGGCCTTGTTCTCGTCCGAGGTGATCAGCGCCACGCGGACACCGCCGATCGGGCCGGAGAACGGCAGGCCGGCGATCTGCGTGGACGCGGAGGCCGCGTTGATCGCGACGACGTCGTAGAGATCCTTCGGGTCCAGGCTCAGGACCGTCACCACGACCTGGATCTCGTTGCGCAGGCCGTCCACGAAGGTCGGGCGCAGCGGCCGGTCGATCAGGCGGCAGGTCAGGATCGCGTCGGTCGAGGGGCGGCCCTCGCGACGGAAGAACGAACCGGGGATGCGTCCGGCGGCGTACATGCGCTCCTCGACGTCCACCGTGAGGGGGAAGAAGTCGAAGTGCTCCTTGGGGTGCTTGCTGGCCGTCGTGGCCGACAGCAGCATGGTCTCGTCGTCCAGGTAGGCGACGACGGAGCCGGCGGCCTGCTGGGCGAGACGGCCGGTCTCGAAACGAATGGTGCGGGTGCCGTAGCTCCCGTTGTCGATCACGGCGGTGGATTCGAACACGCCCTCGTCGACCTCTACTGCGGGATTCACTGTCATCTTTTCTCTTCTCGTCCTCTCGTCTTTTGCCGTATCCGTGTGTGGGCGGCGCAACCCTCCTGGCTGCGACGCGCACCATCACGACGATCCAGCGCCCGAGGCGGGCGGGAGCATCGCTGCGCGGAGGCGGTCATCGATCGAAGCCCTCCGGATGACGTCGTCATGAGAACGACGCGTCCGAGTGACCACTACCGAGGACCGACGCCACGGCTTCAGGTACGTACGGCTGGATCCCCATGGATCCGGTGGTGCTGCAAATAGCTGTGGTGCGAAAAACACCGGTAGCCGGCGAGGCCAAGTCTATGCACTCGTCCTGCCGGCTACCGGGAAGTTCACGTCCTGACGGCCCGCGACGTGTCGCGGGTCACCGTGCGCCGAATTATCGACGCAGGCCCAGACGCTCGATCAGCGAGCGGTAACGCTCGATGTCCACCTTCTGAACGTACTTGAGCAGACGACGACGGCGTCCGACCAGCAGCAGCAGGCCGCGGCGGGAGTGGTGGTCGTGCTTGTGCTTCTTCAGGTGCTCGGTGAGGTCGACGATGCGCTTGGTGAGCATCGCGACCTGCGCCTCCGGCGAACCGGTGTCGGTCTCGTGCAGTCCGTACTCGCCGAGCACGGCCTTCTTCTCTTCGGTGGTCAATGCCACTGTGGATCTCCTGTAACTGACGTCCGCGTGATTGGAACAGGGCCCACACCCGAGGGTGTCGGCCCGGTTGGTGCGGCCACCGCGGACCGCAGCACACACCGACGAAGAATGATACCAGCAGTTACCTGCGCGTTCTCACTCCCCGTGCCGCAGGTCCGCCTCGGCGAGGAGCTCACGCGCGCGCTGCGCGTCCCGGCCCATCTGTTCGACGAGTGCGTCGACGGAGTCGAACTTCTCCATGCCGCGCAGCCGCTCCACGAAATCGACCGCGACGTGCTGGCCGTACAGATCGGCCTCGCCGTCGAGCACGAAGGCCTCCACCGTGCGGGTGCGCCCGGAGAACGTGGGGTTCGTGCCCACCGAGACCGCCGCCTGGTGCCGCTCCCCCGGGATCACGGTCCCGGTCAGCGGACCGGCGCCCAGGACGGTGAACCAGGCCGCGTACACACCGTCCGCGGGAATGGCCGAGTACATGGGAGGCGCGATGTTCGCCGTCGGGAAGCCCAGCTTGCGACCGCGCCCGTCGCCGTGCACCACCACGCCCTCGACCCGGTGCGGTCGGCCGAGCGCCTCGGATGCGGCCGCGACGTCGCCCGCGTCCACACAGGACCGGATGTACGTCGACGAGAAGGTCACCGCGTGTTCGGCCAGCAGACCGACCCCGTCGACCGCGAACCCGAAGCGTTCGCCGGTCTTGCGGAGCAGGTCGACGTTGCCGGCCGCCTTGCGCCCGAAGGTGAAGTTCTCGCCGACCACCACCTCGGCCACGTGCAGCCGCTCCACGAGGATCTCGTGCACGTAGCGCTCCGGGGTCAGCTTCATGAACTCCGGCGTGAACGGCATCACGCAGAAGACGTCGATACCGAGTTCCTCGGCCAGTTCCGCCCTGCGCGCAAGCGTCGTCAGCTGCGCGGGGTGACTGCCCGCACGCACGACCTCCGCCGGATGCGGATCGAAAGTCATGAGCACACTTGCGATTCCGCGCTCGCTGGCAGCCTTGACCGCCCTGCTGATCAGTTGCGCGTGCCCACGATGCACGCCATCGAAAACGCCGATCGTGAGCACACAACGACCCCAGTCGGCAGGCACTTCATCGAGACCTCGCCATCTCTGCACGAGTGGCAGCCTACGGCCCCCGCCGGAGTGCGTCACCTTCGGCTCAGGACTCGACGGCCTTCGCGGCGATCGCATTCGCGACCTCGCCGAGTTCCACGGCGATCGCCTCGTGGTCCCGGTCGACCAGCCATCGCAGCACCAGACCGTCGATGATGGACAGGCTCCGGTGCGCGATCCGCTCGACCGGCTCGGCCCACACCATCCCGGTACGGGACGCGCACTCGCCGAGAAAGGCCGTGACCTCGGAGTCCATCATGCGGTACTGCTCGCCGACGACGGCGCCCGCGGCCGCCGATCCGACCGCGCGAAGGCGCAGTGCGTGGGTGGCGATCTCGTAGGTCAGCAATCTGCGGTTCGGATTGGCCGCCACGATCGACCACATGGCGTCCAGCCCGATCCGGACGAGGTCGCGCAATCCCGCCCGCCCGTGCTCCTGGGGCGCCTCACCCACCGCGGCCAGCACCATCTGCGAGGCGGTGCTGAGCTCCAGCACGAGCCGCTCGGCCATCTCGGTCAGCAGGGCTTCCTTGCTGGAGAAGCAGTAGTGCACCATGCCGAGGGAGATCCCCGCCTCCCGGGCGATCGCCCGCACCGTGACGGCGGCGACTCCGCCGCGCTCGGCGATGTCGAGCGCGCACTCGATCAACTGCCTGCGGCGTTCGTCGGCCGTCAGCCGGGGGGACGAAGCCGGAGCGGAGCCCGCCGACTGACCCGTCACCGCATCGGCCATCATCGCGTCGGTCATCATCGTGGAGGTCATCGCACATTGATACCAGCGCAAACACGCCGCGCCATGGCCGCGAAGACACGTTAGGGGGCGAATAGGGGCCGGCCCGCGCCCGCACCCCCTATCCCCCGCAAATCCCCCTGGTCCGGTCCCCCGACCGCGGGCGCCGAGAGTGTCGGCTTATGCCCGCAGGCGTGTATTGCCTAAGCTCATCATCGTGGCCGAGAGCATGAGTGGACCGAGCGAGACAGGGAGTGCGGCGGCACCGGAATCCCTGACCACCGTCGCCCAGGACTACCTCAAGGTGATCTGGACGGCCGGCGAATGGTCCGGCGAGCACGTGTCGACGAAGATGCTGTCCGAGAAGATCGGGGTGTCGGCCTCGACCGTGTCCGAGGCCATCCGCAAACTGGCCGGTCAGGGCCTGGTCGACCATGCCCGGTACGGCTCGATCGCATTGACCGACCGGGGACGCGCCGCCGCGATCGGCATGGTCCGCCGACATCGGCTGATCGAGACCTTCCTCGTCAACGAGCTCGGCTATGGCTGGGACGAGGTCCACGACGAGGCCGAGGTCCTCGAGCACGCGGTCTCCGAACTGATGATCGCCCGCATCGACGCCAAGCTGGGCCATCCGGAACGCGACCCACACGGCGACCCGATCCCGACCGCGGACGGCGCGATTCCGACCCCTCCCGCCCGGCAGCTCAGCGATTTCGCGGACGGCCAGAGCGGCCGGGTCGCGCGGATCTCCGACTCCGACCCGGCGATGCTGCGGTACTTCGACACGGTGGGGATCGCCCTCGACCTGAGGATCACCGTCATCGAACGGCGGGACTACGCCGGCACCGTGTCGGTCCGGCTCGGGGAGGGCGTCGGCGAGACGATCGACCTGGGCAATCCCGCCGCCGACGCAATCTGGCTCGTCGAGGGCTGACGGGGTCAGCGGCCGAAGCTCCTCGGACCGAAGTCCGGCGAGTCGCCGGCGAAGTTCGCCTTCCGCGCGATCCCCGCGTTCTTCGACCGCAGCATCGCGAACTGCAGCCTGCGCTCGATCCGGAACGCGCGCCTTGGCCGGCCGCGCCGGGTCTCGTTCAGTAGCTTCTTGGCGGCGGCGACCGAGTCCGGCGACCGGGTCGCGAGTACCTGCACGAACTCCCGTGCCTCGGTCAGCGGATCGTCGGCGACCTCCGACACGAGTCCCAGCTCCCTCGCCCGCGTGCCGCTGACGATCTCGCCGGTCATCGTCAGCCGCTTCGCGACGTCCGCAGCGACCAGCTCGCTCAGCGGCACCGTCCCGGCCATGTCCGGCACCAGGCCCCACTTGGCCTCGAGCACCGACCATTCGCAGTCGGGGGTCGAGTAACGGAAGTCGGCGGCCAACGCGAGCTGCAGGCCCGCCCCGTAGCACCGGCCGTGGGTGACCGCGATGACCGGCACCGGCAGCTCCCGCCACACCCAGTGCGCGCGCTGGAACAGGTTGGTCCCGCGCAGCGGCGAGGGCACGAAGGACCGCGCGATCCGGGCGGGACTCCGGAGCGCCGAGGCGAAGTCGAGCCCGGCACAGAAGGCATCGCCGTTGCCCCGCAGGATGACAGCCCGGATCTCGCGGTTGCGGCGCAGCGACTTCGCTGCGGCGACGAGCTCGGCCAGCATGTCGAGATCGACGCCGTTGAGCTTGTCGGGACGGTTCAGGATCACATGGGCGACCGGGCCGTCGATCTCGACGAGCACACGCGGTGTGGTCATCCCGGCAGCGTAGCGCTCGCGGTCTCGATCAGGTTGCCCCTCCGCGTGGGACAATCAGGCTCTCACCAAGGAGATTCGAGATGCCAAATCACCTGGTTCTGAGGATTGGTGGAGTGGCCGCGATCGTCGGCGGCATCCTGATCGTGGGAGGCGTCGTCCTGCATCCCCGCGAACGAGGGCAGTTGCACGATGCGGAGAGCCTGCTCGAGGTGGTCGCCGGGTCCGGCAGATGGGTGGGGCTGCACGTGGTGATCCTGATCGGGATCGCCCTGCTCCTGGGAGCGTTCTACGGCCTGACCCACTCGGTGACCGGCGAGCGGGGCACTGCCTGGGCACGCCTCGCCTGGTCGTTCGCCATCGTCGGCGTCGGGCTGGGCGTTCTGCTCATGCTGATCGAGTCGGTTGCCCTGCCCGCGCTGGCCGAGACGTGGTCCGGCGCCGACCCGGCGCAGAGGGATCTCGCAGCGTCGGCGGGCAGCGTCGGCTACGAGCTCGCGATGACGCTGGCGGCAGGAAGCGCGGTATTGCTCTGTGGCGCCACACCGCTTCTCTACGGTGTGGCCATCGTCGCGGGGGACGGCTACCCATCCTGGCTCGGTTGGGTCGGGGTGATCGTCGGGTCCATCAGCAGCATCGTCGGCGTGACCCAGATGGTCACCGGGGTGACGATGCTGACCGGCATGGTCCTGTTCCCGATAGGGCTTCTCGTCGTGGCGGTGTGGTCCATCTGGCTGGGCGCGCTCATGGTGCGGAAGGCGACTCCCGCGGCGTCACTGCCGTAGTGTCGCCGGCCGCACCACCATCACCGAGCTCGCCCGCCTGCCGCGCTCCTGCAGCAGCGCGATCGTGTGCCCACTCGGGTCGATCGCCGCGTAGGTGCCCGGGATCCCGACCGGCTCCAGCCACCGTCCCTGGCTGATCGACTCGGCCTGGTCCGCGTCGATGTGCCGGTGCGCGAACGCGGTCTGGGCGGCCTGGTCGATATCGAGGCTGACCGCCGGATTCTCGGCCAACTCCTCGAGAGTGCGCGCATGCTCCAGGGTGAACGGACCGACCCGGGTCCGGCGCAGGACGGTGAGGTGGCCCCCGACGCCCAGGGCGGCGCCCAGATCACGGGCCAGGGCCCGGACATAGGTGCCGGACGAACATTCGACCTCCACGTCGAGGTCGACGAACCCGCCCGTGCGGCGCGTCGCGGTCAGCTCGAACCGGTCCACCGTGACGGGCCGGGCCTTGAGCTCGAACTCTTCGCCGGCGCGGACCAGCTTGTGTGCCCGCTGCCCGTCCACCTTGATCGCGCTGACGCTCGCCGGGACCTGGGTGATGTCGCCGGTCAGGGTGGACATCACGGCCGCGATCTCGTCGTCGGCGACGGCGGAGGCGTCGGCCTCCGAGATCAGCTCGCCCTCGGCGTCGTCGGTGGTCATCGACTGACCGAGCCGAATGGTGGCCGTGTACGCCTTGGTGGTCAGGGAGAGCAGCCCCAGCAACTTGGTGGCCCGCTCGACGCCGAGCACCAGCACCCCGGTGGCCATCGGATCGAGGGTCCCCGCGTGCCCGACCTTGCGCGTGTTCAGGATCTTGCGACAACGCGCCACGACGTCGTGACTGGTCATCCCCGCATCCTTGTCGACGATCAGCAGCCCGGCGCCAACGAGGCCGGAGGACGGTTTGCGGTGGGAAGACACGGGTTTCGAGACTACTGGACGGTGATCGCGGTGATGACCAGGCCGTCGGCGACCATCCAGCGTCCGTCGAACGAGGACAACGGTGGCCCCGACACCGTCTCCCCCGGCACCAGTAGCTTCGAATGAAAGGTGCCCGCCGCCGCACCGGCCGTGGACTCGGCCAGGGTGAACGTGATGTGCGCGTCCTCGAACCCGAGCCAGCGGCCGGTCAGCGGGAACCACGCCTTGTAGGTGGCCTCCTTGGCGCAGAAGAGAATCCGGTCCCAGTGCACGACGCTCTCGGCGGACGCCGCGATCGCGGTGCGCTCCTCGGGCAGGCTCACCGCGTCGAGGACGCCGTCCGGCAACGGCCCGTGGGGCTCGGCATCGATGCCGACCGACCGGACCTGCATCGAGTAGCCGAGGACCGCACCGCGGTAGCCGTCGCAGTGCGTCAGGCTGCCGACCACCCCACGCGGGAACAGCGGGACGCCCCGCTCGCCCTTGAGGATCGGTGCCGGGTCCATGCCGAGCTTGTCGAGCGCTACCCGCGCGCAATGCCGGGCACTGGTGAACTCGCGTCGCCGCTTGTCGACCGCCCTGGCGATCAGCGCCTCCTCCTGCGGGTGCGGCGCGAGCCCCGGCGGGTCCTCGAACAGCTCGGCGTACGCGACGCCGGTCGGCAGAATCTTCTCGATCACGTGCGCCCCGCCCTCATCGCATCGAACTCGGCTTCCTGCTCCGGGGTGACCTTGAAGTGGCCGCCCCACTTGTTCAGCGCGCCCGGCGGGTACTCGGGCACCGGCAGGATCTGGCGCAGCAGCCGCTCGGGCATCCCACGGCGCTGCCACTCGCGCGGATAGCCGAGCGAGACCTCCTCGAAGCGGACCCCGTCGTAGTAAGTGGTGCGCGGGATGTGCAGGTGGCCGTACACGCTGCAGACGGCGTTGTACCGGGTGTGCCAATCAGCCGTCAGCTCGGTGCCGCACCACAGCGAGAACTCCGGGTAGAACAACACCGAGGTGGGCTCGCGGACCAGCGGGAAGTGGTTGATCAGCACCGTCGGGATGGTCAGGTCCAGCGCGTCGAGCCGCGCCCGGGTGGACTCGATCCTGGCGTGACACCAGGCCTCCCTGGTGCTGTACGGCTCGCTGGAGAGCAGGAACTCGTCGGTGGCGACCACGTTCTTGTCCCGGGCGATCTGCAGGGCGTGTTCCTTGGAGATCGAACCGGGCGGCCTGAACGTGTAGTCGTAGAGCAAGAACATCGGCACCAGCGTGGCCGGGCCGCCCTCGCCCTCCCACACCGGATAGGGGTCCTCGGGCGTGATGACGTCGAGTTCGCGGCACATCGCGACCAGGTAGTCGTACCGAGCCGCGCCGTGGATCTGGACGGGATCCTTTGCCGTGGTCCACAGTTCGTGGTTGCCGGGCACCCAGATCACCTTCTCGAACCGGCTGCGCAGCAGTTTCAGCGCCCAGGCGATGTCGTCGGTCTTCTCCGAGACGTCGCCCGCCAGGATGAGCCAGTCCTCCGGTGATTCCGGGTACAGCTCCTCGGTGATCGGACGATTCCCGCGATGGCCGACATGGATGTCGCTCACCGCCCACAGCTTGCGCGTCACGTGCACTACCTTCCCGCCTGAATATCGGCACCGGTCACAGCCCATCGCCCGGAACCCACCCGCCACACGACGGCCAGCATCCGCAGCACCATGAACACCGTAAGCCCCGACCAGATTCCCGCCAGACCCCAGTCCTGGACGAGCGAGAGCCAGATCAGGGGCAGGAACCCGACGATCGCACAGCCGAGCGTCGCGTTGCGCAGGAACGGCGCGTCGCCCGCGCCGAGCAGCACCCCGTCCAGCGCGAAGACCACACCGGCGACCGGCATGATCGCGACGAAGAACCACCAGATCACGCCGATCTGGTCGATGACGGCGGCGTCGTCGGTGAACAGTGCCGGAATCACCGTGTGGCCGATCGCGAACGCCGCGGCCAGCGCCACCGCGAACACGGTGGACCACTTGGTGAGCCGCCGCGCCAGCCCCTTCGCCTGCGCCGCCCTGCCCGCGCCGAGCGCCGCTCCGACCAGCGTCTGCGCGGCGATCGCGAGCGAGTCCAGGGTCAACGCGACCAGGTTCCAGAGCTGCAAGACCACTTGATGGGCCGCGACCGCGGCCGCCCCGAACCGGGCCGCGACGGCGGCCGCCGACAGGAAACAGGCCTGGAAGGCGAGGCTCCGCAGGATCAGGTCCCGGCCCAGCACCACCTGTGCCCGCATCACCGCCGAGTCCGGCCGCAGGGAAACCGCTGAGCCCGCGGAGCGAGCCTGCCGCAGCAGCGCCACCACGAAGAACGCTGCGGTCACCGACTGCCCGATGACATTGGCGACCGCCGAGCCGACCAACTCCCAGCGCGGGGCCGCGAGCAGACCGTGCACCAGGACCGGGCACAGCACGGCGGACAGCCCGAGCCCAGCGAGGACGAAGCGCAGCGGTCGCATCGTGTTCTGGACCCCGCGCATCCAGCCGTTGCCCGCCATGGCGATCAGGATCAGCGGCGCCCCGAACACCGCGACCCGCAGCCACGTCAGCGCCTCCGCGGCGATGTCGCCGCCCCCGGCGATCAGCGAGGTCACGGGTTCGGCCAGGATCTGCACCGCGGCGATGATCACGAGTCCGATGCCCGCGGCCAGGTAACTCGCCTGCACGCCCTCGCGGACCGCGCCCGGTTCGTCTCCGGAGCCGTGCATCCGGGCGGCGCGGGCGGTGGTGCCGTAGGACAGGAAGGTGAGCTGGGTGCTGACCTGGGCCAGGATCAGCCCGCCGACGGCGAGTCCGGCCAGCGCCAGCGCGCCGAGCCGACCGACCACCGCGATGTCGAAGAGCAGGTACAGCGGTTCCGCGGCCAGCACGCCCAGTGCGGGCAGCGCCAACCCGAGGATTCGCGAAGCCGTCGGTTCGGCCCGGCGCCGCGAGGCGGTCAGTTCGGCCCGGCTCCGCGAGGCGGTCGGCTCAGCCAACGTCGCTCACGAGAGGGCGCCGAGCAGCGCGGCGACCACGTACTCGCTGTCGCCCTCTGCGGTGTACCCGGAGGCGAACCGGTGTCCGCCCCCGCCGAGCCGAGCGGCAACTGTGGACACGTCGACGGCGGCCTTCGACCGCAGCGACACCGACCAGTGACCGGGTGCGGTCTCCTTCAGCACCGCCGCGACCTCCGCCTCGGACGTGGTGCGCACGATGTCGATCACGCTCTCGATCTCCTCCGAGCGCATCCCGATGGTGTCCTCGTGGCGCAGGAGCGCGTACACGAGCCCCAACCCCTCCGCGGAGTCCGGGACCAGCTGGGCCGACCCCAAGACGGAGGCCAGCATCGGCAGCCAACCGAACGGATGGGTGTCGAGCAGTCGCCGGGCGATCTCCGCCGAATCGATACCGGTGTCGATGAGCCGCTCGGCCAGCAGGTGGGTACCGGGCTGGACCCAGCGGAACGATCCGGTGTCGGTGACCAGTCCCGCGTACAGGCAGTGCGCGATGTCCCGGTCGATCTCCACACCCCACTCGTCGAAGAGCCGCGCGAGGATCGCGGTCGTGGACTCGGCGGAGTCGTCGACCAGGTTGTACTCCGCGTACCGGGTGTTGGAGCGGTGGTGGTCGATGACCAGGCTGGTCCGCGCGCCGTCGAACCGGTCCGCCAGGTGCCCGAGCCGACCGCGGCTACCGCAGTCCACCGTCACCAGCAGATCCACCTCGGATTCGACCTGGCCGGCCGGGGCCAGCAGGTGCGTTCCGGGCAGCTCGCTCATCGACTCGGGCAGCTCGTCCGGCTGGGCGAACGACACCTGAACGGGAACACCCTTGCGTTCGAGCACGATCGCCAGGGCGAGTCCACTCCCGATGGTGTCCGCATCCGGCTGGACGTGACACAGCACCGTCACCGACCCGGCGGCCGACAACAGCCCGATCGCACCGGCGAGGTCGATCTCAGAGTTCTGCGCGGTCACGGTCATCCCGGGCCCTAGTCGTCCTCGCCGACCCGGTCGTCGTCCTCGTCGTCCACCGAACGCGGCTCCTTGTAGGGGTCGGCCTCGCCCGCGTGGGTGGCGTTCTCCCGGGCACGGGCCACCTCGTCGTCGGCCGCGCGGGCCTTCGCGAGGAGCTCCTCCATGTGCCGGGCCGCGTCGGGCACGGTGTCGGCGACGAACGTCAACGTCGGGGTGAACCGCACGCCGGTGCCCGCGCCCACCTTCGACCGCAGCGATCCGGTGGCCTTCGCCAGGCCTGCCGCGGCGCCCTCGTAGTCGGGTTCGGTCTCGAGGTCGACTCCGCGAACCGTGTAATAGACCGTCGCGTCGTGCAGGTCCGCGGTCACCTTGGCGTCGGTGATCGTGACGTAGTCCAGGCGCGGATCCTTGATCTCGCCCCCGATCGCCGATGCGACGATCGTCGCGATGCGCTTGGCCAGCTTGCGCGCTCTCGCCGGATCTGCCATGACGGGGTGTCCCTTCTCGATCTCATCCGGCGGCGCTGCCGTCGGATGAAGCAATTCAATTCCACACGGACCTCTCGGTCCGTTAGTCCTCGGGTCCGAAGATCCTTCGCCGCACCGCCAGCAACTGCAACTCCGGCCGGCCCGCGACGTGCCGCTCGCAGGTGTCGAGGACCTCGGTGAGGTGGCCGACGTCCGCACTCGCGACCGCCACCCCGAGCAGTGATCGCCGGTACCGGTCCTGCTCGCCGGTCTCCGCGACGGACACCCCGTAGCGGGCCAGGGCCGCGATCACGGGTTTGACCACCGACCGCTTCTCCTTGAGCGAACGCACGTCGCCGAGCAGGATGTCCAGCTCAAGAGCACCGAGGTACAACGAGGCCTCCCGTCGGCTTGCCCAGTGCGCGCCCCGCCGACCGGTGGTCGACGGGGCGCGCACTGGGTGTCACTCTGCTCAGTCGCGCGGCTTCTCGCGAAGCTCGTACGCCTCGATCACGTCACCGACCTTGATGTCGTTGTAGGTGACGGTCAGACCGCACTCGTAGCCCTCGCGGACCTCGGTGACGTCGTCCTTCTCCCGCTTGAGCGAGGAGATGGTGACCGTCTCCGCCACCACGACGCTGTCGCGGATGAGGCGTGCCTTGGCGTTGCGCTTGATCGACCCGGAGGTGACCAGGCAGCCGGCGATGTTGCCGACCTTCGAGGAGCGGAACATCGCGCGGATCTCCGCCTTGCCCAGCTCGACCTCTTCGTAGATCGGCTTGAGCATGCCCTTGAGGGCCTTCTCGATCTCGTCGATGGCCTGGTAGATCACCGAGTAGTACCGGATGTCGACGCCCTCGCGGTTCGCCAGCTCGGTGGCCTTGCCCTCGGCGCGGACGTTGAAGCCGATGATGATCGCGTTCGAGGCCGAGGCCAGGTTCACGTTCGTCTCGGTCACGCCGCCGACACCGCGGTCGATGACGCGCAACTGCACCTCGTCGTCGATCTGGATGCCCAGCAGGGCCTCCTCGAGCGCCTCCACGGTGCCCGAGTTGTCGCCCTTGAGGATCAGGTTGAGCTGCGAGGTCTCCTTCAGCGCTGCATCGAGATCGTCGAGGCTGATCCGCTTGCGGCTGCGTGCGGCCAGCGCGTTGCGCTTGCGCGCATTGCGACGGTCCGCGATCTGCCGGGCGATCCGGTCCTCGTCGACCACGAGCAGGTTGTCGCCTGCACCGGGCACGGAGGTGAAGCCGACCACCTGGACAGGACGCGACGGGAGCGCCTCGAGGACGTCGTCGCCGTGCTCGTCGACCATGCGGCGAACGCGTCCGTAGGCGTCGCCCGCCACGATCGAGTCGCCGACCCGCAGCGTTCCGCGCTGGATGAGCACGGTCGCGACGGGGCCGCGGCCACGGTCGAGGTGCGCCTCGATGGCGACACCCTGAGCGTCCATGTCCGGGTTGGCGCGCAGATCCAGGGAGGCATCCGCGGTCAGCAGCACCGCTTCCAGGAGGGCATCGATGTTGGTGCCCTGCTTGGCCGAAATGTTGACGAACATGGTGTCGCCGCCGTACTCCTCGGTGACGAGGCCGTACTCGGTGAGCTGCTGGCGGATCTTGTCGGGGTTCGCCCCCTCCTTGTCGATCTTGTTCACCGCGACCACGATCGGCACGTCGGCCGCCTGGGCGTGGTTGATCGCCTCCACCGTCTGCGGCATGACGCCGTCGTCGGCCGCGACCACGAGGATCGCGATGTCGGTAGCCTTCGCACCACGGGCACGCATGGCCGTGAAGGCCTCGTGACCGGGGGTGTCGATGAAGGTGACCAGACGCTCGTTGCCGTCCAGCTCGGTGAGCACCTGGTAGGCGCCGATGTGCTGGGTGATGCCGCCGGCCTCGCCCTCACGGACGTTGGCCTTACGGATCGTGTCGAGCAGTCGGGTCTTACCGTGATCGACGTGGCCCATGACGGTGACCACCGGCGGGCGGGACTCGAGGTCTTCCTCGCCGCCGGCATCCTCGCCGTAGGTGAGGTCGAACGAGTCGAGCAGCTCGCGGTCCTCGTCCTCCGGGCTGACGACCTGCACGACGTAGTTCATCTCGCCGCCGAGCAGCTCGAGGGTCTCGTCGTTCACCGACTGGGTGGCCGTGACCATCTCGCCGAGGTTGAACAGCGCCTGCACGAGTGCTGCCGGGTTCGCGTCGATCTTCTCCGCGAAGTCCGAGAGCGATGCGCCGCGGGCGAGACGAATGGTCTCGCCGTTGCCGCGGGGCAGCCTGACGCCGCCGACGGCGGGCGCCTGCATGGAGTCGTATTCCTGCCGCTTCTGCCGCTTCGACTTGCGTCCACGACGCGGGGCGCCACCGGGGCGACCGAACGCGCCTGCCGCGGCACCGCGCTGGCCGGGGCGGCCACCGCCGCCACCGGGACGACCGCGGAAACCACCGGCGGGAGCGCCACCGGCGGGAGCACCCGTGCCTGCACCTGCGCCGGGAGCTCCGCCACCGCGGTATCCGCCGCCACCGGGCGGGCGACCGCCGGGACCGCCGGGACGACCGCCGCCGGGCCTACCGGCACCGGGTGCGGGGCGTGCCGAACGAGACGGCATGGCGCCCGGGTTCGGGCGAGGAGGCATCGAGCCGGGGCTCGGACGCGGTCCGCCCTGGCCGGGAGCCGGACGGGGACCACCCTGACCTGCGGCGGGACGCGGCGCGCCGGGTGCGGGACGGGGTCCGCCCTGACCGGGTGCGGGACGCGGGCCGCCGGGGCGGGGTGCGCCGGGCGCCGGGCGCGGCGCGGGACGCTCGGCCGGGGCCGAGGAATACGGGTTGTTACCGACGCGCGGCGGCTTCGGGCCGGGCTTCGGACCCGCGGGTGCCGCCGGGGCAGCGCTCGCGGCGGGGGCCACGGGTGCGGCCGGAGCCGCGGGGGCTG
>NZ_JBHTCS010000023.1:0-27381 GCF_042665615.1 Rhodococcus daqingensis | reverse complement strand
GAGATGTGCGGCTCGAGGGCGGCGTAGTCGTAGGGCAGTTCAGGCAGCGAGTAGACAGACACGAGGGTCCCTTCCTTACGGGCGCGCACGCCCGGCGTGTACCAAGTCGATTCTGGGTCGATCCTTCTCGGGCATAACCCAATCTCATTCGTACACCGTCCGCAAGATTTGCGAGCACGCGGGCGCGGATGCGCGGAGTCGTCCCGGAGGCCGGGAAATCGGGCACCGATTCGTCCGACGGGTGAACACGACCTTAATATTGCGTGGTGCTCCGACTGAAACACGTTTCCGTGCGCGCGTCATCGCCGCCGCGGATCGAGTTCGCCGGGGCGAATCTATTGCGCGCGATCGCGGTGCTCGCCGTCATCTACTCGCACATCTCCTACTACGTGATCGACGACCTCGGTTCCGGCTGGTGGGCGATCGACGGCGTCTACGCGGTGCTCGTGAAGGGCGCGGGGCTCAATCAGCACCTCTCGTTCCTGGGCGTCGCGATCTTCATGATGCTCACGGGGCTGATGCTCACCGCCTCGGCCACCCGGCACACGCCCGGACGTTTCCTCTTCAACCGGGTGGGACGGTTGCTGCCCGCGCTGTGGGTGGCGATCCTGATCGCCATCGTCCTGGTGCGCCTGGGCATCAACGGGATGTTCAGCGGTCAGGACGGGATCTCGAATTCCGAGGCGGCCCTCAGCTTCGTACTGGGCGGCTTCTTCCTCACACCCGAGGTCGCGGTGCTGGGGGTGACCTGGACCCTGGTCGTGCAGGTGCTGTTCTACCTGTACTGCGTCGCCGCCCGACCGCTGCTGAAGACGATCCCGATCGCGGTGCCCCTCGCGGGCGCGGCGCTGTGCAGCGCGGTGCTGCTCTACAACCTGTACGTGCCGCAGCCGTACGCGGTGCCGATGCTCTCCAAGGTCGCCGCGACGCTGCCCGCGGTGTTCATGGGTCAGATCATCTATCTGGGCTGGGCGCGACTGGCGGACTGGCGTTGGGTGGTGGTGGCGACCATGGCGCAGGCCGAGGTGGTGCGCCTGGCCACCGACAGTCACGTCTACTGGGCGGGGGACCGCTACCTCTGGACGATGGTCGTGGTCACCTGCGCGGTGCTGGCGCTGGTGCGGTACGACGGCTACCTCGGCCGGTTGCCGGTGGTGCGTTGGACCGCGACCCGTAGCTACGCGATCTACCTGCTGCACACGCTGATCCTGTACAGGGTGTACGAGAACACCGTCGGCTACCTGGGCAGGACCGGCGCGGTGCTCGCGTTCCTACTGGTGACGGCGGGTGCGGCGGAGCTGCTGTACCGGTTCGTGGAGGTGCCGTCGAGCCGGTGGATCGGTGCGCAGTCCCGTCGCTTCGGGCGCGCCGGTCAGAGGACGACGATCGCCACGATGCCGACGATCGCGAGGACCAGCAGGCCGATCAGCACCGCGGGCGCGATCGACTGACGCCCGCGCCCGCCCGGCGCGGGTGACTCGGTGGGCGCCGGCGCGAGCCAGGGCGGGCTGACCGGTGGCGCGCCGAACTCCGCGTCGTCGGGCGTGGCCGCGGGGCCCGAGGGCGCGGGCGGACTCACGGTCCTGGGTGCGGGCGCTGTCGGCGGGGTGTCCTGCGGCGCGGGCTCCGCGGCCGGTCGCGGAGCGCTCCACTTGAACGGTGGCGGGAACGGCGATCCCTGCGTGCCGCCTGCGGGTTCCTGAGGTGACATCTATGCCTCCTGGACGGTCGGCCCCACTGCACCGGCGAGCTTACCGACGCGCGCGGGCGCCGAGCCCGAGGAACGGAAACTGTCACCGCCCCGGCCGCGCGTAGCATCGGATCATGTCCTGGTACGACGACATCCTCGGCCGCGCTGCGGCGAAATCCGTGATGGTCAGCGCCGATGAGGCGCTTCCGGGCCGCGCCCAGCCGCTGCCGGTTCCCGACGCGCACTACGTCAACCGGCACCCGCTGACCCCGCCGTTCCCGGAGGGCATGCAGACCGCGGTCGTCGGCATGGGCTGCTTCTGGGGTGCCGAGAAGGAGTTCTGGCAACTCGACGGCGTGTACAGCACCGCGGCTGGGTACGCCGGTGGGTTCACCCCGAACCCCACCTACGAGGAGGTCTGCTCGGGCCGGACCGGGCACACCGAGGTGGTGTTGGTCGTCTTCGACCCCGCGGTGATCAGTTACGCGGGTGTGCTCCAACAGTTCTGGGAGAACCACGACCCGACGCAGGGCCTGCGGCAGGGCAACGACCACGGCTCGCAGTACCGATCCGCGATCTACACCACCGACGACGCGCAGCCCGCGATCGCGCAGGCCACCGCGGAGACGTTCGCCGTCCGCCTGGCCGACGCCGGGTACGGGGCGATCACCACCGAGATCGCCCCGCTCCGCGAGTTCTACTACGCCGAGGACTACCACCAGCAGTACCTGGCGAAGAACCCCGGCGGGTACTGCCCGGTGCACGCCACCGGCGTGAGCTGCCCGGTCGGCGTGCTGAAGCAGGACGAGGTGCCCGCGCAGAAGGACATCCTGCCGCCGCAGTGAGCCGGCGCGACGATCAGCCGAGCTGCGGAAGCACCTCGTTCGCCACCAGTTCCAGGTGGTCGAGGTCGTCGAGGTCGAGGGTCTGCAGGTAGATCCGGCTCGCCCCGAGCTCGCCGTACCGGCCGATCTTGTCGACGAGTTCGGCGGGTGACCCGGCCGCGCCGTGCTCCCGCAGCTCCGCGACCTCGCGGCCGATCCGCGCGGCGCGGGCGGCGAGTTCGCTCTCGGTGCGGCCGCAGCAGAGCACCAGGGCATTGGAATACGCGAGTTCGGTGGGATCGCGGTCGATCGCGCGGCAGGCCTGGCGGACCCGTTCGAACTGCGGGGCGGAGTCGTCGAGGGAGACGAACGGCAGGTTGAACTCGTCGGCGTAGCGGGCCGCCAGCTCGGGGGTGCGGCGCTTGCCCATGCCGCCCATGATGATCGGCGGACCGGCGCGGTGGAACGGCTTCGGCAGCGCGGGCGAATCCTCGACGCGGTGGTGGGCGCCGGCGTAGGAGAAGGTCTCGCCGAGCGGGGTCTCCCACATGCCGGTGATCACCGCGAGGGATTCCTCGAGCCGGTCGAAGCGCTCCTTCACCGACGGGAACGGGATGCCGTAGGCGAGGTGCTCCTCCTCGTACCATCCGGCGCCGATGCCGAACTCGACCCGGCCGGCGCTCATCGCGTCGACCTGGGCCACGCTGATCGCCAGCGGTCCGGGGTAGCGGAACGTCGCGGAGGTGACCAGCGTGCCGAGCCGGATGGTGGACGTCTCGCGGGCGAGTCCGGCCAGCGTGATCCAGGCGTCGGTGGGGCCGGGGAGGCCGGCGGAGTTCATCGCCAGGTAGTGGTCGGACCGGAAGAAGGCGCCGTAGCCGAGGTCCTCGGCGGCCTGCGCGACGCGCAGCAACTGATCGTAGGTGGCGCCCTGCTGCGGTTCGGTGAAGATTCTCAGCTCCATGCGTGTCAGCCTGCCGCATCCCGCGCGGGCGCGCATGCACCACAACGCGGGCGCCCCCGCGCTCGGGAGAATCGTTCCCGCCTCCGCCGACGGGCCGCCGCCGAACGTGACAGTATCGGTGGTGTGAGCTTTGGTGATGTGCCCTCGGTGCCCGCTGCGGAGGTACCGGCCGAGCTGTCCGGCTCGGTGATCCTGCTGGACGTGCGCGAGGACGACGAGTGGGCCGACGGGCACGCGCCCGGCGCCCTGCACATTCCGATGGTCGACGTGCCCGCGCGGCTGACCGAGATCGACATCGACGCCGAGGTGTACGTGGTGTGCCGCAGCGGTGGCCGGTCGATGCGGGTGGTCGAGTACCTCAACCAGGTCGGCTTCGATGCGGTGAACGTCGTCGACGGGATGGTGGCCTGGCAGAAGTGCGGCCGGCCGCTGACCGCCGACGGCGGCGGGTCGGCGAAGATCTACTAGATGAGCACCATTCAGGTCTGTGCGCGCTGCGCCGCCCGATGGCCGGTCGTCGGCGGTCCGGCGCAGTGGTGCCCGCGGTGCCACGGCGTGCTGCTCTCGCCGACGGATCCGACGCGTCCGGAACCGCCGAACCAGCGCAACTTCCGGTGGGTCGCCCGACGGCCCGGCGCGGTGTCCTCGCGGAACCGACCGGCCCGCCCGCCGGTCGAGCCCGGTCCGCCGTCCTACCGCGAGATCCCCCGTTGGGGGCTGCGCGATGTGCCCCCCACTCCCGATCCGGAGCCGGGTCCCGGCCGCGGCGAGCAGCTCGCCGAGCTGGCCCCCGCCCTCCTCAGCGGTGCGGCGGTGCTGTTCGGCGTGGGCGCGCTCGCCGAGCTGTTCCGCTACGGGTTGCTGCTGCGCAACAGGACCACGCTGATCGGGCCGGGGCTGCTCGCCGTGTCCGACGGACTGGTGGCCGCGGCCGGTCTCCTCGCCCCGGTCGTCGCGGTCTGTGCGGCGGTCGCGGCCGTCGCCTGGCTCGTGGGTGCGCGGCGACGGGCCTTCGCCGGCCGAGGGCAGCTCGACCCGCGCACACCGTCTGTCCTCGCCGTCGGCTGCCTGGTCCCCGTCGTGAACCTGGCGATGCCCGGGGTGTTCCTGACGGAGCTGGACGAGCGGGACCCGCAGACGCGCAAGCTGATTCAGGTGTGGTGGTGCGCCTGGGTCGCGGGCGGGGCGCTGTTCGCCGTGAACCTGCTGTGGCGCACCCGCGACTCGCTGCAGGCACAGGCGGACGGCGTGCTGCTCGCGGCCGTCTCCGATCTCGTCGCGGTGGCCGTCGCGGTCCTCACGCTGCTGGTCATCCGCCGCGTCGACGGCCTGGGCCCGACGGGGCGCCCGCGCGAGCTGACCCGCTGGCTGGTCGCGATCCCCGAACCCGCCACCCCCGTCCCGGCCCCGGCCCGCGCGGAAGCGACGACACCGTGAGCCCCGATCCCCGCAGTCCCCGCGTCGTCGCGCACCGAGGCGCGTCCGCCGCCCTGCCCGAGCACACCCTCGCCGCGTATGAGCTCGCCCTCGAACAGGGCGCGGACGGGCTGGAATGCGATGTTCGGCTCACCCGCGACGGGCACCTGGTCTGCGTGCACGACCGGCGGATCGACCGCACCTCGTCGGGCACCGGGCTGGTCAGCGAGATGACGCTCAAGCACCTCACCGAACTCGAGTTCGGCGCCAACGGGGAGCCGGTGCTCACCCTCGCACAGCTGATCTCGCTCGTCCTCGATCACACCAGCCGCCCGACGAAGCTGTTCATCGAGACCAAGCATCCGGTCCGCTACGGCGGCCTGGTGGAGAGCAAGGTGCTCGCGGAGTTGTCCCGGTTCGGGCTCTCCGCGCCCGCGTCCGCGGACCACTCCCGCGCCGTGATCATGTCGTTCTCGGCGACCGCGGTCTGGCGGATCCGCAGGTCGGCGCCGCTGCTGCCCACTGTGCTGCTCGGAGAGTCGTCCAGGTACCTGGGTGGCGGCGCGGCGACCACCGTCGGCGCCACCGCGGTCGGCCCGTCCATCAAATCGCTGCGCGAGCACCCGGAGATCGTGGACCGGGCGGCCGCGGCGGGCCGGGCCACCTACTGCTGGACGGTCGACGACTTCGATGACGTGCAGCTGTGCCGCGAGCTGGGCGTCGGCTGGATCGCCACCAACCATCCGGGCCGGACCAAGGAGTGGCTGGCCGGCTGACGGCGAGCCGTCGATCTGTACCTGACGGCCCGAGCCGTCGGGACCCCGCGACGTGTAGGTTTCCCGACGTGGGTAAGAGCAAAAGAAACAGTGGTCCGAAGCCCGGCAGCAACCGCGCGGCGAAGCTCGCCGAGCGCCGTGCAGCCCAGGAGAGCGCCGCGGCCGCCGCCGTCCCGCGCCCGTTCGAGGGGCTGGCAGCCGAGTGTGATCTCGTCGCGCTGCGCGAGTTCGTCCCGTCCGCGACGGCGGCGCTGCCGCTGACCGCGGGTGAGCGGACGATCGTGGCAGCGACGGTGCTGCCCGGCGCGGTGGCGGGCCTCGTCCGCGACGAAACCACCGCGACATCTGGCGGCACCGCCGCCGGCGCAACGGGCTTCGTCGGCCTGCAGGTGCCGGGCCAGTCCGCCGACCTGTCGGCCGATCTCGCCGCGGCCGTCGACTGGGCCGCCACCGCGGAGCCCGGGCAGTCGCTCGCCACTGTCGATGCGCAGCCGGGGGGACCTCGCCTCGGCGACGTGATCGACGCGGGAGCCCTGCTCGAGATCACCGTGCACCAGGACTTCAACTGGTGGATCCCGGAGGGCGTCACGCCCGCCCCCGAGGTCGCCGCCACCGTCGAGCAGGCCAACTCGGTCATCATGCCGTCGGCCCGCCTCGACGGCGAGGGCGTCGTGGCAGCGTGGTGGGTCGACGCGGGCGAGAAGGCGCACCTGCGCTGGGTGCGACCCGAGGACGAGGATCAGCTGATGCTGGCCCTCGCCCGCGTGCATGCGTCCGGTGGCCTGCACCTGGGGGAGGGTTCCCGGTACGCCGGGTCGTTCCGCACCCACGGGCTGCTGGTGCCGGTGTTCGACCTCGACCCCGAGCGGCACGCCCAGGAGTGGGCGCCCGCGACGGCGGAGCTGGGCCGGCGGCTGGCCGACGCGCTGGCCGTCGACGCGCCGCTCACGTCCGACGAGCTGCGCTCGCGCGACGGCCTGCGCGGCCGCCAGGTCACGCTTCGCTGATGCGGCTACGCCGCAGTGGTGCGGTTACGGGGTCTCGGTACTCCGCAACCGCACCACTGCGCGTCAGCGCACCGGCGGGACGCGTCGGGTGCTGACCGCGATCCGGTTCCACGAGTTGATGGTCAAGATGACCGAGATCAGCTGCGACAGTTCGCGCTCGTCGAAGTGCTCGGCGGCCCGCTCGTACACCTCGTCGGGGACGAAGCCGTCGGTCAGCACGGTGACCGCCTCGGTGAGGGCGAGCGCCGCGCGCTCGCGATCGGTGTAGAGGCCCGGCACCTCCTCCCACGCGTTGAGCAGGTACAGCTTCTGCTCGCTGACCCCGACCTTGCGGGCGTCCTGGGTGTGCATGTCGAGGCACCACGCGCAGTGGTTGATCTGCGAGGCGCGGGTGAGCACCAGCTCGACGAGGACCGGGTCGAGGTCCTTCTTGGCGGCGGCGTCGAGGGCGATCATCGCCTGGTAGACCTCGGGGGACTGCTTGAAGATGTTGACGCGCTGGGCGGTCTCGGTGGTCGTCATGGGAGTAACTCTATGCGGGCAATGGACCGAATGAGTGGTTCAATTCGTGGGTGGAATCTTGGGCCAATTCCGGATTGGATCTACACCTCGACCTCCGTGGTCGCGGCGGCCTCCGCTCGTCGCTGATGGCCGCCCTCCGGGAGGACATCCGCTCCGGGCGGTTGGCGCCGGGTGCACTGCTACCGCCCTCGCGCACGCTGGCCGCGGATCTCGGCGTCGCGCGGAACACCGTCGCGGACGCCTACGCCGAGTTGGTCGCGGAGGGCTGGCTGACCGCCCGCCGGGGCTCGGGCACCCGGGTGGCCCCGAGGGCCGCGCCCGCTGCCGACCCCCGGCCACCGCGGCCCGCCCCGCCGGTCCGGCCCGTGCACAACCTGATGCCCGGGTCCCCGGACGCAGCCTCGTTTCCGCGGGCCGCATGGCTGGCCTCGACCCGGCGGGCCCTGACGGCGGCCCCGAGCAACGCGTTCGGGCCGGGTGACCCGAGTGGACGGCCGGAGCTGCGAAAGGCCTTGGCGGACTACCTGGCCCGCGCCCGCGGAGTGCGCGCGGACCCGGACCGCATCGTGGTCTGCGCGGGTACCGCGCACGCCCTGACCCTGCTCGCCCCGCTGCTGGGTGGGGCAGTTGCGGTCGAGGGCTACGGCCTGCACGTGCACCGGGAACTGCTCGGCGCGGCGGGGGTGCGCACGCTGCCGCTGCCCGTCGACTCGGACGGCGCACGGGTCGACGAGCTCGCGCGGTCGGGGGCGGCCGCGGTGCTGCTCACGCCCGCACACCAGTTCCCGATCGGTGGGCCTCTGCATCCGGAACGTCGTGCGGCGGTGCTCGATTGGGCGAGCCGGTCGGGCGGGCTGATCCTCGAGGACGACTACGACGGCGAGTTCCGGTACGACCGCCAGCCGGTCGGGGCGATGCAGGACCTGGACCCCGAGCGGGTGGTGTATCTCGGTTCGGTGAGCAAGAGCCTCTCGCCCGCGCTGCGGCTGGGGTGGATGGCGCTGCCCGATCGCCTCGTCGATCCCGTGCTTGAGGCCAAGGGACTCTGGGAGCGGTGGGTGAGCGCGCCCGATCAGTTGACGCTCGCCGACTTCGTGGTCTCCGGTGGATACGATCGCCAGATCCGGCTGATGCGCGGCCGCTACCGCCGGCGCCGGGACCAGCTGGTGGCCACGCTCGCGGATCGGGCCCCGGAGGTGCGGGTCACCGGCATCGCGGCCGGCCTGCACGCGGTGCTCGAGTTGCCCGCGGGGGCCGAGGCCAGGGTTCAGTCGGCCGCGGCCGCGGAAGGCCTTGCGGTGGGGGCGCTGTCGACGTTCCGGCATCCCGACGTACGTTCCACGCCGCGAGACGGCCTGGTGGTCGGATACGGCGCTCCCGCCGAGCACGCCTTCGCGGGGGCACTGGACGCCCTGTGTCGGGCGCTGGCCGAGGCCGCCCGCCTCCGCTGAAGAAGGCTCCGACGGAAATGCGAAGCGGCCGAATGCGTGTGCGGAGCACAGGCATTCGGCCGCTTTGTGAGCGCCTACGGTCTAGATCGACCCGCCTGCTGCGGGCGGGGCGCCCGCGGTGTCGCCCACGCTGTTCATCTCGCGGGCGACGAAGTCCTCGAGGTGGAACAGGTTGTTGCCCGCGCGATCGGCGATGGCAAGCAGGGTGGTCATGGAGGCGACCTCCTCGACCTGTTCCTTGAGGAACCACTGCATGAACTGCTCGCCGAGGTAGTCACCCTCCTCGCGGGCGGTGCTCGCCAGCTGGATGATCTGGTCCGTGACCAACTGTTCCTGCTTGAGCGCCAGCGCAATCGGTTCGCGGGTGTCCGCGAAATGCGACTTCGACGCGTCGACGCCGCTCAGTTCCACGGTCATGTCCCGATCCAGGAAGTACTGGACGATCATCATCGCGTGGTTGCGTTCCTCGACGGCCTGCGAATAAAAGTGCTTCGCGAGCTGGGGCAGATCCGCATTGTCGAAAAAGACTGCCGTCGCGATGTACTGGTGCGAGGCGTTGAATTCGTTGCGAATCTGATCGTGCAGAAGCGCGTGAAATTTGGTCCGATCGGTGTCGGCGGAGTCGCTCATGCGGCGAAACGATATAGCTGGTCAGGCCGCGTGTCATCCAAGTCGAGCCTTATTGAGGCCAGTATTCCCTAATTGAGTCGAACCTAATTGAGCCGAGCCTAAATACCGCCGCCGGCCCGGTTTCGGGCCGCCGGAATCGGCCGTCACCGGCGAGTTCATCTGCCGGTTCCACGCTTCCGGTGGTGAATGGGCAGTCCCGAGACCCGGCGTCCGCCGATACCCTGGGGTCATGCCGACCGTAGGCCGGGCCGTGGAGCCCATGGCGGACGCGATCACCCTCGACCCGCTCGGGAAGCTCCGGGCGGTGCGCCGATCGGCGGTGTCGCGGGACTGGGACGAGATCAAGCAGTGGTCCGACTCGGTCTACATGCCGTACCTCGTCCGCCCGACCGACCGTGCCCTGATGCCCGCGGCGAGCATGTACTCGGCGAAGATCGCGGACATCACGCTCACCCGGTTTGCCTATGGCGTCCCGGTCGCGATCGGTGAGTTCGCGCCGGAGTCGGGAAACGTGTTGGTGCTCACGACGATCCGAGGCGCTACCCGGCACTCGGTCGCCCACGGCAGGTCGGCGGACGTCACCAGCGGGGGCACCTTCGTTGTGGACTGCAGCCGGGTCGACTACCGGTTCGAGGCTGACCCGGAACACCTCCAGCTGAACCTGACCATTCCGCACCAGCTGTTGGCGGACCTGGCGCTGCGCTGGTGGGGCAGCGTCCCCGATGACCGCCTGTGGCGACACAAGTGCGTGATCGGCGGCCCAGGGACCACGTGGCTGGCGCTGATGGAATACGTCGTGCGCACGCTCGCCGAGGCGCCGGACCGGGTCGCCGACGGGCGGGTCGGGATCAACCTGCAGGAGATGATCGCGGCGCAGCTGCTCACCGACTGGACCACCCGTGCGGGCACCGAGCTCGGCCCGCCGACCGCGCTCCACGCCCCCGGCTATGTGCGCCGCGCCGTGCGGTACATCGACGAGAATGCCCGCGATCTGCCCACGGCATCGGAGATCGCGCTCGCCGCGGGCGTCAGTGTTCGAGCGCTGTCGGGCGCGTTCCGCCGCTACCTCGACACCACCCCACGCGACTACCTGCGTGAACAACGGCTGCAGGGAGTGCGGAGGGAGTTGTTGGCGGGGCGGTCGAGCACGGTGGCCGAGGCCGCCGGGGCCTGGGGGTACGTCAACCTGGGGATGTTCGCCGCGGCCTACCGCCGCCGCTTCGGGGAGAACCCCGCCCAGACGGTGCGCGGCGCACAACTGTGACGCCGGTCATGTGGTTTGTGCCGACCGGAGACAGGCGGTGCCGAATCGAGACACCGCACCCCCTCGCCCGGTCATAGCGTCACGTCCCACATCGACTTCAGGCATGACAGGAGAGTGGGATGTCCGATCCAAACGCCGCGCTCGGCGCAGTTCTCGAAGGTGTGACCACAGGCGGTGCGCCGCGGGTTCCCGGTGTGGTCGCGATGGTCACCGACCGCGAGGGCACCGTGTTCGAGGGAGCCGCCGGGGTGCGGTCGCTGGCCGACGACCAGCCGATGACCCTCGACACCGTTTTCGCGATCTTCTCCACCACCAAGGCGATCACCGGCACCACGGTGCTGCAGTGCGTCGAGGAGGGCTTGCTCGACCTCGACGCGCCCGCCCGCGAGTATGTCCCCGAGCTGGGCGACATCCAGGTCATCGAGGGTTTCGACGGCCAGGGTGCACCGGTATTGCGGGCCCCCAAGCGCGACATCACCACGCGGATGCTGTTGTTGCACACCGCAGGATTCGGCTACGAGTTCTTCGACGAGGTCTACAACCGGCTCGGCGTCGAGCACGGCCAGCCCAGCGTGACCACGGCGTCCAAGGCTGCCCTGACCACGCCCTTGCTCTTCGATCCCGGCGAGAAGTGGCAGTACGGGACGAACATCGACTGGGCGGGTCAGGTGGTCGAGTCCATCCGCGGCCGCCGTCTCGGCGAGGTGATGGCCGAGCGGGTGTTCGGGCCGCTGGGCATGCACGACACGTCGTTCACCCTGACCGGGTCGATGGCCGATCGGCTGGCGGCCATCCACCAGCGGGAAGCCGACGGCCGCCTCACCCCGCTGGACCTGGTGCTCTCGCAGGACCCCGAGGTCCACATGGGCGGGCACGGCCTGTACTCCACGGTGGGCGACTACCTGAAGTTCCTGCGGATGTGGCTGAACGACGGTGACGCGCCGGGTGGGCGGGTCCTGCGGGCCGACACGGTGCAGGCCGCCGCGTGCAACGGTCTCGACGGACAAGAGGTGACGATGCTGCCGGGAGTGATCCCCGCACTCTCCAACGACGCCGAGTTCTTTCCGGGACAGCGCAAGTCGTGGGCGTACACCTTCATGGTGAACGAGGAGGACGCGCCCACCGGCAGGCCCGCGGGATCCCTCGGGTGGGCCGGGTTGGCCAACTCCTTCTACTGGATCGACCGGTCCACCGGGATTGCGGGCTACTGGGCCACCCAGATCCTGCCGTTCGCCGACCCCGTGTCGTTCGGCGCCTATCTCGACTTCGAGACTGCCGCGTACCGCCACCGCGTGGTGGGCGCACCGGTCTAGCGGGGGACGAAAGTCAGATGGCGCCGCCCGCCGGCTTCGGTGCGCCGGAATCGGCGCTCACCGGCGAGTTCATCTCCCTGGCAACGAAGTCCTCGATGTTGAACAGATTGTCGCCCGCCCGGTCGACGATGGCGAGGAGCGTGGTCATGGAGGCGACCTCCTCGACCTGTTCCTTGAGGAACCACTGCATGAACTGCTCGCCGAGATAGTCGCCGGTGTCGCGGGCGGTGCGGGCCAGCCTGGTGATCTGGTCGGTCACCTGCCGCTCCTGCTCGAGCGCCAGCTCGACCGGCGCGCGTACCGATCCGAATTCGGTGACCACCGCATCGATTCCGGGGATCGTGACGTCCAGGTCGTTGTCGAGGAGGTACTTGATCATCATCATCGCGTGGTTGCGCTCTTCGTTCGCCTGGCCGTAGAAGCGCGCGGCCAGCTGCGGGAGGTCGTTCCCGTCGAAGTACACGGCCACAGCGATGTACTGCTGCGACGCGGTGAACTCGTTGCGCACCTGTTCACGGAGAAGGTCGTGGAACTCGTTGCCCTGCCGGGAATTGGTCATGGGCGACACGCTACCGGCGCGGACCCCGGATCAGGGGCCCGTGGTGATCAGCGAATCCGGTACCGGCCGGTCCTCGGCGAGCGCGCCGAAGAACTGTGAGGCGCGTTCGCGATCCCAGACGAGCACATTGCCCGAGTCGACATCCTCGAAGCCGGCGATGGGGACGGTGGTCGTGATCGGGCCGCTGCGCATCGCCCAGGCCAGGCCGGCGAGGTTCCACAGGTGGTCGCCCTCGTCCACCTGTAGCGAACCCGCCGTCTTGGTCACCATCGGCCAGAGCCGGAACGGATTGACCAGGGTGCCCGCGCTGGTCGCCTTGTCCAGCAGCGCCGACATGAACGCGCGCTGGTTCTTCATCCGGTCGAGGTCCGCGAGCGGAGTGGCCCGGGTCCGCACGAAACCGAGCGCCTGGGCACCGGTCAGGTCCTGACAGCCCGGCTGCAGGTTGATGCCCGCGAGCGGGTCGTCGATCGGGTAGGGCACGCAGAGGTTGACACCGCCGAGGGCGTCGACGATGCCGGCGAATCCGCCGAAGCCGATCTCCGCGTAGTGGTCCATGTGGAGTCCGGTCGCGCCCTCGACGGTCTGCACGAGCAGCTGCGGCCCGCCTTGTGCGAACGCCGCGTTGATCTTGTCGCGGCCGTATCCGGGGATGGGCACATAGGAATCGCGGGGGATGGACACCATGGTGGCCTTACCGCTCTCGGGGATGTGCACGACGATGATCGTGTCGGTGCGGCCCTCCCCGACGTCGCCGCCGGTCGCGAGCGCGGCCTCCTCTTCCGGGGTCATTCCGGCGCGGCTGTCCGACCCGACCAGCAACCAGTTCGTGCCGGGGGTGTCGCCGATCCGGTCCGGATAGTCGGCGAGCGCGTCGATCCGGTTGAGACCGCGGTCGAGGTAGACGACGGAGCCGCCGATCAGGACCAGCAGGGCCAACAGGACGAGGCCGATCCGTCGGCCCCAGTGCGGACGCCGGCGGCTCTTCGCCGGGCGGGGCGGCTGTTGCGGAGGGGCCGGAGGGCTGGTTCGGCGGGGCGGCTGGGGCGGCGCGCCGACGCCACCGCCCTGCCTGCGGTGCGGGTCGGCGTACGGCTGCGGCGTCTGGGTCGGCGCGTAGGGGGAGGCGCCGCGGTCGGGTCCGTGCGGGCGGTAGGCCCTGGTCTGCTCCGGGCCGGCAGGACGGGCGCCGCCCCGGCCCGGCCCGGGTGCCTGCGACCACGCCCGGGGTCCCTCCGGGGCCTGGGCGGGCCGCCCGTCGCGGCGGATCACCTGCGTGCCCTCGGGGCCGGGGGGCATCGGCCTGCCCGTGCCCTGGGGTGGCGGCACGTGCCGAGGGGGCATCGGACGGCCCTGCCTCGGCGGCTGGGCCGGGCTCTGCCGTGGGGGGACCGGCCGACCCGGCTGCGGGACCGGGCGACCCTGTTGCGGGGGCAGCGGCCGTCCCTGCTGCGGCGGCACACCGCGACCCCACCGCGGGTCGCGGGGGTCGCGGTTCTGGGGATAGTCGCCGTTCACGGCTCGACTCTACGGGTCACGGTAGCCAGGACACGTGGCCGCGCAGCGCGGTGTACCCGACGAAGGCGACCGCATCGATCAGCCAGTGCGCGATGATCAGCGGCCACAGCCGGTTGGTTCGCTGCCAGTACCGGCCCAGGACGAGACCCATCACGACGTTGCCGATGCCGCCGCCGAGGCCCTGGTACAGGTGATAGCTACCGCGCAGCAGCGAGGAGGCCAGCAACGACGAGTTCTCGGTCCAGCCGAGCCTGCGGAGCCGCGAGATCAGGTACGCGACGACCAGCACCTCCTCGGCGCCGGAGTTCGCGAACGCCCACAGCAGCAGTGCGGGCAACCGCCACCAGTGCTCCTCGATGGTGCTGGGAAGCACGGTCAGGTTCGCGCCGACGGCGTTGGCGATCAGGTAGAGGGCAAGGCCGGGCAGCCCGATCAGTGCGGCCAGCCCGACGCCGGGCAGCAGGTCGGGGCGGGGTCGGGGGCGGCCGAGCCCGATCTTGGCCGGGCCGAGGCCGCTGCGCCAGAGCAGGTACAGGCCGAGCGCGGCCCAGGCGCACAGCTTGACGATGCCGAGCAGTTGGCGGCCGAGGTCGATCCAGCCGTACTCGGATCGGGAGGCGTTCAGCGCGACCGTCTGGTCGGCGAGCCCGCCGGGCGCGAGCGCGTCCTCGACCAACGAGAGGATCCCGGACAGCCCGCTGAGCCCGAAGGTGACCAGCAGCACGACGGTGACCTCGAACCACAGCGCGCGGCGGCCCGCGGCGTCGAGCGGCGGTTCGGTCTGCGGGGGTGGGGTAGGCCGGAGCCACGCGTCGAACCGGGTCACACCGGTGACGGTAGCGGAGCGCGGGCCGTGACCGGCCCGACCGTCTGGGCCCGCACCTCGTGGAACCATGGGGCGGCCACCCCTACGGGCAGATGGCGGCGATGATCGTTCGCGTCAGCCAGTCCGAGTACCGGTCGAGTGTCCATCCCCGGGCGAGGACAAGACGTTCGTAGGTGTCGATCGAGAGGTAGTTCCACAGCACATCGCGTACCTCGTCGAGCTCGATGCCTGCACGGAGTTGGCCGGTCGCCACCAGGTGGCTCCCGAGCATCGTCATGCCGGTCAGTCCCTCGTCGCTCAGTTGCTGCCAGACCGGGACGAGCGAGTCGTCCACGTGTCGTCCGTCGCGAATCAGGATCTGCACAGCGGCCGACCGTTGCTGCCGCCGGGCCAGCCCATGGATGAACATCGTGATCTTGCGGCGTACGTCCGGCTCGTCGAGCATCGCCTGCTGCTCCGGGCGGTCGGCGACGGACACCGGCTCGTCGTCACCGGCGATCACGAAATCGAACACCGCCTTCGCCAGTGCGGCCTTGCTGCCGAAGCTCTTGTACAGGCCCTTCACCGAGACAGCCGCCCGATCGGCGACCGCCGCAAGGGTGGTGGCCCGGAAGCCGTTGCGCTCGAACAATTCCTTCGCGGCGACCACCACCGCACGCCGCCGCACGCGCGCCTGCCGCTGCCTGCCGGATGCGTCGTACGGCCTCTTGACTTCGACCATCACCGCTCCGATAATTTAGATACAACCCGGTTGTACTCAATTTATCAGACCGCCACCTCAACTCATCCGCCTCGATCGGTCAGCGTGGATGAACGAAGGGAGAGGGTCATGGAGAACAACCCGCATGAGCCCGCCGATACGCGAAGCATGGGGATCGTGCACAGCGCGCTCCGCCGTGACATGGAGCGAACCCGCTTGGTCCTGCGTTCTCGGCAGTCTCCGGACGGGAAACGTCGTCGGGCGCTCGCGGCGCACATCGTCTGGATGATGAACGTCCTGCGCATGCACCACACCGCCGAGGACGTCGGGCTGTGGCCGCTGATCCGGGTCAGGAACCCGTCCGCGGCTGCTCTGCTCGACGAGATGGATGCCGACCACAAACGGATCGCCCCGGCGATCACCGCACTGGAAGACGTCGCGCGCGCCTACCGTGACGATCGGTCCACGGGTGACGAGCTGCTCGGCGCCCTGGCCGGACTCACCGACGTCCTGTTGCCGCACCTTCGTCGTGAAGAACTCGAGATGATGCCGGTCGTCGGCGCCACGGTCACCACCGCCGAATACCTGGCCGTCGAGACGGAGTACTTCGTCAAACCGAAGGGCTTCATGGAGCTCGGCGCCGAAGGGCACTGGATCATCGACGGGGTGAGCCCGGACGACCGCGAGGTGATCTTGCACGTGATCCCAGCCGTTCCCCGTTTCGTGCTCCTGCACGCCTTCGGCTGGAGGTACCGCCGTCGGGCAGCACTGCTGTGGAATGGCGGACCGGCGGCGGCTGTGCCCTCGCTCACCGTCTCGGCCACGGCGGACGGCGTCGGGCGAGAAGAACCCGCTGTGGGCGGGCGCGAGCCGGGTCGGTAGCCGACACCTCGGCCCACGGGTGGGACATCGCGCGGGACAACCGAGGCGCTCGGCAGGGTCTCCCGCGCCGGAGCGGATCAGCGCTGGGCGCGCAGTCCGTTCACGAAGGGGCAGCCCACCAGTAGCCGGAGCGCGCGGCTCAGCTCGGCCGCGTCCGCGACCGGTGCGGCGAACGCCATCCGGACGTCGCTGTCGCCCGTCTCGCCCTCGACCCGGAGCCGGATGCCGTACCGGTCGATGCCGAGCGGCCGAACGCGGCCGGTGCGCAGCGCCCGCGGCAGGCGGCCGGCGAGCTGGTCGACGAGTTCGCCGTGGTCGGACTCCAGGTGCTCGAGCCAGGGGCCCTCGATCTCCCAGAAGGGGTCGGGGCGGGCGGCGAGCAGTGCGTCCACCGGTACGGGTTCGGCGCCGTGCGAGTCCGCCACGACCGCCGAGTCCAGGATCAGCCGCAGCAGGGTGGTGGTGTGGCCGACGTCGAGCAGTGCGGGGTCCGGGCGTTCGTCGGCGACGGCGGCCGCCAGTGCGCGGGAGGCCTCGGCGGGCACCGGGTGCAGGGCGCCGCGCAGCCAGACCAGCGACCGCACCGGTTCCCGCAGGGAGAGCGGGGTCAGGTCGGTGAGCTCGAGCACCGCGGGCAGGCCGGCTCGGCCCGCCTGCCAGGTCAGCGCGGTGGCCACCGAGTCGGTGCGGACGGTGAGCACGACGTCGCCGCAGGCCCGCAGGTGGTGCACGGAGACCTCGACGGGATCGCTGCCGTCGATGGCCAGCACCGCCTGCTCGGCCCGGGCGCAGGCGCTGCGGACCCGCTCCGCGGTCGACGGACCCTGGGTGGAGGTGGCAGCAGTCATGGGGCGCTCGCTTCATTCGGTCGGGGCAACGGAGATGCCGATCACAGTAGGTTAGCCATGCCTAAGTTACGGCAGGGCCCGATGGCCCGCAAGATCTCCGTCCGCGGCGACTACGGTTGGGGCGTGTCCACCCTGCTCACCCTTCATCCGCCGACCCCGAACGATCGGCAGCCACCCTTCGCCGGCCTGCTGTCGCAGCGGTGCCCGGACGCGGACGCAGCGTCGCGCAGGCGCCCCGGGGTGATCTTCGGGCCCCCGGTGGTGGCGGCGAGCGCGCTCGGCGCCGGCTCCTTCGACGATTCCGTCATCGTGCGGCTCGACATCGCGCCCGACACCCTTGTGCCGGTCGGTCCCACGGTCGCACGCTTCGAAATCGACTGCAGCATGGATGAACTCGATGACGCCCTGGAGTTGGCGCATCCGGGGGAGTCGAACCCGCACCCGCTGTCGGCGCCGGTGGCCGTCTTCGTCGCCCCCGACGACCACGCCGACGCCGGATGGGCCGCCGAGGTGGCAACCCGGATCGCCGAAGCCGGCGCGCACCCCGGGCTGCGTGCCGGTCCTGGCCCCGACGAGGTGGCGGACTTCCTGGCGGTTCTCGCGCACTCCGACGCGGGCTTCGTGGCCAGGGTGAACTCCGGGGCGGAGGCGCTCGCGATCCTCGCCGCCACGGTTGCGGCCCTCCGAGGGGACGACGTGCGGACGGCGTTCGTCACCCCGGATCCCACCCGGGTTGCCGGGCTGAACCAGGACGCCGCCGAGGCGCTCCGCGCGGTGCTGCTCGGCATCGAGGTGGCCGACGCCGAGGAGGCGGAGCGTCACCTCGCGGCCAACGGGATCACGGCCACCGCTGCGCCCTGAACCCGGGCTCGCATCGCGGCAGGTGAGTAACCTTGTCGTGTGCCTCGTATCGCCTACTTCGGACCGTCCGGAACCTTCACCGAGATGGCCCTCGCCCAGATGGAATCGGGTGGGGCCTTCGACGGTCCGGTGGAGCGCGTGTCCGCTCCGAGTCCGCCGGCCGCGCTGGCGCTGGTCCGGGAGGGTCTCGTCGACGGGGCGGTCGTGCCGATCGAGAGCTCGGTCGAGGGGCCCGTGCCTCCGACCATGGACTCCCTGGCCGCCGGTGAGCGGCTGCAGATCGTCGCGGAAACCGAACTGGACGTGAGTTTTACGATCCTGGCGCGTGCCGAGACCACCCTCGAACAGGTGCGCACCATCCGTGCGTACCCCGTCGCGGGTGCGCAGGTGCGGATGTGGATCGAGCGGAAACTGCCGGACGCCGTGGTCCAGTCCGCGTCGTCCAATGCCGGTGCGGCGGAGGATGTCGCGGCGGGGATCGCCGATGCCGCGGTGTCCACCGCGTTGGCAGGCGAACGGCTCGGGCTCAGTGTCCTCGCCGATTCGGTGGCCGACTTCGACGGCGCGCGAACGCGATTCGTCCTCGTGACGCGTCCGGCGCCGGTCCCCGCGGCCACCGGCGCGGACCGCACCGCTGTGGTCCTGCAGCTCAACAACGAACCCGGCTCCCTCGTGAGTGCGATGGCGGAGTTCTCCACCCGCGGAATCGATCTCACCCGGATCGAGTCCCGGCCGACTCGTGTCGAATTCGGTACCTACCGGTTCTTCCTGGACTGCATCGGGCACCTCGAGGACACCGCGGTCGCCGAGGCGCTCAAGGCCCTGCATCGCAAGCACGAGGTGCGATTCCTCGGTTCGTGGCCCGCCGCGACCCCCGGCGGGGTGCGGCCGCCGTCGGACGAGGAGGCGACGGAGTGGCTGCGCCGGATTCGGGCCGGCGAACCGGACGGGAGGTGACGGTATGGGCAAGTTGATCCTGGTCCGGCACGGACAGACCGAGGCGAACGTCGAGCGACGCCTGGACACCCGGCTGCCGGGGGCCCGGCTCACCGAGTTCGGCGAGAGTCAGGCCCAGGCCTTCGGGCTCGCGGTGGCGGGCAAGGCGCCGCGCGCGCTGGTGGCGTCGCCGGCGTTGCGGGCGCGGCAGACCGCCCACTATGTCGAGCTGGAATCGGGCATCACGATGCAGGTGCGCGAGGGCATCCACGAGGCGCAGGCGGGGGAGTTGGAGGACCGCTCGGACCGCGGGTCGCACGAGCTGTTCATGAAGGTGTACCACTCCTGGCACACAGGCGATCTCGGCGTGCGGGTACCGGGCGGGGAGTCCGGCCACGACATCCTCGAGCGCTATGTGCCGGTGCTGCGTTCGCTGCGCGAGGAGTATCTCGAGGATCAGGCGGACGAGGCCGACGCCGGTGACGTGTTGGTGGTCAGTCACGGCGCCGCGATCCGCCTGGTCGCGGCCCAGCTCGCGGGTATCAACGGCGTCTTCTCCGCGAACACGCACCTCGACAACACCCAGACGGTGGAGTTGGTGCCGACCGCGAACGGGGGCTGGAAGTGCGTGCGGTGGGGGCTGCTGGTGCCGCCGTTCGAGCCCTTCGCCAGCGCCGGGCCCGACGACCCGATGGGCTGACGCGGTGCCCGAGTCCGATCGTGTGGACAAGCGCACCATGCGGTACGCCGGCAGGCGGGACGAGCTGCTCGCGTCGGTGACCGAGTACGTGATCGCCAACGGGGTCGGGGAGCTGTCCATGCGCCCGCTGGCCAAGGCGGTCGGGGTGTCGCACGCGTCGCTGTTGCATCACTTCGGCAGCAAGGAGAACCTGCTGGCCGAGGTGATCGAGGGGATGCGGGGGGAGTCGATTCCCGCTGAGCTGCTGGCCGAGTCCGGCGCCGATCCGATCGCCCTGCTCACCGGCTGGTGGGAGGAGAGGACGGCTCCCGAGACGCTGCCGCGATTCCGGGTGATGCTCGAGATCTACGTGCAGGCCGTGCTCGAACCGGGCGGGCACGAGCGCTTCCTCGAACACTTCGTCGGCCAGTGGCTGGCCGTACTCGAACACGGCCTGCGCGGGGCCGGCTGCCCCGAGGAGCAGGTACGGCAGGTGGCCACGCTGATCCTCGCGCAGATCCGGGGCCTGACCCTGGACCTGCTCGCAACCGGGGACCGCGAGCGAGTGGACCGGGCTTTCGCCTTCCTCGTCGACGATCTCGCCGCCCGGGTCCGCGGCTGGGAGATTGCTTGACCGATCGGTAGGTCTAACTTATCGTCCTGTGTGCCCGGCGCCGAATGTGACCGGGCGCACAGCCGTGAGGAGAGAGTGATGACCCACCGACTTCGTACCGCCCTGGTGGCCGCGGGTGCGACATTGGTCGCCGCGACGTGGGCCGTGGCGCCCGCCGCGGCCGCGCCTGCCGCCGGTGCGGCCAACGCCCCGGGGTCCGTCGTCAGCAACGAGCAACTGCCGCGAGATCGCTGGCTGCCCGGCGCCGCGACGTCCTCGCTGCTGACGTACTGGTCGCAGGGGCCACAGGACAAGCCGATGCTCAGCACCGGAGCCGTCTACGTGCCCGAGGGGACACCACCCGCGGGCGGGTGGCCGGTGATCTCCTACGCGCACGGCACCACCGGGGTCGCGGACCAGTGCGCGCCCAGCGTCAATCCGCCGACCGAGCGGGCGGTGACCCATCTCGGCCATTGGCTCTCCCAGGGCTACGCGGTGGTGGCGACCGACTATGTCGGTCTCGGCACCCCCGGTGTGCATCCCTACCTGGACGGGCGCTCGGCCGCGCACAGCGTGATCGACATGGTGCGGGCGGCCCGCGCCACCACGCCCGAGCTGTCGAAGAAGTGGGTCGCCACGGGGCAGTCGCAGGGCGGTCACGCGACGCTGTTCACCGCGAACATCGCTACCCGCTACGCCCCGGAGCTGGACTACCGCGGCGCGGTGACGACCGGTGCGCCCTCGAACATCGAGATGGCGCTGCCGCTGGGCGGACCGGCGTTCCCGAAGCTGCCGCTCAAGGGCACGACGGTGTACATCGCCAACGTCCTCGATGGGCTGCGGGCCGCGCGACCCGACGTCGACATCGACTCCTACCTCAGCCCCCTCGGGCGCAGCATTCTCGCCGATGTGGAGACCTCGATCTGCTACGGCGACGCGCGGACCAAGTACGCCGACGTCTCGATCGGGCAGCTGCTGTCGCGGTCGGTGGACACGCCCGAGTTCATGGACGCGGTCCGCTCGATCCTCTCCGTCCCCACCAGCGGCTACGACCGACCGCTGCTCATCGCGCAGGGACAGCAGGACATGGATGTCCCGATCCCGCTGACGCTGAAGCTGGTCGCCGACCTCACCGCGAACGGGGTGGACTTCGCGTTCCGCACCTACCCGACCGACCACGGCGGCACGGTGGCCGCCTCGGTCCCGGACAGCACCCCGTTCATCGCGAAGCTGTTCGCCGGCGAGAAGCCGTGCACGGGTAGCGCCTGCTAGAAACCTGACCACAGCGCAGCATGGGGCGCCACCGAAGCACGGTGGCGCCCGCGGCGTCGTTATAGGGCGAATCGGGCCAAGGCGGCAACGTATCAACCGGTGGGTGACGTCGCCGATCGGGTTTCGTTCCATCGTCGCCTAGTGCAGATGCGGCCGGAGCGCGTCGTAGAACTCGTTGAGTTCGGGTTTTCGGAGTCGCGCTTCTTCTTGGGGTCGCCGCCCCGGATCAGGTCGAGGGCCTTGGCGCGGCGGGCCAGGACGGTGGATTCCTCGGTGCGGGCCGCGTAGAGCAGGTAGCGGGTGCAGGCCTGCGATCTGGTGTCGTGGGGGCCGAAGACGATCGACTCGACCGCAGGCTCACCGTCGGTGCTGTCCGGTTCGGACCCACCGTCGGCTTCGGTTGGGGCGTCACCGGTTTCGCCTCCGCCGTCGGCTGCGGAGTCCTCGCCGTCGGCGTTCGCGGCGGCGTTCGGGTCGGCCGGTGCGTCGCCGTCGGGGACCTTGGTGAGGAGTTCGACGATCACCCGCACCTGGTCGTTATCCGTTTCCCCGGCGTCGAAGGCGGCCGCCACCTGCGGATGCTTGGCGAGTTCGCGGCCGAGCCGGACGATCCTGTTCGCCTGACTGGGCGTCATGGTGGCTACACCGGCGAGCCAGTTGCCGGGCGAGGACGCCCCGACCTGCTCGGCCACACACCGCTGATCGATCTGGTGCATCAGGCGCACCCGTAGCGCCTCGAGCTGCCGCATCCGCAAAGAGAGTTCGGGCACCAGTCGTAGAAGGTCGGCGTCGGCGAGCTGCCACGCGGCCACATCCGGTGGCGCGGTGAGCATCTCGTCGAGATCCATGTTCGAAGCCTAATCGAACATATGTTCTATGACAAGGTGTCCGGCCCGCCGAACCGGCACCCTACTCGGGGGAAGTGCCGTGCTCTTGAGGCAGATAGCCGCCGAGAAATGCTCGGACACCGTCCTCGATGATGTCGCGCACCTCGGCGTCGTCGAGCGGAATGGCGCCACCGACGGAGCGTTGCTGCACCTCCGAGCCGACCAGGGCCAGGAAGTGCTGCGCCATACGGTCGGATCGGGCGGGGCGCAGCAGTCCCCGCGATTGCAGCCGATCGAATCCCGCGGCCAACTCGCGGCGGACGCGCCGGGGACCCGCCTCCTGCCAGGCCTCCAATGACGCCTGGGGAAAGTGCGCTGCCTCCGAGTTGATCTGTCGGACCATTGCGAAATGGTCTGCGAACTCCTCCCGCAGGGGGCTGGTGACCAGATCGAACCCGAGCGCGACGAGGTCCTCCTGCAGGTCGGTGACCTTGTCGAGGTGTCGGCCCACCGTCGCGATGTGGGCCGCGGAGACCCCGGTGGCGCTGTCGGTGACGGTCTCCGTGAACAGGGACTCCTTGCCGCCGAAGTGGTTGTAGAGGGTCCGGGTGGACACGCCGGCCTCGGCCGCGATCGCGTCGATGCTCGCTCGGGCGTAGCCGTCGCGACCGAACACCTTGCGCGCTGCCCGAAGGATCGCGGCGCGCTTCTCGGCGGAACCACCCTTGGCTCGGGTACTCGTCGAATCCGTGCTGCTCATGGCGATGATGATAGCAAAGTTACAACGACCGTTTTACAAAGTGCAACGACCGTTGTACCTTTGCCCGCATGACCATGACACGTGAAGCACCCCGGGACGACCTCGAGGTCGCCGCAGGACGGATCACGCTCGCCGTCGTTCTGCTGGGCGCCGTCATCGGGCCGATGCTGATGTCGGGGACGACCGTCGCCCTGCCCGACATCGGTGCCGATCTGGACGCCTCCGGCGGCCCCCTGCAGTGGGTCGTGACGGGCTACTTCCTCTCGGCCGCGTGCTTCATGCTCATCGCGGGGTCGCTGGCCGACCTGCTCGGCAGGCGCCGGGTCCTGCGCGCAGGCGCGCTCGTCTACGTCGCCGGGACCGCCTCCGTGGCCGCCGCGCCGAACATCTGGATCGTCGATGTGGCGCGCACCGTCTCCGGGGTCGGCGCCGCCGGGATCATGGCGGCGGGCGGCGCGCTGCTCGCCGCCACCTTCGACGGGCCGGCCAGGACGCGGGCTTTCGCCGCCGTCGGCACCGCCGCAGGAGTCGGCCTCGCCGTCGGACCGACGGCAGCGGGCATCCTCATCGGCGGGTTGGGCTGGCGAGCAACGTTTTCCGTCTTCGCCATCCTCGGCTCGGTGATACTCGTCGGCACCTTCTTCGTGACGGAGTCCCGCTCGGACGCGGACGTGCGCATCGATTGGCGTGGCGCGGTCACGTTCATCGCCGGCCTCGGGCTCGTCATGCTCGCGATCACGCAACTGCCCGGCGCGGCCTCGATCAGCCCCATGCTGCTCGTCCAGTTCGCGGCCGGTGCCGCGCTGCTCCTCGCGTTCGTGCTGATCGAGAAGCGGGTGGCGCACCCCCTGCTCGATCTCGATCTATTGCGGGACAGGCAATTTGCCGCATGGTGCCTGGCATGCGCCAGCCTTGCCCTCGGCTCAACGGCCGTGCTCGTCACCCTGCCGACCTACCTTCAGGGCGTGAACGGCGTCTCGCCGGGCCGCGCCGGTGCGGTGATGTTGATGCTCACTGTCCCGATAATCGCGGTCCCCTCGCTCGGCGCCCGACTGGTCAACGGCGGGGCGTCACCGCGCCTGGTCATCACGGCGGCACTGGCCGCGATGGCTCTCGGCAACGCCTGGCTGCTGGTGCTGCACCCGGGGATCTCCGCGGCGGGGCTTCTCGGCCCCCTCGTCACCATCGGTGTGGGGGCGGGCCTGGCCATCGGCATCGTCGACGCGAGGGCCATGGCCCTCGTGCCGCCGGATCGGGTCGGTATGGCCTCGGGCCTGCTCAACACCGTGCGCGGCGGTTCCAACGCCGTGCTGCTGGCGCTGGTCGGTGCCGTGATGGTCGGACTCCTGCGCGTAAGTCTCGGAGATGATGCTCTGGCGCAGCGGGTTTCATCCGGTGACCTGCGAGGTCCCGATCCCGCCCTGCTCGCGGACCATCTGACCACCGTCTGGCGAATCACCCTCGTCGGCATCGCGGCGCTCTGTGCAGCCTCCGCCGTGGCCGTCGCCCTCCTGCTCCGTTCCGTCCCGTCCCGTTCGGCCGCGGAGAACTGATCAAGTCCACGGTTCCTCGCCGAGCTGCTGCCGGCCAAGGTCCCACCCGGCGACCGTGCACGAGTCGCATCACGCGACTCGTGCACGGGTCGCATCAGGCGACGGCGGTCCCCTCGAGCTCGACCATCAGGCCGGGGATCGCCAGCCGGGTCACCCCGAGCATCGTGGTGGTCGGTGCCACCCCGGCGGCGCCCAACCGCGCCGCCAGCACGCCGTAGTGCTGGAAAAGCAGATCGACGTCGGTGGTGTAGACGTTGAGCCGGACGAGGTTCGCGAGGGACATGCCGGCCTCGCTGAGAACGGCCTCGAGGTTGTCGACGCTCAGCGCCACCTGCGCGGCCATGTCACCGGCATGCTGGGGCTCGCCCTCGCCGCTCATCGCGGTCTGTCCGGAGCAGTACAGGGTCCGGGTGTGCCCGGAGACGATCTCGCCCTGGCTGTACCCCATCTCCACCGACCACGGCCACGGGTTGACCGGTGTCCGTTCGATTGGCCCATCGGCTTGGGTCGATACATCCATCGGCTCGGTAACCATCTTGTTTGTCATGCTGAGCAGCTTCTCAGCCAATACATGACACCTTGTGTCGTGTATTCCTGACATAATCTTTCTATGCGAGCTGACCGGTTGGTGTCGCTGGTGCTGTTGCTGCGCCAGCACGGTCGGCTGTCTGCGGCCACGCTGGCCCACGAGCTGGAGGTGTCCACCCGGACGGTGCTGCGCGACATCGATGCGCTGTCCGTGGCCGGCGTCCCGGTCTACGCCGAACGCGGCCGGCACGGCGGCTTCGCATTGTTGCCCGGGTTCCAGAACGAGCTCACCGGACTGAACCACGACGAAGCGCTTGCCCTGCTGGTCGCCGGATCACGCAGCGGCGCACAGACATTCGGCCTCGGGTCAGCACTCGCCGCCGCCATGCGCAAGGTGGTCGACGCGCTACCCGAAAGCTCTCGAACCACCGCGGCCGACGCGGCCCAGCGATTGCTCATCGAGCCGGAAACCGACCTCCTCGCGCGCCGAGTGGTCGGGGAGCGGGAGAGCGACGCCGTGATAGCCGAAGTCCGGCGCGCGGTACTGGCCGGCCACAAACTGCGCATCCACTACGCCGCCGTGGACCAAACCCCGAAGTGGCGCAAGGTCGATCCGATCGGCCTGGTCACCGTCCGAGGCAAGGGCTACCTATTGGCCACGAGATCCGGCGCGGACCGCACCTACCGCCTGTCCCGCATCTTGGCCGCCGAGGAACTCCCCGAACCCGCACAGCGACCAGCCCGGGTCGATCTGGACCAGGCCTGGAAGGAACGCACCGAGCGGTTCCGGACCGGCGGCGACCAAGTCACCGTGCTGGTACGGGTGGACCCGACTCGGCGGAAGGACCTGGTGGGCACCGCGTTGGCCGTCCTCGCCGAAGCAACCGACGCCGACGGCTGGCTACGGCTGGAGGTGACCTTCCAAGACTCGAGACACGCCGAATGGGCGCTGTGGCAGCTCGCCACGCATGCGGAAGCACTGGAACCGGAGTGGTTGCGGACCTCCCTGCGCAACCGCGCCGCCGCGACCGCCACCTGCTACGAACCCACCCCAGGCCGTCACGGTGGGGCCACCTGACCTTGTCATCGTCAGCGGTGGGCCGATGCCCGCCGGGCGGTCAGCCGACGGCGCCGACCAGGACGTCGACGGCCTGGCGGAAGCGGGCGTCGTGGCCCGGACCGAGTGTGGACCAGGCCACCCCGTCGGCGGAGACGCTCGAGGTACCGATGATCCGGCCCCTGTCGGTGTCGAAAACCGTGACGGGCCCGCCCACCGGTTCGATTCTGCCGTCGCCGTGCCAGATCGCGACGATCTCGGCGCGTTCGCGGCAGCGGGCCAGCGCGGTGGAGACCGTGACGGCGTCCTGCTCGGCCGCGCCGAGTGCGGTGAGCCTGCGTGCGGTGGACCTGGCGTCGGCGCAGTCGGCCAGGGCGGCGACGAGCTGTTCGGTCGGTGCGTTGACCACTCCGAGGTCGAGTGGCGCGCGCCGCCCGATCGCGTCCAGCATCAGGTCGCCTGCGGGATGCTCCGCGCGCTGCAGCACATACGAGTCGGGCCCCCGCAGGGCGAGCACCGATCCGGTCGGCCCGTGAGCCAGGCAGAGGCGGGAGATCTCCTCGGCGACGTACAGCCGCAGCGCGACCTCCCAACTCGGGCGCGCCAATACCTGCAGCCACTCGGCGACATCGGTGTGTACCGCACCGGACGCGAGCAGGCCCCGCTCGGCGAGGGTGGCCCTGGCGGCGTCGAACGCGGCGTCCCTGGCGGTCACCGAGTCGAATCGGGCCGTCGCGTTCAGCACCACCGGCAGCTCGTCGATGCCCAGGAGGTTCACCAGAAGGTCGAGCTCGTCGAGGCCGAGCGTCACCGAGTCCAGCCGCGACGGGGCGGCCAGCGTGCCCGAATCGATCACCGCTCGTACTCCTGGGGGTCCGCGCCGAGGACCGCGGGGATCACGACGCGGCCGTCGCTGAAGTGCTCGAAGTTCTTGAGGTAGCCGGGGGTCCGGTGCTCCTCGTCGCCCTGGCCGGTGCCGGCGCCGCCGCCCAGCATCGGGGCACCGAGCTGGCCGCCGCGCGGGCCGGCCGCCACGGCCGCCTCGGCGCGGGCGGGTCCGGAGGCGAACACCTCCGACCCACCGGGCACCCCCGCGACGGCTCCG
>NZ_JBHTCS010000022.1:0-278224 GCF_042665615.1 Rhodococcus daqingensis | reverse complement strand
GCGTCCACTGTGCGGTATCTGAAACAACACACAGATACCATTCACCCCCAACATCACACCCCTCAGGGTTGATGATTCGGGCGGGGGAAACTGAATGTGTGACAGTTTCATAGAGTTACGGCGGCCATAGCGGAGGGGAAACGCCCGGCCCCATTCCGAACCCGGAAGCTAAGCCCTCCAGCGCCGATGGTACTGCACTCGACAGGGTGTGGGAGAGTAGGACACCGCCGAACATCCGTTACCGAAAGGGGACCCAATATACTGGGTCCCCTTTCGTGTTTTTTCTGCATAGCGTGTGTTGTCTGAAAGGAGATGCTGTGTCGGACAACAACGATGGCCGTCGTTCGTATGGGAGCGGCGGTTCTGACCGCAGTCGGTCGGGGGACAACCGTGGCGCAGGTGCCGGCGGCCCCCGCGGCGGGAGAGGCGATGGCCCCCGCGGCGGGAGAGGCGATGGCCCCCGCGGCAACACCGGCGGCGGAGCCCGCGGCGGCAGCGGCGGAGGCCGCCCGGATCGGCGCGGCGACGGTCCGCCGAGGCGGCGGGGCGGCGAGGGCAGCTTCGGTCCGCGCCCTCGCGACGGAGGAGTGCACGCCGAGCGCCGTGCCCCGCGACCGGACGAGCCGGACCTTCCCGAGGATGTGCAGGCGGGCGAACTCGACCCGGCCGTCCGCCGGGATCTGCTCAGCCTCGACAAGTCGAATGCCAATGCGGTCGCCCGTCACCTTGTGATGGCGAGCAAGCTGATCGACGACGACCCCCGTCTCGCGCTGGCGCACGCGCGTGCCGCCCGTCAGCGGGCCGGCCGCGTCGCGGTCGTCCGGGAGACCGCCGGTATCACCGCCTATCACGCAGGCGAATGGGCGGAGGCGCTCTCCGAGCTCCGTGCCGCGCGTCGGATGGCAGGCGGTCCCGGACTGCTCGCCGTCATGGCCGATTGCGAACGCGGACTGGGCCGACCCGAGCGTGCGATCGAACTCGGGCGCAGCGACGAGGCTCGCTCGCTCAGCGGTGACGAGGCGACGGAGCTCAGGATCGTGGTCGCGGGTGCCCGGATGGACCTCGGTCAGTTCGATCAGGCCGTGGTGACCCTGCAGACGGCGGAACTCGATGCTGCCAAGCAGGGCCCGACCGCGGCGCGTCTGTTCTACGCGTACGCCGACGCCCTGGTCGCGGCCGGGCGGGTCGAGGACGGCCTCAAGTGGTTCCTGAACTCCGCGGCCGCCGACCTCGACGGCGACACCGACGCAGAGGACCGGGTGGCCGAACTCTCCGGCGACCAGTGACGGTGGACGCCGCACCGTCGCTGCGGGAACTGCACGATGTGCTGCTGCTCGACCTCGACGGGACCGTGTACCAGGGCGCTCACGCGATCCCCGGCGCGCGCGAGGCGCTGGTCGATCGGTCGTCACGGTTGTTCTACGTCACCAACAATGCGAGCCGCAGCCCGCTCGCGGTCGCCCAGCATCTGCGCGAGCTCGGGTTCCCCGCCTCCGAATCGGAGGTGGTGACGAGTTCGCAATCCGCGGCGCGGTTGCTGGCGGAGGGCCTCGAGCCGGGGGCGTCGGTGCTGGTGATCGGCACCGAGGCCTTGGCCGAGGAGGTCCGGCTGGTCGGACTCTCACCGGTCCGGAGGTTCGACGAGAATCCTGCGGCGGTCGTTCAGGGCCACTCCACGGAGACCGGCTGGGCGATCCTCGCCGAGGCGACCCTGGCGATCCGTGCCGGTGCGTTGTGGGTGGCCTCGAATGTCGACTCCACGCTGCCCACCGAACGAGGGTTGTGCCCGGGCAACGGCGCGATGGTGGCTGCCGTGCGGGCCGCGACCGGCCGGGAGCCGCTGGTCGCGGGGAAGCCGGCCCGTCCACTGATGGAGGACGCCCTTCAGCGCAGCGGGTCCCAGCGACCGCTGGTGGTCGGTGACCGGATCGACACCGACATCGCCGGGGCGAATGCGGTCGGGGTGGATTCGCTGCTGGTGCTCAGCGGCGTCAGCTCCGTCGCCGACCTGCTGCGCGCGCCCGAGTCGTATCGACCCACCTATCTGGCGTCGCGGCTCGCCGAACTGGATCTGCCCGCCGAGCGGTTGAGCATCCGACCGCTTCCGGGGGTGAGTGTGCGACGCGAGGACTCCGACCTGGTCGTGTCCTGCGATCGAGGCGCCGCCCCGGAGCGCCTCGACGTGGTTCGATCGGTGCTCGCGGCGGCGTGGGCGCAGCCCGAGTTCGAGGGACTCCGTGGCGAGGATCCGGCCGCCGCGGCGGCGGTGGCGGCCCTCGTCGGTTGATTGCCTGCGTCGTGCCACGGGGCGGGATGCGCCGTGTCGCGGTGTGGGCGTGCGGGCCCCGGATCGGCTAGCGTTGGCCCCGATGAGTACGCCAATGCCACGCCCCGGGCAGCACCTTCCCGGACCGCCGACCACCGTCGACCCCGACCGCATCCACGCCGAGGTCGACGGGCTGCTCGCGCGCCTGGACTCGGTGGGTTCGGCGGAGGACGACGCGAGTGGTCACGGCCGGATCCCGGGGCAGGCACAGATCCTCGAGCGGGCCCATGAGGTCCTGGTGCAGGCGCTCGCCACAGTGGACAAGATCTGAGGTGGCTCGGCGCGCACGGGTCGACGCCGAGCTGGTTCGGCGGGGACTGGCCCGATCCAGGGAACACGCAGCTCAGCTGATCGGGGCCGGTCGGGTCCTGATCGCGGGAACGGTCGCGGTCAAGGCCGCGACCGCGGTCGAGGCAGGCACCCCCCTGTTGGTGACCGAGGAAGTCGACGAGGTCTCGTGGGCGTCGCGCGGCGCACACAAGATCCTCGGCGCGCTCGAGGCGTTCGAGCCGTCCGGGCTGTCCGTAGACGGTAAGCGATGCCTCGATGCAGGCGCCTCCACCGGCGGGTTCACCGATGTCCTGCTCAGTCGTGGCGCCCGCGAGGTGGTCGCCGTCGACGTCGGGTACGGACAGTTGGTGTGGCGGCTCCAGTCCGACGACCGCGTCACCGTCGTGGACCGGACCAATGTGCGTTCGCTGGAGCCGGAGCAGATCGGGGGGCCGGTCGAGGCGGTGGTCGCCGACCTGTCGTTCATCTCCCTCAAGCTCGTCCTGCCGGCGTTCGTCCGTTGCACCGCGGACGGCGCCGACCTGGTGCCCATGGTGAAGCCGCAGTTCGAGGTCGGGAAGGACCGCGTCGGGTCCGGAGGAGTGGTGCGGGACCCCGCCCTGCGGATCGAGGCCGTCGTCGAGGTCGCCGAGGCCGCGGACGCGCTCGGGCTGCGGACCCTCGGAGCGGTCGCCAGCCCCCTGCCGGGGCCGTCGGGCAACGTCGAATACTTTCTGTGGCTGCGGAAGCAGACAGAACCCGGGGTGGATTCGGTGCGTGAGGTCATCGAGCGAGCGGTACAGGAGGGGCCCCAGTGAATCCGGCACCGGAACCAGGGATCCCGGAACCGGGGACGTCGTCTCCGCAGCGCGAGATCCTGGTTGTCGCCCACACGGGGCGGGCCGAGATCACCGCGACAGCGCTCCGGGTGGCCAAGATCCTCGAGAAGTCCGGTATCGGACTGCGCGTCCTGGCAACGGAGGCCGATCGGACGGATCCGACCGCGTCGGACGGACACGATTCCTTCCGCCTGCCAGATCTCGCGCTGAGTGTCGTCGAGCCGGGGCCGTCCGCGGCCGTCGGCTGCGAGCTGGTGCTGGTTCTCGGCGGCGACGGAACCTTCCTGCGCGGAGCGGAACTGGCGCGTGCCGCATCGATTCCGGTGCTCGGCATCAACCTCGGCCGGATCGGGTTCCTCGCCGAGACCGAGGCGGAGCATCTGGAGGAGGCCCTGGCGAAGGTGGTCCGGCGCGAGTACCGCGTCGAACACCGCATGACGCTCGACGTGATCGTCCGGGTGGACGACGAGATCGTCGACCGCGGGTGGGCGTTGAACGAGGCCAGCATCGAGAACGTGTCCCGGCTCGGGGTGCTCGAGGTGGTCCTCGAGGTCGACGGCCGTCCAGTCTCGTCGTTCGGGTGTGACGGCGTGCTCGTCGCGACCCCGACCGGGTCGACGGCGTACGCGTTCTCCGCGGGCGGTCCGGTGGTGTGGCCCGAGCTCGAGGCGCTGCTGGTCATCCCGAGCAACGCGCACGCGTTGTTCGCGCGGCCGCTGGTGACGAGCCCGGAATCGCTCATCGCGGTCGAGACCTTCGCGGGCGGTCACAACGGATTGGTCTTCTGCGACGGCAGCCGCACGATGAGCCTGCCCGCGGGCGGCCGGGTGGAGGTGGTCCGGGGTCGGGAACCGGTGAAGTGGATCCGGCTCGACTCGGCACCGTTCGCGGACCGGATGGTCCGCAAGTTCGAGCTCCCGGTCAAGGGTTGGCGGGGAAGAAGGGCCGACGGGGAAGGGAGCAACGCCAGTGCTCGCTGAAATCCGGATCGACGGTCTCGGAGTCATCTCACAGGCGGGGGCCCAGTTCCACGAGGGACTGACGGTGCTCACCGGTGAGACCGGCGCCGGCAAGACCATGGTGGTCACCAGCCTGCACCTGCTCAGCGGTGCCCGTGCCGACGCGGGCCGGGTGCGGCTCGGTGCCGACCGCGCCGTCGTCGAGGGCAGGTTCTCCACCGCCAACGCCTCGGAGAAGGTGATCTCCGAGGTCGACCGGCTGCTCGAGTCGACCGGCGCCGAGCGCGACGAGGACGGCACGATCATCGCGCTGCGCACCGTCAGCAGCGACGGCCGTTCCCGCGCCCATCTGGGCGGACGAAGCGTGCCGGCCGGGGCGCTCACCGAGCTGACCGGACCGCTGCTGACCGTGCACGGCCAGAACGACCAACTCCGGCTCCAGCGGCCGGACCAGCAGCGCCAGGCGCTCGACGAGTTCGGTGGCGCACCGATCGGCTCCCTGCTCGACAAGTACCGGTCGCTGCGGGCGGAGTGGATCGAGGCCCGCGACGAGCTCGCCGAACGCACCCGGAGCAGCCGCGAACTCGCGCAGGAGGTGGATCGGCTCGAGTTCGGACTGAACGAGATCGACGCGGTGGCACCCCAGCCGGGCGAGGACCTGGCAATCGTCTCGGACGTGCGACGGCTGAGCGACCTGGACTCGCTGCGGTCGGCGGCGGCGGAGGCTCAGGTGGCGATGCTCGGCGGAGCCGCTGCGGTGGATGGGGTCGACGGCGACCCCGACGGCGTCGGCGCGCTCGACCTGCTGGGGGAGGCGCGCGCCCGGATCGAGTCCTCGGACGACCCGACGTTGACCGCGCTCGGCCCGCGTCTGGCCGAGGCCATCGCCGTCGTCACCGACCTGTCGGCCGATCTCACGGGCTATCTCGCGGATCTGCCGTCGGACCCGGGGGCGCTCGACACCCTGCTGAACCGGCAGGCCGAACTCAAGACGCTGACCCGAAAGTACGCGGCCGACGTCGACGGGGTGCTGGCGTGGGCCGAGCAGGCCCGCGAGCGGTTGTCCAAGATCGACGTCTCGGCGGAGGCGCTGGCGGCCCTGGCGGCCCGGGTCGACGACTGCGCGGCCGCGGTGGCGGTCGCGGCGGCCGCGCTGAGCCAGGCCAGGACGAAGCACGCGGTCAAGCTCGGTAAGGCGGTGACCACGGAACTCGGCGGTCTCGCGATGGGCAAGGCCCGCCTCGAGGTCACCGTGCAGCCGCTCGCCGCGGGTGCGCAGGACTCCGCGCCGCTGATGGTGGACGGTCGCGAGGTGCACGCCGGTTCGGCGGGTGTCGACGAGGTGGAGTTCCGCCTCGCCGCGCACAGCGGCGCCCAGGCGCTTCCGATCAGCAAGAGCGCCTCCGGCGGTGAGCTGTCGCGGGTGATGCTCGCCCTCGAGGTGGTGCTCGCAGGCGCCGAGAGCAGCGCGACGATGGTGTTCGACGAGGTCGACGCGGGGGTGGGCGGCCGGGCCGCGGTGGAGATCGGCAGGCGCCTCGCTCGCCTGGCACGCACCCACCAGGTGATCGTGGTGACGCACCTGCCACAGGTCGCGGCGTTCGCCGACACCCACCTGGTCGTCGACAAGGTGGACGGTCGCAAGGGCGCCGACAGCGGGGTGCGCACCCTGACCGACGCCGAGCGGGTGGTCGAGCTGGCCCGGATGCTCGCGGGACTCGACAACACCCAGACCGGACGCGCGCACGCTGAGGAACTGCTGGCGACGGCGAAGGCCGCGCGCAGCGAATAGCCCGGCAGGCCAGGCGACCGCTCGTCGGGTCGCCTCATGAACCGGGTCGGCGCGCCTCCGCTGGTCCGGGCCCCGTCGGGTTCATCATCGATGGCATGAAGATGCCGTCCCTGTTGTCACGAAACACCGAATCGTTGCCGGGGATCAGCGGCATCGCCCGGGTCGACCGCGACACGACGAAGCTGTTGCGTCGCGTCGGCCCAGGCGACATCGTGGTCCTCGACGAACTGGATCTGGACCGGATCACCGCCGACGCGTTGGTGGAGGCCGGGGTGCTCGCGGTCGTCAACGCGTCGCCGTCCATCTCCGGCCGCTACCCCAACCTCGGGCCCGAGGTCATCGTCGCGAACGGGATCACGCTGATCGATTCGGTCGGCGACGAGGTCTTCAAGAAGGTCAAGGACGGGGCCAAGGTCCGCCTCCACGAGGGCGGCGTCTACAGCGGTGAACGCAGGCTCGCCAAGGGTGCCGAGCAGAGCGAGGCCGAGATCTCCGACCTCATGATCGAGGCGAAGACCGGACTGGTCGATCACCTGGAGGCGTTCTCCGGCAACACTATCGAGTTCATCAGGACCGAGAGTCCGCTGCTCATCGACGGGGTCGGGGTCCCCGACATCGACGTGGACCTGCAGGACCGGCACGTGGTGGTCGTGGCGGACGGGACCGACCACGTGGCGGATCTGAAGAACCTCAAGCCGTTCATCAAGGAGTACTCGCCGATCCTCATCGGGGTCGGCGCGGGCGCCGACGCGCTGGCCGATGCCGGCTACCGCCCGGACCTGATCGTCGGCGACCCCGAGGACATCAGCAGCTCGACCCTCAAGTCCGGTGCCGAGGTGGTGCTTCCCGCGGATCCGGACGGCCACGCGAAGGGGCTCGAACGGATCCAGGACCTCGGCATCGGGGCGATGACGTTCCCCGCGTCCGGGGCGCCCGCGGACCTGGCACTGCTGCTGGCCGACCATCACGGCGCCTCGCTGATCGTCACGGTCGGCAGCACCGTCTCGCTCGACGAGTTCTTCGATCGGGGTCGGCGCGACAGCAACCCGGCGGCGTTCATGACCAGGTTGAAGGTCGGCCCGAAGCTGGTCGACGCGAAGGCGGTCGCGACCCTGTACCGCAGCCGCGTCTCGGGCGGCGCCATCGCGCTGCTCGTGCTGGCGGCACTGACGGCGGTGATCGTCGCGTTGGTCGTCTCCAACATCGGCGGCGAGGCCCTCGACTGGGCCATCGCGACCTGGAACAGCTTCGCGACGTGGGTACAGGGACTGCTCAAGTGATCTCTATGCGTCAACACGCTATCTCGATAGCGGCGATCTTCCTGGCGCTGGCGGTGGGGGTGGTGCTCGGCTCGGGCACCCTCTCCGGCGGCCTGCTGTCGGGGCTGCGCGACGACAAGTCCGAGCTGCAAGGACAGGTCAACGCGCTGCAGGAGACGAACAACCAGCTCGAACAGCAGCTCAACTCCGCGGACGGATTCGACGCGGCCGTCTCGGGCCGGGTCGTGCGCGATGCGCTCGCCCAGCGCTCGGTGGTCCTGGTGACCTCCCCGGACGCAGACCCCGGCGACCTCGAGGGAGTCACCAGGATGGTCGGCGCGGCGGGCGGGACCGTCACCGGCCGGGTCTCGCTGACCGACTCGTTCGTCGACGCGGCCAACGGCGATCAGCTGCGGACCACCATCACCAACGTGATTCCCGCGGGGGTCCAGCTCAAGACCGGTGCGGTCGACCAGGGCAGCCTGGCGGGCGACCTGCTCGGCTCGGTGCTCCTGCTGAACTCCCAGAACGCGCAGCCGCAGAGCACGCCCGAGGAGCTCGCGCTGGCGCTCGAGACCCTGCGATCCGGTGGATTCATCGCCTATGACAACGCGTCGGTCAAGCCCGCCCAGCTGGCGGTGGTGCTGACCGGTTCGGGCAAGTCCGCGGACGGGTCCGAGGGCGGCAACCGGGGCGCCATCGTCGCGCGGTTCGCGGGCGCGATGGACACGCGCGGCGCGGGCACCGTGCTGGCCGGTCGGCCCGGTGCCGCAGCGGGCAACGGGCCGATCGCCGTGGTCCGGTCGGACACGGCGCTGTCGTCGGGCGTCTCGACAGTCGACAACGTCGACCGGGAGGCGGGGCGCATCACCACCGTGCTCGCGTTGCAGGAGCAGCTCGCGGGCCAGGCGGGCCGTTTCGGCACGGGCCCCAACGCGACGTCGATCACAGTCGGCGCCCCGGCCGGCTGAGATCACAGCCATGACCGGCTCACGGGGCGATGACCAGCGGTTCGCGGCGCGTCATGCGGAGAATCCGACGCGTTGGTGTTACCGTGAAGTCCCGTGGGTCGGCAGGCCCCAGCTCTACCATTAGCCAAGCCCTGCAAGGTCGTCACGGGAGCTCTTTTGCCACTTTCACGCAGTCAATCGCGTACCGCCACCAAGCACATCTTTGTCAGCGGGGGCGTTGCCTCGTCGCTCGGCAAGGGTCTGACGGCGTCGAGCCTCGGGCAGTTGCTCACCGCCCGCGGGTTGCGGGTGACCATGCAGAAACTGGACCCCTATCTCAACGTCGACCCGGGCACCATGAACCCGTTCCAGCACGGTGAGGTCTTCGTCACCGAGGACGGGGCGGAGACCGACCTGGACGTCGGGCACTACGAGCGGTTCCTCGACCGCGACCTCAACGGATTCGCGAACGTCACCACGGGTCAGGTGTACTCGTCGGTCATCGCGAAGGAACGACGCGGCGAGTACCTCGGCGACACGGTGCAGGTGATCCCGCACATCACCGACGAGATCAAGAGTCGCATCCTCGCGATGGCGGGCCCCGACGCGCAGGGCCAGGAGCCGGACGTGGTGATCACCGAGATCGGTGGCACCGTCGGCGACATCGAGTCGCAGCCGTTCCTCGAGGCGGCGCGACAGGTTCGTCACGACATCGGCCGGGACAACGTCTTCTTCCTGCACGTGTCGCTGGTGCCGTACCTCGGCCCCTCCGGTGAGCTCAAGACCAAGCCCACCCAGCACTCGGTGGCGGCGCTGCGGAACATAGGTATCCAGCCGGACGCGCTGATCCTGCGCTGCGACCGTGAGGTGCCGCAGCCGCTGAAGTCGAAGATCGCGCTGATGTGCGACGTCGACGTCGACGCCTGCATCTCGACCCCTGACGCGCCCTCCATCTATGACATCCCGAAGGTGCTGCACCGCGAGGGACTCGACGCCTACGTCGTGCGCAAGCTGGGCCTGCCCTTCCGGGACGTCGACTGGACCGTGTGGGGCGCACTGCTCAAGCGCGTGCACGAGCCGCGCGAGTCGGTTCGGATCGCGCTGGTCGGCAAGTACGTCGACCTCCCGGACGCGTACCTCTCGGTGACCGAGGCGCTGCGGGCGGGCGGCTTCGCGCACCGTGCCAAGGTCGAGATCGACTGGGTGCCCTCCGACGCCTGCGAGACCGAGGCGGGCGCGCAGGAGAAGCTCGGCGAGGTCGACGCGGTGCTGATCCCGGGCGGGTTCGGTATCCGCGGCATCGAGGGCAAGCTCGGCGCCATCCGGTTCGCCCGGACCCGCGGGATCCCGCTGCTGGGCCTGTGCCTCGGGCTGCAGGCCGTGGTCATCGAGGCGGCCCGGTCGGTGGGACTCGACGACGCGAACTCTGCGGAGTTCGAGCCGGATACCAAGCATCCGGTGATCTCGACGATGGCGGATCAGGAGGAGATCGTCGCGGGCGAGGCCGATCTCGGCGGCACGATGCGCCTGGGTGCGTACCCCGCGGTCCTGGAGAAGGGCTCGGTCGTGGCCCGCGCGTACGGCTCCGAGAACGTCTCCGAGCGACACCGCCACCGCTACGAGGTGAACAACGCGTACCGGGACCGGATCGCGAAGAGCGGCTTGAAGTTCAGCGGCACCTCGCCGGACGGGCACCTCGTCGAGTTCGTCGAACTGCCCGCCGACAAGCACCCCTTCTTCGTCGCGACACAGGCACATCCGGAGCTCAAGAGCCGCCCGACGCGTCCGCACCCGCTGTTCGCGGCGTTCATCGGTGCCGCGCTCAAGTACAAGGCGGCCGAGCGGCTCGAGGTGGACGTGCATCCGGAGGACGCACTCGAGTCCGCGGCGGCCGACGGCGAATCGGTCGACGCGCCGAGCGTGGGTTAGCCCGCCGGCACCCGATGAGCAGGCCGGGCGAGCACGAGTTCGAAACCCTCGACACGCGAACCGTGTACGAGGGCGGCATTCTCACGTTGCGGGTCGACCGGGTGGCCATGCCCGGCGGCGGCGCGGCGAACCGCGAGGTGGTCGAGCACTACGGTGCTGTCGCGGTCGTCGCCGTCGACGAGCACGACCGGCTGATCCTGATCAACCAGTACCGGCACCCGCTCGGCAGGCGGGTGTGGGAGCTGCCCGCCGGGCTGCTGGACGAGGCGGACGAGGACCCCGTGGACGCGGCGCGGCGCGAGCTGGCCGAGGAGACGGGCCTCGCCGCCCGGCACTGGTCGGTGCTGGTGGACGTCGCTGTCTCACCCGGTTTCACTGACGAGGTGGTGCGGGTGTTCCTCGCGACCGGCCTCAGCGATGTGCATCAGCCGACCCCGACGGACGAAGAGGCCGACCTCGAGGTCGACCGCGTGTCGGTCGACGATGCCGTCGACCGAGCGCTGTCGGGGGAGATCGTGAACGCCACTGCGGTGTCCGGGATCCTGGCGCTGGCGGCGGCCAGGTCGCGCGCAGGCGGGACGGATGTGACGGGGCGTCCGGCGGATGCGGAATGGATCGATCGTCCGGTGGCGTTGTCGCGGCGCAGGCACGACGGTCCTCGCGGAGCCGGCGGAGCGAATACCGATGGGGTATAGGCGTGCTCGCCGACCAGGTGGAGACGTATCTCGACCATCTCGCGGTCGAACGCGGGGTGGCGGCGAACACCCTCAGCTCCTATCGGCGCGACCTGATCCGCTACCAGGGGTACCTGGCGAGCCGGGGAATCGACGACCTCGCCGCGGTGCCGGAGCGCGAGATCAGCGGCTTCGTCGTCGCGTTGCGCAAGGGTGATCCCGCCGCCGAGGTGCCGCCTTTGGCTCCGAGTTCGGCGGCGCGGGCGTTGATCGCGGTGCGCGGGTTGCACAAGTTCGCGACCGCGGAGGGCATCACGGCCGTGGACGTGGCGCGCGAGGTGAAGCCGCACGCGCCCGGCCAGCAGCTGCCCAAGTCGTTGCCGGTCGATCAGGTTCTCGCGTTGCTCGAGGCCACCGGCGGCCCCGACGCGGCGGATCAGCCGCGGGCCCTGCGTGATCGCGCCCTGCTCGAGCTCCTCTACTCGACGGGCGCCCGCATCTCCGAGGCCGTCGGCTTGGACATCGACGACATCGACGCGGTCGACCGCGCGGTGCTGTTGCGCGGTAAGGGCGGCAAGGAACGGGTGGTGCCGATCGGCAGGCCCGCGATCGCCGCGTTGGAGGCCTACCTCGTGCGGGGCCGTGCGGTGCACGCGGTTCGCGGCGGACCCGCGGTGTTCCTGAACATCCGTGGCGGCCGACTCTCGCGGCAGAGCGCGTGGCAGGTGCTGCGCAGCGCAGCCGACCGGGTGGGGATCGCCGAGGGGGTGTCGCCGCACACGCTGCGTCACTCGTTCGCGACGCACCTGCTCGACGGCGGGGCCGACATCAGGGTGGTGCAGGAGTTGCTCGGGCACGCGTCGGTGACGACGACGCAGATCTACACCCTGGTGACGGTGGGGGCGCTGCGCGAGGTCTGGGCGGGCGCGCATCCGCGGGCGTTGTGAAGGGGTGAGGGAATGGATACGGTCCCGGGAGTCGGAAGCACCGAGGAGGCGCCCTAGTGTCGATCGTCGACGTCAGCACCGAGATCGTGATCGCGCGGCCGCGGCATGACGTCGCCGCGTACGCGTCCGATCCCGATACGGCCACCACCTGGTATGCGAATATCGCGGCGGTGGAGTGGAAATCGGCGAAGCCCGCAGTGATCGGGTCCCGAATCGCGTTTGTCGCCACCTTCCTCGGCCGGCGCCTGAGCTACACGTACCGGGTGACCGAGCTGGTGCCCGACGAGCGATTCGTGATGCGCACCGATGAGGGGCCCTTTCGAATGGAGACGAGTTACGCCTGGTCGGACGCGGGGGAGGGTCTGACCAGAATGGTGCTGCGCAACCGCGGCGAGCCATCGGGCTTCGGAAAGATCGCGGCCCCGGTCATGGCCGCGGCGATGCGCCGGGCCAACACGAAGGACCTGGCTCGCCTCAAGACGATCCTCGAGGCGACCGGCGCCGGCGAATGACCGTGTCGCGGTCGCGATGACTGCGTCACCCCAGGACTTCATCAACCCAGCTCGGGGCCCTGCGCGATCGGCCCCGGGTCGTGCTCCGCGTGTCCGTTGACCGATCGTCGCCCGTCAAGCGGTAGCGTTTGTGCATCAGGGACGACAGACAGGGGAGTTGCAGACCGTGGTGACACCGCAGCCGCCAGCGGCGGAGTCTGAGCGTCAGGGTGCCTACTTCTACACCCGGAAGCCGGAACCGCCGACCCGTCTACAGGCCGACCGCATCGAGGGCAACGGCGCCGCTCCTGCCGAGTCCGCACTCGGTCCGACCGGCCGACCATTTCGCGAGGTACCCGTTCCCACGCCGCCCAACACCCATGGGCCCGCGCGGATCATCGCGATGTGCAACCAGAAGGGCGGCGTCGGCAAGACGACGTCGACGATCAACCTCGGCGCCGCACTGGCCGAGTACGGCCGGCGGGTCCTGCTCGTCGACCTCGACCCACAGGGCGCGCTGTCCGCCGGCCTCGGCGTCGCGCACAACGACCTAGAGCTGACGGTGCACAACCTGCTGGTCGAGCCGCGGGTGTCCATCGACGACGTGCTGATGCGGACCCGGGTGGACAACCTGGATCTGTTGCCCAGCAACATCGACCTGTCCGCGGCCGAGATCCAGCTGGTCACCGAGGTCGGCCGCGAGCAGACCCTGGGCCGGGTGCTGTACCCGGTGTTGGACCGCTACGACTACATCCTGATCGACTGCCAGCCCTCACTGGGGCTGCTGACCGTCAACGCTCTGGCCTGCGCAGAGGGCGTGATCATCCCCATGGAGTGCGAGTACTTCAGTCTCCGTGGGCTCGCGCTGCTCAACGACACCGTCGAGAAGGTGCACGAGCGCCTGAACCCGAAGCTGTCGTTGTCGGGCATCGTGGTGACGATGTTCGATGCCAGGACCCTGCATTCGCGCGAGGTCATGGCCAGGCTGGTCGAGGTGTTCGGTGATCTGGTCTACGACACGGTCGTGAATCGGACGGTCAGGTTCCCCGAGACCAGCGTCGCGGGAGAACCCATCACCACATGGGCGCCGAAGTCCGGTGGCGCGGAGGCGTACCGGGCGCTCGCCCGTGAGGTGATCCACCGGTCCGGACGGTAGATGGACATCGACGAGGCCGAGCGTATGGCCGAGGTTCCGCTCTCGGAACCAGTCGCCGCGGAAGCAGCGGCAGGCACACCGATCGAGGAACTGCCTGTCGCGGCCCTGGAGGCCCCGGTCGAGCCCGGGTTCCGGCTGAAGCTGCGCAATTTCGAGGGTCCCTTCGATCTGCTGCTGACGCTGATCAGTCAGCGCCGCCTCGACGTCACCGAGGTCGCGCTGCACCAGGTCACCGACGAGTTCATCGCCTACACCCGCTCGCTGGGCAGCGAGATGAGCCTCGACCAGACCACCGAGTTCCTGGTGGTCGCGGCCACGTTGCTCGACCTCAAGGCCGCCCGGCTGCTGCCCTCCGGCGACGTCGAGGACGCCGAGGACCTGGCGTTGCTGGAGGCCAGGGACCTGCTGTTCGCGCGGCTCCTGCAGTATCGGGCCTACAAGCAGGTCGCGATGCTGTTCGCGGAGCTGGAGTCGGCGGCGTTGCGGCGCTATCCACGCTCGGTGTCGTTGGAGGACCAGTTCGCGGGACTGCTGCCTGAGGTCCTGCTCGGCGTCGACCCCGGGCGGTTCGCGGAGATCGCGGCGGCCGCGTTCGCGCCGCGACCGGTCCCGACCGTGGGGCTCGATCACCTGCACGTCCCGACGGTCTCGGTGCCCGAGCAGGCGTCGATGGTGCTCGACCTGCTCAAGCAGCGCGGCGAGGGGAACTGGGCGACGTTCGGCGACCTGGTCGCGGGCTGCGACCTGACCGTGCAGATCGTGGCAAGATTTCTGGCGTTGCTCGAGCTCTACCGCGAGCGGGCGGTGGCCTTCGAGCAGCCGGAGCCGCTCGGGGAACTGATGGTCAGCTGGACCGGTGACGTCGACGCGGACGGGCAGACGCTGGTGAGTGCGGAGGATTACGGATGAGCGAGCTCGATCAGGCGCCGAGGCTCGACGACGAGGGCGCCTTCGACCCCGACGACCGGCTCGAGGACGACGAGCTGGAGGCGGCACTGGAGTCGATGTTGCTGGTCGTGGACTCGCCCGCGAGCAACGAGGTGCTCGCGTCGGCGGTCGGCGACTCCGCCGAGCGGGTGGAGGCGACGCTGCGCCGGATGTCGGCCGCGCTGACCGAACGGCGCAGCGGCATCGACCTCAGGTACGCCGGCGACGGGTGGCGTTTCTACACCAGGAACGAGTACGCGCCGTACGTCGAGAGGCTGCTTCTCGACGGCGCTAGGTCGAAGCTCACACGCGCGGCCTTGGAAACATTGGCGGTTATTGCGTACCGTCAACCTTTGACCCGTGCTCGGGTGAGTGCGGTTCGTGGCGTCAACGTGGACGGCGTCATGCGAACCCTGCTCGCCCGCGGACTGATCTCGGAGGCCGGTGTGGACTCCGAGACCAACGCGACGACGTACTCGACGACGGAGCTTTTCCTCGAGCGGCTCGGACTCGCCTCGCTGGCGGACCTGCCCGCGCTGGCGCCGCTGCTGCCCGACGTCGACGTCATCGACGACATCAGTGACGACATGGAGTCAGACCCACGGTTCACCAAATTGGGAGCCGGCAGGGCGGGATCCGAACCCGTATTGGATCCCGGCATAGATAGTGAAGAGTGACAGGACACCCAAGTGAACAATTCCGCTCGCCGTGATGGCACACCGGACCGGGGCAGGAGCAATCCCGCCCACAAGAGCTCGAGCCGCAGGGACTCGCCCCAGAAGGGGTCGGGGTCGAGGGGCTCGGCACCCCGCGATTCCGCCCGTGGCGGCGAATCCCGCGGCTCCTACGATCGCACCGAGCGCGGCGGCGCCCCCCGCGGTTCCTACGGCCGCACCGAGCGTGGCGCCACCCCCCGGAGCGGCGAATCCCGCGGCTCGCAGGACCGCTCCCAGCGCGGTGGCGCGCCGCGTGGCGCCCAGGATCGCACCGAACGGGGCGCGGCACCGCGCAAGACCGGCGGCTACCCCCGGGGAGGACCTGCGCCGCAGCTGTCCAAGCGGGGCAAGCCCAAGGCGCCGAAGCCGCAGCGAGCGCAGTCCGTCGCGCCGACGATCAGCAACGCCAAGCCCGCGCGGCACCAGTACACAGAGGGCGCAGGCCCGGCGAAGCTGGCCGCAGGCGAGGGCATGCGCCTGCAGAAGGTGCTCGCCCAGGCCGGTGTCGCCTCGCGCCGCGCCGCCGAGGAACTCATCGAGCAGGGCCGCGTCGAGGTCGACGGCCGCATCGTCGTCGAGCAGGGCCTGCGGGTGGACCCCGAGAACGCGGTGGTCCGGGTCGACGGCGTCCGCGTCGTCGTCAAGAAGGATCTCGTCCACATCGCGCTCAACAAGCCGCGCGGCTGGCAGTCCACCATGTCCGACGACCTCGGCAGGCCCTGCATCGGCGACATCGTCTCCGAACGGGTCTCCGCGGGCCAGCGACTCTTCCACGTCGGGCGCCTCGACGCCGACACCGAGGGCCTGATCCTGCTGACCAACGACGGTGATCTCGCGCACCGGCTGATGCACCCGTCCTTCGAGGTGCCCAAGACCTACCTCGCGACGGTGTCCGGCGTGGTCGACCGCAACCTCGGCAAGACGCTGAAGGCGGGCGTCGAGCTCGAGGACGGCCCGGCCAAGGTCGACTCGTTCGCACTGCTCGACGTGAACCAGGGCAAGTCCCTGGTCAAGGTCGTGCTGCACGAGGGCCGCAAGCACATCGTGCGCCGCCTGCTCGAGGCGGTCGGGCATCCGGTGGTTCGGCTGGTGCGCACCGACATCGGACCGGTCGCGCTCGGAGACGGACGTCCGGGCACCCTGCGGGTCATCGGCCCCGGCGAGGTCGGCGCGCTGTACAAGGCGGTCGGACTGTGAGCAGGGCGAGCGAAGCGGCGGGGGATGTGACGGCAGGCCGCCTGGTGGTGGCGATGGACGGGCCGTCCGGTACCGGAAAGTCCACGGTCGCAAGGCGGCTCGCGACGGGACTCGCCGCGCAGTATCTCGACACCGGTGCGATGTACCGGATCGCGACGCTGCACGTGCTGCGCTCCGGCGTCGACCCCAGCGACCCGGCGGCGGTGGCCGCGGCCACCAAGGCGCTCGAGCTGACCATCGGCACCGATCCGGCCTCGGACCGGGTGCTGCTCGCCGGTGAGGACGTCACCGACGAGATCCGCGGCGGCGCGGTCACCCAGGCCGTGTCCGCGGTCTCGGCGGTGCCCGAGGTACGCACGATCCTGGTCGACAAGCAGCGCGAGTTCATCGCGCGCACCGAGCGGATCGTGGTCGAGGGGCGCGACATCGGCACCGTCGTGATGCCCGATGCGGACGTGAAGGTGTACCTGACCGCCTCTGCTGCTGCCAGGGCTGAGCGCAGGAACACGCAGAACATCGCCGAGGGCAGGGGCGATGACTACAAGGCGGTGCTGGCCGATGTCGAGCGCCGCGATCATCTGGACTCCACCCGTGCGGTCTCGCCGCTGCGGCCCGCCGAGGACTCGGTGATCGTGGACACCAGCGAACTCGGAATCGATGACGTGATCGGCAGGTTGCTGCTGGTGGTACGCGACAGAACTGGAGCAGTGCAGTGACCGACAGCTTTGACATCGGCGGCTCGATCGCCGGCGACGGCACCTGGAGTGAGGAATCCGACTGGGAGCTCGTCGATCTCGAGGAGGGCGAGGAGGGCGAGGGCCACGTCGCCGTCCCGACGCTCGCCATCGTCGGACGTCCGAACGTCGGCAAGTCCACGCTCGTGAACCGCATCATCGGCCGCCGTGAGGCCGTCGTGCAGGACATTCCCGGGGTCACCCGGGACCGCGTCTCGTACGAGGCGAACTGGGCCGGACGACGATTCATGGTGCAGGACACCGGCGGCTGGGAGCCCGACGCCAAGGGGCTGCAGCAGTCCGTGGCCCGTCAGGCCGAACTCGCGATGCAGACCGCGGACGCGATCGTGCTCGTGGTCGACGCGGTCGTCGGCGCCACCGCCACCGATGAGGCCGTGGCCAAGGTGCTGCGGCGCTCGAAGACGCCGGTCCTGTTGGTGGCCAACAAGGTCGACGACGAGCGGACCGAGTCCGAGGTCGCGGCGCTGTGGTCGCTCGGCCTCGGCCAGCCCTACTCGGTCAGCTCCATCCACGGCCGCGGCACCGGTGACCTGCTCGACGAGATCCTGCAGGTGCTGCCGGAGACGCCTCGAGAGGGCACCGGCGGCCAGGGACCGCGCCGTGTGTCGCTGGTCGGCAAGCCGAACGTCGGCAAGTCCAGCCTGATCAACAAGCTCTCCGGCACCGAGCGGTCCGTCGTGCACGACGTCGCGGGCACCACCGTCGACCCGGTGGACTCGCTGGTCGAGCTCGGCGGCAAGGTGTGGCGCTTCGTGGACACCGCGGGCCTGCGCAAGAAGGTCAGCCACGCGAGCGGCCACGAGTTCTACGCGTCGCTGCGCACCAAGAGCGCGATCGAGGCCTCGGAGGTGTCGATCCTGCTGATCGACGCCTCGCAGCCGATCACCGAGCAGGACCTGCGGGTGCTGAGCATGGTGGCCGACGCCGGCCGCGCGCTGGTGCTGGCGTTCAACAAGTGGGACCTCGTCGACGAGGACCGCCGGTACATGCTCGAGAAGGAGATCGACCGGGAGCTGGTCCGGGTGCCGTGGGCGCAGAGGGTGAACATCTCCGCGCACACCGGCCGCGCCGTGCAGAAGTTGGTTCCCGCGCTGGAGACCGCGCTCGAGTCCTGGGACAAGCGGATCCCGACCGGCCGGTTGAACACCTGGCTCAAGGAGATCGTGGCCGCGACGCCGCCGCCGATGCGTGGCGGTCGCCTGCCCAGGATCATGTTCGCCACCCAGGCGGGCACCCGTCCGCCGACGTTCGTGCTGTTCACCACCGGGTTCCTGGAGGCCGGCTACCGCCGGTTCCTCGAGCGTCGGTTGCGTGAGGAGTTCAACTTCGACGGCAGCCCGGTGCGCATCTCGGTGCGCGTGCGCGAGAAGCGCGATCGCAGCAAGCGCTGACGCCGCCGAGATCGACCTCGACACTGGCAAGCCCCCGAAATCGGGGGCTTGCCAGTGTCGTTCGAGGGGGACCCGCTTGGGGCGAAACCCGCTCCGAACAGTCGATTCGCACTCTCGACTGTCACTGATGTAATCTCATCGAGCGCCCGCAAGGGAGTGGACGGGCTGTGGCGCAGCTTGGTAGCGCACTTGACTGGGGGTCAAGTGGTCGCAGGTTCAAATCCTGTCAGCCCGACCGAAGAAGGCGGCCCCGGAGTGATCCGGGGCCGCCTTTCTCGTTATCGCGGCGGGCTAGGGTCGACGGATGACCGCAGCCCGGGAGTCGACCCTCACGCGTGCCGCCTGCGCCGCCGCGCTCGAATCCTTCGACGTGCGCACCGTCGAACGCGCCGGGCATCGCTGCGCGGCGGTCGCGCTCGCGGTGGTCACCACCGACGGGGTCCCCTCACTGCTGCTCACCGTGCGGCCGAGCACCATGCGGGCACACCCAGGCCAGTTCGCGTTGCCGGGTGGCGGCATCGACGCGGGGGAGTCGCCGGGAGAGGCGGCGCTGCGTGAGCTGGAGGAGGAGCTCGGCGTGCAGGCGCCGCCGTCGTCCGTGCTCGGCCACCTCGACGACTTCGTCACCAGGTCCGGCTACGTCATCACCCCGGTGGTGGTCTGGGTGGGCGAGCTGGACGCGCCGATTCGGCCGAACGCCGAGGAGGTGGAGTACGTCTTCCAGGTGAGCATGGCCGAGCTCGATCACGACCCGCAGTTCCTGTCGGTCCCGGGGAGCGCACAACCGTTGATCGAGTGGCCGTTCCGGGGCGCTCGGATCTTCGCGCCGACCGCGGCGATGATCTATCAGTTCCGCGAGGTCGCCCTGCACGGGCGGCCGACGAGGGTCGACGAGCTCGGTCAGCCGGACTTCGCGTCCCGGTAGGTCTGCCGGCGCCGGTGTAGCCGCCGCAAGCCCCTGCGGGCGGGTCGGGCGCCGTCTACGGTGACCGCCATGGGAATCCTGCTCTCCGCGCTTCGCGGCCTCGACCGGACCGGAATCGATCCCGTGGCGTGGCACGCACCGCCCCCGCCCCCGCTCGAGGGCGCGCTCGCCCCGAACACCGCACTCGACGGCGCGGAGCGGTGGGCGACGCCGGGGAGCAAGGGGCCCGAGGACGTGGCCGTCGACCACGAGGGCCGGCTCGTCACCGGCACGGACGACGGGAAGGTGTGGCGATTCGACGCACCCGGCCGCGCGACCCTGATCGCGGACACGGGCGGCCGACCCCTGGGCATCGAGATACTCGACGACGGCCGATACCTGATCTGCGACTGCGAGCGCGGGGTGCTGCGCGTCGACGAGGCGGGTCGGATCGAGACCCTCACCGACAGCGCGCTCGGGCGCCCGCTGGTCGCGTGCAACAACTCGGCGGTCGGACGGGACGGCACGATCTACTTCACCGATTCGTCGGCGAAGTACTCCGTCGCCGAGCACCGCACCGACCTCCTCGAGCACGGCGGCACCGGCCGGCTGATCCGCCTCGACCCGGCCACGGGCGAGACCGACCTGCTGGCGGACGGGCTGCAGTTCGCCAACGGGGTCGGACTGTCGGCGGACGAGTCGTTCGTGGTGGTCGCCGAGACCGGGGCGTATCAGATCCGGCGGGTCGAGCTCACCGGCACCGACGCGGGCCGGGTGTCGATCTGGGCCGAGAACCTGCCCGGCATCCCCGACAACGTGACCTCGCAGACGCCAGGGGGGATCTTCTGGGTGGCGCTGTACAGCCCCCGAATGCGCCTGCTCGACCTGTTGGCGCCCCACCCGGCGCTCCGTGTGGTCGCGGCGAATCTGCCGCACTGGGCGCAGCCCGAACCGGACCAGCGCGGCTGGGTGCTCGGGCTCGACGCCTCGGGCGAGTTCGTGCACAGTCTGCAGGGCGGCCCGGGCAGCTACGCCCCGATCACCGGTGTCCGCGAGGCCGACGGCTGGCTCTACCTGGGCAGCCTGACCGCCGACTCGGTGGCCAGGGTCCCGGCGCCCCCGTCCGCCGTGTGAAAAGCTGTTCGAGATATCGGCGGACGAGGAGCACGGGGGACCAATGGGCAGCGGTGACCGGCCACACGAGGTGGCGGACGTCCCGGCTGCACCGATCGTGTCCGACCGGATCGTCACCGTCCCGAATCTGCTCAGCGTGGTGCGGCTCGTCGGTGTCCCACTGTTCGTCTACCTGTTGCTCGGACCGCAGGCCGACGGGTGGGCGCTCGCGATCCTGATGCTCAGCGGATTCACCGACTGGGCCGACGGCAAGCTCGCCCGCCTGCTGAACCAGAGTTCGCGGCTCGGCGCGCTGCTGGACCCGCTGGTGGACCGCCTCTATGTGGTCTCGACCCTCGTCGCGTTCGCGATCCGCGGGATCATCCCCTGGTGGGTGGCCGTGATCCTGATCGGCCGGGACGTGATCCTGGCGTTGACCCTTCCGATCTACCGTCGACGCGGTCTGCCGCCGCCGGCGGTGCTCTACCTCGGCAAGGCCGCGACCTTCGCGCTCATGTTCGCGCTGCCGCTGATTCTCGCCGCGCAGGGCGACTGGGGGTTCGCGCCGATCGCGCGGGCCTGGGGGTACGCGCTGCTCGTGTGGGGGACCGGACTCTACGTGTGGACGGCGATCCTGTACCTGCTCGCCGCGCGGAACATCGCGCGGGAGGTACCCCGAACGGACCGGGCGCGGTGACCGACGGCGAGGTTCGCCGCAATCCGGTGCCCTCGCTGCTCCGGTCGCTGATGAACGACCATCTCGACCCCGGGTACGCGGCGGCGGCGGAAGACCGGGCCAGGGGCCATTCCCTGCACCGGCCGCTGCATTCGGGGAGCTGGTGTGTGGCCGGCGGCATCGTGCTCGGCCTGATCTTCGGTATCGCGTACGCGCAGGCCGACGACCGGGAGCCCGGCACCGACCAGGTGCGCAGCGAGATCCTCGGCAAGGTCCACGCCGCGGAGGAACGCGGTGGCGGCCTCTCCGACACCAGGGACGAGCTGGCGGCGCAGGCCGAGGCGCTGCGCTCCAGGGTGCTCGCTGGCGATTCCGAGGGTTCCGACGTGCTGGCCCAGCTCGCTGTCCTGGAGCAGGCCGCCGGCCTGGACGCGGTGCACGGCTCCGGGCTGACCGTCACGCTGACCGACCCGGCCGCCCGTCCTGACCTGTCCGACCGCGGTAGGCCCGGCGCTGCCCCGGCAAAGGCGGTGGTCCTCGACCGGGACATCCAGTCGGTGGTGAACGCCTTGTGGTCGAGCGGAGCCGAGGCGGTCGCGGTCGGCGGGGTCCGCATCGGCCCCTCGGCCACCATCCGCCAGGCGGGTGGGGCCATGCTCGTCGACAATCAGCCGGTGTTCTCGCCGTATGCGATCTCGGCGATCGGGCCGGCGGACCGGTTGCAGACCGGGTTCGTGGTGAGCGACGCGTACCTGCGGATGTCGGGCGTCGCGCAGCTGTACGGGGTGGGTTTCACCGTCGCCGAAGAAGAAGATGTCAGCCTCCCGGCCGCGACCGCCAGGGAGATCAGAACCGCACACGAGGTGGGTGGCCAGTGAAGCCGGTCAGCGCAATCAAGAGCGTCAGGGCAGTCAAGAACGGATACGCCGTCTACGGGGTGCTCGCGCTCGTCGCGGGGATCGTCGCCGGAGTGGTGTTCCGTCCGCAGGTGCCCGACGCGATCCAGCCCTATCTGCCGATCGCCGTGGTCGCGGCGCTGGATGCGGTGTTCGGCGGGCTGCGCGCCTACCTGGACGAGATCTTCGACGCCAAGGTCTTCGTCGTGTCCTTTGTCTTCAATGTGCTCGTCGCGGCGCTGATCGTCTGGCTCGGCGACCAGTTGGGCGTGGGCACGCAGCTCTCGACCGCGATCGTGGTGGTCCTCGGCATTCGCATCTTCGGCAACGCGGCCGCGCTGCGGCGCAGGCTGTTCGGGGCGTGATCGGCGGTGAGTGGTCACGAGGGCAAGCACGAATGGCGCACCGAGCTGTCGGCCTCGGCGCGGCGCTCGAGGGTCGTGTTCGGGCTGTTCGCCGTGTTGCTCCTGGCCGCGCTCGGGGTCGCCATCGCGACCCAGGTGAGGACCACCGGTTCGGGTGACACCCTGGACTCGGCGCGCCCAGCGGACCTGTTGGTGCTGCTCGACAATCTCGGACAGCGAGAGGCCGCGCTGCGGCAGGAGATCGCGGGACTCGAGGGGACCCTCGCCACCCTCCAGCGCAGCGGCGGCGGGTCCCAGGCCGCACTGGACGAGGCCAGGGCGCGCCTGACCGCGCTGTCGATCCAGGTGGGCGCCGTGCCCGCCGCCGGACCCGGCGTGGTGTTGTCGGTGTCCGACCCGAGCAGGAGCGTCGGCTCCGAGGTGATCTTGGATCTCGTGCAGGAATTGCGGGCGGCGGGGGCGGAGGCGATCTCCGTTCGCGGCGACGGGGGCGAGCCGGTGCGTATCGGTGTCGATTCCTGGGTCACCGGACCGCCCGGGAAGATCACGGTCGACGGGACCGAGCTGAGGGCGCCGTACGAGGTGCTCGCGATCGGCGATCCGCCGACTCTGGCGGCCGCCCTCAACATACCCGGCGGTGTGTTCGACACGGTCGCGCGCGGCGGTGGCAGGTTGGCCGTCGAGCAATCTCAGCAGGTCACGATCACCGCCTTGCGGGAGACGAAGCCTCGTCAATACGCTCAGCCCGGAAACTGAATCCGGCGCCGCGCGGTATTCGCGCGCGCCGGTGCGATCGAAAGGACTTCTCACCTTGAGCGAAACGAACATCCCGGCCGAATTGCGCTACACGGCGGAGCACGAATGGGTGCAGCGGACCGGGTCGACGACCGTGCGGATCGGGATCACCGATTTCGCGCAGTCCCAGCTCGGTGACGTCGTCTTCGTGCAGCTCCCCGCGGTCGGTGACGATGTGGTGGCGGGCGAGTCGCTCGGTGAGGTCGAGTCGACGAAGAGCGTGTCGGACATCTACGCTCCTCTGAACGCGAAAGTCATTGTGGCCAACGCGGATTTGGAGTCCAGCCCCGAGCTGGTGAACTCCGAGCCGTACGGAAACGGTTGGCTGGTCGATCTCGAGGTGGCCGACGAGGCCGCTCTGGACGCCGCGTTGGCCGAGATGCTGGACGCCGAGGGCTACCAGGCCATCGCGGGCGGCTAGGACACGCGTGGATCGACCTGCGAGTGCCCACGTGAGAGGCATTCGCAGGGTACGGTCGATAGGGAGCGCATCCGTCATGTCGGGGCGTAGGTCCGTATCGGAATGTGATTGTGTCGAGAAGATTTGTCCGGGAGGGTTCCCGGACCGATCGGACTTCAGGAGGAGAAACGGTGAGCGAGAACGACAGCGACGCGGTTTTTGGAGAATCGCCGGCTGAGACAACGTCGGTTTTCCGGGCGGATTTCCTCAACGAGTTGGACAGCACGACCGCTGCTCCGCAGTCCGCTGAGCAGGTCTCCGGGGTGGAGGGCCTGCCCGCCGGTTCGGCGCTCCTCGTCGTCAAGCGTGGCCCCAATGCGGGCTCCCGGTTCCTGCTCGACCAGCCCACCACCTCGGCGGGCCGCCACCCGGACAGCGACATCTTCCTCGACGACGTGACGGTCAGCCGTCGGCACGCCGAGTTCCGGCAGGACCAGAACGAGTTCCAGGTGGTGGACGTGGGCAGCCTGAACGGCACCTACGTCAACCGAGAGCCGGTGGACTCGGCCACCCTCGTCAACGGTGACGAGGTGCAGATCGGAAAGTTCCGACTCGTCTACCTCACCGGCCCCCGCGGCGCCGGCAACTCCGCTGCGGGTGCGGGTAGCTGATGACCGCGGTCGGGCAGCGGACCGAGGGCGGGATGTCGATCGGCTCCGTCCTGGATCGGCTACGTCCCGATTTCCCCGATATCACCATCTCGAAGATTCGTTTCCTCGAGGCGGAGGGGCTGATCAGTCCCGAGCGGACGCCGTCGGGCTACCGGCGCTTCTCGCTGGCCGACTGTGAGCGACTGCGGTTCGTGCTCACCGCGCAGCGTGATCAATACCTGCCGTTGAAGGTGATCAAGGAACAGCTCGAGGCCATCGACAGCGGCGTCGCGGTGGTCGGGTCGACGGAGTCGGCCCCGCGGCGGCCCCGGGCGCTGGCCATCGCGCCCGGCGAGGTCTCGCCGGAAGAGTTCAGGGCCAACCGGGAGGTCCGCATCAGCCGTGGCGACCTGATCGCACGGTCGGGAGCGGACGAGGCCTTCCTGTCGGAGTTGCTGCGAAGCGGCTTGATCGTGCCGGGTGTCGCGGGCTTCTTCGACGAGGACGCCGTCACCCTGGCGCGGGCGGCAAAGGCGATGTCGGAGTTCGGACTCGAGGTCCGGCACCTGCGCGCGTTCAAGCTGGCGGCCGACCGGGAGGCCGGGTTGGTCGCCCAGATCGCGGGACCCGTGGCCAAGGGCCGAGATGCGGGCGCGCGTGATCGCGCCGAAGAGATGGTGCGTGAGCTCGCCGCGCTGTCGCTCACCCTTCACACCTGTCTGGTGAAGGCGGCTGTCCGCGGCGCGCTCGATCGCTGACGATCGCCCAGGCTGACAGCGCGAGGACCGGTATCCGCTCGGCGACAGTCGAATGGGTCGCTGGGTTCGCTTAGAATTGGGTACGGCCTCATGCGATGGGTGCGGTCGATGCCGATGAGGCCCAGCAGACGGGAGGCAGACGCGATGAGCGAGATGCGTGTGATCGGGATTCGTGTTGAGCAGCCACAGAATCAGCCCGTACTGCTGCTGCGGGAGAGCGACGGTGACCGGTACCTGCCGATCTGGATCGGTCAGACGGAGGCCACTGCGATCGCGCTCGAGCAACAGGGCGTGGAGCCGGCGCGGCCGCTCACCCACGACCTGATCATCACGCTCATCACGGCGCTGGGCAACGCTCTGCGCGAAGTCCGCATCGTCGACCTCCAGGAGGGCACGTTCTATGCCGACCTGGTCTTCGCCGACGACCTGCGGATCTCGGCGCGGCCGTCCGATTCGGTGGCGATCGCGTTGAGGGCGGGCGTGCCGATCTTTGCGGAGGAGGCGGTGCTGGCCGAGGCGGGACTGGTGATGCCCGACGAGCGCGAGGACGAGGTCGAGAAGTTCAAAGAGTTCCTCGAATCCGTGTCGCCGGACGATTTCAAGGCAACCGACGGTTAGTGTGATCCCGCTGTCGAGAGACGGCGAGGTAATGCACTGGGCAACGAAATAGTCTCACCCTCAAGTTTAGGTTTAGGGTTCGGCGTGTTGCGTTGACCCAGGTCAATCGTCGCAATAGCTTTGATCCATCGAACGCACACCATGTGATTCGCACCGAGGCGTACTCTGAGTCGAATCCACGGTATGGAATTCCATGCGAGAGGGAGCAGTCAGTGGGAGATCATCCGCAAGGGCCTCAGCGCGGTCTCGCCCCGTCCGAGGGTGTCGAGGATGTCCAGCCGGGCCTCTTTCCTGATGACTCGGTGCCGGACGACCTGGTTGGCTACCGGGTGCCGAGCGCGTGTCAGATCGCGGGAATCACCTACCGGCAGCTGGACTACTGGGCGCGGACCTCGTTGGTCGTGCCGTCGATCCGCGGGGCCGCCGGATCCGGCAGTCAGCGCCTGTACTCGTTCAAGGACATCCTGGTCCTCAAGATCGTCAAGCGCCTGCTGGACACCGGCATCTCGCTGCAGAACATCCGGGTCGCCGTCGACCACCTGCGTCAGCGCGGCGTGGGTGACCTCGCCAAGATCACGCTCTTCTCCGACGGCACCACCGTCTACGAGTGCACCTCGGCCGAGGAGGTCGTCGATCTCCTGCAGGGCGGTCAGGGAGTGTTCGGGATCGCCGTCAGCGGAGCGATGCGCGAGCTCACCGGCACGATCGCCGATTTCCCGGCCGAACGGGCCGACGGTGGCGAGAGTGAACTGAGCCCGGAGGACGAGCTCGCCTCGCGGCGCAAGAACCGCGCCAGCCGCAAGACCGGATAGCGCGACCGAACGTCACGGTCATCGACGTGGCGCGCGGCACACCATGCCGTGCGGTTCCCGGGCGCAAGGTCGGGCGAACGTAGCCTAGAATTCGGGGTACGTCGCCGCCGCATGGGAGAGTTCCGGAGCACTATCCGGACGCCGAAGGAGCAATACCTCCCCGTCAATCTCTCAGGCATCCAGGACCGTGCGGGCTACGACGTCTCTGGAAAGCGGTGGGAGCACCCACCCGCCCACGGGGAAAGGGGCCATACGCAACGGCCCTCAATCTCTCAGGCGCTCGCGGCGACGAGCAGGCGACAGAGGGGGAGGAACGTTCCGCCCGGCCCGGTTGGGTCGAGCCGAATGCGCCTACGATCCTTCAGCCGCGGGAGTTGCCTTGTCAGACGCCACAGTTCGTTCATTTGTCGACCGCCACATCGGCCCCGATTCTGCTGAGCTCCAGCGGATCCTGGGAGTGATCGGTGTCGGCAGCCTCGACGAGATGGCCGGAAAGGCCGTTCCCGCCAGCATCATCGACACCGTCGCCGACGGTGTCAGCGACGGGCTGAGCACGCTGCCTGCCGCGCTCACCGAGCACGAGGCGCTCGCCGAGCTGTCCGCGCTCGCCGCCAGGAACACCGTCGCGACCTCGATGATCGGGCTCGGCTACTACGACACCCTGACCCCGCCGGTTCTCGTGCGCAACCTGCTCGAGAACCCCGCCTGGTACACCGCGTACACGCCGTACCAGCCGGAGATCAGCCAGGGCCGGCTCGAGGCCCTGCTCAACTTCCAGACCATGGTCTCCGACCTCACCGGCATGGAGGTCGCGAACTCGTCGATGCTCGACGAGGGCACCGCGGCCGCCGAGGCGATGACCCTGCTGCGCCGGGCCAACAAGAGCCGTTCCCCGCGCTTCGTCATCGACGCCGACCTGTTCCCGCAGACCAGGGCCGTGATCGAGACCCGCGCCACCCCGCTCGGCATCGAGCTGGTGGAGGCCGATCTGAGCCAGGGCCTGCCCGAGGGCGAGTTCTTCGGCGTGCTCGCCCAGCTGCCCGGCGCCTCCGGTCGCGTCGTCGACTACGCGGACCTCATCGCGGCCGCCCACGAGCGTGGGGCCCTGGTCGCGGTCGGCGCCGACCTCCTCGCGCTGACCCTGCTCACCCCGCCCGGTGAGCTCGGCGCGGACGCCTGTTTCGGCACCACGCAGCGGTTCGGCGTCCCCATGGGCTTCGGCGGACCGCACGCGGGATACCTCGCGGTGCACACCAAACACGCCCGTCAGTTGCCGGGCCGCCTCGTGGGTGTGTCCGTCGATGCGGACGGTGATCCCGCATACCGACTCGCGCTGCAGACCCGCGAGCAGCACATCCGCCGCGAGAAGGCCACCTCGAACATCTGCACCGCGCAGGTGCTGCTGGCCATCGTGGCCGCCATGTACGCCAGCTATCACGGCGCCGACGGACTCAAGGCGATCGCCGAGCGGGTCAACGGACGCGCCGTCGCCCTCGCGGCCGGGCTGCGGTCGAAGGGCGTCGAGATCGTGCACGAGTCGTTCTTCGACACGGTGCTGGCCCGCGTCCCGGTCCGGGCGGAGGCGATCGTCGAGAACGCGAAGGGCTGGAACGTCAACCTGCGCCTCGTGGACGCCGATCACGTCGGCATCGCCTGCGACGAGGCCACCACCGACGCCCACCTGGCATCGGTCTTCGCCGCGTTCGGTGTCCGTCCCGAGGCGGCCGAGGGCGCGTCGGGCTCCTCCCTGCCCGCCGTGATGGCGCGCACCTCGGACTACCTGACGCACCCCGCATTCACCAAGCACCGCACCGAGACCGCGATGCTGCGCTACCTGCGGATGCTCTCGGACAAGGACATCGCCCTCGACCGGAGCATGATCCCGCTCGGATCCTGCACGATGAAGCTCAACGCCACCGCGGAGATGGAGCCGATCACCTGGCCGGCGTTCTCGGGCCTGCACCCGTTCGCGCCGACGGCGGACGCGCCCGGCATGCTGCAGATCATCAGCGATCTCGAGGGCTGGCTGGCGGCGATCACCGGCTACGACGCGGTGAGCCTGCAGCCGAACGCCGGCAGCCAGGGCGAGTACGCCGGCCTGCTCGCCATCCGGAACTACCACCTCAGCCGCGGCGACGATCACCGCGACACCTGCCTGATCCCGTCCAGCGCACACGGCACCAACGCGGCGTCCGCGGTGATGGTCGGCATGCGGGTGGAGGTGGTCGCCTGCCGCCCCAACGGTGACGTCGACCTGGCGGACCTCAGGGCGAAGATCGCCGACCATGCCGAGCGGCTGGCGGCCATCATGATCACGTATCCGTCCACGCACGGCGTGTACGAGCACGAGGTCGCCGACATCTGTGCGGCCGTGCACGACGCAGGCGGGCAGGTGTACGTCGACGGGGCGAACCTCAACGCGCTCGTCGGCCTGGCCCGTCCCGGACGATTCGGCGGCGATGTCAGCCACCTGAACCTGCACAAGACCTTCTGCATCCCGCACGGCGGCGGCGGGCCCGGCGTCGGCCCGATCGGTGTGCGTTCCCACCTGACCCCGTTCCTGCCCGGACACCCGATGGCGCCGGAACTGGGCGGCTCGGGCCCGGTGTCGGCCGCGCCGTACGGCAGCGCGTCGATCCTGCCGATCACCTGGGCGTACATCCGGATGATGGGCGCGACCGGGCTGCGCCGTGCCTCGCTCACCGCGATCGCGTCCGCGAACTACATCGCGCGCCGACTGGACGAGTACTTCCCGGTGCTCTACACCGGCGAGAACGGCATGGTCGCGCACGAGTGCATCCTCGACCTGCGTCAGCTCACCAAGGACACCGGCGTCACGGTCGACGACGTGGCCAAGCGCCTGGCGGACTACGGCTTCCACGCGCCGACGATGAGCTTCCCGGTGGCGGGGACGCTGATGGTCGAGCCCACCGAGAGCGAGAACCTCGACGAGATCGACCAGTTCTGCGAGGCGATGATCGCCATCCGCGCCGAGATCGACCGGGTCGGTGCGGGCGAGTGGCCGGTGGACGACAACCCGCTGCGCGGCGCGCCGCACACCGCCGGCTGCCTGGCCGCGGAGTGGGACCACCCGTACTCGCGCGAACTCGCGGTGTTCCCGCTCGGCAAGGCAAGGCCCAAGGTGTGGCCGTCGGTGCGCCGGATCGACGGGGCGCAGGGCGACCGGAACCTGGTGTGCTCCTGCCCGCCGATCGAGGCCTTCAGCGGCTGATCACGCTCCGGGCCGGTCGCGCGCACTCGTGAGGAGACCAAAGGGTCCTTGTGTGCCGTGACCTGCCCGGAGGACGATGGTGAGCGTGTGGGCGGCTCGTCGGCCGCCTTCGTCGAGCCAAAGGTGCAGGCAATGTTCACCACCATCGCACGAGCCGTCGCCGTAACCGCCGTCGTCCTGTCCGTCGGAGCGCTCGCAGCTCCGACGGCATCCGCCGAGCGGCGCATCATCGGGGGAGGGTCGCTCGAGTTCTGCTTCGTCGTCCCGCTGCCCGGATCCGCCGACATCGAATGGTGTGTCTGACGAGGGTGGGTAGCCCGAGCCGGGCGTCAGCGGAGCGCTTCGCCGATCGCGGCGCCCAGCTCGGGGCCCTGTGACGAGCCGACGGCGGTCAGGGAGCCCCCGGTCTGCTCGGCGAGGGCCCGCAGGGTGTCGGCGTCGGAGTTCTCGCCGATGGTGATGACGTCGATCCGGACCGGCTTGCCATCGACCGTGGCGTCCCCGATCGACGCCAGCAGCTGCCGGGAGCTGATCGACGTGTCGTCGTTCGGTCCGTCGGTGATCAGCAGCACCGAGTTCGGGCGGTTCGGATCGAAGCCCTGCACCGCGTCCGCGTATGCGGCCTCGACGGAGGCATAGGTGGAGGTCGCGGTCGCGGGGGTCAGGGAATCGAGTGTCGAAACGATTGCCTGCCTTCGGGTCCCGCCGCCGACGGTATCGGCGAGCGGTCCGGTCGGGACGGCGGTCCGGTACGCCCTCGCGCCGTCGAGATTCCTGGAATAGACCCACAGTCCGAGATCGGAGTGATCGGGCGTCCGGTTCAGTTGCCCGGTCAGCGCGGCGGCCGTGTTGGTCAGCCGCGTCCCGTCGCCCTCGACGTTGCTCATCGAACCCGAGATGTCCATCAGGACCGTCGTTCTGAAGGGCACCGCCGGATTTGCGAGCGCCCGGCTCAGCGTGTCGGGCACGGGCCAGGCGGCGGGCTGCAGTGGCGTGTCGATGGGGGTGAAGGGGACCGCGCCCACCGCCGAGGGGGATTTCCCGTCGACGCGGAAGCCTGCGTCGCGCAGCACCGGTGCCTGCTCGGGCCTGCGGAGGTAGTCGGCGAACTCCGCGGCAGCACCGCGGCGCGCCTCGTCCACCCATCCGGTCGCGATGATCGCGGCGGGATGGTCGGCCACCGGGGTGGCTCCGGCCGGGAGGTACGCGGTGAGTGCGTTGGTGTCCGGCTCGGCCGCATAGAGCTGTTGCTCGGTGACGGCGACCGCGTGCACCGCCCCGGCCTTCGGGTCGGGCTGGGCGGCGAGCGCGGCGAGCGCGTCCGCGGTGGTGGCGGGGTTGTCGGGAGCGGACGGGAACGCGGCCGCCGAACCGAGTGCGAGCGAACCGAGCGCCGCGCCGACCGGTGCGGACGCGGCCTGTTCCTCGGTGACCGGCCCGGCCCCTGCACCCGAGACCGCCGCGGCGACCGCCTCGGCGGCGAGCGCGGACGGATCCGAACCGAGCCCCGTCGGCATGGCCAGGCGCAGGGGGCCCCACCCGGCGAGTCCGAGCCCCTGCAGCGCATTCGGGTCCGACTGCAGGCGCGGGAGGTCCTGCCAGCCGATCTTCGGTCCGGCGAGGGCTTCGGCGAGCATGACCGGGGCGGCCAGCAGCACCGGCGAGGAGGCGACGGACTTGGGCTGGCCGTCGATCAGCCCCGTCTGCCCGCCGAGCCGAGCGATCGACTGGGTGCTCTGCGGAATCCACAGTGCCGGTGCCGGTCCCGGACCGGGCCACTGCTGACCCCCGCTCGCGGCCAGCGCGTCGACCACGGCCTGTGACGGGGTGGTGGTGACGGTGACGGTGATGCAGTGATCGCGCACCACCGGTGTGGTCTGCGTGTAGCGGTCGGCAAGGGTCTGGATCTGCGCGGCGATGTCGGGATCGGCGGTCACCTCGAGTACGGCCGGACCCTCGACGCACGTCTCGGCGGCCTGGGTTCCCTGATCGGAGATCCGATCTCGGAGTTGGAACCAGCCGAGCACTGCGAGCACGAGGACGACGACGGTTCCCACCGCGATCAACGGGCCCTTGCTGACACCCCTCGTGCCCTGTGCGCCGCGATGCTGCCCCACGTGTGCCCGCCTTGTCGTCGATCGGTGGCGTCCCGCAGGTCCGCCTCATCGGTACCACCGCAGTCTACGGACGGGGGCGGAGCGGAAGCGGCGAAGCCGCGTCCCCAATGGGGCGGAACGGGCGAAGCCGCCTCCCGACCGGATCGGTCGGGAGGCGGCTTCGTGGTGACGGCGTTGCGGATCAGGCGTTGGCGGCCTTGTACTCGCGCCGACGGCGGTGCAGGATCGGCTCGGTGTAGCCGCTCGGCTGCGACGCGCCCTCGAGGATCAGCTCCTTGGCGGCCTGCCACGCGATGTTGGTGTCGAAGTCCGGCGCCATCGGGCGGTAGCTGGCGTCGCCCTCGTTCTGACGGTCGACGACCGGGGCCATCCGCTCGAGGCTGGCGACGACGTCGGCCTCGGTGACGACGCCGTGGCGCAACCAGTTCGCGAGCAGCTGACTCGAGATGCGCAGGGTGGCGCGGTCTTCCATGAGCGCGACGTCGTGGATGTCCGGAACCTTGGAGCAACCGACACCGGCGTCGATCCAGCGAACGACGTAGCCGAGGATGGACTGGCAGTTGTTGTCCAGCTCCTCCTTCTTCTCCGCGTCCGACCAGTCCGCACTCGGGGCGAGCGGGATGGTCAGGATGTCGTCGACGGTGGCGCGCGGCTTGCCTTTGAGCTCGTCCTGGACGGCGAAGACGTCGACGCGGTGGTAATGCGTCGCGTGCAGGGTGGCGCCGGTGGGCGAGGGGACCCACGCCGTGTTGGCACCGGAACGCGGGTGACCGATCTTCTGCTCGAGCATGTCCGCCATCAGGTCGGTCATGGCCCACATGCCCTTACCGATCTGCGCCTTGCCCTGCAGGCCCGCCGCGAGGCCGGTGTCGACGTTCCAGTCCTCGTAGGCGGAGATCCACTTCTGCTTCTTCATCTCGGCCTTGCGGATCATCGCGCCGGCCTCCATGGAGGTGTGGATCTCGTCGCCGGTCCGGTCGAGGAAGCCGGTGTTGATGAAGACCACCCGCTCGCTGGCCTCCTTGATGCAGGCGGCCAGGTTGACCGTGGTGCGGCGCTCCTCGTCCATGATGCCGACCTTGAGGGTGTTCGCGGGCAGCCCGAGCACTTGCTCGACGCGACCGAACAGCTCGGTGGTGAAGGCGACCTCTTCGGGGCCGTGCTGCTTGGGCTTGACGATGTAGACCGAGCCGGTGCGGCTGTTGTTGTGCGGTCCGTTCGCCTCGCTGATGGACAGGCCGTGGATCGCACACAGGCTGGTGATCAGCGCGTCGAGGATGCCCTCGGGGACCTCGTTGCCGTCGGCGTCGAGGATGGCCGGGTTCGTCATCAGGTGGCCGACATTGCGCACGAACAGCAGCGAGCGGCCGTGCAGGGTCAGCTCGCCGCCGTCGGGTGCGGTGTAGGTGCGGTCGCCGTTCAGGGTGCGGGTGAAGGACTTGCCGCCCTTGCTGATCTCCTCGGCCAGGTCGCCCCGGTTCAGGCCCAGCCAGTTGCGGTAGCCGACGACCTTGTCGTCGGCGTCCACGGCCGCGACGGAGTCCTCGAAGTCCATGATCGTGGTGAGCGCGGACTCGAGGACGACGTCCTTGACGCCGGCGGAGTCGGTCTGTCCGATGGGGGAGCTCGCGTCGATCTGGATCTCGGCGTGCAGCCCGTTGTTGCGCAGCAGGACCGAGGTGGGCGCGTCCTTCTCGCCGAGGTAGCCGACGAACTTCTCCGGCTGCGCGAGGGTGGTGACGGTGCCGTCGGTCAGCTCGACCTTCAGCTCGGCGCCGTCGATCCAGTAGCGCCGGGAGTCGGCGTGGCTGCCGGCCGCGAGCGGCGCGGCGGCGTCGAGGAACTCACGGGCCCAGGCGATCACCTTGTCGCCACGGACCTTGTTGTAGCCCTTACCCTTCTCCGCGCCTTCCGCCTCGGAGATCGCGTCGGTGCCGTAGAGCGCGTCGTACAGCGAGCCCCAGCGCGCGTTCGAGGCGTTGAGCGCGAACCGGGCGTTGAGCACCGGAACCACGAGCTGCGGGCCCGCGGTCGTCGCGATCTCCGCGTCGACGTTCTGGGTCTCGATGCCGAACGGGGCGGGGGTGGGCAGCAGGTAGCCGATCTCCTGCAGGAACGCCTTGTACTCGGCGGCGTCGAACGCCGGGCCCGAGTGGTCGCGGTGCCAGGCGTCGATCTGCGCCTGCAGATCGTCGCGCTTGGCCAGCAGCGCCTTGTTCTTCGGGGCGAGGTCCTCGATGACCTTGACGGCGCCGGCCCAGAAAGTGTCGGCGTCGATGCCGGTACCCGGGAGAGCCTCGGTGCCCACGAAATCGTGGAGAACCTTGGCGACCTGAAGACCACCGACCTGCACGCGCTCAGTCATGAAATGCCTCACTTCTCTGGGAATGCCTCATGTAGACGGCGCTCATGTTACTCGGGGGTAATCCGCTAGCTGTTTCTCCTGGTGGGTTAACAGTCCAACCGTACTGGTTGGCCGGGCATTCCCGCGATGCGCCCGCGGTGCCCTGTCACTCCGTCGGCGTGGGCGGACCGATGAAGATGCCCTCCGCCTCGACGGTGACGCCGTCGGCGTCCGACAGGGTGCCGACCACGACGGTCTTGCGGCCCTCGTTGCGGTCGATGCGGGCCTCTGCGCGGAGCGGGCCGAGCGGGGTGCCGCGCCGGTACCGCAACGTGAGGGTGCCGGTGAACCGCGGCTCGATCGAACTGGCGGTGGTACCGAGCAGGTGATCCATCACCAGTGCGCAGATCCCGCCGTGCACCAGCCCCGGCGGGCCCTCGTAGGCGGCGCCGAGCGTGACCTCGGTCCAGTGCAGGCCGGCGTCGTCGGACACGATGACCAACGGGGGAGCGATCGCGTTCCGCAGGCCGATCCCCGCGTTGCCCCAGGCGATCGACTCGCCGTCGGCGGTGAATCGCATCCCGAATCCGCCGTCGATCTGCTCGGCGCGCAGCTTCGCGGTGGCGGCCACGACCGTCGCCTGGACCTCGCGGATCACCGCCTCGTCGACCTCGGTGCGAATGGTGGCGTCGACGAGGTCGCGGACCGCCGCGGTGAGCGGGCCGTAGAGCGCCCGGCGCCGGTCGAGTTCCTGGGTGTCGATGTCTTCTCGGGTGAACTTCACCGTGTGATCCTGCAGCACTCGTCCGGGGGACGCGAGCGAATCGGGGCGCGCGGCACTCTCGCGTTGCGTCACACCGGGACTCGAGCTGTGGAACCATGGATCCGTGATCGAGACCATGGATAACCTGCCCGCAGGCACCCTGGGTTTCCGGGCGAGCGGGATGGTGACCGCGCAGGACTACAGGGACGTCCTCGACCCGGCCATCGATGCGAAGATCGCCGAGCACGAGAAGGTCAACATCGTCTATGTGCTCGGCGACGATCTGAGCCGCTACAGCGCCGGTGCGCTGTGGCAGGACGCCGAGCTCGAGACCCGTCCACGGCACAGCTGGGGTCGGATCGCGCTGGTCACCGATCACGAGTGGATCGGCAAGGCGATTCACCTGATCAGCTTCTTGTTTCCCTGTGAGATGCGAGCCTTCACGCTCGCCGAGGAGCCTGCCGCGATCGAGTGGGCCGCGCGGGGGGAGTGAGCGGCGGGTGAGTCACCGGTTCAGCAGGGCCCGGCACTTGGCCAGCAACTCCGCGCGCAGCGGCGCCGCGCGCTCGGCGAGCGCCGACTGCTCTCGAACGTAGTCCGCTCGGCCCTGCGGAGTCTCGATGGCGACCGGCGCGTAGCCGAGCGCGCTCAGGTCGTACGGGCTCGCCCGCATGTCGAGTTCCCGGGCGGCCATCGCCAGCTCGAAGCACCGCAGCAACAGGTCGGAGTCGACCAGCGGCGCCAGCTTGTAGCTCCACTTGTAGAGATCCATGCCTGCGTGGAGGCAGCCGGGTTGTTCGCGCGCCGCCTGGTCCTCGCGCCGCAGCGCGGTGTCGTTGCGGCCCACCGCGTCCGGGGTGAAGAACCGGAACGCGTCGTAGTGGGTGCAGCGCAGGTTCATCGACTCCACGACAGCGTCGGTGCCGTCCGGGCCCAGCCGCAGCGGGGTGCCCGAATGCCGGACCGCCTCCTCGCCGCCGCGGTACACCATCGCCCACTCGTGCAGGCCGAAGCAGCCGAGCTGTGCGGGGCGGGCCGCGGTGCCCGCGAGCAGCCGCTCGGTGAACTCGAGCATCGAGCGGCGCTGGGTCAGCAGCCGCGGGTCGGCCTCGGCGGTGTCGTCCGTGCATCGGCGATACCCCGAGTAGTCCCAGTACTCGCCCGCAGCGGGACCGGACAGTCGCACCCCGAGACCGGGATGCCAGCGCCGCAGCTGGGCGGGCCGGAGGCTGTAATAGGTAAACAGGAAGTCGATCACCGGATGCTTCTCGCCGCGCGTCTGTCGGGTCAGGTGCGGGCCGATCAGCTCGTCCACCCGCGCCTGGTGCGCGTCCCGGCGCGCGGTCCACTCGTCCTGGGTGAGGACGAGCGGACCGCACGAGAGCGTCGAGGGGGTCACGGCGTCCGTTGCCCGGGCACCGCGTCGTCGATCCGGTGCGTACCGTCGCGGACCGTGCCGATGAACTCCTCGACCAGGTCCTCGAGCGCGACGATGCCGATCGTCTGTCCGGACTCGTCGACGACGGACCCCAGGTGGCTGCTCGCGCGCCGCAGTGTCGCCAGCGCCTCGTCGAGTGGGGTCTGCTCCTGCACCTGCGGAAGTGGGCGCACGTCGGAGCGGGGGATCACGGTGTCCGGGCCGGCGTGTATGTCGCCGACCTCGTCGAGCACGTCCTTGAGATGCAGGTACCCGGCCAGCGTTCCGTCGGCCAGCCGCGCGGGATAGCGCGAGTACCCGGTCTCGATCACCGCCTCCTCGACGGCGCCGAGCGTGGTCCCGTTCGCGGTCAGCGGAACGCTGCGCACCTTGTCGAGCGGGATCAGCACGTCCGCGACGGTCCGGTCGGCGGTGTGCAGCGCCAACGTCAGGCGTCGGTGCTCCTCCTCGTCGATCAGCCCCTCGGATCGGGACTCGCCGATCATCTCGGCGAGTTCCAGCGCCGACACCGTGGTATCGAGCTCGTTCTTGGGCTGCACCCCCATCGCGCGCAGTGTCGCGTTCGCACACAGGTTGTAGAACGCGATCAGCGGGCGGACGAGCCGGATGAACGCCAGATGCGCGGGCACCAGCAGCATCGCGCTTCGTTCGGGCCCGGCGATGGCGATGTTCTTGGGCACCATCTCGCCGAGCAGGATGTGCAGGATCACCACCAGCGAGAGCGCGATCGTGAACGAGATCGGATGCAGGAACCCGTCCGGCACGCCGAGCGCGGTCATCGGCACCTCGATCAGGTGCGCGATCGCGGGCTCGCCGACCCGGCCCAGCAGGATCGAGCAGATGGTGATGCCGAGCTGCGCGCCCGCCAGCATCAGCGACAGGTTCTCGCCCGCCTTGATCACGGTGCGGGCCCGCTTCTTGCCCTGGGCCTCCAGGGCCTCGAGCCGGTCGCGTCGCGCCGAGATCAGCGCGAACTCGGCGGCGACGAAGAAGGCGTTGCCCGCCAGCAGGAGAACGGTCAGGGCGACCGCGAACAGATCACTCACGGCCGCTCACCTCCGTCCCCTTGACGTGGTCGGTCAGGTCGGGGACCGGGGTCAGCACCACCCGGTCGATCCGGCGGCCGTCCATCGCGGCGACCCGGGCGATCCATCCGCCCGCGGAGCGGGTCTCGCCGTCCGGGTTCGGCAGGACCACCTGGTCGCCGACCTCTGGGATCCGGCCCAGGTGAGCCAGGACGAGGCCGCCGAGGGTGTCGTACTCGCCCTCCGGAGCCGAGTATCCGGTGGTCCGGGTGACCTCGTCGATGCGCAGCAGGCCCGAGCAGATCCAGCTGTCGCCGCTGCGTTGCACCTCGATCTCCGGCTCGTCGTGCTCGTCGCGGACGTCGCCGACGATCTCCTCGATCAGGTCCTCCATCGTCACCATGCCTGCGGTGCCGCCGTACTCGTCGACCACGAGCGCCACCTGCATGCCGTCGGCCCGGACCCGTTCCATCAACTCGTCGCCGTCGAGGCTGGAGGGCACCACCGGCACCTTCTGCGCCAGGGTGATCAGTGGCGTGGCCGTCCGCCCCGCGGCGGGAACCGTGAACGCGTGCTTGATGTGCACCACGCCGACCGTGTCGTCCAGGTCGCCGTCGACGATCGGGAACCGCGAGAATCCCGTCCGCGAGGCGGCCTCGATGAGGTCGGCGACGGTGTCCCGGAGTTCGAGTGTCTCGACCTTCACCCGCGGGGTCATCAGTTCCTCCGCGCTGCGTTCACCGAACCGCAGCGATCGATCGACGAGCAGCGCGGTCCCGGCGTCGAGCGAGCCGCGGCTGGCGCTGGTGCGCACCAGCGAGCCGAGCTCCTGGGGGGAGCGCGCCGAACGCAATTCCTCGGCCGGTTCGATGCCGAGCCTGCGGACCACCCAGTTGGCGGTCCCGTTGAGACCGTGGATCGCCCATTTGAAGATCATCGAGAAACCCGCCTGCAGACCGGCGGTGGTCCGGGCGGTCTTCAGGGGAAGGGCGATGGCCAGGTTCTTCGGCACCAGCTCGCCGAACACCATCGACAGCGATGTCGCCAGCACCAGGGCGAGCGTCAGCGAGATGCCACCGGCAACGGATTCGCCGACGTTCACCGCGGTCAGCGCCGGCTGGATCAGCTTGGCCAGCACCGGTTCCGCGAGATAGCCGGTGATCAACGTGGTGATCGTGATGCCGAGCTGGGCCCCGGAGAGCTGGAACGAGAGCGTGCGGTGCGCGTGCTGTACCTGGCGCGAGCGCCGGTCGCCGTCGCGCGCGTGGGCGTCGACGGTGCTGCGTTCGAGCGCGGTGAGTGAGAATTCGGCGGCCACGAACAACGCGGTGCCTGCGGTCAGTGCCGCGAACCCGATCAGGCTCAAGACGGTGAGTGCGATCTCCATCAGCTGTCGCCGCCGAGCGTGGGTCCTAAGGGGGGAAGCGCGCCGGGTTTGTCGCCCGGCTCGGTAGAGGAGCCCTCCGTAGAGGTGCTCTCGTCGCCGGACTCGGTCGAGTCGACGACAGTAAGAGTGGGTGCCTCGGGCACCTTGTTCCTTCCTGTTGTGCGCAGCCATGCTCTGCGCGTGGGCGCGTGCAGACCTCGATTCTACCGGGCACGGGTGACCGTGCCCGGTAGTCGAGGTGGTGCGCGGGTGTGTCGGCTCGCTACCAGCCGGTGTCTCTGTCGGCTACCAGCCGGCGGGCAGCGGGCGGCCCTCGGCGAAACCGGCCGCCGACTGCACGCCGAGCAGCGCCTTCTCGTGCAGCTCCTCGACCGTGCGGGCACCCGCGTAGGTGCAGGTGCTGCGCACCCCGGAGCAGATGTGGTCGATGAGGTCCTCGACGCCGGGGCGGTCCGGGTCCAGGCGCATGCGCGAGCTCGAGATGCCCTCCTCGAACAGGCCCTTGCGGGCGCGGTCGAAGGCGCTGTCGGTGGCGGTGCGGGCCGCGACGGCGCGCTTGGACGCCATGCCGAAGCTCACCTTGTAGGCGTTGCCCGCCTGGTCCATCCGCAGATCGCCGGGTGACTCGTAGGTGCCGGCGAACCAGGAACCGATCATCACGTTGGACGCGCCTGCCGCGAGGGCGAGGGCCACGTCACGGGGGTGCCGGACGCCGCCGTCCGCCCAGACGTGGGCCCCGAGCTCGCGTGCGGCCGCGGCACATTCGGCCACCGCCGAGAACTGGGGCCTGCCGACGCCCGTCATCATCCGGGTGGTGCACATCGCGCCCGGCCCGACACCGACCTTGACGATGTTGGCACCCGCGGCGATGAGGTCCCGGGTACCCGCGGCGGAGACGACGTTGCCCGCCGCCAGCGGCACCCCGAGGTCGAGGGCGGCGACGGCCCCGAGCGCGTCGAGCATCTTCTGCTGGTGTCCGTGCGCGGTGTCCATCACGAGCACGTCCGCGCCGGCCGCGACCAGTTCGCGTGCCTTCGCCGCCACATCGCCGTTGATGCCGACGGCGGCGGCGACCCGCAGCTTGCCGTTCGCGTCGAGGGCGGGTTCGTAGATGCCGGCCCGGATCGCGCCGGTCCGGGTGAGCACGCCCGCCAGGGTGCCGTCCTCGTTGACGATGACCGCGATGGGGTCGTGCTTGGACTCGAGCAGTTCGAAGACCTCGCGCGGGGACGCCGTCACGGGTGCGGTGACGAAGTCGGTGATGGCCACGGCGCGGAGCCTGGCGAAACGGTCGACGTCGGCGCAGGCGGCCTCGGTGACGACGCCGATCGGGCGGTCGTTCTCGACCACGACCAGCGCGCCGTGCGCACGCTTGGGCAGCAGGGCGATCGCGTCGGAGACGGAGTCCTCGGGGCCGAGGGTGACCGGGGTGTCGGCGACCAGGTGGCGGCTCTTGACGAACGAGACCGTCTCGGCGACGGCGGAGGCGGGGATGTCCTGCGGGATGACCACGATGCCGCCGCGACGCGCAACGGTCTCGGCCATCCGGCGACCCGCGACCGCGGTCATGTTCGCGACGACGATCGGGATGGTGGTGCCCGATCCGTCGACCGTGGACAGATCCACGTTGAATCGGGAGGTGACCTCGGTGCGGTTGGGCACCATGAAGACGTCGTCGTAGGTCAGGTCATAGGGCGGCTGCTGGCCGTCGAGGAAGCGCACGTCTTACGAGAGTACCGGTTGGGAAGACTGCGCGTGTGTGGTGACCTCCGCCTGCGATCTGGACAGCACGATGGTGGTGCCGACCATGACGAGCACCGTGACCGCGATCAGAGCCATCCCGGGGCCGTGCACCCGCAGCCGCTCGCCGAGCACCGTGAAGCCCAGGAAGGCAGCGGCCAACGGCTCGGCGATCGTGATCGCGGGCAGCGAGGCGGAGAGTGGGCCCGCGTGGAACGCGCGCTGCTGGAGGTAGAACCCGGTGAGGCCCGCGGCGATCAACGCCCAGGTGGTCCAGTTGCCGAGCACGGCCGCCGGGCCCAGGTGCAGCAGGTCGATCACGGACTTGGTCAGCGCGACCACGACGCCGTACAGCGAGCCGCTGGCGAACCCGAGCAGCAGCGCCCGGGGGCCGGGGCCGATCCGGGCCATCGCCGCCGCGACCGCGGCGGCGACCAGACCGAGCATCACCGTGAGCGGGACCAGCCAGTGTGCGAACGCCGACGAGTTGTGGCCCTCGGTCGGGTTCCCGACGATCAGGAACGCGACCAGCGCCGCCGCCAGCGCCAGCGCCATCGACCAGGTGCGTGCGGTCATCCGGGCACCGCTGAACCGGGCCGAGAGGGGGAGCGCGAACAGCAGGGACGTCACGATCAGAGGCTGCACCACCAGCACCGACCCGACGCCGAGTGCGATCGCCTGGAACACGTAGCCGCCGCCGTCCCCGAGCAGGCCCGCCCACCAGCGCTTGCTCCTGATCAGCTCGGCCATCAGCGCGTCCTCCTCCGCCACCCCCGCCGCCGCGCTCTGCTGGGCCACCGAGCCGCAGGCGAACAGCAGCGCACCGATCAACGCGAACGCGACGGCAAGCAGGGGGGTTCCGGACATCGCTCAGCGTCCCCCACGATTGCGGTGGCCGTGCGCGCCCGCACCGCTGCCGCGCCGCCCGCCTGCGCGCGCCGTGGTCGCGCCGGGACGCCTGCCCCGTGCTCCCCGCGCGGGGGCGCGCTCCTTCGGTGGTGTCGGCTCCGGCACGGCCGGCGGCGGCACCGGGATGCCGCTGGGCGTGCGGGCGCCGGTCAGGGCGACGAGCGCGGCGCTGCCGGGACGTACCTCGAGGCCCGCGACGGACACGCCCGCCCTCTCGGTCAGCGCGGCGACCTCGGCGCGTTGATCGTCGGTCACCAGGGTCACCACGGTCCCGGACTCGCCTGCGCGGGCGGTCCTGCCGGCGCGATGCAGGTACTCCTTCGCCTCGCCGGGGGGATCCACGTGGACCACCAGGTCGATCCCGTCCACGTGGATTCCGCGGGCAGCGACATCGGTGGCGACGAGGACCGGGGTGTCGCCGTCGGCGAAGGCGGCCAGCGTGCGGGTGCGGTTGCTCTGCGTCTTGTCGCCGTGCAGCGCGCCCGCGACGACCCCGGCGGACCGCAGTTCGTCGGCGACCCGGTCCACGCCGTGCTTCGTGCGGACGAAGAGCAGGGTCTTGCCTGTGCGCGAGGCGATCTCGGCGACCACGGCCTGCTTGTCGGCCTTGCGGACATAGAGCAGGTGGTGGTCCATCGTGGCCACCGAGGCGGCCGCAGGCGCGGTGGCGTGAGTGACGGGATCGCTCAGGTAGTCCCGGACGAGGGCGTCGACCCCGCCGTCCAGGGTCGCCGAGAAGAGCAGGCGCTGACCGTCTTTCGGCGTCCGGTCGAGCAGCGTGGTGACCTGCGAGAGGAACCCCAGTTCCGCCATGTGATCGGCCTCGTCGACCGTCGTCACGCGTACCTCGGCGAGCGAGGCCGCGCCCTGCTCGATCAGGTCGGTCAGTCGGCCGGGCGTCGCCACCAGCAGATCCACCCCGCGTGCGAGCCGCTGGGCCTGAGCCTTGATCGGCAGTCCGCCGACCGCGCAGGCCAGGCGCAGCCCGAGTGAGAGCGCCGATTCGTCGAGCGCCTTCTCGATCTGCGCGGCGAGTTCCCTCGTCGGCGCGAGGACCAGCCCGCGAGGGCGGCCGGGCGCGCTGGGGGCGCCCTTGAGCCGGACCAGCATCGGCAATCCGAACGCGAGGGTCTTGCCGGAGCCGGTCGGACCGCGCCCGAGCACGTCGCGGCCCGTCAGGATGTCGGGGATCGCGGCGGCCTGGATGGGGAACGGGACGGTGATCTTCTCCCGATTCAGTGACTGCACCAGCAGCGGCGGGAGGCCGAGCCCCGCGAAGGTGGCGGCGGGTCCTGCGGTCACTGGGTCGGACATGTCGCGGTTGCCTCCGATGTTGGGCCGCGGGCGCCCCCGATCTCACGGAACGTCGTCGGCGCGTGCAGTGAGGTTACCGCCCGGGCGGCCAGGATTCGCCATTCATGCCCGTGACCTCGACGCGGCGAACGCTGTCGGTGGCCGGGTGCATCATTCGACATCGAACATACATTCGAATTCGGGAGGGTGGGTCATGTGTGAGATCTGCGACGGGATGAGCCCGGAACAGGCACGTCGAAAGATGTTGCGAGCCATCGACAGGTGCGGATGGGCGCTGCAGTACGTCGAATCGTCGGTGGACGACAGGGGCGTGCACCCGGCCTTCTGCTACACGGTCGGGTTGACCGGGATCGGGTGCTCCGAGGTTGTCCTCACCGGCAGGGCGGCGGATGAGTCGGTGGCGGTTCTCAACGAGCTCGGACAGCGCTTGTGGCACGGCGATCCGCTCGAGCCGGGGGACCGTATCGAGGCCTGCGGACTCGAGGTGTGCCTGATCCGAGTGCGTGAGTGCGAGTCCTGGCTGCTGCGCGCGGTGGACCTGTACGGGCCGCGGGCCGTGTCCGCCGTCCAGGCTGTCTGGGCCGATTGCGAGGGCCTGATGCCGTGGGAGGGCCCGATCAGCTCGACCATCGTGCAACCGTTGCTGGGGACGCCGCCGGGCGGCCGGATCGTGGCCTGACGAGACCGGCCTCCCTCCTGCACCTCACGGCGCCGGAGGGAGGCCGGGTCCACGGAACTCGGCGGTGTTACGCCTGGACCTCGGAGCGGTCGCCGCTCCAGAGTGTGTGGAACTTGCCGGGGCGGTCGGTGCGCTCGTAGGTGTGCGCGCCGAAGAAGTCGCGCTGCCCCTGCGTGAGCGCGGCGGGCAGGCGTTCCGCGCGCAGGCCGTCGTAGTACGACAGGGAGGAGGCGAAACCGGGGACCGGGATGCCGAGCATGGTGGCGGTGGCCACGACGCGGCGCCAGCTGTCGATGCCCGCCTCGATGGATTCCCGGAAGTACGGGGCGAGGATCAGGCTCGGCAGGTCCGGGTTCTCCTCGTACGCGTCCTTGATCCGATTGAGGAACTGTGCGCGGATGATGCAGCCGCCGCGCCAGATGGTGGCGAGGTCGGCGGGCTTGAGATCCCAGTTGTACTCGGCGCTTCCGGCGGCGATCTGGTCGAAACCCTGGGCGTACGCGACGATCTTCGACGCGTACAGCGCCGCGCGGATGTCCTCGGTGAACTGTGCGGCGTCGGTCGGCTTGTCGCCGAGGGTTCCGGCGGCGAGGCCCTGCGCCTGGGCGGCCGCTCGCTGGGCCCGAGAACCGGACAGCGCGCGAGCGAAGACGGCCTCGGCGATGCCGGTGACCGGGACTCCGAGGTCGAGCGCGGACTTGACCGTCCAGCGGCCGGTGCCCTTCTGCTCGGCGGCGTCGACGATGACGTCCACGAGGGCCTGACCGGTCGCGGCGTCCTTCTGCCGCAGCACCTCCGCGGTGATCTCGATCAGGTAGGACTCGAGCGTGCCGGTGTTCCACTCGGCGAACACGTCCGCGATCTGGCCGGCATCGAGGCCCAGCGCGTCACGGAAGAGGTGATACGCCTCGCCGATCAGCTGCATGTCGGCGTACTCGATGCCGTTGTGCACCATCTTCACGAAGTGACCGGCGCCGTCGGGGCCGATGTGGGTGCAGCAGGGGGTGCCGTCCACCTGGGCCGCCACGGACTCGAGCAGCGGTCCGAGGGACTCGTAGGACTCCTTGGGGCCGCCCGGCATGATGGACGGGCCGTTCAGGGCGCCCTCCTCGCCGCCGGAGATGCCTGCACCGACGAAATGCAGTCCGCGGGCGCGGAGCGCGGCCTCGCGGCGGATGGTGTCCGTGTACAACGCGTTTCCGCCGTCGATGATGATGTCGCCCGGTTCCATCGCGGACGCGAGCTCCTCGATCACCGAGTCCGTGGCGTCTCCCGCTTTCACCATGATCAGGACCCGGCGCGGCTTCTGCAGGGCCGCGACGAACTCTTCGACGGTCTCGGTGCGGACGAAGTCGCCGTCACCGCCGTGCTCGGCGATGAGGGCGTCGGTCTTCGCGACGCTGCGGTTGTGCAGGGCGACGGTGTGGCCGTGCCGGGCGAAGTTCCGGGCGATATTGGAGCCCATCACGGCAAGTCCGGTGACGCCGATCTGCGCGCGGGCGGTCGTGCTGCTGTTCTCGGTCATGCCGTACACCTTCCCTTGCTGGGCGCGCGAACAAAAGCGCGGGTCCCGATTTCGGCTGCGGGTGCCGGTGCTGCGCGTCCTGTGTCCGGATACACGAGACGCCACCGACCGCGTGGGCGGTCGGTGGCGTCTCGTGGTGGGGTCGTCTGCGATCAGCGATCGCGACGCGGGCCCTCGAATCCGTCGTACGAGCGGCGTTCGGTGCGGCTGCGGAAGCCGCCGGAGCGAGCGGAATCGCCGCTGCGCTGGGGACGGTCGCCGTGGCCGCGATCGGCGTTGCCGGAGTCGCGGTTCGGGCGGTCGCCGTACGGGCGGTCCCGCTGCGGGCGCTCGCCCTGGGGACGGTCGCCGTACGGGCGGCTGCCGTGCGAACGCTGGTAGCCACCGTCGCTGCGCTGGGGGCGGTCGCCGTACTTGCGCTCGCCCTGGTAACCGCCCTCGGAGCGGTTGCCCTGGTAGCCACCCTCGGAGCGCTCGCCGCGGTAGCCGCCGCCGTCGCGCTGGGGGCGGTTGCCCTGGTAGCCGCCCTCGCTGCGGGGCCGGCTGCCCTGGTAGCCGCCGCCGTCGCGCTGGGGCCGGCTGCCCTGGTAGCCGCCACCGTCGCGCTGGGGCCGGTTGCCCTGGTAGCCGCCACCGTCGCGCTGGGGCCGGTTGCCCTGGTAGCCACCCTCGCTGCGCTGGGGGCGCTCGCCGTACTTGCGCTCACCCTGGTAGCCGCCTTCGGAGCGGTTGCCCTGGTAGCCACCCTCACTGCGGGGCCGGCTGCCCTGGTAGCCGCCGCCCTCGCGGCGCGGCCGGTTGCCCTGGTAGCCACCCTCGCGTCGGGGCCGATCGCCGAAGCGATCGCTCTTGAAGTGCTGTTCGCGAACCGGCTCGCCACTCGGCGCCTTGGCGCCGGTGATGCTGGCCAGCTCCTCGGAGCCGGGCGCGACGTTCACCGCGGTGGCGTCCACCCCTGCCATCCCGGTGAGCTTGCGAACCAGGCGACGCTGGTTCGGCAGCACGATCGCCACGACCGTGCCCTTCTCGCCCGCGCGGGCGGTCCGGCCGGCGCGGTGCAGGTAGTCCTTGTGATCGGCGGGCGGATCGACGTGCACGACCAGGTCGATGCCGTCGACGTGGATGCCGCGGGCCGCGACGTCGGTGGCGACGAGGACCGGGGTGCGGCCGCTCTTGAAGCGCTCGAGGACGCGGGTGCGCTGGTTCTGGGCCTTGCCGCCGTGCAGCGACTCGGCCGGGATGCCAACCGCGCGAAGACGATCGGTGATGCCCTCGCAGCCGAGCTTCGTCCGGGCGAACATGATGGTGCGGCCCTCGCGGGCGCCGATCTCGGCGAGGACGACATCCTTCTGACCGCGCTCGACGAGCAGCACGTAGTGCTCCATGGTGTCGACGCTGGCCTTGCCGTCCTCGGTCGAGTGCGTCACGTGGTCGGACAGGAACTGCCGGACCAGCGACTGCACCTCGCGGTCGAGGGTCGCGGAGAACAGCAGGCGCTGACCGTCGGGCCGGGTCTCGCCGAGGATGGAACGGACCTCGGGCAGGAAGCCCATGTCCGCCATCTGGTCCGCCTCGTCCAGCGCGGTGATCTCGACCTGGTCGAGCACGCAGGTCCCCTGGCGCAGGTGGTCACCGAGTCGACCGGGGGTCGCGACGAGGATGTCGACGCCGCGACGGAGCTGCTCGACCTGCTTGGTGAACGGCATGCCACCCACGGCGGCGCGCACGTTCACGCCGACCGAGGATGCGTACGGGTACAGCGAGTCGACGACCTGGATCGCGAGCTCGCGCGTGGGCACGAGGACCAGTGCGCGGGGTCGCTTCGCGGCGGGACGGTCCTCGTGCTGGGCGAGCCGGGCCAGCATCGGCAGGCCGAAGGCGAGGGTCTTGCCGGACCCTGTCTGGGCCCGACCGAGGACGTTCCTGCCCGCGAGCGCGTCGGGCACGGACATCGCCTGGATCGGCGACGGCACGGTGATGCCGTTCCTGCCGAGGGCGGCGATCACGGGAGCGGGCAGACCGATCTCGGCGAACGTGATGGTGGGGGTCTCCTCGGCGGGCGAGGGGGACTCGAGCGTCGCCGGTTCCTCGGGGGAAACGGGGGCAGCAGAAGACATGTGGACAGCGTCGGTCACGCGGATTACCTCTCCGGACGTCGGGCGCGTCGCGGAGCGCGAGCTGTCATGCAGCACGCAAAGAGACGAGCCGGGCACAGTGTCGCCTGGCCATTCCCGGTGACATTACGGCCGGGGGCGGGGCTGGGTGCCTGAACAATCAATGGTTGGACCGCGATTGCGGCCGTCGTCGAGTGTACGCGAGGCCCGGTAAAACAACACGTCAGCGGGGTTGTGACGTGGGCAACTGCGCCTGGGCGCGCCGCCGGGTCGGGCTCAGCCCCCGAACCGGAACGGGTCGGGCTCAGCCCCGGAACAGGCGGCTGAGCTCGACCAACCAGGGCACCGCGACCGCGATCGTGGGTACGACGAGGATGGCAACCGAGGCGAGATAGGCGGCGGCCGCGATCTGGAGATCGTTGCCGTCGCCGCCGAGTCGCCTGATCCGGGTCAGCGTGTGGGGCCCGCCCGCCGCCATGGCGCCGACCGGGGCGCTTGATCCCGAGCAGGCGACCAGCGCACGGGCCAGGGGAGTCGGTCCGGTGACCTTGACCGCCGAGTCGTCGGCGAGCATCTCGACGAGCAACTGGACGCAGCCGAGCGCGGACTTGCTGCGGACCACCCGGGGGAAGGCCTCGTTCACGGCGGTGAACGCCTCGAGGACCAGGTCGTGCCGGGCCCGAAGATGCGAGCGCTCGTGCATGAGGATGGCCTTGACCTCCTCGCGCTTCAGGCTCGCCAGAGTGCCCTCACTGAGCACGACGCGTTGCCGGAGGCCGGGCAGACAGTAGGCGATCGGTTCGGCGGCGCTCAGTACCCGAAGGTTCGAGGTGCGTCCGCGGTGCGGGTCCCGCTGATCGAGGAGGTCGACCAGCATCCGGTGCCGGGCCCGGCGCCTGCGCGTGCGCACGCCGACCGACGCGATGGAGAACACCAGCTTCGCGCCGATCAGCAGGGTGAGGGTGAGCACCACCACGTAGGCGGTCCACAGTGGGAGGCCGAGCGCGTCGATCTCTGCCGTGGGTGCGGTCGTCGGCTTGCCGTCGGGGCCGGGCACAAGCAGTTGGGTCGCGATCGCCAGCCCGGAACTGAAGGCGGACAGCACGGCGGCCAGCGCGATCGCCTGCCACAAGACCAGAGCCGCCCGCGGCGCCCGATACGGCCAGGTGGCCCGGGCGAGGACGGCGGGCACCGGCCCTGCAAGCAGAAGTGCGAGCAGCGCGAAGGCCAGTGCGGTGGTGGGGTTCATGTCCTACCCATCATCCACATTCTGGTTCAGCTGGCTCGATCGGTCCCCGGATCGACGCTGTGGAGGCCTCGCTTGGCGGCGTCGGAGGCCTCGAGCGCGGCGAGCGCCTCCCGCAGCGCGGCCGCCTCGTCGGCGCCCACCTGCCCGACGAAATGGACGAGCGCGGCGGCCCGTCCGTTGGACTCCTCGGCCTGTTGCAGCGCGTCGACCATCAGGCTCGCGACGAGCTCGTCGCGGCCGTGCACGGGCACATAGCGGTGGGCGCGATCGTCGCGCTGCTGGATCACCAGATTCTTCTTGGCGAGACGCTGCAGCACCGTCATCACGGTCGTGTACGCGAGCTCCCGGCGCGTGGCGAGAGCCTCATGTACCTGCCGCACCGTCTGGGGTTCGGAACTGGACCAGAGGTGGTCCATGACTGCGCGCTCGAGTTCACCAAGTCCTGCCATGGGAACAGTCTACGGACTGTCCGACGCACATGCGTACTACTACTCGTAGTACGGAATCGCGGGAACTGTGCTATGGGCGTGCGGGGGCGCTGGAGGGAATAGTCTGCAGTCATTCCGTCGAGAGGCGCACCCGTGGATTGGCTGCTTCGCTGGTCACTGACCTCCGGCCCGCTCCCGTGGTTCGTCACGGTCGTCGGAGCCGCGGGCGGACTCTGGCTGCTGCTGGCGCCGATCACGAATCCGCGTCGGTACCGGCGCCGCGCGGTACCGCTCGCCGCCGCGGTCGCGCTCGCGTGCACCGCCGCCCTCTGGTTCGTCGTCGAGAAGTGGTGGCGGCCGTTCCCCGATCCGATCGCGACCGAGGTCTATGTCTGGATCGGCCTGGGGATCCTCGCGGTGGCGCTGCTGCTGGCGCGGTTGCTGCTGGACCGGCGGGTGTGGCGAGCGGTGGTCTCCGTGTTTGCCGCTGTGGCCGTGGTCGCGGCGGCAGGCGCGCAGATCAACCTCGAGTTCGCCGCCTACCCGACCGTGCGCGACGTCCTCGGCATCGCCGATCCCAACGAGATCGGCTTCGATCAGCTGCCGCCGCCCCAACCGGATCCGGTCGCGGGTACCCCGCTCGAGTCGGTGTGGCGGCCACCGGCCGACCTGCCCACCGAGGGGCGCGTGACGACGGTGGCGATCCCCGGCGTCGTGTCCGGATTCGGTGCCCGCGAGGCTCGGATCTACCTCCCGCCGGCCTACTTCGCGGACCCCAGCCCGGCGCTGCCCGTGCTGGTCCTGCTCGCCGGGCAGCCGGGATCCCCGGAGGACTGGCTGGGCGGTGGACGGCTGGCTCAGGCGATGGATGCCTTCGCCGCGCAGCACGGCGGCCTGGCGCCGGTGGTGGTCGTCGCCGACGGCACGGGGTCCCAGCTCGCCAACCCGCTCTGTCTCGATTCGCGGCTCGGCAACGTGGCGACCTATCTCGCCCGGGACGTGCCCGACTGGGTGAAATCGCATCTCGAGGTGAACCCGGACCCGCGGACCTGGGCCATCGGCGGGCTGTCCTACGGCGGCACGTGCTCGTTGCAGATGGCCACCAACTACCCACAGGTGTACCCGACTTTCCTCGACCTGTCCGGGCAGGAGGAACCGACACTCGGCGACCGGACCCGCACGGTGGACGAGGCATTCGGCGGCGATGCATCGAAGTTCGCGGCGGTGAATCCGATGGACCTGATGGCCGCGCGGACCTACCCGAACTCGGCAGGCGTGTTCGTCGTCGGCAGCGACGACAACGAGTACCGGCCCGGGGCTCAGCGGGTGTATCAGGCGGCCAAGGCGGCTGGGATGGACGTGCAGTACCTGGAATTGCCAGGGGGGCACAGCTTTGCGGTGTGGTCGGCCGGGCTCGAACGCGAGCTCGGGTGGTTGGCGACAAGGATGGGGCTGATCTCATGACTCAGGCGACCGCGACGGCGACGGCGGCCACCCGGCAGACCCGGAGGCTGGTCGAGCTGGCCAGGTCCGGCGCGTCGGGCGCGCCGGTGAGCATCGGACTGCTGGTCCTGATCTGGGTCCTCGGCGCGGCGACCTCGAGCCTGCTGTCCGGTCCGTCGCGGTACGTGGACCGTCATTTCGCCGTGGGAATCGTGGCCTTCGAACAGGGGCGGGTCTGGACGGCGTTCACCGCCGGGCTCTGGGCGCCGAGCCTGGCCGGATATCTGGTCGCGACGGCGCTGGTCCTGCTGGTGGCCGCGCCGATCGAGCACCGGATCGGGTCGGGCCGGTTCGCGGTGGCCGCGGTCGGTACCCAGGTGCTCGGCGCGTTGCTCGGCGTCGCGGTGGCCGCGCTCGTCAAACTCGTCGACGAGGGATGGGGCTTCCGGCTCCACATCGGCGGCGCGGTCGGCCCGACGACCTGGATCGTCGGCGTGGCGATGGTGGCGAGCTCGCGGATGGACACGCTGTGGCGCCGGCGGACCCGGGTGGGTCTGCTGGCGCTGCTGATCACGCTCGCGCTGTTTGGCGGGCACCTGCAGGACGTCATCCGGCTCGCCGCCGGGGTGGTGGGGCTGGTCCTGGGCCCGTGGATCGTCGGCCGGTCGGCGCGCGGGACGCGCCTCGCGGGGACCCGCCGCGAGGGCCGGGTCCTCGTCGCGATCGTGGTTGCCGCCGGTGCGCTCGGCCCGGCGCTGGCGGCCCTCTCGCCCAACGCGGTCGGGCCGCTGGCCGTGCTGCGCGAGCTGTTCCGCGGGGTGCCGTGGACGCCGGACGAGGTGCGCGCGGTCTGTTTTGCTGGGTCGTCGGACAGTGAGGCGTGTCGGCGCGGGCTGCTCGGGCTGCGGCTCGGCGGGGTCGGGCCGACGCTGCTGAGCCTGATGCCCTCGATCTTCCTGCTGGTGCTCGCGGACGGGCTGCGCCGTGGGAGGCGGTTCGCCTGGATCGCGGCGGTCGTCGTGCAGGGTGTGCTGCTCGTGCTGTCCGTGGCCAACTACTTCGTCCGGTTCATCGAGTCGGTCGGGGAGGAATCGATCTTCTACGGTCTCGACTCGCCGAACCTGTACCGGACCATCGCGCCGTTCCTGATGCCGCTCGCGATTCTCGTGCTGCTGTTGCTGACCCGACGGTTCTTCGACGTCTCCGCGCCGAAGGGCACGTACCGCAAGATGTGGGCGCTGCTGCTGGCCGTCGCCGCCGGGCTCGGCGGGCTGTACGTCATCGGCGGATTGCTGGCGGGCCGCGGATTCGATCGGGACCCCGGGCTCTCGGGGTTGATCGTCGACTACCCCCAACGCCTGATCCCCCCGGTGTATCTGCAATGGCTGGACCCGCGGCTGCTGCCCGACAGCGCGGCCACGACGCTGCTGTTCGAGTGGACCGGTGTGTTGTTCTGGGCGATCGCCTGCGTGGCGGTGCTGGCGACGTTCCTCGCACCGGCCTACGGCGCCGACACGGAGGACACGGAACGGGCCCGGAACCTGTTGCGGGCCACCGGTGGTAGCCCGCTGTCGTGGATGACGACCTGGCGCGGCAACAAGTACTGGTTCAGCCCGGACGGGAAGAGCTACGTGGCGTACCGGGTGATCGCCGGCGTCGCGCTGACCACCGGAGACCCGGTCGGTCCGCCGGACCGGTTGCGGGCCAACGTGACCGATTTCGCGGAGTTCGCGTCGGGCAGCGGCTGGATCCCGTGCTTCTACTCGGTGACGGGTGGGCTGCGGGAGGTGACCGATTCGATGGGGTGGTCCGGAATCCAGGTCGCCGAGGAAACGGTGCTCCGGCTCGACGACCTGGCGTTCACCGGCAAGAAGTTCCAGGATGTGCGCACCGCGGTGAACCGGGCCAAGAAGGACGGGATCGGTGCCGAGTGGATCTCGTTCCCCGACGCCCCGCTGGCGATCACCGATCAGATCACCGCCATCTCGGAGGAGTGGGTGGCGGACAAGGGGATGCCGGAGATGGGCTTCACCCTCGGCGGCCTCGAGGAGATCGACGACCCGCAGGTGCGGTGCCTGGTCGCCGTGGATTCCGAGCGCACCGTGCACGGGGTCACCTCGTGGATGCCCGTCTACCGCGACGGACGGGTGGTCGGGTGGACGCTCGATTTCATGCGACGCCGTTCCGAGGGCTTCCGTCCCGCGATGGAATTCCTGATCGCGTCGGCGGCGATGCTCCTCAAGGAAGAGGGCGCGGAGTTCGTCAGCTTGTCCGGCGCACCGCTGGCGAAGGTCGCCGCGCCGGTCGACGCCGCGGAGGCCGAGGAGGATCCCGCGCGCTCCGCATTGTCCACGGTGCTGGATCGGCTCCTGGACGTCCTCGGCAAGACGCTGGAGCCGGTGTACGGGTTTCGGTCCCTGCTGGCCTTCAAATCGAAGTTCCAGCCCGAGTACGTGCCGATGCACATGACGTTCGCCGATCCCGCGGCGTTGCCGAGCATCGGCAACGCCATCGGGCGGGCCTACCTGCCGGAGGTCTCGGTCGGGCAGGGCGTTCGCCTGGTGCGCACCATGATCGGTGGGGGGAACCGCTAGCGACTGCTTGCAGGTCGCTCGAGAGTGACCGCCTGACTCAAACCGAGCCGACGCTCACCGCATCGGCTGCGGTCGCGGGCCCACCGATCGACCCGTACACGTGCCGGGTCCCGATGGGCACGATCAGCGGCCGGTCGGAGACGGGGTCCTCGATGACCCGGGCCTCGAGCCCGAACACCTCCAGGAGCAGCTCCGCCGAGATCACCTCGCTCGGTGTGCCGGACGCGACGACCGCGCCCTCGGACATGACGATCAGCCGGTCGCTGTACCGGATCGCGAGGTTCAGGTCGTGCAGCACCATCACCACCGTCCGTCCGAGTTCCTCGTGCATCCGGTCCACCAGGTCGAGGACCTCGATCGAGTGCGCCAGGTCCAGGTACGTGGTCGGCTCGTCGAGCAGCAGGATGTCGGTGCCCTGGGCGAGGGCCATCGAGATCCAGGCGCGCTGGCGCTGGCCGCCGGAGAGCTGGTCGACCGGTCGGTCCGCGAGCTCGGACACCCCGGTCAGGGCGAGCGCCCTGGCCACCTCGCCCTCGTCGTCGGCGGACCACTGCCGGATCCAGGACTGGTGCGGATGCCGTCCGCGGGCCACGAGGTCCGCCACGGTCAGTCCCTCCGGCGCGACGGGTGCCTGGGGCAGCATGCCGAGGGTGCGCGCGACGTCCTTGGTCTTGAGGCTCGAGATGGCCTTGCCGTCGAGCAGCACCTGACCGGACTTCGGTTTGAGCAGCCGGCCCAGCGAGCGGAGGAGGGTGGACTTGCCGCAGCCGTTGGGACCGATCACCGTCGTCACGACGCCGGTCGGGATCTCCAGGTCGAGACCGTCCACGATGATCCGGTCGCCGTAGCCGACGGTGAGGGCTTCGGCGGCGAGCCGCGGTGCGGAGTGCTCGGCCGCGAGTCGCGGCGCGCTGTGCTCGGTGGTGAGCTCGCTCATCAGACCGACACCTTTCGATTGTTGCGGACGAGCAGATACAGCAGGAACGGTCCGCCGAGCGCCGAGGTCACGATGCCGACCGGGAGTTCGACGGGAAGGATGGTGCGCGCGATGACGTCGCTGCCGATCACCAGCACGGCCCCGGTCAGGCCGGACGCCAGGATGGGCGGACCGGCAGTCCTCAGCATCCGGAGCGCGAGCTGCGGCGCGCACAGCGCGACGAACCCGATCGGTCCGACGGCCGCGGTCGCGATGGCGGCGAGCGCCACGGCGGCCAGCAGCAGGGTGGCCTGGCCGGCCTGCAGTCGGATGCCGAGCGAGCGGGCGTTGTCGTCGCCGAGACGCAGCGCGCCGAGGGTGAAGGACGAGATCAGCGCGATCGTGCCGACCACGGCGACGCCGATCGCGACCGGCCAGACCTGCGCCCAGTCGCTGCCGTTGAGAGATCCGTTGAGCCAGACCTGCGCGCGGGCGACATCGTTGATGTCGGCGGAGATCAGCATCCACTGGATCGCGGCGATCAGCATGGCGTTGAAGCCGATACCGATCAGCACCACCCGGTAGCCCTGCACTCCGCCCCGCCAGGAGAGCGCGTAGATGACGACGGCGGTCACGATGCCACCGACCAGCGCCGCGATCGGGATCCCGAGCACGGCGAGCAGTCCCACGAAGCTGCCACCGCCGGCCAGCACGATGAGGGCAACCGCGGCGGCACTGGCTCCGGCGGTGATGCCCAACAGGTCCGGGCTGGCCAGGGGATTGCGCAGGATGGACTGGGTGATCGCGCCGGAGATGCCCAAGGCCAATCCGGTGAGCAGCGCGGTGAGCGAGCGCGGCAACCGCAGATCCATCACGATGAACCGCTCGACCTTGGTGCCGCCGCCGAAGAGGATCTCGGCGACGGTCGGCACCGAGATCGCGAAGTCGCCGCGGCCGATGTTGATGCACAGCAACAGGAATGCGGCGCCGAGCAGGGCCATGGTGATCGCGAGCATGACGGTCCGGCGGACCAGGGAGACCGGCCCGACCCGGAAGGCCGGGCGCGAGGGCACGGTCGTGGGGAGTTCGACCTCGTCGTTCATCAGGCTCACAGCGACACCAGCTTTCTGCGCCGGACGAGCGCGACGAAGAAGGGTGCACCGAAGAGCGCCAACACGATTCCCACCTGGAGTTCGCCCGGGCGGACCACGACGCGGCCGATCACGTCCGCGAGCAGGACCATGATGGCGCCGATGATGCCGGCGTAGGGCACCAGCCAGCGGTAGTCCGGGCCGGTGATCGACCGGGCGACGTGGGGTACCACCAGCCCGACGAACGCGATCGGGCCGCAGGCCGCGGTGGCGGCGCCGGTAAGCAGGGTGATCGCGACGATGCCGATGGTCCGGCTCAACACGATGTTGGTGCCGAGTCCGCGGGCGACGTCGTCGCCGAGGCTGAGCACGTTCAGGCTCGGGGTGCTCGCCATCGCGATCAGCGCGCCGATCACCAGGAACGGCAGCACCTGCCAGAGCACCTCGGGGCCGCGCCCGGCGATGGAGCCGACGACCCAGAACCGGTAGCCGTCGAGGCTGGTCTGGTCGAGCAGGATGACCGTGTTGGTCATGGCGCTGAGGAACATGGCCACCGCGGCACCGGCGAGCGCGAGGCTCAGCGGGCTCGACCTGCCGTTGCCGATCGACGAGATGCCGAACACGACGATGCTGGCGGCGAGGGATCCGGCGAAGGCGAACCACAGGTACTCGTTCGGCCCGGCCAGTCCGAACAGATAGATCGAGAGCACCACGAAGAAGGCGGCGCCGCCGTTGAGCCCGAGCAGCCCGGCGTCCGCGAGCGGGTTGCGGGTGTGGCCCTGGATGAGGGCGCCCGCGATGCCGAGCGCGATGCCGACGGCGATCCCGAGCGCGGTCCGCGGCGCCCGCAGGGTCCGCACCACCAGGTCGGTGTCGAGTCCGGTCGGGGTGAACAGGGCGTGGAAGATCTCGGCGAAGGTCATCGGCCGGGCGCCGACGGCGATGCTGGCGAGGGCCGCCGCGGCGAGCAGCAGCACCAGGAGCGCGAGCCCGAGCAGGCGACGCCTGCGGGTCGCGGCCATCGAGGTGTCGCGACGGATCGGGGTGAAGCCTTCCGCGGCCGCGGTGTTGAGCCGGACCACCTCGGCGCCGGTGCGGGGGAGCAGGGCCCGCCGGGTGCCGAGGGGCTCGCCGGTTTCGGCGTCCCGGGTGACCAGACCCAGCCAGCCCTTGCCGACGCTCTGGCCGGTGGCGCCCTCCCTGGTGCCGCGGTTCCAGATGAGCAGGGCGAGCGCGGTGATCAGCGCGACTGCGCCGAAGACCGCGCGATCCATCTGGCCGCCGCCGTTGTCGTCGCGCAGGGAGTCGACGACGAACCAGCCGATGATCAGGGGGAGCGCGACCACACCCAGGTCCGCGAGGGCGGCGAGCAGTCGACGCTGGATCGGTGCCGGCCCGCTCGGGACCTCCAGCGACCCGTAGATCTCGGTCGGGTGGGTCCCCCGGGTCGCGGTCGGCTCGGGGCGAGCGGCGACCGAGCCGGGTGGGGGTGTGGACGTCACGGTCGGTGCTCCTGATCGGCGGGGCGCAGGTTGAGAGATTTAGGTTACGGAACCCTATCCCCGGCCGGGGGTCCGGCTCCCTGTCACCCGATAGTGATGGTTAGGCTAACCTACATTCGAAGCCGGTCGACATCTGGCCGTCCTGTGCAGATGGGGTGACCCGCTAGCGGTCGCCCTGTGCAGACCTCTTCGAGTTGTCCGAACGTCGCCGACCCAGGAGTGAGAGAGCATTGTCATCCATCGCAGCGCCCCCGATCGCAGTGTCATCGACCGCCGCTTCGGTGAAACCGGCAGGCGGTGACCCCTTCGCCGCACTCGAGGACTCGTGCAGTCGCCTGCGCGGCATCTATCCGGAGTATCCGCGGGTGTACGCCGTCGCGCTGATGGCCGATCAGGGCAAGCGTCGATGGTGGTCCGCCGCCGAGGGGATCTGGGGGGACCGCGTCGAGCGGATGGTCGAGCGGGCGCTGGCGGATCTCGGCGACCGTGAGGCGGCGGCCGCCTCGGTGGCCACCGCCCTCATTCACGCGGTGATCGGCCGGGTCGCCTCCCTGGTGGTGTTGGAGGGGCGGGCCTGGGATCCGGGCCTGGAGAACCTGTGGCTGCACATGGACAGCGACGGCTGTATCGACTGGGCCGGGGTGAGCGACCCGGTGCTGCGAGTGCTGCCGGGTGATCGTTGGGCCGGCACGCCCGCGGCGGTGACGCTGCCGTGCGAGGGCGCCCTGCTGGTGTGGACCGCGCACCGCGCTCGCATCGCGCTGGTCGCGATCTTCGATGCCCTGGACCTGATCGTGCCGCTCGATCGATCGCGCCTGTGGGCCATGGTCGGCGAGGCGATCCTCGGTGCGGCGACGCTGGTGCCGATCCTCGGCGGTGTCGGCGAGTCCGTTGCGATGCGCCGCGGTCAAGGCCTGCTCGACGCCTTCGAGGGCGCGGGGGTGCCGGTCCGGGCGCGCGCCGACCGGACGGCATTGCGGCGCGGTGCCGTCGCGGCGCTTGCAAGTTAGGTCAGGCTTGCCTATAGTTCTCCTCGGAACGTGAATGATCGGACCGCGCCGGAGTCCTGAGGGCTGCAGTGACTCCCGGTCCTTCCCCGCGACGGGCCCCATACCTTCGGGTGTGGGGCCCGTCGGCATTTCCGGCGAAAGGTACATTCACTCGACCGGCCGGCAACCACGGAGTGTGAAATGAGCAGTGCGTCCCTGAGTGATCTGTCGGGAATGGATCCCGCGACGGCAACCCCTTTCCTCAACAAGGGATTCGGTGCGGTGCTCGGCCTCGAGTACACCGAACTGAGCGGCGACCGGGTGCGCGCCCAGTGGACCGTGCGTCCCGAGCTGTACCAGCCGGCCGGCATCATGAACGGCGGCGTGCACTGCGCCGTCGTCGAGACGCTGGCCAGCATCGCCGGCAGCATCTGGCTCGGGGACCGGGGGCACGTCGTCGGCGTCAACAACAACACCGACTTCCTGCGGGCCACCCGGGACGGAGTCCTGTTCGCGGAGGCGACGCCGGTGCACCGAGGCCGAACCCAGCAGCTGTGGCAGGTCGCCGTCGTCGACGAGCGCGACCGGCTGGTCGCCAAGGGTCAGGTGCGTCTCGCGAACGTCACGGACACGGACCGGCTCGGCAGCTAGGGGAGCCTCTCCCTTGGCGTAGCGGTGCCGGCACGGCGTCAACCTCACCAAGCTGCGCGCGGTGGCCAAACGCCTCAAGACCCAGCACGACCTCGCCGGTCAGCTCTGGGGGACCGGCGACACCGCGGCCCCTCTCCTCGCGATCCTGATCAGCCGTCCCAAGGCGTACACCGCGTCCGAGTTGGACGGCATGCTCCGCGACGCGCGCGTCCCCAAGGTGCACGGCTGGCTCATCAGCTACGTCGTCAAGAAGAATGCGCACGTCGAAGAACTTCGCACCGCGTGGTTCGCCGACTCCGACCCGGTCGTCGCCAGCGCCGGGTGGGCGCTGACCAGCGACCGCGTGGCGAAAGCCCCCGACGACCTCGACCTGCCCGAACTGCTCGACCTCATCGAGGAACACATGAAGGACGCGCCGGATCGCCTGCAGTGGGCCATGAACGAATGCCTCGCGACCACCGGGATCCATCACCCCGAGCACCGTGCCCGCGCGATCAGCATCGGCGAACGTCTCGAAGTGCTCAAGGACTACCCCACTCCGCCCAATTGCACGTCCCCCTACGCGCCGATCTGGATCATCGAGATCGTCCGCCGCCGAACGCACGGGTAGCCGCACCGCGGCGGCACCCCTGTGCCGTGCCAAGGAGTTACACACCGCCCAGCGGCCTGGCGATGACGGGCCACGAGTGCTTGAAGTCGTCCTGCCAGTAGCCCCACGAGTGGGTGCCCGAATTGCGGAGGTGGAAAGTTGCCGGGATGCCCAGCTCGTTCAACCGGTTCTGCAGATTGTGCGTGCAGTAGTTGATTGCGGCTTCGATGACGCCGCCGACGACGATCTGGTTGGCGAGGCCATAGGGACCGGGAAGGGCGTGCGGGTTGTTCAGGGTTTCGTATTGTCCGGGCAGTCCGTTGCCGGTCGAGATGTACAGGCTGAGCCCGCGCAGCTTCTCGGCGTTCACGTAGGGGTCGTTCGCCACCCACATCGGGTCGTCGGGCGGGCCGTACATGTTGAGGACGTCGCCCCCACCCCAGGTCTCGACCGTGACCTCGACGAAACTCCGGCCGAGGGGGTCGCTGGTCTGGGCGCAACCGCTGTACGAGGCCACGCCCTTGTAGAGGCCGGGCGTGGACTCGGCCAACGCGAGCACTGAGGTCGCCGACGACGACAGGCCCGCAATGGCGTTGTCGCCGTTGGTTCCCAGTCCGGCGTCGATGATGGGGGGCAGCTCCTCGGTGAGGAAGGTCTTCCACTTGTTGAGCCCGAGCACCGGATCGGCCTGCTTCCAGTCGGTGTAGTAGCTGAATGCGCCACCGATCGGTGTCACAACGTTGATGTTCTCGGGAGCGAGGAACTCGAGGACGTCGGTAGTGAGCCCCCATTGCGCATCGTCCACTCCGCCTCCCGCTCCGTTGAGCAAATACAGGACGGGGCGCTTCTGGTTGGTGTCGGCCGGCCGCTGTACCTGCACGGGGAACGTCTGCATCATGGATGTCGAGTACACGTGGATCGTCAGATGTCGATCATCGGTGAGCTCGACGGTGTCCACGTACGACCCGTTCGGCGCCTGCGCGGCGGCGAGCAACGCACCGGTGTCGATGATCGGGTCCGCAGCCGCGGTACCCCCTCCCGCCGGCGGGAGCATCGACATCAGGGCAGCAAAAGCTGTCGTGATGATTCGCGACGTTGGCCGACTCATCTGCAGACTCGCCTCACGGTATCGAGGGTCGATGTTGCCCGCGGTGAAAATGGTAGACCGACTCGTCACCTGAGGGTCGTACACAAGCTCGGATTGCCGCACCTGTCCGGCTTGTCGTCGGGATTCCCGGCGGCAGTCGGGTTACCTGGATCGCAGCGCTGAACCGTAATGAGGATCGCCTACGGCAAATTGCGCACGTCGGGCTCGACTATTGCCAAGAAACGGCAGCCCACCTTCTAGGCACCTAAATCAACCTGGAGTACATAAACTGTACCGAAACATGAACCTTCATAGGGGTAGAGTTGATAACCGCGCAGGGATTTCGATTTCTCCGCTGACCCAGGTCAGAAGATGAATCGATCAAATCGATGAAGAACATCTGCATCTCGTCAGATCGGCAGCTTTGATCATGAAACGCATAACCCTAGGCGCCGCGGTGGCCGCCGCCGCCGCAGTCCTGCCGATGCTTGTCCTTCCCGGAACCGCGACTGCGGCCAGCGCCCGATTCTACGGTGGCGAAGAACAGCTCGGCGTCATCATCGAATCCGATTACTCGAATGAATACTGCGAGATGCTGGTCGGCGCCAATGTGAGTAAGAGCGGCTACACGGACGGGCACGGTTATCTCTCCCTGAATGCCCTCGCTTCCGCTGGTCAGTACACCGTGAGCGCTCGATGCGAGCACTCGGGTCACCTAGGATCCCAGTCGGTGACGGTCGAAGCAGATCCATATGATGAGGGGGGTCCCTTCTCCGGCACCGGCCAGGCCAACGTCGGCAGCATCGGCGCCGCAATCGAAGACGTCCACGAGTTTCTCCTCACCGGACGCCTGCCGTCCTGACCGCGCGCACCATCGGCATGCATCCGCTGCCGAATCGCAACTCGCCGACCTGGCGCTTCGCGCCGGCGGATGACGCGCCGCCGGCCGATTACACCCTTCAGTCGGCGCCAGCCGCGTCGTCGGTCCTCGTCAGCGGAGGAACTCGGCCGCCCGGTCGGCCAGATCGAGGACGGGCTGCGGCAGGATGCCGAGCATCACCGTCACGGCGGCACACAGGCAGATCGCGGCGGCGGTCGCGGTTCCGGGCATCACGACCGTTGTCGCTCCGGATGCAGGCTGTGCTGTCTGGTCGCTCCGCAGGCTCCGCTCCTGTGGCTCAAAGAAGTACATCAGGACGATGACCCGTACGTAGAAGAAGGCCGCGATCGCGCTGCTGACCACGCCGACGATGACGAGGGGAACGGCCCCGCCCTCGGCGGCGGCCCGGAACACCGCGAACTTTCCGACGAACCCACTGGTCAACGGGATTCCGGCGAAGGAGAGCAGAAACAGGGCGAAGACCGCGGCGAGCAGCGGCGAACGTCGGCCGAGGCCGGCCCAGCTCGACATGTCCGTGGCCTCGCGGGTGCTGCCGCGGACCAGTCCGACACAGGCGAAGGCGCCGAGTGTGCTGAACCCGTAGGCGAGCAGATAGAACATCGTGGCCGACAGGCCCGCATCGTTGCCCGCGATCAGGCCGGTGAGGATGAATCCGGTGTGCGCGATCGCCGAGTACGCGAGCATTCGTTTGACATCGGTCTGCGTGATCGCCAGCACCGAACCGATCACCATGGTCGCGATGGCGATGCCGGAGAGCACCGGCCGCCAATCCGCGCGCAGCTCGGGCACGGCGACGTAGAAGATGCGCAGCATCGCACCGAACGCGGCGATCTTGGTGGCCGCCGCCATGAAGGCGGTGATCGGGGTGGGAGCGCCCTGATAGACGTCGGGTATCCACGAGTGGAACGGCACCGCGCCGACCTTGAACAGCAGGCCGACGGAGAGCAGTCCGGTACCGAGCAGTGCCAGCACGGGGCGTTGCCCGCCGTCGTCGGCGATTGCGTCGGCGATGCCCCCGAGCCGCACCGTGCCGGCGTAGCCGTACAGCAACGCCACGCCGTACAGGAAGAACGCCGACGAGAACGCGCCGAGCAGGAAGTACTTGAGGGCGGCCTCCTGCGAGAGCAGTCGACGATGTCGGGCGAGCCCGCAGAGCAGGTAGAGCGGCAGGGACAGCACCTCGAGGGCCACGAACATGGTGAGCAGGTCACCCGCGGCGGGAAACAGCAACATCCCGCCGACCGCGAACAGTGCCAGCGGGAACACCTCGGTCTGCGTCACCCCCGCCCGAGTGGCCTCCAGCTCGTCCACACTGCCGGGGACGGCGGACGCCTGCGGGGCGAAGGCGTCCATACCCCCGACGCCGGCACCGGGGGTCCGGACCGCGGCGCCCGGTGCCGCCTCCGCCCGCAAGACACTCCGCTCGGCGATCAGCAGCACCGCGAGGATCGACACCAGCAGGATCGTGCCCTGCAGGAACAGGGTGGGTCCGTCCACGACCACCGCACCCAGGGCGGCGGTGCCGTGATCCCCCCTCAGCAGCACGACCGCGACGAATGCCGCGCCCAGGCCGCCCAGACTGAGCACCAGGTGGCTGGTCAGGCGGCCCCGGCTGGGCGCGAACGCCTCGACGATCACCGCGACGACGGCCACCCCGAACACGATCAGCATCGGCGCGAGCCGGCCGTACTCGATCTCCGGCGCGGGCAGGGACGCCACCTGTGCGAGGGCTTCGTGGGACCTCATCGGTGCGCACCTCCGGGGTTGTCCTGATCGGCGACGTAGCCCGTGATGTGCGGGCCGGTCGGTGCCGGGTCCTGCTGGCCGATGGTGGTCATGATCTGACTCACCGCGGGGTTCACGATGTCGAGGACGGGTTTCGGATAGAAGCCCAGCACAAGGAGCAGCGCGATCAGCGGCGCCACGACCGCGATCTCGCGAGGGACCAGATCGCGGATGCGCTCGTTGCCGCTGCGTACCGGGCCGGTCATCACGCGTTGGTAGAGCCACAGCACGTAGATCGCGGCCAGCACCAGCGCGCTGGCGGCGATCAGCGCGGCGACCGGGTACCGGGTGAAAGTGCCGACCAGGACGAGGAACTCGCTCACGAACGGCGCCAGCCCGGGCAGGGACAGGGTCGCGAGACCGGCGACGAGGAAGGTGCCGGCCATCACCGGGGCGACCTTCTGCACGCCGCCGTACGCGGCGATGGCCCTGGTTCCCCGGCGGGAGACGAGGAACCCGGCCACCAGGAACAGGGCCGCGGTCGAGATGCCGTGGTTGACCATGTAGAGCGCCGACCCGGCCTGCGCCTGACTGGTCATCGCAAAGATGCCCAGGATGATGAACCCGAAGTGCGAGATCGACGTGTAGGCGATCAACCGCATCACGTCGGTCTGGCCGATCGCCAGCACCGCGCCGTAGACGATGCCGACCACCGCCAGCGTGGCGATGACCGGCGCGAAGTACGCGGACGACTCGGGGAACAGTTGCAGGCAGTAGCGCAGCATGGCGAACGTGCCGACCTTGTCGACGACGGCCATCATGAGCACCGCGGTGGCGGGGGTGGCGGCGGTCGCCGCGCCCGGCAGCCAGGTGTGGAAGGGCCACAGCGGCGCCTTGACCGCGAAGGCGAACATGAAGCCGAGGAACAGCGCATGGAGAACGCCGGGATCGACGCCGAGCCCGCCCGTGGACGCGGCGGCGACGATCTCACGGAAGTCGAAGGTGCCACCGGGGAACGGACTGCCCGCGCGAACCGTCACCACATACAGTCCGATGACCGCGGCGAGCATGATCAGTCCGCCGAAGAGGTTGTACAGCAGGAACTTCACCGCAGCGCGGGATCGGGCCGGGCTGTACCGCCCCGTCGTTTCGCCCGTCTCACTCCCGCCGAAACCGCCGATGAGGAAGTACATCGGGATCAGCATCGCCTCGAAGAACACATAGAACAGCAGGACGTCGAGGGCGCTGAACGCCATCATCACCATCGACTCGACCACCAGTATCAACGCCACATAGAAGTGGATCCTGCGCCTGCCGGCCGGATCGGGCTCCGCCACGTCGTTCCATCCGGCCAACAGGAGCAGCGGGACGAGCACGGCCGTCAGCAGCACCATCACCAGCGCGATCCCGTCCAGCCCGAGCGTGTACCGGGTGCCGAAGGCAGGGATCCAGGCGTGCGACTCGACGTACTGGTACTGCGCGCCGGCCGGGTCGAAGCCGACCGCCACCGAGACGGCCACGACGAGCACCACGAGCGCGGTGCCGAGCGCGAACGACCGGGCGAGGCGGTGCCGGTCCGGGGGCAGGCAGAGGACGGCGGCGGCGCCGACGAGCGGTGCCACCCAGATCGCGGTCAACCACGGAATGCTCATCGCAGACCCACCAGCACCATCGTCGCGGCCACCGCGCCCGCACCCGCGAACATGTACAGGGCGTACGTCCGGACGAATCCGGTCTGCAGGCGGCGGATCCGGGACGAGGCACCACCGATCGCCGCGGCCAACCCACCGACCGCGCCGTCGATTCCCCTGCCGTCGACGTACCCGAGCCACCGCGTGAGATGTTGGCCAGGTCGCATGAACACCGCCTCATTGACTGCGTCGCCGTACAGGTCCCTGCGGGCCGCGACGGTGAGTGGGGAGACCGCGGTGGGTGCGACCTCGGGGATCTCCTGCCCGGCGTGCTGCCGGTAGGCCACCGCGACCCCGGCGAGCACCACCGCCAGGGTGGTCGCGGTGATCACCCACACGGGGATGGCGAGCTCCGGATGGTGGGTACCGACCACGGGTTCGAGCCAATGCTGCAGTGCTCCACCGAAAGTCAGGAGGGCGCCGGAGGTGACCGAACCGATCGCGATGAGGATCATCGGCCACGTCATCACGCGGGGCGACTCGTGGGGGTGGGCCGCGGGTGCCCACCGCGGCTGTCCGAAGAACGTCAGCAGCATCACCCGCGTCATGTAGAACGCGGTGATACCCGCCCCCAGCAGCGCGGCCGAGCCGAGAATGATGCCCTCGGTGCCGCCCGCACCGAACGCCGCCTCGATGATCTTGTCCTTCGAGAAGTAGCCGGCGAACGGGGGGATGCCGAGGATCGCCAGGTAGCCGAGCCCGAACGTGACGAACGTGATCGGCATGAACACCCGCAAGCCGCCGTACCGGCGCATGTCGGTCTCGTTGTTCATGCCGTGCATCACCGACCCGGCACCGAGGAACAGTCCCGCCTTGAAGAATCCGTGGGTGAGCAGGTGCATGATCGCGAAGGCGTATCCCGCCGGCCCGAGCCCCGCGGCCAGCACCATGTAGCCGATCTGGCTCATCGTCGAGGCGGCCAACGCCTTCTTGATGTCGTCCTTGGCGCAGCCGATGATCGCGCCGAACAGCAGGGTGACCGCACCGACGGTCACCACGGCGAGCTGTGCACCCGGCGCCAGATCGAAGATCACATTGGACCGCACGATGAGGTACACGCCCGCGGTGACCATCGTGGCGGCGTGGATCAGCGCCGACACCGGTGTCGGGCCCTCCATCGCGTCACCGAGCCAGGACTGCAGCGGCACCTGGGCCGACTTGCCGCAGGCCGCGAGCAGCAGAGCCAATCCGATCGCGGTCACCGCCGACTCGCTCACCTCGGGTGCCATCGTGAAGACGTCGCCGAACCCGATCGAACCGAACGTCGCGAACATGATCATGATCGCGACGACCAGGCCCATGTCGCCGACGCGGTTGACGACAAAGGCCTTCTTCGCCGCGGTCGCGGCCGCGGGCTTGAACTGCCAGAAGCCGATCAGCAGGTAGGAGGCCAGGCCGACGCCCTCCCAGCCGACGTACAGGCCGAGGTAGTTGTCCGCCAGCACCAGGAGCAGCATCGCGGCCAGGAACAGATTGAGGTAGGCGAAGAATCGTCGCCTCTCCGGATCGTCCTTCATGTAGCCGACCGAGTAGACGTGGATCAGCGAACCCACCCCGGTGATCAGCAGCACGAAGCAGACGGACAGTTGGTCCAGTTGGAGCCCGAAGTCGACCTGTAGGCCGGCGGCGGGCACCCAGCTGAAGAGATTCTCGTGGACCACGCGGTCGGCGGTGTCGCGGCCGAGCATCTGGGCGAAGAACACGACACCGACGGCGAACGACGCCAACGCCGTCGCGCAGGCGAACAGATGACCCCACCGGTCGGTTCGCCTGCCGCCGAGCAGCAGCACGGTGGCGCCCAGCAGCGGCAGTGCGGGCAGCAGCCAGATCCCCCCGGACACGTCAGTACCTCAGGAGGTTCGCGCCGTCGACCGAGGCCGAACGTCGGGTACGGAAGATGGTCATGATGATCGCCAGGCCGACAACGACTTCCGCCGCGGCGACCACCATCGTGAAGAACGCGAAGACCTGGCCGTCGAGGTTGTCGTGCATCCGCGCGAACGTCACGAAGGCGAGGTTGCCTGCGTTGAGCATCAGCTCGATGCACATGAACACGACGATGGCATTGCGGCGGGTGAGGACGCCCGCCGCGCCGATGGTGAACAGCAGGGCGGACAGATACAGGTAGTTCTCGGGGTTCATCTCGTGCCCTCCTCTCCGAACGTCTCCGACTCGGGTGCCGCGATGTCTCGTTGCCGCAGAACGCGACTGACCGACGACGGGTCGAACGACCCATCCGGTAGCAGTGCGGGCATGTCGACCGCATTGCTGCGCGCGTAGACACCGGGACTCGGCAACGGGGTCACGCGACTGCCGTCGGTGACCCCCTCGCTCCAGCGGCGGACCCGTTCACGCGAGAGTTCCCGCTGATCCGCCCGGGGACCGAACCGCTCGCGATGCGCCAGCACCATGGCGCCGATCGTCGCGGTGATCAGCAGCGCGCCAGTGAGTTCGAATGCCCACACATAGCGGATGAAGATGAGTTCCGCGAGGGCCTCCACGTCGCCGACCGGACGCTCGGACCGATCGGCGGCGACCCCGCCCCAGACGACGGTCGCGTTGCCGATGGCGGCGATCAGCAGCACCCCGAATCCGAGACCGGCCGCGATCGCGGCGACCCGTTGTCCGCGAAGCGTTTCCACCAGCGAGTCGGAGGAGTCGACGCCGATGAGCATGAGGACGAACAGGAACAGCATCATCACCGCGCCTGTGTAGACGACGACCTGCACGACGCCGAGAAAGAGCGCGTCCTGGGCGATGTAGAAGACCGCGAGGACGATCATGGTCAGCGCGAGGAAGATGGCCGAATAGACGGCCTTGGTCGCGCACACGACGCCGAGGGCGCCGATCACGGCCACCACGGCGAGGATCCAGAACTGGACCGCCTCGCCCGTGGACGTGCGTTCGAGGGGCTCGGCGGCGAATTGCGCCGCGACTGCGACCGCGTTCACGGGTGCGACCCTCCTTCCGCGCCTGTGTTATCGGGGCGCTCCGCCGGCTCCGCGCCTGTGTTATCGGGGCGCTCCGCCGGCTCCGCGCCTGTGTTGTCGGGGACCGTGCCGAGGTAGTAGTCCCGGTCCGTGCTCCCCGGCTGCATCGGGTGCGGCGGCTCCTCCATGCCCGGCTCGAGCGGCGCCAGGAGTCGGTCCTTCTCGTAGATCAGCCCTGCCCTGTTGTCGTCGACCATCTCGTAGTCGTCGGTCATGGTCAGCGCCCGGGTCGGGCACGCCTCGATGCACAGGCCGCATCCGATGCACCGCAGGTAGTTGATCTGGTACACGCGGCCGTATCGCTCACCGGGTGAGTAGCGTTCGGATTCGGTGTTGTCCGCGCCCTCCACGTAGATGGCGTCGGCGGGGCAGGCCCAGGCGCACAGCTCACACCCGATGCACTTCTCCAGACCGTCCGGGTAGCGGTTGAGCTGATGCCTGCCGTGGAAGCCGGGGGCGGTCGGCACCTTCTCCTCGGGATAGAACTCGGTGTTGGGCTTCTTGAACATCGTCTGGAAGGTCACGCCGAATCCCGACAGGGGACCTAGGAACGGTCCCTTCTGGTCGCTCCGCGGGCTACGCTCCTGTGCCATCGTCGCCCTCCTGGGTGGTGGCGCCCGTGGGCACCGGTGTCCGGCGGAACGCGGGCAGCGTCTGGCCGGGTAGCGGCGGAACCGGGAACCCGCCTGCCATGGGGTCGAACGGCTCCTCGAGGGGTGGCGCGATATGGCCCGCGGGCTCGGCCGAGGGCTTCTGCGTGGACCGGAGCCGGCGCCACAGCAGGACGAGCGCGACCAGTGCGACGGCCGTCCCCGCGCCGAAGAGGAAGACCGGCAGGGAGCCGTACCCCTCGTTCCGCAGTGCCCGCGCGGTGGCGACGACCATGACCCACAGCAGCGCGGCCGGGATCAGGATCTTCCAGCCGAGATTCATGAACTGGTCGTACCGAAGGCGGGGCAGCGTGCCGCGCAGCCAGATGAAGAGGAACAGGAAGCCCCACACCTTGGCGGTGAACCACAGCAGGGGCAGCCATCCGGAGTTCGCGCCGTCCCACAGGTTCAGCGGCCACGGTGCGTGCCAGCCGCCGAGGAACAGCGTGGTCGCGAGCGCCGAGACGGTGGCCATGTTGATGTACTCGGCGAGCATGAACATGGCGAAGCGGAGCGAGGAGTACTCGGTATGGAAGCCGCCGACCAGTTCGCCCTCGGCCTCCGGCAGGTCGAAGGGCGCGCGGTTGGTCTCGCCGACCATCGAGGTGACATAGATGAGGAACGAGGGCAGCAGTAGGAAGACGTACCAGGTACCTTCCTGCGCGGCGACGATGCCCGAGGTGGCCATCGTGCCCGCCCACAGGAAGACCGCGGCGAACGCCAATCCCATCGCGACCTCGTACGAGATGACCTGTGCCGTCGAGCGCAACCCGCCCAGCAGCGGGTAGGTCGAGCCCGACGCCCACCCGGCGAGCACGATGCCGTACACGCCGACCGAGGTGACCGCGAGGATGTACAGCACGGCGACAGGTAGGTCGGTGAGTTGCAGCGGAGTCTGGTGGCCGAGGATCGACACCTCGGGACCGAACGGGATCACCGCGAACGCCATGAAGGCGGGCACCACCGCGATGATCGGTGCCAGGAGGTAGACGGGCCTGTCGACGCCGCTCGGGACGATGCCCTCCTTCAGCGCCAGCTTGATGCCGTCGGCCAGGCTCTGCAGCGTTCCCTTGGGCCCGACCCGGTTCGGCCCGACCCGCATCTGCATCCAGGCCAGCACCTTGCGTTCGACGAGGATCGCCAGCAGGGGCGTCAGCACCAGGAAGGCGAAGACCGCCACGGCCTTGCCGAGGACCAGCCACCACGGATCGTGGCCGAACGCCGACAGGTCTGCATACCCGGTGTCCATCACCGCTCCGTTCCGGTTGTCGCGGCGTGGATGCGGACGACGCCACCGGGGAGGGTCGCGAGCTCGCGGAACACCGCGGACCCGGGCGAGTTCAGCGGCAGCCACACCACCCGGTCCGGCAGGTCCGTGATGGCCAGCGGCAGGGTGATCGCCCCCCGGTCCGTGCTGACGGTCACCGGATCCCCGTCTCCGGCGCCGATCTCGGCCGCGGTGACGGCGGACAGGCGCACCACCGGCGCACGGGCGGTGCCCGCGAGATGAGGCTCCCCGTCCTGCATGCGACCGGCGTCCAGCAGCATTCGCCAGCCGGCGAGGACGGCCTCGCCCGGACCGGGCCGGGCCGGCTCCCCGGGCGCGACAGTCGGCGGGGCGGGCGCCTCACCGTCCCACCGGCCGAGCCGGGCCAGCTCCGCCCGCGCGGAGGCGGCATCGGGGAGGCCGAGCCGCACGCCCATCCGGTCGGCGATCGCGTCCAGCACCCGCAGGTCGGGCATGGCGCCGGTACCGTGCAGCGCCGCGTCGAAGTCCCGCGGGCGTCCCTCCCAGTCGAGGAAGGTCCCGGCCTTCTCCGCGACAGGGGCGACGGGGAACACCACATCGGCGCGGTCGGTGACCTCGCTGCGGCGCAGTTCCAGGCTGATCACGAACCCCGCCGCCTCGATCGCGGCGAGGGCGGCGCGCGGGTCGGCCAGATCGCCCGGCTCCACCCCGCCGATCACCAGCGCCCCGAGCCGGCCGTCCCGCGCGGCGGCGAGGATGTCCGCGGTGTCCCTGCCCCGCGCCGCAGGCAGGTCCGTGCACCCCCACGCCTGCGCCACCTGGCGTCGGGCCGCCGCGTCGGCGACGGGTCGGCCGCCCGGGAGCAGCTGGGGGAGGGCGCCCGCCTCCAGCGCGCCCCGGTCGCCCGCCCGACGCGGCACCCACACCAGCCGGGCACCCGTGTGATCGGCCAGCCGGACGGCGGCGGACAGTGCGCCGGGAAAGGCCGCCAGTCGCTCGCCGACCATGATCACCGCACCCGGCTTCCGCAGCAATTCCGACTCCCGCAGCGCGTCGAGCGCCGCCGCTTCGGTGCCCGGCGCGGCCTGCAGCAGACTGCCCGACATCTTCTCCAGGCCCCGGCTGGCGTACGGCGCGATCGACTGCACCACGAGGGTGCCGCGTCGCGCGGCCTTCCGCAGCCGCAGGTAGACGATCGGTGACTCCTCCTCGGGCTCGAACCCGACGAGCAGCACGGTCGGTGCGTTCTCGAGGTCGTGGTACGACACGGTCACCCAATGGCGTGCGGCCAGGAAGTCGGCCTCTTCCGCGGAGTGCGGCCTGCTACGGAAGTCGATGTCGTTGGTGCCGAGCACCACCCGCGCGAACTTCGCGTAGGCGTAGGCGTCCTCCAGGGTGGACCGGCCGCCCACCAGGACGCCGGTACCCGTAGCGACTGCTTGCAGGTCGCTCGAAACAACACCACCACCGGCCGAGCTCAATCCGCGTGCCGCCGTCGCCAGCGCCTGCGGCCAGGACGCGGGCACGAGCGTGCCGTCATCGGCGCGGACCATCGGTGTGGTGATGCGATCGGGCGCGGTGGCATAGGTGAACGCCCACCTGCCCTTGTCGCAGTTCCATTCCTCGTTGACCGCCGGGTCGTCGCCCGCCATCCGGCGTACCACCGTGCCGCGCCGGTGATCGGTGCGCAGGTCGCACCCGCTCGCGCAATGCTCGCAGGCGCTCGGACTGGACACCAGGTCGAACGGTCGGGCTCGGAACCGGTACGCCGCGCCCGTGAGCGCACCCACCGGGCAGATCTGCACGGTGTTGCCGGAGAAGTAGGACTCGAACGGCTCCTTGGCGTAGATGCCGACCTGCTGCAGCGCGCCCCGCTCCAACAGGTCGATGAACGGGTCGCCCGCGATCTGCTGGGAGAATCGGGTGCACCGCGCGCAGAGCACGCACCGTTCCCGGTCGAGCAGGACCTCGGAGGAGAGTGGAATCGGTTTGGGGAAGGTGCGTTTGACCCCGCCGAACCGCGATTCGGTGCGGCCGTTGGACATGGCCTGGTTCTGCAGCGGGCACTCGCCGCCCTTGTCGCAGACCGGGCAGTCCAGCGGGTGGTTGATCAGCAGCAGTTCCATCACTCCCCGCTGCGCCTTGTCCGCGACCGGCGAGGTGAGCTGGGTGTGGACCGCCATGCCGTCCGTAACGGTGGTGGTACACGAGGCGAGCGGCTTTCGCTGGCCCTCCACGTCGACCAGGCACTGGCGGCAGGCGCCGACCGGGTCGAGCAGCGGGTGGTCGCAGAACCGCGGGATCTGGATGCCGACCATCTCGGCGGCGCGGATCACCAACGTGCCCTTGGGAACCGCGATCGGGACACCGTCGATGGTGGCGGACACGAGGTCCTCGGGCACCGGCAGTTCGGTCGCGTCGTCGTTCGTGTTCACCGTCATCAGATGTGTCCTCTCGGAAGGAGAGTGGACCGTTCCGGCTCGAACGGGCATCGGCCGAGCTCGAAGTGCGCGAGGTACTCGTCACGAAAATGCTTGATGGAGGACATGATCGGGCTGGCCGCGCCGTCGCCGAGGGCGCAGAACGACTTCCCGAGGATGGCGTCGGAGATATCGAGCAGCTTCTCCAGGTCTGAGTCGGTGCCGTTGCCTGCCTCCAGGCGTTCGAGGATCTGGACCAGCCAGTAGGTGCCCTCTCGGCAGGGGGTGCACTTCCCGCAGGACTCGTGCTCATAGAACTCGGTCCAGCGCAGCACCGCTCGGACCACACAGGTGGTCTCGTCGAAGATCTGCAGGGCCTTGGTTCCGAGCATCGAGCCCGCGGCCGCGACGTGCTCGTAGTCCAGGGGGACGTCGAGGTGATCGGCGGTGAAGAGGGGGGTCGACGATCCTCCCGGGGTCCAGAACTTGAGCCGATGCCCGGCCCGGACGCCGCCCGCGTACTCCAGCAGTTCGCGCAGGGTGATGCCCAGCGGCGCCTCGTACTGTCCCGGCCGGGCGACGTGGCCGGACAGGGAGTACAGCGTGAAACCGGGGGACTCGGTGCTGCCCATCGAGCGGAACCACTGTGGCCCGCGCAGGATGATCGGCGGGACGCTCGCGATCGACTCGACGTTGTTGACCACGGTCGGGCTCGCGTACAGGCCCGCGACCGCCGGGAACGGCGGACGCAGCCGGGGTTGGCCGCGGCGGCCCTCCAGCGAATCGAGCAGTGCCGTCTCCTCGCCGCAGATGTAGGCCCCCGCGCCCGCGTGCACCACCAGATCCAGGTCGTAGCCGGAACCGAGGATGTTCCGGCCGAGGTACCCGGCGTCGTAGGCCTCGGCCACCGCGGCTTGCAGCCGACGCAGCACCGGAACGACCTCGCCGCGCAGGTAGATGAAGGCGCGGCTCGCGCGGATGGCGTACGCCGCGATGATCGCGCCCTCGATCAGGGCGTGCGGGGTGGCCAGGATGAGCGGCATGTCCTTGCAGGTGCCGGGCTCGGACTCGTCCGCGTTGACGACCAGGTAGTGCGGTGGCGCGGTCGGGTCGTCCTGTTGCGGGATGAAACCCCATTTCGTGCCGGTGGGGAAGCCGGCACCGCCTCGCCCACGGAGCCCGGAGTCCTTGACGGTCCCGATCACCTGATCGGGATCCATGCGCAGGGCCTTGTCCAGCGCCCGGTAGCCGTCGTGGCGGCGGTATGTGTCCAGCGTCCAGGATCTCGGGTCGTCCCAGTATCTGCTGAGGACCGGGGTCAGGGGGGTGGGGGCGGCGGCCGGGTCCGCGGCATCGGCCGGTGGTTGGTCCGCCTCGTCGGGGGAGATGGCGGGCTCGGGTGGTGGGGCGGCGGCGGGTGCCTCCATCCCCAGTTCACGGGCGATCCGCAGGCCGACCACGGTGGGATCGCCCGCGCCGCCGCCGGCCTCGAGTGCGCCGGGCCGGCCATCCGGGAACCCGGCCAGGATGCGCGCGGTCTCGCGGAAGGTACACAGTGGCGCGCCCCTGCTCGGGTTGACCTGGTCGCCCGCGCGCAGGCCGTCGACGATCCCCCGTGCCGTGTCCGGGGTCTGGTTGTCGAAGAACTCCCAGTTGACCATCACGACCGGGGCGAAGTCGCACGCCGCGTTGCACTCGATGCGCTCGAGGGTGATCTTGCCGTCGTCGGTGGTGTCGCCGTTGCCGACGCCGAGATGCTCCTCGAGTGCGGCGGCGATCGCGTCGCCGCCCATGATCGCGCAGAGCGTGTTGGTGCAGACCCCGACGTGGAACTCGCCCGTCGGGTTGCGACGGTACATGGAATAGAAGGTCGCCACCGCGGTGACCTCGGCCCCGGTGAGACCGAGTTGCGTTGCACAGAACTCGATTCCGGCCGGGGTGATGTGGCTGTCCTCGGCCTGGACCAGGTGCAGCAGGGGCAACAGTGCCGAGCGGGCCGCCGGGTCCTTCGGCGCCTGTCCATATCGCGCGATGATCTCCGCCGCGTCCGCCGCCAAACGGGCGTGGACGTCGGCCGGGTAGGAGGCGCGCGCGCCGGGGCGGACCAGCTGTCCCTTCTCGTCCGGGCGTGGTCCGAGTTCGATGAAGATCCGTCCGGCGGTGCCGGCCGGACCGCTCACGGCGATGTTGTTCGCCCGCTCGTCGTTTCGTCCCTGCAACATCAGCGATCAGCTCCGCCCATGACCGGATCGATGCTGGCGACCGAGGCGATGACATCGGAGACCATCCCGCCCTCGCACATGGCCGCCACGGCCTGAAGATTGGTGAACGACGGGTCCCGGTAGTGGACCCGGAACGGGCGGCTGCCGCCGTCGCTGACCATGTGCACGCCCAACTCGCCGCGGGGCGACTCGACCGACACATAGACCTGTCCCGCCGGTACCCGGAGCCCCTCGGTGACGAGCTTGAAATGGTGGATGAGCGACTCCATCGACGTCCCCATGATCGTGCGAATGTGGTCGGGGGAGTTGCCCAATCCGTCGCTGCCGAGGGCGAGATCGGCAGGCCAGGCGATCTTCTCGTCCTCGACCATCACGGGGCCGGGCCGCAGCCGGTCGAGGCACTGCTCCACGATCTTCAACGATTCCGTCATCTCGTCGACCCGGATCCGGTATCGCCCGTAGCAGTCGCAGCCGGTGTCCGTGACGACGTCGAACTCGTAGTTCTCGTAGCCGCAGTACGGTGCGCTCTTTCGCAGGTCGTGGGGGAGGCCGGTGGCCCGCAGGACCGGACCGGTCACACCGAGCGCCATGCAGCCGGTCAGATCGAGATAACCGATGCCCTCGGTGCGGGCCTTCCAGATGGCGTTGTCGGTGAGAAGCGACTCGATGTCCCGCAGTCGTTTCGGCAAGATCGTGAGGAGGTCCCGTACCTTCTCGACCGCACCGGGCGGCAGGTCCCGGACGAGGCCGCCGGGGCGGATGTAGGCGTGGTTCATACGCAGGCCGGTGATCGTCTCGAAGACGTCGAGGATCAACTCGCGCTCGCGGAACCCGAAGAGCATCGGGGTGATCGCGCCGAGCTCCATCCCGCCGGTGGCCAGCGCGACCAGGTGGGAGGAGATCCGGTTGAGTTCCATCAGCATGACCCGTATGACGCCCGCCCGCTCGGGGATCTGTTCGGTGATGTCGAGAAGCCTCTCCACCCCGAGGCAGTACGCGGTCTCGTTGAAGAACGGGGAGAGATAGTCCATCCGGGTGACGAAGGTGACGCCCTGGGTCCAGTTGCGGTATTCGAGGTTCTTCTCGATCCCGGTGTGCAGGTACCCGATTCCGCAGCGTGCCTCGGTGACGGTCTCGCCCTCGATCTCGAGGATGAGACGGAGCACGCCGTGCGTGGACGGGTGCTGAGGACCCATGTTGACGACGATGCGTTCGGGGCCTTCAGGAGCGGAGCCTGCGGAGCGACCAGTGGACGCTGCTCCGGTGGTGGACACGACCTCGTCCCAGTCCTGGCCCGTGACGGTGATGCTCTGGTCGGCGTGCTTCATCAGCTGTACGCCCTCCGCTCGTCCGGCGGCGGCACCTGCGCGCCCTTGTACTCGACGGGGATGCCGCCGAGCGGATAGTCCTTGCGCTGCGGATGGCCCTGCCAGTCGTCGGGCATCTCGATGCGGGTCAGGGACGGATGGCCGTCGAACACGATGCCGAAGAAGTCGTAGGTCTCTCGCTCGTGCCAGTCGTTCGTCGGGTACACCTGGTACAGCGACGGCACGTGCGGATCGGTCTCGGGCACCGACACCTCGAGCCGGATCACGCGCCCCAGGGTGATCGAGCGGAGTGGGTAGACCGCGTGCAGTTCCCGGCCGGCATCCTCGGGGTAGTGCACACCGTTGACGCCCAGACACAGCTCGAATCGGAGGTCGGGTTCGTCGCGCAGGGTCCGGGCGACCAGCGGCAGGTGCCCGCGCCGCACATGCAAGGTCATCTCGCCCCGGAAGACGACGACCTTCTCGATGGCCTCCAGGTACCGCACTCCGGCGTCGGTGAGCGCGGCTTCGAGGGCGTCTGCGACCGCGTCGAAGTAGCCGCCGTACGGGCGGGTGGCATGCTCGGGCGCCGTGACCGGGCGAACCAGCCGACCGTAGCCGGAGGTGTCGCCGGTGCCGCGCACCCCGAACATGCCGCGACGCACACCGATCAGTTCCTCGTCCTCCGGATGCTCCGACGGCACAGCGCCTTCCGGGCCCACGGTCGCCTCCGCGTCGACCCGCCGGGCATCGTCGTCGCGATCACTGTCCTTGTGGGTCACCGGAGCAGACCCCCGGGGGTGCCGAGTTCGAACGTCGGGGTGGAGGCGAGGGCGGCCTGCTCGGCTGCCCGGACCGCCTCCTCGCGGTTGACACCCAACGGCATCTGCTGGATCTTCTCGTGCAGCGCGATGATCGCGTTCAGCAGCATCTCCGGCCGCGGCGGACAGCCGGGCAGGTAGATGTCCACGGGAACGACGTGATCGACGCCCTGCACGATCGCGTAGTTGTTGAACATGCCGCCCGAAGACGCGCACACCCCCATCGCCAGGACCCACTTCGGTTCGACCATCTGGTCGTAGATCTGCCGGAGCACCGGGGCCATCTTCTGGCTGACCCGTCCGGCGACGATCATCAGGTCGGCCTGCCGTGGCGAGGCTCGGAACGCCTCCATCCCGAAGCGGGCCAGGTCGTAGCGACCCGAGGTGGTGGCCATCATCTCGATCGCGCAGCAGGCGAGGCCGAAGCTCGCCGGCCAGAGGGAACCCTTGCGGGCGAAACCCGCGAGCCCCTCGAGCGTGCTCAGCAGGAAGCCGCTCGGCAGTTTCTCCTCGAGACCCATCTCGCCACTCTTCTCAGTTCGGATTTCGCTTGAGATGGCTTCCGGCACTACGTGAGCGGACGCTCAGTCCCAGCTCAGGCCGCCGCGTCGCCATTCGTACACATAGGCCACCGCCACGTTGAAGATGAACAGCGCCATCGCGGCCAGCCCGAAGAGCCCGAGTGCGTCGAAGTGCACCGCCCACGGGTACAGGAACACGATCTCGATGTCGAAGATGATGAACAGCATCGCCGTGAGGTAGTACTTCACGGGGATGCGCTGACCGGGGGCCCCACCCGCCGGCTGTCGCATCGGCTCGATACCGCACTCGTACGCCTCGAGCTTGGCCCGGTTGTACCGCTTCGGGCCGACGGCAGACGCCACGATCACGGAGAAGATCGCGAATCCCGTTGCGATCGCCCCGAGTACGAGGATCGGCACATAGACGTTCATGCCGCATGAGCTCCCCTCTGTGCGAGCCTGGCCGCCCGGTTCCGAGCGGTCGTTCCAGCACGCGCGCGGGACTCGGGCGGCAGCGCATCCCGGGCCGACCAGTCGGTCCGCGTTGCCAGACTCGCCCCATGCCACGCTCCTACGATCCGAAGCACTTCCCACGCGATCACTCCGGCCGAACGAGCCGCACTATCCCGACTCGGGTCGATGTGAGCTACATCTCACCCTACCGGTCTGGTGAGTCAGGGCTCGGCGCTTCGCGGGCGTGTCCCGGGAGGGATCGCGGTGTCAGGCGGAGGCGCGGAGCAGCGTCACGACGGCCTCGGCGAGCCGGATCGGGTCGATCGGTTGCGGCACCGCGGCCTCGGCCCTGGACCAGTTGGCCAGCCAGGCGTCGTCGGGCCTGCCGGTCAGCACCAGGATCGGCGGGCATCGGCGGATCTCGTCCTTCAACTGCTTGGCGATTCCCATGCCACCGACGGGCGTCGCCTCCCCGTCCAGGATGGCGAGGTCGATGCCGCCGGCATCCATCAGCTCGATGACGACGGGACCGGTCGCCACCTCGAGGTACGTCAATGCCGGCAGATCCGGATGGGGCCGATCGCCGAGCGCGCTCATGACCTGGGCGCGGGTGTGCGCGTTGTCGCTGTAGACGAGCACGCGCAACACGACTGGCGGGCTGGTGCGTTCCGTCGCCTCGGTCACGGGCTCGATGCTACTGGCGGTGCGCCCTCCTGGGCCGCCGCTCCGTCGAGAGGGGCGTGTTGCCTGCATGTTTCGGTCTTCTTACGGCCGCGTCAACCCGGCGGGGAGGCTGCGATCGCCCCGGGATCGCGTGGCACCATTGCCACTCCGGGCGCCCGCCCGGCACACCATCAGGAGGACGGATGCGGCTGTCGCCCCACGAGCAGGAACGACTCCTGCTCAGCTATGCGGCCGAGCTCGCCAGGCGCCGCCGGGGCAGGGGGCTGCGGCTCAATCATCCCGAGGCGGTGGCCATCATCACCGATCACCTGCTCGAGGGCGCGCGCGACGGCCGCACCGTCGCCGAGCTGATGGCGTCCGGTCGCGAGGTGCTCGGCCGCGAGGACGTGATGGAGGGCGTGCCCGAGATGCTCGCCGACGTCCAGGTCGAGGCCACCTTCCCGGACGGCACCAAGCTCGTGACCGTCCACCATCCCATCGCGTAGGAGCAGACGATGATCCCCGGTGAAATCCTCTGCGCCGATGGCGAGATCGAGCTGAACCCCGATGCGCCGCGGACCGAGCTCGAGGTGCTCAACGTCGGCGACCGGCCGGTCCAGGTCGGCAGCCACGTCCACTTCCCGCAGGCGAACGCGGCGCTGCGGTTCGACCGTTCGGCCGCCCACGGCCTCCGCCTCGACGTCCCCGCGGGCACCGCGGTCCGGTTCGAGCCGGGGCTGGCGCAGCGCGTGAGCCTGGTCCCGATCGGCGGCACCCGCGAGGTGCACGGCCTGACCCTGGCCGCACCCGGACGGCTGGACCGCCGATGAGCTCGTTGAGCAGGGCCCGCTACGCCGCGCTGTTCGGTCCCACCACCGGCGACCGGATCCGGCTGGCCGACACCGACCTGTTCATCGAGGTCACCGAGGACCGTTCGGGCGGGCCGGGGCTGGCAGGCGAGGAGGCCGTGTTCGGCGGCGGCAAGGTGCTCCGCGAATCCATGGGGCAGGGCCGTGCGACCCGCGCCGAAGGGGCGCCCGACACCGTCATCACCGGGGTGGTGATCCTCGACCACTGGGGAATCATCAAGGCGGACGTCGGGATCCGGGACGGCCGGATCGTGGCGCTCGGCAAGGCGGGCAACCCGGACACGATGACGGGGGTACACCCGGACCTGGTGGTGGGGCCCTCCACCGAGATCATCGCGGGCAACGGACGGATCCTGACCGCGGGTGCGATCGACTGTCATGTGCACTTCATCTGCCCGCAGATCATGGAGGAGGCGCTCGGCGGCGGGATCACCACGCTGATCGGCGGCGGTACCGGTCCCGCCGAGGGTTCCAAGGCCACCACCGTGACGCCCGGTTCCTGGCATCTGTCCCGGATGCTGGAGGCGCTGGACGGGTGGCCGATGAACATCGCGCTGCTCGGGAAGGGCAACACCGTCAGCGCGGAGTCGATGTGGGAGCAGTTGCGTGGCGGCGCTTCCGGATTCAAGTTGCACGAGGACTGGGGCTCGACCCCGGCGGCCATCGACGCCTGCCTGTCCGTCGCGGACGCGGCGGGCGTCCAGGTGGCGTTGCACTCGGACACCCTGAACGAGGCCGGCTTCGTCGAGGACACCCTGGCGGCCATCGCAGGGCGGGGGATCCACGCCTATCACACCGAGGGCGCGGGCGGTGGGCACGCTCCGGACATCATCACCGTCGCCGCGCAGGGTCACGTGCTGCCGAGTTCGACGAACCCGACCCGCCCGCACACGGTGAACACCCTCGACGAACACCTGGACATGCTCATGGTGTGTCACCATCTGGACCCGTCGATCCCCGAGGACCTGGCGTTCGCGGAGAGCCGGATCCGGCCGTCGACGATCGCGGCGGAGGACCTGCTGCACGACATGGGTGCCATCTCGATGATCGGCAGCGACTCGCAGGCGATGGGCCGGATCGGCGAAGTGGTGCTGCGCACCTGGCAGTCGGCGCACGTGATGAAGCGCCGGATCGGGGCCTTGCCCGGCGACGGCGCCGCGGACAACCACCGGGCCAGGCGATACGTGGCCAAGTACACGATCTGCCCGGCGATCGCGCACGGCCTCGACGCGGAGATCGGCTCGGTGGAGGTGGGCAAGCTCGCTGACCTGGTGCTCTGGGAGCCCGCGTTCTTCGGGGTCCGGCCGCACGCCGTGATCAAGGGCGGCGCGATCGCCTGGGCCGCGATGGGCGATGCGAACGCCTCGATCCCGACCCCGCAACCGGTGCTGCCGCGGCCGATGTTCGGCGCCGCCCCGAAGGTGGCCGCCGCCACCTCGGTGCATTTCGTGGCGCCGCAGGCGATCGAGGACGGTCTGGCCGATCGGCTGAACCTGGACCGCAGGCTGGTACCGGTTCTCGATGTCCGCGCGCGGGGCAAGGCGGACATGCCGCTCAACGACGCGCGACCCCACATCGAGGTGGACCCCGACACGTTCACCGTGCGGATCGACGGGCAGGTGTGGCGCGAGCAGCCGGCGACCGAGCTGCCGATGGCCCAGCGCTACTTCCTGTTCTGATGGCGGTGCATGCGCGATGACCACGAGACTGGCGAACCTGTTGGCGCTGGCCGACTCCCGGCTCCCCACGGGAGGGCATGTGCACTCCGGAGGAGTCGAGGAGGCCATTGCGTGCGGGCTGGTGCGGGACCTCCCGACGCTCGACGCGTACCTGCGCAGGCGGATCGGCAGCGGAGGGCTGGTCGCGGGGTCGATCGCCGCCGCGGTGTGCGTGGGCGCGCTCGCGCCCGGCGAGGCCGACGCGGAGACCGACGCACGGACCCCGTCCCCGGCGGGGCGGGCCGCGTCCCGGGCCCAGGGCCGGGGACTGGTGCGGCTGTCCAAACACGTCTGGCCCCAGCACGACTGGTCGGCGCTCGGTACCCGCCCGCACCTGGCGGTGGCGTCCGGCCAGGCCGCGCGGGTCTGCGGGATGAGCGGCACCGAGGCCGCGATGGTGCTCGTCTACACGACGATGACGGGGACCGCGATCGCCGCGCAGCGCCTGCTCGCGCTCGATCCGGCGGACGTGGCGGCCTGTACCTTCGCACTCTCCGAGCTGTGCGACCGGACCGCGGATCTCGCCGCGGCCGGGCTCGCCGACCTGTCCGACCCGATGCTGGACGTGGTCGCGCAGGCGCACGTGGAGCGCGAACGTCCACTGTTCGCCTCGTGAATCACCCGGCACCCCGAACACCCGAGAACCTCATCACCCGAAGGAGACCGACATGCCCCCACACCTGATCGACGGAGAACCGCATCGGCACACGCACGACCGGCCCAAGCGGGTTCGCGCGGCGGGAGAGCCGCTGCGGGTGGGCATCGGCGGCCCGGTCGGATCCGGCAAGACCGCGCTGGTCGCCGCCCTCTGCAGGGAACTGCGCGACGAACTGTCGCTCGCCGTGCTCACCAACGACATCTACACCACCGAGGACGCGGACTTCCTGCGCAGGCACGCCGTGCTGCCCGACGAGCGGATCACGGCGGTGCAGACGGGCGGCTGCCCGCACACCGCGATCCGCGACGACATCACCGCGAACCTCGACGCGATCGACGACCTGATCGAGGCGAACCCGCCGCTGGACCTGATCCTGGTCGAATCCGGCGGCGACAACCTCACCGCGACCTTCTCCTCGGGACTGATCGACGTGCAGATCTTCGTGGTCGACGTGGCGGGCGGCGACAAGGTTCCGCGCAAGGGGGGACCCGGCGTCACGTTCTCGGACCTGCTGGTGGTCAACAAGACCGATCTCGCCCCGCTGGTCGGCGCGGACCTGACCGTGATGGAGACCGACGCGGCCCGCGTCCGCGAGGGCCGGCCGACGGCGCTGATCTCGCTGACCGCGGATCCGGCGGCGACCCCCGTGCTGGCCTGGGTGCGCGAGCAGCTGGCGGCGGCGGTCTGACCGGGTGCGCACGGCGCTGACCATCGTCGCCGAGCGGGGCCGCACACCCCGGATCCAGGCGAGTGGGGGACTGGCCGCCCGGATCACGGCGCACGACACCGTGCACCTGATCTCCGCGGCCGCGACGCCGCTCGGCGGCGACCACCTCGAGATCGCCCTGCGCGTCGGACCCGGCGCGAGCCTGACGGTGCGCACCGTCGCAGCCGCACTCGCCCTGCCCGGCGCCGACCAGCTGGTCTCGACCGCCCGCTGGAGCATCGAGGTGGGGCCGGACGCGGAGCTGCTGCTCGACCCCGAGCCCATGGTGGTCGCGGCGGACGCGGACCACCGGACCCACACCCGGCTCGAGCTGACGTCCTCGTCCCGGGTGACGGTGCGCGAGCGGGCCCAGATCGGGCGCACCGGCGAAGTCGGCGGGCGGTGGTCGGGCGCGCTGCACGCGGACCTGGACGGGATTCCGCTGCTCAGACACCGGTTGGAGCTGGGGGCGGGGACCGTCGGTCACGACGTGCTGGACGCGCCGATGGCGGTCCTGAGCGAACTGGTGTACCCGGACGAGCGGCCCGCGGTGGTCGAGCGGTACCCCGGCGGGTCGTGGGTCCGGATGCCCCTGGCGGCGGGCGGCAGTCTCGGGACCCGACTGGGCCGCGCGTTGGCTACGGTGAACCCATGACCGGTACCTCGCCCGCATTCGACCCGGAACAGGTCGCGCAGGCCCGCGCCGCCGTAGCTGCGGTGCCGGATCTACCGGAGTGGGTGCGCCGGTTCGAACTGCTCGGCGACCCGACCAGGCTCCGGATCCTGCTCGGGCTGCACCGTGCCCCCGGAATCTACGTCTCGGATCTCGCGGCGGCGCTGGACATGAGCACCACCGCCGTCTCGCACGCCCTGCGGCTGCTGCGCAATCAGGGCTGGGTCGCGGTGCGCCGGGACGGCAAGAAGATGAGTTACTCGCTCGACGACGAGGTCGTGCACCGGATGCTGCACGACCTCGGCGCCACCCACGCGCACAACGGTTAGCCGGCCTTCTCCCGCTCCTCGCCGGTCGAGACCGCCAGCGGATCGCCGATCAGGCCGGCATCTTTGGCCCGTTCGTAGTCCTGCAAGAGCTCCATCGCGTTGCGCGCGAACACCTGCTGTTCCGTCGACGCCATCTGCGCGCGGCCGCGGCCGAGGAAGCTGACGGTCCAGGACAGGATCGTGGAGAACTTGCTGCGGAACCCGACCAGGTACATCAGATGGATCACCAGCCAGGCGATCCAGCCGATGAAACCGCTGATCTCCAGCTTGCCGACCTTTGCGATGGCGCTGAAACGGGAGATGGTCGCCATCGAGCCCTTGTCGAAGTACTTGAAGGGGTGGCGCGCCTCGGGCGACTCACCCGCGACGGTGGCCTTGATCTGCTTGGCGGCGTACTTGCCGCCCTGCATTGCGACCTGCGCCAGTCCGGGCAGGTTGTCGAGCGACATCATGTCGCCGATGACGTAGACGTTGGGGTAGCCGGGCAGTGACAGGTCGGGATTGACGTGGACGCGGCCGGCGCGGTCGATCTCGGCTCCGGACTGCGCCGCCAGTTGCTTGCCGAGCGGGCTGGCCTGCACCCCCGCGGACCACACCTTGCACTGCGAGTCGATGCGGCGCTCGGTGCCGTCCTTCTCCTTGACGACCAGGCCGTCCACGTCGACGTCGGTGACCATCGCGTTGAGCTGGATCTCGATACCCAGCTTCTCCAGGCGCGCGGCCGCCTTCTCGCTGAGCTTGCCGCCGTAGACGGGGAGCACCGCGGGGGCGCCGTCGAGCAGGATCACCCGCGACTCCCGGGAGTCGATGCTGCGGAAGGCGCCGTTGAGGGTGCGATGGGCCAGCTCGGCGATCTGGCCGGCCAGCTCGACGCCGGTGGGGCCCGCCCCGACCACGACGAAGGTGAGCAACCGGGCGCGCTCCTCCGGATCCTGGGACAACTCGGCCTGTTCGAAGGCGCCGAGGATGCGGCCGCGCAGTTCGAGGGCGTCGTCGATGGTCTTCATACCCGGCGCGAACTCGGCGAAATGATCGTTGCCGAAGTACGACTGGCCGGCGCCCGCTGCCACGATCAGGCTGTCGAACTCGGTGACCGTTTCGCGTTCGAGCAGTCGCGAGGTGACGGTCTTGGCCTCGAGGTCGATCTCGAGGACGTCGCCGAGCAGCACCTGGGTGTTCTTCTGCTTGCGCAGGACCATGCGGGTGGCGGGGGCGATGTCGCCTACCGAGAGGATGCCGGTCGCAACCTGATACAGCAGCGGCTGGAACAGGTGGTGGGTGGTGCGGGCGATGAGGGTGACGTCGACGTCGGCGCGTTTGAGTGCCTGCGCGCTGAACAGGCCGCCGAAACCGGAACCGATGACCACGACGCGATGGCGGCGCGATTCCACCGTCTGGATGCTCATTGACGCTCCTCCGCAGTACGGGATGACGATCTCACGGTAGTCCCAGGCCCAGCTCGCGTCCTGGTAAGGGACGTCCACCGGACCCCGTGTCGCGGCGACCGGAAGGTGTGGGATCGGTCACCGCGGCGAGCATCATCACGGAGACCCGCGTACGACGGTGAGGAAGTCTTGTGATTGTCTTTACTTTCCATTCCCTGTAGATCAAGAGGAGAACGGCCGCTGTGAGTGGGCATGTCCGTGAGCGCGTCGACAAGTACTTCGAGGAAGTTGTCCGCCGCAACGCTGGTGAGCCGGAGTTCCACCAGGCCGTCGCCGAGGTTTTCGAATCGCTCACGGTGGTCCTGGAGCGGCACCCGAACTACGCCGACGGCGCGCTGATCGAGCGGCTCTGCGAGCCCGAGCGCCAGATCATCTTCCGGGTGCCGTGGACCGACGACAACGGCAACGTGCACGTCAACCGCGGGTTCCGGGTGCAGTACAACAGCGTGCTCGGCCCGTACAAGGGCGGCCTCCGCTTCCACCCGAGCGTCAACCTCGGCATCGTGAAGTTCCTCGGCTTCGAGCAGATCTTCAAGAACGCGCTCACCGGACTGCCGATCGGTGGCGGCAAGGGCGGCTCCGACTTCGACCCCAAGGGTCGCTCCGACGCGGAGATCATGCGGTTCTGCCAGTCCTTCATGACCGAGCTGCACCGGCACATCGGCGAGTACACCGACGTGCCCGCGGGCGACATCGGCGTCGGCGGCCGCGAGATCGGCTACCTGTTCGGCCAGTACAAGCGGCTCACGAACTCCTATGAGTCGGGCGTGCTCACCGGCAAGGGCCTGACCTGGGGTGGCTCACAGGTGCGCAAGGAGGCGACCGGCTACGGCGCCGCCTACTTCGTGGCCGAGATGCTCAAGACGGCCGGCACCGCCATGGACGGCAAGCGGGTCGTGGTCTCCGGCTCCGGCAACGTGGCGATCTACGCGATCGAGAAGGTGCACCAGCTCGGTGGCACCGTGGTGGCCTGCTCGGATTCGGCCGGCTACATCGTGGACGAGACCGGCATCGACCTGGAGCTGCTCAAGGAGATCAAGGAGGTCCGGCGCGGCCGGATCTGCGACTACGTCGACACGGTTCCGTCGGCGACATATGTTGCGGGCGGCTCGATCTGGGACGTGCCCTGTGACGTCGCGATCCCGTCCGCCACCCAGAACGAGCTCGACGAAAAGGGCGCACTGACCCTGGTCGAGAACGGGGTCCGCGTGGTAGCGGAGGGCGCCAACATGCCGACCACCCCGGAGGCGCTGCGCGTGCTGCGCTCCGCGGGCGTCGCGTTCGCACCCGGCAAGGCCGCGAACGCGGGCGGCGTGGCGACCTCCGCGCTGGAGATGCAGCAGAACGCCTCCCGCGACTCCTGGCATTTCGACTACACCGACGAGCGGCTCTCGAAGATCATGTCGGACATCCACGGCCGCTGTGTCGCGACCGCGGAGGAGTACGGCAAGCCGGGCGACTACGTCCTCGGCGCGAACATCGGCGGCTTCGTCAAGGTGGCGGACGCGATGCTCGCGATGGGCGTCATCTGACGCCGTCGGCGAGCGCCGCGGCGAGCGCCGCGGCGGTCGGCGCGTCGGCGGGGTAGAAGGTCTCGATCGCCAGCTCGGCGACCGTGACGTCCATCGGCGTGCCGAACACCGTGGTGGTGCTGAGGAAGGCGAGTTCGCCGGCGGGGGTGGCGAATCGGAGCGGCACCACCAGGGCGTCCGGGTCGTGCTCCGAGGGCGCGTCGGCGCCGGGGTAGGTCGACAGTTCGTCGGCCAACGCGCCCAGGAACGGGTCCCCCGTCGCGGCGATCTGGTGGTCGAGCCGGTGGCGCAGGTGGCTGCGCCACTGTCCGAGGTTGACGATCCGCGGTGCCATGCCCTCCGGGTGCAGGCTCAGTCGCAGCACGTTGACCGGCGGTTCGAGCAGGTGGAGCGCGCACCCCTCGGTGAACATCGCGACCGCCGCGTTGCCGTCGACCATGTTCCAGTGCCGGTCGACGACGACCGCGGGGGCGGGAAGGTGCGCCCCGAGGATCGCCGCGATCGCGTCGGCGACCGCGGCCATCGGCACATCGGAGAGTCGGTGCTCGGGGTAGGCGGGCGCGTAGCCGCCTGCCAGCAACAGCGAATTACGTTCCCGCAGAGGGATGTCGAGCTGTTCGCTGAGCTTGAGCAGCATCGCCCTGGTCGGCTGGGACCTGCCGGTCTCGAGGAAGCTCACGTGGCGGGCCGAGACGTCGGCACGGGATGCGAGGTCCAGTTGGCTCAGCCGGCGTCGCTCGCGCCAACGCCGCAGCAGCGTGCCGACCGGTTGCGGGGCCTGGGTGAGGGTGGTCATCCGGCAACCCTATGGCCGTGGGGGAGGCGTCGCCATTACCTCGGAGGTAATCGACGCGGCGCACCGCGGCGGCCAGAGTGGTGTCCAGACGGCGGCCGAGACGGTCACCGCGACATCCGACAGGAGTGACGACATGAGCTTCGAAAACCTTGCGGCCCAGTACATCGCGGTGTGGAACGAGACGGATGCGGATAGGCGTCGCGCCGCGATCGACGCGTTGTGGGCGCCCGGCGGTCGGTATGTGGACCCGATGGCCGCGGCCACGGGGCTCGACGAGATCGACGCCACCATCGGTGCCGTGCAGCAGCAGTTCGCCGGGATGAGCTTCCGCCTCACCGGGCCGGTCGACGGTCACCACGACCAGGCGAGGTTCGGCTGGCAGCTCGGGCCCGCGGGCGCGGAGGACCTGATCGAGGGGTTCGACGTGATCGAGCGCGATGCGACCGGCCGGCTGATCCACGTGCTCGGCTTCCTCGACAAGGTGCCGTCCGCCTAGGGTCGCGCCCACCGCACACCTTCTGGCGACATCGCACCTTCGTTGGGCCCGCAACGGGGGTGCGATGCTGTCAACAGGTGCGCGCGCGCCCGGGTCGCCGACGGCCGCCGGACGATCTATACTAGCTATCTAGATAGAATCAGCTGGCTTCCTGGAGGCGGACATGTCGAACAGTGCGGCACGCACCCACGGCGTTCCCGAGCGCCACCGCGACCACTCGCGCAGGTTGACCGCCGTCGGCGGTGCCGTCAGCGACCACGACCTCATCGAGCTCATCCGATCCGAACTGGCCAGCCGTCCCACCCTGAGCCTGGTCGCGGGTCGGGTCTCCCACCTGCTGCTGGCCGGCCAGGTCGACGGCGACGATCCGATCCTCGACCTCATCGATCCGGGCAACGTCCTCGACGAGAAGACGGTGATGCGCGACGCCGTCGAGTACATCCTGTCGTTCCCGCACCTCTCCGCGGGCGAGGTCGCCGTCAAGTATCGCAAGACCTGGGCCAACCCGAGCGATGCGCTGCGCAAGCGGGCCGGACAGATCATCGGCCTCAAGCAGGGCAGGCGATACCGCTATCCGGAGTTCCAGTTCTCGCTGCCCGAGGACGCGACCGAACTGGTCCGCCGGAGCAATGTGGCGCTCGGCGCCGAGGACGACCCATGGGGCGTGGCGTCCTGGTGGCTCTCACCCAACCCGGCCGCCGCGGGCCGCCCCTCTCCGGTGGACCTGCTCGAAGCCGGCGACCTCGAGCAGGTTGCCGCCCTGGTCCGGGCCGAGGTCGAGGACGACATTGCCTAACCGGGTACCCCCACCCGCGGTGACCGCAGAGGTGGCGTCGATCCCTGCCGGAACGAAGCTGTGGCGCATTCATTCCGGCGCCCCCGATCGGCATGTCCTGTCCCTGAACCAGGCCCCGGCCCATCCCGTCCACGGCGGCAGGTTCGACTCCCCGGACGGCTCGTTCCACTACAGCTATTTCGGCGACGACATCTCGGTGTGCATCGCCGAGACCTACTGCCGCTCACTCCCGCTCGACGACAACGTGCCCAGGATCCTGCGCAGGCGCAAGCTCGAGGGCCGGGTGCTGTCGCAGGTGCAGGTGACCACCGAGTTCCCGGTCGCGCTCCTGCACGGCCGCCACCTGGCCGCCATCGGTCAGGACCTCTGGCTCACGAAGTGCGACCCCGTCGACTATCCCCTGACCCAGCAGTGGGCGGCGGCGGTGGTGAACGGCTCCGAGGTGCGAGGCATCAAATACAGGGCCCGCAACGACGAGGACCGGTTCTCGGTGGTCATGACCATTCGCGCGGACGCGGACCCGCCCGTCGCGCTGGCAGACCTGATGACCGTCGTCCGTGATCCCATTCCGCTCGACGACCCCGCCGGGCTGGAACTGGTTCGGTCGCACCTCGCCGTCTACAACGCCACGCTGCGCTGACCACGCGCGTAGCGTGAGCACCTGGACGAACGGAGTCGGGTATGGCCGAGGCGGTGCCACAGTCGAGGTACTCGGTGCGTGTTCTCCTTGCGCTGGTCTGCATGGTGGTGAGCGCGGCGCTCGGGGTGCCCACGGCGGCGGGCGCCGCCCCGCCCGCGGGCCCGGCGATCGGGTGCGCGTGGCGGTTCATGTCCAACGACACGGTCCTCAATGTCGCGTTCCCGGACTCGAACGCCACCTACTGGGTGCTGCCGTATGCCTTGGGCGGAGATGACCGGATCGAGCTGAGCGGCGACTATCCCGCGGCGCGGTACTTCTCGCTCAACACCTACGGCACGGACCTGAACACGGTCGACACCCTCCGCGACGACATGATCGTTCCGGATGCAGGCAGCGGGAACCCGTTCGCGGATCCCTCGTTGACCGGACTGCCGGCCTTGGCGAGACGGTGGCACGCCACCGTGGTGCCCGGCGAGGCGAACCACGCGCTAAACCAGATCCGGGCGCTACCCTCCGGGGCAGGCAGCCAGACGGTGCCGATGGGTTTCCTGATCATCCGGGTGTACGTCCCGGACGACGCGGCCTCGCTCCCCGGAGGGGTGCCGCTTCCCGCGGTGGCCCTGGTCCTCGACAATGGCGCGACCACCATCCCCATCTCGACCTGCCCCGCTGCCTTCGACCCCGCAGACGCGACCAGCGGACCGCTTGGGCAGGCGATGGAGCAGGCGTTCGATCGGCTCATCGCAGGCGCGGCATCGGGTGCGTTCCCGGGGAACGTGCCGGAGGCGACGTTCGTGAACCCGGCCAGCACCTCCGGCCTGTTCCCCAACGGCGACAACAAGTACATCGGTGCCGGATTGACCTATCAGCCGGGCCGGATCGTGGTCGTGCGTGGGCGGGCGCCGAGCTTCCCGGACACCCGTGCGGGCGTGCCGGTGACCGAGCCGGGGCAGCAGGTGCGGTACTGGTCGATGTGCCAGAACGATCAGGTGTCGCCGTATCCGGTGGTGGCGTGTGCGGCGGATTTCCAGACCGGGGTCGACGCCGGTGGCTACTACACCTATGTCGTGGCGGCGCCCGAGGACGTGCCGGCGACCGCGACGTCGGACCCGACGGTGACCGTCCTGCCCTGGGGGTCGACAGCGGTGCCGAGGAAGGTGCTGTTCATGCGGCACATGCTGCCCAGTCCGGCCTTCTATCCGTACTCGGTGCAGGCGTCCCAGGCGGCCAACGCCGATCCCGCGGCGACCATGGGGGAGTACTACCCGCGCGCGTCCTACTGCGCGCGCGCCGACTTCGAGGCCGGTGGCTATCGAGCCTGCCTGGACAAGGGCTGAGTCAGAAGACCTCTCCGAACGGCGTCAGCCTCGCGAGTCCCTCCTTGTCGATCTCGCCCGGGGTGAACCGGTCGATCGCCTGGACGTAGGTGAGGTACCGGGCCTGCGCGGCCGCGCTCTGCGGCTGATATGACGGCGGCAACGCGGCGGCCAGCTGACCGGGCACGAACTGCGTCATCAGCTGTGCCGCCATCGCCCTGGCCCGGGGATCGTGATCGAAGGTGTTGTCGAGTTCGGCCCGGCCGCGCTCGGTGGCGTAGTCGTAGAACTCGTACTGGAACGAGGACGGGTCTATGTAGGCCGTGGGGCCGAGCCACTTGGAGTAGACCGCCACCTTCGCCTCCGGCGTGCGCATCACGTAGATGTGCGTGGGCGAGTCGTTCCAGTTGGTGCCCTGCGGCGGATGCTCGTTGGTGGCCAGCAGGACGTGCGGGCGGCCGCCGGCGGCGTTGCTGCGGAGCAGTGGCATCAGGTCCAGCCGCTCCCCGTAGGTGAGCGCGAGATCCCCGCTCATCCAGCCGCGGTCGCCGAATCCGAGGGTGACCAACATCGGCAGCACGTCGACGCTCGACGTCAGGTGCGTGCGCACGGCGTCCGTGTCGCCGGTGAAGCGTCCGGTCGGGTCGGCCACGATCAGCGGGATGTGGAAGGCCTCGTCGTAGGCGGTCGCGAGCTTGCCCGCGACGAGTCCGTGCGCGCCCGCGTACTCGCCGTGGTCGGAGGTCATCACGAAGACGGTGTTCTTCGCGATGTCGGCGGGCATCGCCTCCAGCACGGTGCCGATGTGCGCGTCGACCATCGACAGGATCCGTGTGTAGCTGTCGAGGGCGCGCTCCCAGTAGGTGTACGGCGCATAGGCGATATTGCGGGTGGGGTCGGTTCCGGCGCCGTACGGGCGCAGGCCGAACTCCGAGGAGTTGAGGTGATCGTCGGTCACCCCGCCCCATACCAGCGCCTGGAACTCCCGCGCGAACGTCTGGGTGCTCGGCTTCGACCTCAGCGCGGCGGCGGGCTCCCAGTTGGGCGGGATCGACGGGAATCCCAGCCTCGGTGGATCGGCCAGCTCAGCGGCCGCGGGTGGCCAGGCCCGCGCAGGCTCGAGCGGCGGCTCGTGGTCCTGGTACAGCGCGGTGTAGCGCTGCGCCTCCGTCCCTGCCCAGAAGAACTGCTGGTCGTGCGGGTTGACGAAGCTGACCGTCAGGCAGAACGGCTTGTCGCCCGGCCTGCGGTTCGCCAGCCAGCCCGCCGCCTGACGGGCGATCAGGCCGTCGTCACTGGTGCCCTCGCCGTTCATGCCGATGATGTCCGGCAGGGTCATGCCGTGGAAGCCGTACGGTTCGAGGTAGCCCTCACCGATCCCGGTGTCCTGGTCGGGTGAGGGGGACAGGTGCCACTTTCCGACGTACGGCGTCTCGTAGCCCGCCTGCCGGAGCAGCTTGCCGTAGGTCGGGAACTCGCGTCCGAGCGCGGGCGAGGGGACCGGACTGTTCCGGTCTCCCATGCGGGTCTGCAGCAGCCAGGTCTGCATCGGATAAAGCCCGGTGGCGAATGCGGCGCGCCCGGGACTGCACGCGACGCCCGCGGTGAAATGCTGCGCGAATTTCACGCCCGTGGCCCACAGGCCGTACAGGTTCGGCATGAACCGTTCGAGAAATTGGCCGGGTGAGGTGACGCCGGCCGGAAACACGGACGGGAACCGCATTTCATCGACGACGATGAACACGATATTGGGCTGCTGATAGCGGCCCTTCGGTGGGCCGGGGGGCGCCTGCGCGGCGTCGGCGCGGCCGTCGAACAGGCCGGACATGACGGTGATGCCGCCTGCCGCCGCCGCGCCGGTGAGAAATGTCCGTCTGTCGATCCGGGGAGCGGGATTCTCCTGAGGCATTGCGATTTCCCCTTCCGGTGCACCGGCTTCCCATCAACAGATACGCCCACTGCATCCGGAACATGAAGGAATCGGAGAAACCACCCGCGGTCGCCCGCGAATTCCAGAAGTGTGATTTCTGCAGATGATTCACCCAAGGGTGGGCCATTCTTCGCCCTGGGGTGATGGCGCCCCGACCGCCGCGCGGCTCAACATTGAGGGGAACGAATCCACATCAGGATTCACCCCGTCACGATCCACGGAGAGCTCGGCATGAATCTCGGCATGAATGCAATGAACACATCGGCGTCGACCGCGTCCGGAACCGGCGGCTCCATGAGTACCGAGGAGATCAAGGCCCACATCGACGGCATGTTCGCGTCTGGCGCCCGGCCCTCGCGGCGCCGAGTGCGCGGGTTGCACAAACTGAACGAGACGCTCGCGGCCTGATCGGGCGCTCCACGGTCCGCCGCAGGCTTGGCCTGCCTCGATAGGCGCGGGCGGCGTTAGGGTGGAGAGGGCGGAAATTTCGCCAAGGAGCCGAAGATGGACAACACCATCGTCATGTGGATCATCGTTGCGCTCGTCGTCGTTCTCGCGGTGGCCGCGGTCGCCTGGGTGTCGATGAACAGACGCAAGGAGCATCACCGCGTCGAGGCCGAGACCATTCGCGACGATGCTGCGGAGCGGTCGATGAAGGTCAGCGAACAAGAGGCGCTCGCGGAGGAGACCGCGGCCAAGGCTCGGGTCGCCGAGGCGGAGGCCGATGCCAAGGCCGCGGAGGCGGCCCGACTCGAGAGCCGGGCGCAGGCGCGCGGGAGTGAGGCAGCGGCGTCCCGGAGTGAGGTCGAGGACGACCTGAAGCGCGCCGACAAGATCGACCCGGACACGGAGTCCGAGAAACCACCGGAATGATCGACCGCCGGCAAGGCCGAGGAGAGTCGTATCAGTCCCGGAGATGGAGCCAGGGCAGGAGTATCCAGAAGTAGGAGAAGGCAAGCACGGTGACGGCCCCCGCGACAGCGCCCACGTGAGGACCGATCACCGTGCCGGCGATCAGCATCACGACGCCGGTCAGTGCCAGGCCGAGCAGGAGGAGGCCGCTGAGCTCGAGTCGATGAGCGGACGACACGAGGGTGCGCAGCTTGCGCTGACGGAACATGACCCTGTGCATTCCCACCGGGGCGAGAAGCAGGATCGTGGACGAGATCGACAGGAACACCGTAACCAGATAGACGGACCGCTCGTAGGTCGACAGTTCGGCGAATCGCACCTGAAAAGGCAGGAAGAGGAGGAAGCCCGTCAGCAGTTGTACGCCGGTCTGGACCACGCGTAACTCCTGGAGGATGCTCGCCCAGTTGCGGTCGAGGCGCTGGGTTTCCGTCTCGTGGCGGGCGTACCTGTTCCAATCGGCGTCCGACTCGGGATGGTCCGCGTCCATGTGGGACTCCCGGTCGCCGCCCGGCTCGGAGGCCGAGGTCTGCTCGTCCCGATCCATCCTTCAATGGTCATGGCATTCGCTAAGGACCGCAAGAGTTCTCGGGTCGCCGAGTCTGTCGTTCGTATTGCCGGCGTGCTTCAATTGAACGACAACGCCTTCTGTTCTCGATCGCAGGTCTGAGATGGGGTGCGACCCATGATCGTGCTTGGTTTGATCCTCTTGCTCATCGGCTTCCTGACAGGAATCTCGATTCTGTGGACGATCGGAATCGTTCTCCTCGTGGTCGGCCTGATCCTGGCGCTGCTCGGGGCCACCGGTCGCGCGGTCGGCGGTCGCAAGAACTGGTACTAGCGGCGGCCTTGGCCGCCACGCTCACCCTCCGATTGCCTCACGCAGGGAGGCCAGGGTTCTGGCCAGGATGCGTGAGACGTGCATCTGGGAGATGCCCACCTGCTCCGCGATCTGTGTTTGCGTGAGGTTGCCGAAGAAGCGCAACACGAGCACCGTGCGTTCTCGTTCCGGGAGGCCGGCGAGGAGGGGGCGCAGTGACTCTCGATCGTCGACTGCGTCGAACGCGGCGTCGAGATCGCCGATGGTGTCCGCCAATGTCTGGCCGTCCGCACGGTCCGTTCCGGGAGCGTCGACCGACGCTGTTTGATAGGCGTTGCCGGCGAGTAATGCCTCGTCGATGTCCGCGCGGCTCACGGAGAGCTCGGCCGCGAGCTCGGTCGGCGTCGGTGCTCGTCCCAACCGTTGGCTCAGCACGCCGGTCGCCTTTCCGATCGCGAGGTGAATTTCCTTGGTGCGCCTGGGGACTCGCAGCGACCAGCCGACGTCCCTGAAATGTCTACGGACCTCACCCATGATCGTGGGGACGGCAAAGGACACGAACTCGGATCCCTGTGCCACGTCGAATCTGTTCACGGCGTTGACCAGTCCGAGGCGTGCCACCTGCACCAGGTCTTCGTGCGGTTCACCTCGCCCGTCGAACCGGCGAGCTATGTGCTCCGCCAGCGGCAGGCAGCGAGCCACGATCGCCTCGCGCACGGCGAGGCGAGCCGGGTCGTGGGGTGGCATGGCGGCCAGGGCGAGGAACTGGGCGTTCACGTCCGTGTACTCGTCCGAGCGCTGGCTCACCCCTCCGATCCGCCTGACTTCAGCGTGAACTCGATGCTCAGGATGGAGTGTGTGTCGGAATCGGGGTCGGGAGTCCGATGTGCGGCGACTTCGTCGGTCAGCGTCCGGAGTACATGCCAGCCGAATCCGTGTTCGGACACTCCCACCGCATCGTCGGGGCCGATCCGCACCGACCCGGAGAACTCGATCCGGCGCCCGCGGACGTGGTAACGACAGGACAGGGACGCTTCCGGAGCCGCGGCACGGATCAACCTGGTCGCCGCTTCGTCGACGGCGAGCCGCAGGTCGGCGATCGTGTCGAGGTCGAAGTCGTTGTGTGTCGCCATCGCCGAAGCGACAGACCGGACGATGAAGAGCTGTTCGGCCTGGGCTGGGACCCGGAGTTCGACCAAGGATCCCGACCGCCCCGGAATGGGCTCGTCGGCGTATGCCTGGGACATGCGGCCTCGTTTCATCCGATGCGGGACGTCGCCGTTCGCTGACACGCAGAAGACTACCCACCCTCGGAGGTCCCCCAAACGTCATCGATCCGCACGCGGCGATCGAGCCGGTGAACTCGGATGTCTCTGGCCCGACGGGTCGATTTCTGGTAGGAACGAAGGAGGTTGAGCCCACAGCCTGCGGTAGGTCCAGCAGGTCGTCGTGGCTCCCGAGATCACAGTGTCTCTCCCAAGATCACAGCGTCTTGCGCCGACGCACCATCACTGCACCTACCAGAAGCGAACCGCGAAGGTGAGGAGGGTGCCGTGCCCACGCGCCACCAGCTCGACGAATCCGACCGGACATCACATCCCGGGGCCACCCGCGAGAGACGTTCGCCTCCTACCGTTGTCCGAATGCGGGGCGACGTCGACGCGGCCGCGCTCGGTGAGTTCAGCCGGCACCTCAACGCCGGAATCGGCACCGCGGTTCGTGTCCTGGTCGTCGATCTGTCGAAGGTCACCTTCCTCAGCATCAGGGGTGCCGAGGTGCTCGCGGACGCCCAGTGGCGCGCAGGCCACGACGGCGTCGAGCTGGTCCTGGTCACCGGCGGGCGGGCAGTGGACAGAACGCTGACCGTCACCGGGCTCGAGGACCGGTTCCGTCGTTTCGGGTCAGCGGACGACGCTGTTCGTCAGACCCGTCGCGGCCGGGCACTGATGACGGTCCCGGCACCGGTCGAGAGATTCCGGGACGCCGGCTAGCGAGGCATCACACCCGACCGCCGACCGGAACGCGCCCGCGGGCGGTCAACGGACGGATCGCCGGTCCGCCCGGTCGGTCGGGGTGAGCAGGATGTGGTTGAAGTCCTCCCGAAACCCCTGCGGGGTGTCGAGCTTGGTTGCGATGTCGCGGAGGAGCGCTCGCGCGACATCGCGGACCTTGACGTTCGTTTCCTGCGAGCGCCAGGTCAGAACCTCGAATGCGCGGTCGGCCGAGATGCCGTAGGCGAGCATCAGCGCCCCCTTCGCCTGCTCGATCGCGGACCGGGAGGACGCGATCTCGGCTACGACGTCGTCGACCGATTCCTGAACCTCGGATTCGAAGGCATCGGTGAGGTCGATGTAGAACCCGAACGTGCCGATCACCTTGCCGCCGTCGTCGAGCAGCCGGTCGCCGACGACCACCACGCGATGGGTCTCGCCCTCGGTGTCGATGATGCGGTGACGACTGCTGAACGGTGCACCGTGGGCACGCACGTTGTCCAGTATCGCCGCGACGTGCGATTTGTCGTCGGGATGTTTGTGCGAGAGCAGGAGCTCGGTCGTCGGGACCACGGACCCCGGTTCGTACCCGTGCATCCGGGCGACCGCGGCGGACCACTCCCACGCGTCGTCGGCGACCCGGAAGCGAAAACTCCCGACCAGCATGCCCGACGCGTCGACGGCGGGTTCGAGATCGCTCGGCTCCGGCCGCGCCTCGGGCGCCACATCGCTCACCCATCGAGTATGGACCCATTCGGGGGTGGTGGCGATCTGTCGAGGAGGGCGGTCGATCTGCACCCTGCGGGGTGCCCGCAGGGTGCGCGGCGGCCGCCGCAGTTTCCTTGGGCGGCAGCGCCTTTGTGGTCCCCGGGGAGGTCGACGACTAGTTCTCGGCGTTCCAGAATCCGATCCACACCGCACCCCACCAGCAGATCTGGGAGATCAGTGCGGTCGCTGCACCCCAGCCCATCAGCCGAGGGGTGAGAGGAATCGGAACATGTTGGGAGATACGTCTGCTGAGGATGAGGGCCTGCAGTCCGTTGATCGTCAGAATCAGGACGAGGATCATCTTGATTCGTGTCAGGCCGGACGTGAGGTCGGGTTCGAGCAGCGCTCCGCTGGCGACGAGGCCGACGAGGCCCGCCCAGATGGGCAGGTGGAGCCGACTTGCCCCACCGATCGCCTCGGCGAGGGTGCAGCGGCCGGACAGCCACACCAGCACGAGGTAGTCGGCGACCAACACGGCGCCGAAGCCGAGCACCAGCGACGCCAGGTGCACGAACAGCGCAACGGTGTGGAGTGTCGGGTCGACGTCGACGTGCGCGGAGATCCACAGGACCACCGCGATCAGCGACGACGCCACGAGCGCGACGGCCGCGATGATCCACCACGAATCGTGCAGCGCGTGTGGGCGTTCGGGCTCCGTGGCAAGCCACGTCGATCGCCGGGCGGCGACGACCGAGGTCGGCACGTGGAGATGTTGACGCCCCCACGTCACGGCTTCCACGCGTGGCTTCGGCCGAACGGCACCGGCGGCGGCCGGTTCGGGCGGCAGGAGATCGGGCTCGGACGGGTCCAGGTCGGCGGCGCCGACGATGTGGGGGGTGTCGTACACAGGGATCGATCCTGACGGGTGGGGCGGGCGAGAAGTCGTCTCCGCGCGGCGCTTTCCACCGCGAAGCGTGCTGGGAGCTCCGCGGCTCGGGACGGGAGTCGGTGGTTGGCGCGCGCTGCCCCGGACGCCAACCACCGCCGATCCGCTGCTAGCTGCCGAACCCGCCGATCAGGCTCTCGAGCCCGAAGTCCAGGCTGCCACCGGCCGGATTGCCCGAGGTCACCGTGACCCGCACCGCGGCGATCGGGTCCTGGTAGTCGACGTCGCCCTCTTCCTTGCACTTGGTGCGGACCTGGTACTCGCCCGCGGGGAAGACCGCGGAGGTACCGGTGCCGGAGGCGCCGGTCAGGACCTGGCCCGCGACCATCGTCTCGCCCACGATGAGGTAGCTCTCGCCGACCTTGGTGGTCTTGTCCAGCACGGTGGCGTCGCCGCGGTAGACGGTGCCCTCGCACTTGACGAACGCCTTCGTGGTGTTCAGCCCGGTGATCGTGGTGGTGATGGTGCCCTTGCCCGCGTTCGCGGCCACGGTCGCACCGCCGGTGATGGCCGCCGAGCCCATGGCGGGGTTCGCGATCAGGGCGAGCGCGGACAGGCCGGCGATGGTGCCGGCACCGGCGAGACGACGCTTGGTGAAACTTGCCACGGAGTGCTCCATTCGTGGGTCACCGTGCCCAGGCACGGTGGATCGACCTCGCACACGAAAGCCGGTCCGAGACCTTTCGGTCGGACCCGGCCAGTATGCGAGTTAGCTAAGGATGTCCTGTGTGAGGACCGCCTTAGTAAAAGTGTTCGGGTACCCGAAGTCAACCAATGTGGTTCCGGTCACATATGGGCATTTGTCCAGGTAGGGGCCGGTGACCGGAGATCCAGATGTCCAGTTGTGAGGCCAGCCTAACCTTGTTATGGTCCCTGCTCGTTGCCGTCCGGCAACCAACAATTCAACGAAAGGGAATACCCCCCATGGCATTCACCGTCATTACCGCTGCCGCAACCACCGTCGATGTTGCGTCGGACTCGAGCGCCAGCAGCGACGCAGCGGTGTGCGGCTGGTAGGTCCAGCCCCACGACGCCCCGCCATTGGAGAGGTCCGCCCGTCCAATGGCGGGGCGCTCGCCTGTCGACAACCACTCGAGTCCACAAAAGGAACACCGTGCGCAGCCATAGCCAGGACCACCCGACCGAGCCCGGGCCACAGGATCCCGTCGCATCGGCGCCTGCACTGCGCATCCGTGAGATCTTCCCTCGATTCTGGCCGTACGCCAGCGGATACCGCGGCTGGTTCGGCGTGCTCATTGCGCTGCTCATCCTCGGACCGCTCCTCAGCGCCGCCGCGATCTGGTGCTGGAAGCTGCTCGTCGACGATGTTCTCGTTCCTCGGGACCTCGACTCCCTGGGTCCGATCGTGGCGGGATTCGCGGTTCTGACTCTCGCCAGTGCACTGATCCAGTTCGCACAGGACTACCTGTCGACGTGGCTCGGCGAGAACTTCCTGTTCAATCTCCGGTCCAGCGTCTTCCGGCACCTACAGCGCATGTCTTCCGACTTCTACACCCGTCGCGGCCAAGGAGACGTGCAGTTGCGGCTCAGCGGCGACGTCGCCGCGATCCAGACCTTTGTCCTCGCCGGACCTACGCAGGGCATCGCCGCGATGATCAGAATCGTGTTCTTCTCCGGCACGCTCTTCGTCGTGCAATGGCAACTGGCACTGATCACTCTCGTCACCGCGCCCGTCATGCTGATTCTGACCAGGCACTTCGCACGGCTTCGGCAGGAAGCCGCACGCGAGCAGCGACGCCGCAGTGGCGCGGTTGCCGCCCTCGCCGAGGACGCGATGTACAACATGACGCTCGTCCAATGCTGTGGCCGAGAAGAGTACGAGGCGAAGCGCGTCGACAGTCACGGCCAGGGCGCGCTCGAGGCACAGCTGGCCTCTGCCAAGTACTCCGGCATCTATCGACTCCTGGTTCAGGTCGTCGAGCTGTTCGGCGGCGTTCTCGTGTTCGGCGTGGGCGTCTGGATGCTTATCAATGGCACGGTGACACTCGGTAGCCTGATCGTCTTCCTCGCCTTCTTGCGGGAGCTGTTCGCGCCGTTGAGCGGGCTCGGCAAGCTGACCACGACACTTTTCACCGCAGGAGCCGCGGCCGAACGCGTTCTCGAGCTGCTGGACCAGGAGCCGTCCATCGTCGAGAAGCCAGACGCCCGCTCACTGCAGCGCGCAAACGGGCAGATCCGATTGGAGCGCGTGACCTTCCGATATCCGGACTCCGACCGGCCCGCGCTCGACGACGTTTCTTTTACCGCCGAACCCGGTGAGATCGTCGCGCTCGTCGGACCAAGCGGAGCCGGGAAGTCCACGCTGGCCCGCCTCCTCGGCCGGTTCTGCGATCCTGAATCGGGCGCGGTCCGCCTCGACGGCCACGACCTGCGCGATCTGAAACTCGTTGACATCCGCCGCAATGTCGCGCTGCTCCTCCAGGACGCGTATCTGCTCGACATCTCGGTCGGCGAAAACATCGGGTACGCGATGGCCGATGCGGAACACGGCGACGTCGTCGGAGCCGCAGACGCCGCAGACGCCGACGATTTCATCCGCTGTATGCCCAACGGCTATGACAGCCGTGTCGGACATAGCGGGCGAATGCTCTCTGGCGGACAGCGCCAGCGAGTGACCATCGCGCGCACCATCCTGCAGGACTCGCCCGTGATCGTCCTCGACGAACCTGGGACCGCTCTCGACGCAGCATCACTGCACAGGGTGATGGGCCCGCTCCGCAGGCTCGCCACCGGGCGCACCACAATCGTCATTTCTCACAACCTCATGCTCGCGCGCGCCGCCGACCGCATTCTGGTGCTCGACGAAGGCCGGATAGTCGACTCGGGATCGCATGACAGCCTGCTCGAATCTTCCGGCCTCTACGCCCAACTCTGGGAACTTCAGCAGCACGAAACTGCCGAGGCCGATCTGGTCAGGACTGCACGGTGAATCCCCGCGCAGCCACAGAGCCGGCACCGCTGAATGCGGGCAGCCAACTGATTCCGGGATTTCGCGTTCGCCGCCACCTGCGCCGCGCGACACCTTTCGATGTCTACGAGGTCATCAGCCAGGAACGTCGCTGCAGCTGCATCGCCAAGATGCCACGCCCGGAACTGATCCACAGCGAACGTGCCCGAAAGATGCTGCGAGCCGAGGCCGACCACTTGCTCTCGTTCTCGCATCCCCATCTCGTACGAGCTTATGAATTCGTCGATGAACCGCAGCCGGCTCTCATCATGGAGACGCTCACCGGCCAGACCCTCAAGCATCTCATCCACGAATCCGGGCACGCTCTCACTGCTCAAGAGCTCGCCATCATGGGCACCCACCTGACTTCCGCGCTCGGCTACCTGCACGACAAGCGCCTCGTACATCTCGACCTCAAGCCGTCGAACGTCGTCTGCGAGGCGGGCAAGGTCAAGCTCATCGATCTGAGCCTCGCTCGAGAGCCTGGGACCGTCCACCGTGGGATCGGTACGCGCACCTACCTGTCGCCCGAACAGGCAGCCGGAGGTGAACTCACCACAGCTGCCGATATCTGGGGGATCGGTGCCGTGATGTACGAAGCAGTCACCCGAGCGACGCCATTTCCGGACTCGACACCGCAGGCGTACCAGCAGGTCTCGACACGGCTCCGGCTTCCCAAATCGTGCCGGGTCGAACTGCCGTCCGACCTGGCGTCGACGATCAACGATTGCCTCGAGCCAACAGCGGCCGATCGACCTTCGCTCATCGAGGTCGAGTCGGTCCTAGAACGATTCATCTGACGTGGCGGGAGGGATGTGATGAGGATCGTCTGTGCTGGTGGCGGACCAGCAGGTCTGTACTTCGCGATCTGCGCGAAACGCCGCGATGCCGGCCACGAAATCGCGGTCGTCGAGCGCGACCCGCGGGGCGCCACCTACGGCTGGGGTGTCGGCTACTGGGACGACTTGCTGGACGTGATGTACCGGCATGACCGGGTTTCAGCGCAGAAACTGCGTGCAGCATCGTTCGTGTGGCAAGGACGCAAGGTTGTCCGGGGGGAGCAGGCTGCCTATCTCGGTGGGTCTGGATACAGCGTCAACCGCTCGACGCTCCTGGAGATCCTGACCGAGCGTGCGGAGGAACTCGGAGTCGAGATCCGGCACGAGATCGCCGCTGCTGACCACGACGGCTTCAGCGCGGCGGATCTCATCGTTGCCGCCGACGGGTCACGCAGTCAGATTCGCACCGCCCACGCCGAATCCTTCGGCTCCAGAACGCGTACTGGGCGCAACCGGTTCATCTGGCTCGGTACCGAACAGCGCTTCAAGCAGATGGTGATCGCGATGGAGCAAACCGACGCAGGCTGGATGTGGTTCTATGGCTACCCCTCCGCACCAGGGATCAGCACATGCGTCGTCGAATGTCCGCCCGAGACCTGGACCGGGCTCGGACTCGACTCCGCGAACCACGAGGATGGCGTGCGCATACTCGAGTCGGTGTTCAGGAAGGCGCTCGGCGGAAACTCGCTCATCAGCAGTGACCGCGGGCGGCCCGCCCAGTGGGCACAGTATGTCGAGACCAGCAACGAGACCTTCCACCACGCCAACATCGCGTTGGTCGGCGACGCCGCGCACACCGTGCATTTCACGATGGGGTCTGGCACCGGACTCGCGATGATGGATGCGTGCGAGCTCGCTGCCTCGCTCCACCGTCGGCCTGCACTGTCCGATGCTCTCGAGCGCTACTCACGCAAGCGTCGGTCCGCGCTGCATCGAGTCGCGGCCGCCGGACGAACCAGCATGATGTGGTTTGAGAACGCCGACAACAGTTTCGGCGACGACGTCGTCGATGTTGCCTACGCACTCGCCTGGCGATATCACCCAGAAGAACCCTGGGGGTACGCGTCACATCGGGCTGCCCAGTTCCCGATCGTCCGTCACGGGAGGGATCGCTACGATCACGCCCGGCGCTGGTATCTGGCCCGACGGCGCGGCGAACCGCTCCTTCCCCCGACGCGTCGCTCGTAGGTTTCAGTGAAACAGGCCAATTCCGGTGGCGCCGATCCACACCTGTGGCTCGAGGATGTCGATGACGGCACAGCGATCGCGTGGGCAACCGCGCGGACCGAAGCCACCTGGGCGGAGTTCGCCGGGAGTACCGCCTTCGCCCACCTCAGCCAGCGAATACTGGACATCCGCCAGGACCGCACGCGAATCGCCCATCCCGCCCGCGTCGGGAACTGGTACTACAACCTCTGGCGCGATTCACAGCACCCGCGCGGCGTATGGCGCAGAACGACCTTGTCGGAGTACCGCACGCAAGACCCGCGGTGGGAGCGGTTGATCGATCTCGATGTGCTGGCGGCAGCCGAGAACGAGGACTGGGTGTGGGGTGGCGCGACAATGCTCCGGCCAGCGCAAACCCGGGCTCTCGTGCACCTGTCACGCGGCGGCTCCGACGCAGTCGTCGTCCGCGAGTTCGACCTCACCGCCGGCACCTTCGTCTCCGATGGCTTTGTCGTTCCCGAAGCGAAGACACGAGTGTGCTGGATAGACGAGTCGTCGATATACGTGGGCACCGATTTCGGCGCAGGCAGCCTCACGCGGTCCGGATACCCGCGAACCGCGAAACGGTGGCAGCGGGGAACTCCGATCACCGACGCGGTCACCGTTTTCGAGGGCCATGCTGATGACGTCTCCGTCACCGCGGGATTCGACAAGATGCCCGGATTCGAGCGTCACTACTTCGTCCGGGTCCTGGACACTGCACGGCAGGAGATCCGACTACTCTGTGACGGCGACAATGCCGTGCGGCTCGACGTTCCCGCTGATGCAGCGACCGCCTGGCATCGGGATACTCTCATCGTGGTCCCACGTTCCGCATGGGAAACGGGTGGGAACACCTATCCAGCCGGCGCAGTTCTCGCATCGAGTCTCTCCCGATTCCTCGCGGGGGGAGATGCTTTCGAGGTTCTCTTCACACCGGACGCGCACACATCACTGATCGACGCTGAGTGGACCGCGAGCCACCTTTTGCTGACGATCATGCGCGATGTTCAATCCCTGATCGCGGTCTGCGCTCCATCGCCAACGGGTTGGTCGATCGAGTGGTTGCCGTCGGGAACCCCGATGACGACATCCTCAGTTTCGTGCACTGACCCACTCGACAACGATGAATTCCTCCTCAAGACAACTGGGTTCACCCAGCCGCCGGCACTGCTTGAGGCATCACCGCATCGACCACCGGAACTGGTCAAACAGTCACCCGCGTTCTTCGATGCTTCCGGGATGGGGACAGAGCAGTACTTCGCGACGTCACCCGACGGGACCGACGTGCCCTACTTCGTGACACGGCGAGCGGGAGCGACCGGACCGACCATCATGGCCGGATACGGCGGATTCGGTAAGTCGCTTCTGCCTGCTTACGACGCGCAGAAGGGGGCCGGCTGGCTCGAACGCGGAGGAATCAGCGTCGTTGCAAACATTCGCGGCGGTAACGAGTACGGCCCACGCTGGCACGACCAGGCCCGACGCGAAGGCAGAGTCCACGCCTTCGAGGACTTCGCGGCGATCGCGCGTGACCTCGTGAACCGAGGTATCACGACACCTGACCAACTCGGTGCAGTCGGACGGAGCAACGGTGGCCTCCTGATCGGCGTGATGCTCACTCGATACCCAGAACTGTTCGGTGCGCTGGCCTGTCGGATGCCGGTGCTGGACATGGCCCGCTTCAGCGAGCTCCACGCCGGCGCCTCGTGGACCGCAGAATACGGCGATCCGGACAACCCTCGTGACTGGGCATACCTCGGTGCGTACTCGCCGTATCACCACGTCGAGTGCGGCCGGCCGTACCCGCCGGTTCTCATCACGACGTCCACTCGCGACGACCGGGTTCACCCTGGGCATGCTCGAAAGATGGTCGCGCGACTCGAAGAGGCGGGTCACGAGGTCTGGTACTGCGAACAGACGACGGGTGGACATCGTCGTTCCGCAGGCAAACGGCAGGCGGCATACTCATCAGCTCTTGTGTATGAGTTCTTCCGCCTGAAACTCGGCCTGCCGCTGGTCAGCCCGGCCATCCAGGGTCCAGTCTGATCCCTGGCACGCTGCTTCTCCGTTCGACGTTCCGGCTGTCACGGACTCGGTTGAGGCAAGGTGCAATCCGCGATCTTCGGGTTGACCCCGAGATAGTTCAGGGGCCCGGCGATGACGGTGACGGCGATGGTGCCCGCGGTCGCACAGCTCGTCGGGGTGTCACTGCCGAAGTAGCCGCGCTGGCCCGCGGCGACCGCGCCGACGATCAGCCAGATCAGAACGATGAGCGTCACGATTCGCATGTCGCCTCCGACGGTGTGCTGTGCGTTCGTCTGCCGCGCCGGGCGCACACCAAACGGCGTGAACCCCGGGCCGCATGGTGGTGGTTACCCCACGGCGCAACGGGGTAAACGGACAGAAGCGGCGGATTCGGTCCAGGAAGGACGTGCGCGATGACGAGATCGCTACAGGGCAAGAAGTTCGCTTTCCTCGTGGCGCCCGAGGGTGTCGAACAGGTGGAACTGACCGAGCTGTGGAAAGCAATCCTGGATGCGGGTGGCGCACCGCAGTTGGTCTCGACGGCACCGGGAAGGATCAGCGCCTTCCGACATCTCGACCGCGCGGATTCCTTCGACGTCGACGCCGTCGTCGGGGAGGCTTCCGCGGCCGGCTACGACGGTCTGGTGCTGCCCGGCGGAGTGGCCAATCCGGACTTCCTCCGTACCCGGACAGACGCTGTCGCATTCACGAAGGGCTTCGTCGATGCGGGCAAGCCGATCGCGGTGATCTGCCACGGAGCGTGGACGCTGGTGGAGGCGGACGCGGTCCGGGGCAGGACGCTCACCTCCTGGCCCAGCCTGAGGACCGACATCGCCAACGCCGGCGGCGATTGGGTGGACAAGGCGGTCGTCGTGTGCCGCGCCGAACCGAGCACGCTGGTCTCGAGTCGGCGGCCAAGAGACCTCCCCGCCTTCTGCGCGCAGATGGTCGACACCTTCGCGGGCGATCGGAATGCGGTTCGCCCCAGCGCGGCCGGGTGATCGACTGCGCCCTGCTCGCGGTCACCCCGAATCGGGCGGCCCACCGATTCCGTCCGCACCATGCGCGATGTGTCCACCGACCGCTCCTGCCGCCGCGGCCACGGTGAGTCCGAGCAGACTCAGCGCCTCCGGCCGGTTGGCGAGGGCACTAGTCCACGCACCGAGGGGGACGGTGACGATCGCGGGATGCACGGGATGCCCCAGCCAGCCTCCCCGCAGTGCTCGATCGACGGGACGCCCGTCGAGGGTTGCCCGGATGCGGTTCTGCAGTCCGTCGCTCAGCGGGTCCAGCGCGGATGCGGACTCGGGCAGGCTCAGGACCTGGTGGAGGGTCATGAGGTTCGCGTACCCGGATCGCGCGTCACCGAAACGCGGGAGATTGAACCCAGCCGATTCGTCTTCGGGATCAGACCACGGCGGAGCGCAGGCCTCCTCGCCGCGGAGTGTTTCCGAACCTGAGGAGCGGGTATGTCTGTCCGGTCGACTGCGGGGGTGACATTCACGGAGGAAGCGATGAACGCAACGACAGCGGGTGCACGGCGGTGGCGCGTCCGGTTCGGGATCGTGTTGGCGGCGGTCACCCTCGCGGTGCTACCCGCGTGCGACTCGTCGGACGACGTGTCGACGACTCCCGAGGCGCCCTGGACGGCGCCGTACGGCACGAACACCGGCACCGCGACCACGCCCGGCTCGGTCGCCGACGCGATGACGATCATGATCACGGACTTCAAGTTCGACGTGCCGACCACCGTTCGGCCGGGCGCGGAGATCTCTGTGGTCAACGGCGACGCTGTCGAGCACACGATGACCTCGGACGTCGGAGGAGTCTTCGATGAAGTTGTCGACGGCAATGACACCACCACCTTCAACGCGCCGATGGCACCGGGCTCGTACCCGTTCCACTGCACCCGTCATCCCGACATGCAGGCAATCCTCGTCGTCGAGTGATCCTCCGTCAGCGGTGCTCCGGAGAGGGGAGTGGTGCGCCTCTCGAGACGAGTTCGTAGGCCGGGTTCAGCGCCGCGGCATCGCGGACCGATGCGCCTGCGCCCGCGGTGTAGCGCTGCGTCGTGTTCATGGACTCGTGCCCGAGCATCCGCATCAGGGTGTAGATGCTGACGTTCTGGTCGGCCATCGCCGTCGCAAACGTGTGCCGGAGCTGGTGCACGAGGGCGCCTTTCGCGCGGTCGCCGTTGATGCCGGCGCGACGATAGGCGCGTTCGACGCGGTACTGCAGCGTCCCGCGCGTGATGCGCCTGCCGTCGCCGCCGACGAACATGGGATCGGTGGCCGCGAATCGGTCCCATGGTGAGACGTCGGGCCGCGGCCGTCGTCGCGCCGTGTCGGGGAACCGGTCGGAGCGGCTGACGAGGTAGTCGCCGAGCACGTCGACCACGGCAGGCTCGACGGTGACCACCCGCTCCTTGTTGCCCTTGCCGTGCACATGGATCAGCTTGGCGCGACCGTCCCCGTCGTCGACGGCGTCGCGCAGGTCCCCGAGATCCACCGCGATCAGCTCGGCCGATCGCATCCCGGTCAACAGCCCGGTGAGGATGAGCGCGAGGTCACGCTCGGGCCAGGCGCGCGCACCGTTGTCGTCCGACGACTGCAGAGTCGCGATGAGCCGTTCGACGGAGTCGGCGCGAAACGCCTTCGGCAGTGTCTTGGGGGCCTTGGGGCGCAGCACCGCAGACATCGGGTTGGCGACGATGGCGTCGACGGAGAACAGGAAGTCGCACAGCATGTTCCAGGTCGACCAGCACCGTCTCATCGACGCGGCTTGGTGCGTCAGCGCGTAGTCGGCGAACGCCGCCCGCACGGTTGTCTTGTCGAGGACGTCGAGGGTGAGGTCCGCGACGCTCACCCCGGCGGCGCGGGCGAGGGCATCGGCGATCAGCGCGTAGTCCTGGCGGTACGCCTTGAGCGTGTTCGGGGAGGGTTTGGCGGTGCTGCGGTGGACGAGGAACTCCCCGAACCAGGGGGCCAGTCGACCCTGTTCCCGGCCTCCTCTCGGGAGGAGTTCGTCGTCGGGTTCTCGCACCGTCACCATGAGCGGGCACGCTAGCGGGCGGCACCGACACTCGGGGGAGAGGGTCACCGGTCGGCTCATCCGTGCGGGTAGGGAACGCCGCCGGGTGTGTCGGCCACGCGGGCGGGCGTGAGCCGGAGACCATCGATAATGTCATAACGCGAGGGATATCGGCTTTCGGGCCGTGGCAGTGGTCACCCGACCCGGTGGGCGCCGGCTGGTGCCCGCGCACGTTTCGAGAGCCTCGAGGGCAGGGGGGTGCGGCATCGGCCATAGGGGAGAGGTGCTGGTGTGAATCGTCCTGTAGGTCACGGCCGTTGGGGCGCCGTCCTCGGTGGAGGCCAGCGCCTGCGTGGACCGCTCGGCGGATCGGGCGTGGCTGCCGAGCGAGGGGGGATTGCCGCCCAGTGTCCGCCGCGGCGGACACTGGGCGGGGGAGGGGAATGGTGGCGGTTCGGGTCCGGGCCGGGGTCCGGGTGCCCCGTCGGCACGATAATGACATAACGTCTGGGCTATCGGCTCAAGACTCCAACCGGGGGGAACCTCACGCCGCATCCTGACGTCCCATCACAGTCACCATCCGTAGGCCTGAGACGGGGACGGGGGAGTCGGCCGAACTCCAGGTGCACACGGCGTTTCCCGCGAGTCACGCGGTCGTTGCACGCTTCTGACTCGCGAGCATTCGCCTACGTGCGTGAATCGTAAGGTCGAGGACACCGCGTGCGACGGAGACGACACATTTCGACTCTAGGGTCATCGGCATCTCCAACACGCCGACTGTCTTCACCGTCGCAGCAGTTCAGCGTGCCCGTTTGCGTCGATCGACGCGTCACCCATCGGCCGGATACGTCCGGCTGCGCAGGGGCCGACGGTGCCTGTGGCTGAGCGAAAAGGAAACTCACGGACCATGAAGATGACCACGCTGGCGGCCGTTTCGGCCATGACGATCGCGTCGATGGGGATCATTGCGGGTACCGCCCATGCGGATTCCGCGGCCGACGCGCCGGCCGGTGTCGGGTGGACTGTCACCCGCAGCGGCAATCAGGTGATCCTGGATACCACCGCCGGTTCACTGAGCAGGGAGGACAGCCGCCTGGTGGTCCGCGACTCGGGCGGCACCATTGTCGAATCGGTGCCGTTGTCCCTCGCGGTCGACGGGATCGCGCACCCGGTCGACGCGACGATCGACGGCCGCACCGCGACGCTGACCGCGGACACCAGCCCGGCCGCGGCGACCCCGGTGGCCCTGCCCGTGAAGGACATCGACCTGCCTGCGGCGGTCGCGGGGGTCAAGGACAACATCACCATGACGGGGGCCGTCGGCGGGTTCCTGGGCGCCGCGACCGGCCTGGTCGGAGGCTGCATCCTCGGCGCGGTCGCCGGGGGCGTCATCTCGGCGCCCGCGGCGATGCTGTTCGGTGCGGGACCGCTGGCGGGATGCGTTGGCGGGGCGCTGTTGGTGGGCGCAGGCGCCTCGCTGGCCGGGACCGCGATCGGGGGACTGGGCGCCGTGGCTGCCAACGCGCAGCCGTTCATCACGCTGCTGAACGCGCCGCCGGCCCCCAAGAAGTAGGGCGCTCCGACCGGGGGAGGTCGGTCATTCGGGGCGCCCTCTGCTCAGGAGGGGAGGGCGCCCCGAGGCAAACTCAGCTGACCAGCGGTCCGCGCCGATCGATCAGAGCCGCGACCAGAGCGACGGGGCGTTGATCCAGTTCGGGTCGCCGTTGCCCTGGTAGGACTGCACGCACGTGTACACGCTGCCCTGATGGGTGACCTTGTCGCCCTTCTTGTAGGCGGCGTTCGCATTCCAGCTCGAGGGCCCCGGGTCGGTCGGGGCGGTCGTCGGTTGCGTGGGGCCGGCCTTCGTGCTCTTGGTGAACTGTTCGCTGGAGCTGGAGTTTCCGGCCGCGTCGAACGCGACGACCTTGTAGCGGTAGGCGGTCGAGGCAGCGAGCCCGGTGTCCTTGTGCGTAGTCTTCGTGGTCGTCCCGACCTTGACGAAGGCGTTGCCGGATCCGGCGGGCGCACGCAGCACGTCGTAGTGGTGGACCCCGACGTTGTCGGTGGACGCGTTCCACATCAGCGAGATGCTCGAGTCGGTTTCACTCATCGAGTGCACACCCCCGGGCGCGGTCGGCGCCTGCGAGTCCGTGCCGGGTGTCGGGACCGTGGTGGTGGGCTTCGGGACTGTGGTTGTGGGTGTCGGGACCGTCGTGGTCGGCTTCGGGACCGTGGTGGTGGGCGCGGTGCCACCGCCCTGGACGTCGAGGTCGATGGTGTTGTAGAAGGCGTTCGCCGTGTCCGCGACGTCCCAGACCGCGTACATCACGTGATAGCCCTTGCGGTCCGCCGGGATGGTGACGGTGTGCGTCGGGTTGGTCGAGGCCGCCGACCCGTCGTGCTCGACGGTCGCGATCAGCTCGAAGGTGCTGCGGCGCAACGGTGCGTTCTGGTCCCAACCGCTCTTGGTGAGGTAGTAGCGCCACTGAGAAGTGTTGTGCGGCGCGGTGTACTTCCACGTGAAGCGGTTCGGCCCGGCCTTGACCGCGTTCTTGTACCAGCGGGTCGGCGATTGCTCGTCGAGGTTGCCGCCGAACAGTCCACCGGCCGACGCCAGCTTGCCGTCGGCCGGCCCGGCGGCCGGAAAGCCCTTGGGCGCCTCGAGGCTCTGCGGCTCGTACTGCACGGGTCCACGGTTGGCGTTCTGGGTGGCGGCCTGCCGCGCGACGATCGTGCCGCTGTCGATGTAGCCGTGTGCGTTGGCGGGCGCACCCGATGCGAACATCACGACGCTCGCGAGCAGGCCCGCGCCGAAGCCGATCCTTCGTCTCAAGTTGTGTCCAATCCCCGATGTCTGGCCAGCGGAATCGCTTGGCCGCGAGGGATTCTGCAGTTCGTCGAACTGTGTTGTCAATGGCCGGGAACCGGCACACCGAAACCGGTTGCACGGGGGAGCGGAACCGATTCAGGAGGTGCCGCCCAGCGGGAGAACGCCCTGCCGTCGCGGCCCGGATCACGGTATCGATCAGTCGCTTCGGCCGCCGCCGTTGCTCCGCCGCCCGGGGGAGCAACGGCTCGCTGGGGCCGGCGAGTCGTCGGAGATCACGTCCGAGCGGGGAGCCGGGTCCATCACCCCGGGTGCGGCGTGGGCCCCGCGGAGGGGAGTGGTGCCATCGCGGCGGCCCGGCACCGCCTTCCTCGCTCATCCGATCCATGACCGAGTGCCCGGTGGGGCCGAGTAGGTGGACCTTGCGTTCCGATTCTTGCCTCGGCGGCGTCCGTGATTCTGTATTCTGTTGTACTCCAGTATTTTTCGTGGATAACAGTGATTATCCACGAAACTCGGAATCGGTCATGAGTTGCGCGGTGGGCCGTGTGGCCGACGGGGGTCCGCGTGCAGGGATTCGGACGACACTCGGTTGGACGGCTTGTTCGATGGTGCCGCCGATGCATGGGACGCATTCGTGGGCGCCGCCGTCCGGCGGTCCGCGCGGCCGCGCGTGCCAACCCTGTGGCGGTGTGCCGACCGGGGTCGGGGTGCGGCAGCCGCGCTCGGAGTCGGCGGAGTCGTCCGCGATCCGAGTGGTGGCGCGGGCGCCCTTGCCGTTGCGAGGCTTGAGGGTTCACTCCCGGGGGGTCGGTGGATGCACTCAAAATGACATAATGTCGATTATCGGAAATGTGCGAATGTCTGTGGTTATCAGGATGTTCGAGTGGTTCGTTCGCGCGGCGGCCCTCCGGCGACGCCCTGGCTCTCAACTCACGACGGCGACGCAGAAGTTCGGGATCGACGGCCGGCGTCGTCGGAACGCGAGCCGGCCCGACGGTGTCACCGCGTCCGCGACGGGTGCCTTGCCTCCTGTAGCCGAACTTCGTGATGGATCCGCCTCGGCGGTTCCCGCGCCGTGCTCCCCACGTCCTGCGGCGAGCATGCCATTACGTCACTTGACGTAATGGCATGCTCTTTCGGGTGACGCCTACTCGATGCGCTCGGCATTCGTTACGCCGGAACCCGACGGACGAGACGGCGCCGGGATCGATTCCCTGAACTGTGCACTGCCGCAGGGGTGTTCGGGGTTGGTGGCAGACAGGGCATCGACCCCCGCTCCCGTCGGCCCCCCGACTCGAGCCGATTGTCGCGCCTATTACGTCACTGTGACGTAATAGGCGCGACAATCGGCTCCGGCGGTGTCCCGGGATCGGGATCACGGTCGGCGCCGAAGAACGCTCGCACAGCAGCCTCATCGCCTTCGATGTCGACGATCGCCAAAACGTTGTCTAGGGCGAGCGCGCCCGCCGCCAGCCCGAGAACGATCGGCGCGTCGGCGCGCACGACGGCATCGAGCTCGCGGCCGTCAGGCAAGCCCACTTCTATGCCTGAGTTAGTCGCCCGCGCTTGGATCAATCGGTCGTCGACGGCAAACCCGATCGTCGACGTCCGATCTGTGGGCGCCCCGCCGGTCAGCAGTGCAGGCAGCGCCACCAGGAGCCAATCGGCGCGGAAGGTATCGCCTTCGGGTCCGCGCATCATCAACGGCGTGGACCAGCGGATGAGGCCCTCGATCGGCTCGCGAAGCTCGGCACCCCAGGGCGTGAGGGCGTACATGACCGCGCTGCCTTCTTTGGCCAGCCGTCGTTCGATCACCCCGGCTGCCTCGAGATCGCGCAGCCGATCCGCGAGCAGATTGGTGGCCACGCCAGGGAGTCCCTCGCGGAGCTCGCGATAGCGCGCGGGAGCCATGAGGAGTTGGCGGACGATCAGCAGGTTCCACCTGTTGCCCACGACATCGAGTGCCCTCGCGAGTCCGCAGTACTGGCCGTAGTCTCGACTCATTCCCACCTACTTGATAAATTAAAGTGATATTGATCATATCAAGTACACCGGCGGAAGGGGATGGTCATGGCTGTCACGGGGAGGCCCGCCTGGATCGACGACGAGTTGTTTCCGTTCGAGAGCCGCTTTGCCGACATCGACGGGCACACTTTTCACTACGTCGACGAGGGGTCAGGGCCCACGCTGCTCTTTCTGCACGGCAACCCGACGTGGTCTTTCGTGTATCGCGACGCCATCCGGTCGCTGCGGGATGAATTTCGTTGCATCGCGGTCGATTACCCCGGATTCGGGCTGTCGTCACCTGCACCTGGCTACCGGTTTCTGCCCGAGGAACACGCGCGAGTGATCGCAGCCTTTGTCGACGCCCTCGCCTTGAGCGGGGTCACCCTGGTGGCCCACGATTGGGGCGGTCCCATCGGCCTGGCGGTCGTGGAAGAACACCCCGCCGCCTTCGATGGGCTGGTGCTCGCCAACACCTGGGCCTGGCCGATCGGCGCCCCCCATGTCCAGGTCCTCTCGCATCTGATGGGCGGACCGCTCGGACGCCTGCTGATCGGACAGTTCAATCTGTTCGTCAACGCGATGATCCCTGCCGGGCATCGGCTGAGGAAGCCGACCGACGAAGAAATGGCCCACTACCAGAGGGCCCTCGACAGCCCCGCGCGGCGCGACGCGTCGGCCACCTTCGCACGTCGCATCACGGCCAGCCGCTCCTTCCTCGCCGACGTGGAAGCCGGGCTGCCCGACCTCGCGTCGCTCCCGACGCTCATCGTCTGGGGCAACGCCGACATCGCGTTCGGGAGCAGCGAGCTGCGGCGATGGGAGCAGATCTTCACCGACCACCGGACCGTCGTTGTCGAAGGCGCCGGCCACTTCGTGCAATCCGACGCGCCCGAACGGTTCGCGGCCGCGATTCGCGACTGGCACACCCACCCGACCACGGGCGGCGCCCGGTTCGACCCGCCATCGGGGTCATAGCCTCGCCCGAACAGCGCGCGGATCCGATGCGCGCCGGTCCCCCGGCGCGCATCGGAGCGTCAGTCGATGACGGCGTCGCTGTACACCGGCGGATTGCCCAGGAAGGGGCGGTGCGACGGCGGCTGCTGGCCCTCGGTGTCCCGGACCCCGAGCTCCTCGGCGATCTCTGCGCCGATCAGGACCTGACCGCTGCGCTTCATCAGCTGCGGATCGCGGGCGAGCGCGTCGATCACGCGGCCGGTGAACTCCGGGGACTCGGCCGTCGCGGCCAGTCCCTCGTACGCTCCGGGGTTCGCGGCGAACGCGGCGAGCGTCCGTTCCGTCTTGAGCAGCCCCATCCAGATCGAGACGACCGCGACATCGAACGGGCGGAAATCGACGGCCATGTCGTGGGCCATCTTGTCGACCGCCGCCTTGCCCGCGCCGTAGGCGGGTCCGTGCATGTAGCACATGCCGCCGAAGGACGAGGTGTTCACGACGAGACCCTCGCCGTTCGCGGCAAGCAGCGGCGCGGCGTAGTAGCTGGAGACGTAGCTCGACCGCATGCCGACGTCGAACAGGTCGAGCAGCGACAGCGGCTTCTCCCAGAACGGGCCACGGGTGGCGAGCGCGTCCGGCACCGCGAGCGCGTTGTTGACCAGGATGTCGAGACGGCCGTTCTCCTCGCGCACCTGCTCGAACAGGGCGCGCACCTGCTCGTCGTCGCCGTGGTCGACCACCACCGGGACACCGACACCGCCGCGGCGGGTGATCTCCTCGGCGGTCGCGAACACGGTGCCGGGCAACGGCGAATCACCCTCGGTCTGCGTGCGGCCCGTGACGTACACCTTGGCGCCGGTGGCGCCCAGCGCCAGGGCGATGCCCTTACCCGCACCTCGGCTGGCCCCCGTGACCACCACCACCCGATCGGAACTCAGTCCCACCATGCACCCCATCTGTCGTCGGTCGACCACACGCTCGTCGGTGTGGTCTGCATCTCATTAACCCACTTACTACACCGCATCGATCGAGAACGGCGCAGCGGCCGTCCCGCATGACGGGAAGCCCCGCCGATCGCCGGAGCGAACCGCCCAGCAAAGCACAACGGCGCACCCGCCACGGTCCCGAGACCGTGGGGGTGCGCCGTCGTGCGCTTGCTAGCCCCGAGCCGCCATGTCCTGCGCGGCGAGGTGGCTGAACAGCATGCTGGTGCCGATCGGGTTGCCGCCACCGGGGTAGACGGTGCCGCTCGGCGCGGCCATCGTGTTGCCGGCCGCGTACAGGCCGGGGATCGCGTTGCCGGACTTGTCGAGCACCCGCGCCGCGGTGTCCGTGCGCAGACCGCCCTTGGTGCCGAGGTCCGAGATGCCGAAGGCGGCGGCGTGGAACGGACCCTGGTCGATGGTCACCAGCGGCGGCTCGCCGCCCGAGAACGCCCGGTCGTAGGCCTCGTCGCCGCGGCCGAAGTCCTCGTCGACGCCCTTGGGCACGAACTCGTTGAACCGGGCGACGGTGGCGACCAGGTTCTCGGCCGGCACGCCGATCTTCTCCGCGAGCTCCTCGAGGGTGTCGGCGGTGTGCCAGAGGCCGGCCTCCCGGTACTTCTCGGTCTCGACCATGGAGACGTTGGTGGCCTTGACCGGCGGAACCTCGCCCTCCTTGTTGTCGTAGATCATCCAGTACGGCAGGGTCGCGGAACCGTCCTCCAGCTGCGCGATGATGTCGCGGCCGAGCCGGTCGTACGGCGCGGACTCGTTGACGAACCGGTTGCCGTCCTGGTTGACGAAGATGCCGCCGGTGAACCACAGCGCGAAGGCGGAGCGGCCGTCCGGGTGGGTCATGCCCGGCGACCACCAGGCCTCGCCCATCAGGTCGGTGTCGGCGCCGACCGCGATGCCCGCCTGGTGCGCCTTGCCGAGGTTGGCCCAGGGGCCCATGGTGTCGCGGGCGACGCCGGGCACCCCGAACTTCTGGCGGAGCTCGTCGTTGCCCTCGAACCCGCCGGCGGCCAACAGCACGCCCTTCTCGGCGCGGATCGCGACGCGCTCGCCGTCGCGTTCGACGATGCCGCCGACCACGGCGCCGTCCTCGACCACCAGCTCGACCAGCGCGGTGTTCAGCTGCAGGGTGGCGTTCGGGTACTTGCCGATCGCCTGGAGGAACCGGGCGATCAGCGCGCGGCCGCCGATGAAGTAGTCATCGGGCTGGGGGGTGCCGAGCCGGTCGTTGTCGAGCGGTCCGCGCACGACCTCGCGGAGCTCGGGCGCATCCGACACCGGCAGCACCGACGGCATGGTGTGGCGCTGGCCGTCCAGGCGGGCCTTGGGCGCCTTGCCGAAGTAGTCGGGCCACGGCAGCATCTCGAACTTCAGGTTCTCGTCCTGCTCGAGGTACTCGATCAGCGGTGCGCCGCCGCGGACGTAGGCGTCCTGCAGCTCCCGCGGGGTGCGATCACCGACCACCGCGTGGTAGTACTCGAGCGCGTCCTCGATGGTGTCGTCCGTGCCCGCCCGGGTGAGGACCGGGTTGCACGGGAACCAGACTCCCCCGCCGCCGGAATAAGCCGTGGTGCCGCCGAACTTGTCGGTGGCCTCCACCAGGATCACCGACAGTCCCTCGCGGGCCGCGGTGTAGGCGCCGGTGACGCCACCTCCTCCGGATCCGACCACAAGCACGTCGCACGTCTCGTTCCACTGGACCATTCTCGTCCGCCTCTCGCAATGTTTCGGGTCCTGCGACGATAGTGCGCAGAGTGACCCGCGACACGTCGATGTCCCGCCCAGAGGGAGCACGAGTTCCGGTTCGATGCACCGCTTGTAGCGCCGGGCGACGCCGATCTCGGCGAGGTACTGTGAACACATAAGTTCGGTGTGACAAACTTTCAGTTGTGATGAAGCGAAATACGCCGCGGCCGACCGCCGCTGTCCGATGGCCGAGGGTGACCCGGTGAGTGCGCCGTCGCGGCGGCAGCTGCTGATCGGAGGGGCGCTGGCGGGTTCGGCGGGGCTGCTGCTGGGCGCGGGCAAGCATTCGGAGGCGTCGGCGTCGCCGCATGCCGGCGGCCACGGATCCGGGGCGGGGGCGCACGGCACCGCCGCGACGGCCACAGGCCACGGCGGTGGGGAGAACGGCGCCACGTTCCGTCTCGGCCAGCAGGTGGACCACGAGGCGAACGGGTTCCACCCGACCGCCCTGTTGCGCGATTTCGACTACGGCACGACCTCGGTGTTGCCGGACGGACGCACGCTGCGCGAGTGGGAGATCTTCGCCAGCGACGAGGACATCGAGATCGCACCCGGGGTGTACTTCCCGGCCTGGACCTTCAACTCGCGGGTGCCGGGCCCCGCACTGCGATGCCGGGAGGGAGAACGGCTGCGGGTGCGCTTCACCAACGGGTCCGAGCACCCGCACACGATGCATTTCCACGGCATCCACCCGGCCGAGATGGACGGGATCCCCGGGGTGGGTCGCGGCATCATCGAACCCGGTGCGTCCTTCACGTACGAGTTCGACGCGACCCCGTTCGGGGTGCACCTCTATCACTGCCACGTCAGCCCGTTGGCCGAGCACATCGCCCGCGGCATGTACGGCACCTTCATCGTCGACCCCGCGCACGGCCGCCCGCCCGCCGACGAGATGGTGATGGTCATGCACGGGTACAACACCACCTTCGACGGGGAGGGCAACCAGCTCTACGCCGTCAACGGCATCCCGTTCCACTACATGCACGAGCCGGTGCAGGTGAAACGCGGTGAACTGGTGCGCATCTACCTGGTCAACATCCTCGAGTACGACCCGATCAACAGCTTCCACGTGCACGGCAACTTCTTCGACTACTTCCCCACCGGGACGCGGCTCGAGCCCGCCGAGTTCACCGACACGATCGTCCAGGCGCAGGGCCAGCGCGGGATCTGCGAGATGCGCTTCCCGTATCCGGGCAAGTACATGTTCCACGCCCACAAGACCGAGTTCGCCGACCTGGGCTGGATGGGATTCTTCGAGGTGACCGAGTGACGAACACACCACCGCGTCCCGCGCCGGACGCGCCAGGGGTCGACGGGACCGGGGGCGCCGAGGTGACCCGGGCGGGCGCGTGGATCCGTGGCGCGGGCGTCGCCGCGATCATCGCGGTGGCCCTGGCGGTGCTGGCCCTGCTGGCCGGCCAGAGCCTGCCGGAGCGCACCGGTCCCCCGATCGAGGACATCGCGGTCGAACGGACCGTCCTCGAACCGGGACAGATCGTCTTGACGCTGCGCAACGTCGGGCCCGACCCGGTCACCATCGCGCAGGCGTTCGTCAACGACGCCTACGTCAACCTCGAGGGGGCCGAGGAGCCGATCGGACGGCTAGGGACCGAGACGGTCACCTTCGACTACCCGTGGATCTCCGGCCAGCCCTACCTGGTCTCGATGCTGACGAACACCGGGCTCGTCATCGAGCACGAGATCGCCGCCGCGGTGCCCACCCCGGAACCCGGGCTGGCGTTCTTCGGCACGATGGCGCTGCTGGGCACCTATGTGGGGGTCATCCCGGTTCTGCTGGGCATGCTGCTGCTGCCCGTGCTGCGTCGGGCCGGCGCCCGCGCGGTCCGGTTCGTGCTCGCCCTCACGGTCGGCCTGCTCGCCTTCCTCGCCTTCGACGGCGCCGGCGAGGGATTCGAGCTGGCAGCGGCGTCCGGTGGGGCCTTCGGCGGTGTCACCCTCGTCGTCCTCGGGGCCGCGGTCGCCTTCCTCGCGCTGATGGGAATCGACCGGTACCTGCGAGCCCGGCAGGCGGGCGCCGGAGCGTCCGGGCTGCGACTGTCGGCCATGATCGCGGCCGGCATCGGGCTGCACAACCTCGGCGAGGGCCTGGCCATCGGATCTGCGTACGCGGTGGGAGAGCTCGCCCTCGGCGCGTTTCTGGTGATCGGGTTCACCCTGCACAACACCACCGAGGGCCTGGCCATCGTCGCCCCGCTGACCGGGCGGCGCACTCCCCTGCTGATTCTGCTGGGACTCGGGTTCCTCGCCGGGGCGCCCGCCATCCTCGGGGCCGTCCTCGGCGCGGGCGTCAGCAACGGCGAGGTCTCCGCGTTGCTCCTCGGTGTCGGTGTCGGCGCGATCATCCAGGTGATCGTTCAGATCGCACCGTCCCTGCGTGGTCGCGACCGGGCGACGGTGGAGCCGGTGGTCCTCGCCGGTATCGTCGCCGGCATCCTCCTGATGTACCTGACCGGATTGGTGGTTCCCGCATGACCGACGTCGATCAGGCGGGTGCGCTGCCCCGTCGAGCCTTTCTCGCGGCCACCTGCGCCACGGGCTGCCTGGCCGTCGTGGGCTGCAGCACCGGGGCGGCGGCCACCGGCGAGGACCGGAGCACCGAACCCGCGCGGATCACCGCCGGGGAGGTCCCGGTCGGCGGTGGGATCGTCCTGACCCAGCATCAGCTGGTCCTCACCCAGCCGGAACCGGGTGTCTTCAAAGCGTTTTCGGCGGTGTGCACCCACCAGGGCTGCCTCGTCTCCGAGGTCAGTGACGGCACCATCAACTGTTCCTGCCACGGCAGTCGCTTCTCGATCGCCGACGGTTCGGTGGTCCGGAGGCCGGCCCGGGAAGCTCTCGCCGGCTACGCGGTCACGCGCGCCGGTGATCTGCTCACCGTCGGGTGACACCGGGTCAGGTCGCCGACCAGGCCTCCGCGATGGTCGGATACTCCGCGGCGATCTCGTCGACGCGCTCGTCGGTTGCGGTATCGAGTTCCGCCCGACGGCGCTGCGCGATCACCAGTGGGCCTTCCGTCCTCGCACCGGGTGCCCCGGCTCCGGTACCGGGACCTGCCGGCGCGTCCGCCTCGTACTCGTGAATGATCTCGTCGAGCCGGTTCGCGACGAACTCTCGTTTGTCCTTGCTCATGGTCTCTCCAGTCGACTGTGAGCGACTCCTCGTCGGTCATCGCGGGCGCGGGGGCAGATAGTCCTCGCACAGCGCCCGCACCGCACTCGGCTGAGGAACCGGGCTTCCGGTCGTGCTCCCGAGGATGATCATGTCCTCGGTCGAGGAGGTCTCGACGGCGAGCTGCCATCCGCCCGATGGCACCCAGAGCAGCGCGACCTCGCGCCCAGGGAAGGCGTCACGCTGTCCGCGCACGGCGATGTACGCCTCTGACGCCGGTCCGTCTGTGCAGAACGTGAAGTGCACGTGCTCCGGGTCGGCCCCGACCGCGGCGGATACCGCCTCGATGTAGCGCCGGAACCCGGGTTCGTTGCTCACGTCGAAGTCCGCACTGTCGTGCGCCCGTCGATGCCGCTTGCTGCTCATGGCCCGGGTATTCCCATCCAGGCGGTTGCCGAAACCGATTCGGATCCGGGCCCGCGCTGACCGGGTTCAGTCCGTCGACTTCTCGTCGCGCGGGGTGATGACCACCGAGGGCGGGACTCGATCGGGAACCGCGGTCAGAGGTACTGACCGCACACGGGCCAGGCGCCGGGGCCCTGGCCGGCGAGGACGTTCTCCGCGACGCGGATCTGCTCCTCGCGGGAGGCGCTCGCGGCGTGGCCCTGACCGCCGTAGGCGGCCCAGGTGCTCGGGGTGAACTGCAGGCCGCCGGAGAACCCGTTGCCCGAATCGATGGCCCAGTTGCCGCTGCTCTCGCACTCGGCGACCGCGTCCCAATTGTGACCTGTGGCGTTGGCGGTACCGCCGGCCAGTCCCATCGGGATGGCGACGAGGGCGCCGGTCGCGGCGATCCAGCCGAGGGTCTTGGTGGCAGTGCGGCGTGCATGGTTGATCGACATGTGGTGGGTCCTCTCCTGCATCCGAGGGCGGCGGCGGGGTCTCGCCCCGCGGCGGTGTGCGCCTCGTCACTGCCCTGATGTGTTGCGTCGGACCGGATCCCGCTGGGCAGTTCGCGAAGTGGTGCGAGCCGGTGGTGGTTCTCGTTTGTGAACCGGAAGCGACGGTAGCCCCCGTCCGCGGAACCCCGCACCCCCCGGATTCCGGACCATCCGGACGGACGCGTGTCCAGATCGCCGCGCCGGGCTCGGCTTCCGTGCAGGTCGGAACCGAGATCTAAACATCTCGAAACGTGTCCAGTTCGTTACATTAATGTGATGGAGATCACACGCAGACTCCCGCCTGTCGGGTTGCTTTCGGGGCGATCCGAACCCTGGCCGCAACCCGTGTGAGGGATTAGATTCGGTACATGGCCGACGTTTCCTGGGGGCCACGGCTCGACCTCGGCGCCGCGATCACCGAATCGCAGCGGCTGATGGATCACGGCGATCCCGCGCGGGCGCGGGACCTGCTGGAAGCCGAATCGGCGATCGCGCCGCCGGAGGAGCTGGAGCTCTGGCAGGGCCTCTGGCAGCTCGCCGAGGGCCTGGACCTCGCGATTCGGGGCGAGCCCGTCGCTTCGGTCCGGTCGCTGCGCCGGGGGCGGGACCTGGTCGGGTCGTACGAGGACCGGCCGCCACACGCCCTCGACATCGCCGGGCTCCTGGCCTGGTCCACGCACCTGATCGACGAACTCGCCGTCCGCGATCCGGACTGGGTCCCGCCGGTCCCCCGGCTACGGATGCCCTGAGGGCGCGGGCCGGGTTCGGCGGACGATCACGACGCGGTGTGTGCCCGCTCGCGTTCGGGTGCCGCGTGATTCTGCCCGCGGTTCAGCGCGAGGACGGGGATCAGTGCCAACGCGATCAGTCCGCCCCCCAGTGAGAGGACGGCGAAGCTGCTCGACGCGACCACCATTCCGCTGACGATGCCGCCGCCCGCACCCGCGAGGGCGATGCACAGGTCGACCGAACCCTGCGTGCGCGCCCGCGTCGCGAGCGGGGTCGCATCGGTGAGAATGGCTGTGCCACTGATCAGTCCGAGGTTCCAGCCAAGCCCGAGCAACGCCAGCGCGACGGCCAGCAGAGCCACCGAATCAGCCGGCGCGAGTGCCGCGAGGATGCCCGCCGCGAGCAGGGTGACACCGGCCGCGATCACGACCGGGATGCGGCCGAACCGGTCGGCGAGCAGGCCGGTGAGCGGCGACGGCAGGAACATTGCCGCGACATGGATCGCGATCACCAGTCCCGTCTGTCCCAGGCCGTGTCCGTGATCGATCATGTGGATGGGGGTCATCGTCATGATCGCGACCATCACGATCTGTGTCACCACCATGACGGTGGCGCCGACCAGGACTCCCCGCCGCTGGGCCTGTGCACCCGGCTCGGGCTCGCCGCTGGCGGCCGGCCCGGACTGCAGTTGTCGCGCGACCCGCAGCGGATCGGGGCGCAGGAACACCCAGAGGAACACCCCGGCGGCCGCGAACGCGGCCGAGGACAGGATGAACGGGCCCGCCAGCACGGGGATGCCCCACCCGTCCGCGAGGTCGCCCATCACCTCCACCAGGTTCGGCCCCGCCACCGCACCGAAGGTCGTCGCGACCATGATGGTGCTGACCGCCCGGCCCCGGTGCGAGGCCTCGGCGAGGTCGGTGCCCGCGTACCGGGCCTGGAGATTGGTCGCGGTGCCGGAGCCGTAGACGAACAGGGACACGACCAGCAGCGGCAGGCTGTCGATGACCGCCGCCAGCACCACCCCCGCGCCGCCGGCCGCGCCCGCGAGATATCCGATGCTCAGCCCGGTCCGTCGCCCGAGACGGTGCGAGACCCGCCCGACGATCAGCGCCGCGGCCGCGGACCCCAGGGTGAACAGGGCCGAGGACAGGCCCGCGAACCGGCTCGAACCGAGCATCTCCTTCGCGAGCAGGGCGCCGACGGTGACACCGGCGGCCAGCCCGGCGCCGCCGAGGACCTGCGATATCACCACGACGATCAGGGTCCGCCGCTGGGTGTGCGCCCGGAGGTCGTCGGGGATGGCGGCAGATCGGGTGTCCATCAGTGTCTTTCGTCGGTGGGGTCGCGGGCCGCGTCCAGACTATTGCGCCCCGCGCCCGCCCCGACGGTCGCGCCCCGACTATGCGGCGACCGACACCTCGTCGTCCTCGTCGTTGTCCGCGTCGACCGCCCCCACCGGCGACGGCTCCTGGGCGTAGTGGAAGTGCGGGCGGCGGTGTCCGAGGAACGAGCCGAACCAGGACATCACCGCGATGTAGCGGTTGCGGAAGCCGACGAGGTACACCATGTGCACGGCCAGCCACAGCACCCAGGCGATGAACCCGGTGAGCTCGATGCTCTTCACCTTCGTCACGGCCCGGAACCGGTTGATGATCGCCATCGAGCCCTTGTCGCGGAACTTGAAGGCGGTGCCGCGCGGGGTCTTGCCGAGCACGGTCCTGGCCACGTGGCGTCCACCCTGCATCGCCACCGGGGACTGGCCCGGCAGGTTGTTCAAGGAGGTCATGTCGCCGACGGCGAAGATGTCCGCGCGGCCGCCGACGGTCAGATCCGGGTTCACCAGCAGGCGGCCGGCACGGTCGGTCTCGCAGCCGGTGCGCTCGGCGAGCACTCCCGCGAAGTCGTTGGCCTGCACGCCGGCCGACCAGACGATGGTCTCGGCGGTGCGTCGCTCCCCGGCCTCGCTGCCGTGCGCCTTGAGGGTGGCGCCGTGCTCGTCGATGTCGGTGACCAGGGTGTTCAGCACCACCTCGACGCCCGACTTCTCCAGCGAGGCCTTCGTGTACTCGCTGAGCTTGCCCCCGTATGCGGGCATCGCGACGCCCGCGCCCTCGACGAGGGTGACGGTGACGTCGTCGGCGGTGATGCCGCGGATCGACTGCTCGAAGTAGCGGCCGGCGAGCTCCTTGATCTGTCCGGCGAGCTCGACGCCTGTCGCGCCCGCGCCGATGACGATGAAGCTGAGCAGGTTCTTGGCCCGCTCCGGGTCGGTGGTCGTGTGCGCCTCCTCGAAGCAGCGCACGATCTGGTCGCGCAGCCGCTTCGCGTCGTTGACGGTCTTGAGCGCGTAGGTGACCTTGGCGAACTCGTCGCGGCCGAAGTACGACTGCCGCGCGCCGGTGGCGGCGATCAGGAAGTTGTAGCCGAGGGTGTGGCGCTCGCCCGCGGCCTCGTAGACGAGTTCCTTCGCGTCGGCGTGGACATCCACGACCCGGCCGAGCCGGACGTCGGCGTTCGGGTACTTCGCGAGGATCGCCCGGATGGACGGCGCGATCTCGCCCGCCGAGAGGACGCCGGTGGCCACCTGGTAGAGCAGCGGCTGGAACAGGTGCTCGGTGGTCTCGGAGATGAGCACGAACGGCGTGCCGGCCTTGGCCAGCTTCTTCGCCGCCGCGAGCGCGCCGAAGCCCGACCCCACGATGACGACCTCGGTCCGGTCCATCCCTGCGTCGACCACGACAACCTCCCGCTCGATCCGATGTATGAGTTACACCGTAGGGATGCATTCCGGAGTTTCGCCAGCTAGCTCCGGGTATCCAGAATTCTCTTATCTGGATTGCTAATGAATAGACTGGGGACATGGACTTCCGGCAACTGCGCTACTTCCTGGCCGTCAGCGAGGAGCTGAGCTTCAGCCGGGCCGCAAAACGCTGCTTCATCTCGCAATCGGCCGTCAGTCACCAGGTCACCCGGCTCGAGCAGGAGCTCGGCGCGCCGCTGTTCGAGCGGTCGACGCGGGTGGTGCGGCTGACCCCGGCCGGCTCCCGCCTGATCCCGATCGCCCAGCAGGTGCTGAGCCTGGAGACCAAGGCGTACTCCGTCGTGCGCGAGCCCAGAAACCGGATCCGGATCACCGCGAACATGAGCTTCGCGGCGCAGAGCCTCGACGCGATCGCCCGCGTCCGGGAGTCGCATCCGGACGTGGACATCGAGTTCGTGATCAAGAGCTTCACCGAGCGTATCGATGCGGTCGCCTCGGGCGACGCCGACATCGCGTTGATCCGGGGGCGGGCCGACCGGCCGGGCCTGGAGACGGTCCAGCTCGGCGTCGACGACCTGATGATCGTGACCTCGCGCAGGCACCCGCTGTCCGCGTTCTCGACGGTGGAGCTGGGTGAGCTGGCGCCCTATCAGCTGTTGCTGCCGCCCCGCAGCAGCCAGGTGCTGCTGCACACGGTGGTCGAGGACGCCTTCCGGGAGATCGGGCGCCGCGTCTCGTTCGGCCCGTCGATCGCCAGCGATCACGCCGCGACGCTCGAGGTCATCACCAACCCGCGGGCATGGACGGTGCTGTACGCGAGCACGGCCGCCGAGACGCCGCGGACCGGGCTCTGCTTCATGCGCGAGGCCCGCAACCGGCTGCGCATCCCGGTGTGCGGGGTGGTGCGCACCGGAGGCGCCGACTCACCCGCGCTCGCCAGCGTCATGCACGCGCTCCGCCAGTCGATGGACGGCGGCCCGACGGGTCCGGGCGAGGACTAGCCGGGGTGTGGACTAGCCGAGGCCGGCCCGTGCCTCGGCCGCGGCGAGGTCGCGCCAGCCGGTCAGCACCCGGTGCACCTGCTCCGCACCGTGCAACTCGGCGGGCGGCGCGGGCAGGTGCGCCGGGTAGAGCAGGAACGGCCGCGTCTGCGGGCCGCCGAGTCCCCCGTGCGAGCCGACCTGCTCCTCGAACGCGGCGATCTCGCCGGTGTCCGGCCAGTACCGGCCGTTGATCATGATGTCGGCGACGTTGTCGAAGCCGTCGGTCCGGCGGATCCGTTCGAGGGTGCCGGGGCCGAAGTCCGCCAACGGGTCCCGGCCCGCGACGAACCCGGTGTCCACCTCGACGCTGCCGTGCGGGCCCAGCACGATCGAGCCCTTGCCCTCGCGGGCCACGAGGACGAACCCCACCCCGGGATGGGTGGTGAGGGCGGGCAACAGGGAGGGATGGTGCTCGGTGATCCAGCGCATCGTCGCGCGGCCGGCCGCGAGCGGGAAACTCACCAGCCCGACGTTGCCGGACGCCAGCACGACCGGCCGCTCGGGCGGCGCGGTGACCCGGTCCGGCGGCGGCGTGGCACGCAGGCTCGCGGCGGCGTACCCGAGGCCCTCCGCGCCTCGTCCTTGTGCGCCGACATCCGGGACGTCCTTGTCGTGGTGCAGCCACCGGCCGTGCTGCGGTTGCGGCCGACCCGCCTCGCATTCGCGCAGGACCAGGGCCTCGAGGGTCTCGCCGAAGCGGCCGGTGAACGTCTCGCCCTGGCTCTGACCGTGATCGGAGAGGACGACGATGTTGTACGGGCGGTCGGCCTGCGCCGCGACGGCGGCGATCATGCCGATCTCCGCATCGAGCTTGCGCAGTACCGCGAGCGTCTCCGGTCGCTCGACCCCGGAATGGTGCGAGACCTCGTCGTACCCGACCAGGTCGACGTAGATCACGTTGCGGCCCTTGATGATGTCGCCGATGACCGCGGCCACGACGACATCGGTCTCGACGACGGTGGTGAAGGCCCGCACCAGCGGATAGATTCCGCCGCGGCGCACCCGCGGTCGGATGTCCTGCCTGCGCTGGCGCCAGGCCTGACGGATCTCGCGCAACACCTCGGCAACCATTCTGATGGAGGTACGGACGGCGCTCGCCGGATCGATGAAATAGTCGGCGTAACCCGTACCGCCGCCGCCCATCCGGGCGCCCTTCATCCTGCTGACCACCAGAACGTTGTCCTCGGCCCCACCGGAGAACAGGTTGCCGCGGCTCGCTCCCCCGTCGGCGAGCAGCCCCGGTATCGCCGCGCGTTCGCGTTCGCGTTCGGCGTTGTCGCTCGGATTGCTGAACACCGCAACCCTCTTCGTGTCCTTGTCGTACCACCGGAATGCCGGCACGTTGTGGTTGCTGCCGTGCAGGATCCCCAACTGGCTGGCGCCGGTCTGACTGCTCCAGTCGGTGTGCCAGGGCATCAGGTGGTGGGACTCGTCACGGACCATCGTGGCGAGATTGGGGACCACCCCCGATCCCATCGCGCGCCGCAACACCTTGTAGCCCAGCCCGTCGATCTGAATGCACAACAGTCCCGGACGATCCGAGAAACCGTCGGGCAACCTCTTGCGGCGCAAGCGAAAACGCTGTCGGCGCACCAGCATCATGCGATAGGTGTCGTCGCGCCGCGACGCTATCGCACCGGACACCGCCGAGCTCACCAGGGACAACAGCGCCGCGAGAATGACGATGTCGGTCGCGCTCTCCGCCGTGGCAATCGGCAGGATGCGCACCGAGAGCAGCATGATCAGACCGCTACCGACGAACGCGAACAGGAACAGCAGCGCCGGTCCGACCCACAGCATGGCGCTCAGCAGCAGAGGCCAGAGCACCGTGCTGAGCAGACCGAACACCAGGGCAAGTGCGAGCGCGCTCGGAGCCGAACCGAGTGGACCGGGGGCGCCGGTACTGGCCAGCTCGACGCCGGGCAGCACCGCGTCGATCACCATCAGCGCCACGGCCGATATCAGCCACAGCACGAGGAACTCGGTGACGGTACGGGCCGCCGATCCCAGAGTGCGCATGCACACCTCCATCCACCTGGATCGTAGGTGGCCATCCGCCCGGAATGCATTGTGACGCGGTGCTAGGTTCGGGGTGGAAACACTCCCCACGACGGCGGTGGCAGCCATGGCGATCGACCATTTCGACGTCCTGATCGTGGGTGCCGGCCTGTCTGGGATCGGTGCCGGGTACCACCTGAAGACGAGATGCCCGGACAAGACGTACGCGATCCTCGAGGCGCGCGGCGCGATCGGCGGAACCTGGGACCTGTTCCGCTATCCCGGTGTTCGCTCGGACTCCGACATGTACACCCTCGGGTACTCCTTCCGGCCCTGGACGGACGCGAAGGCCATCGCCGACGGACCGTCGATCCTGAGCTACGTCCGCGCCACAGCGCAGGAGGAGGGAATCGACCGGAAGATCCGGTTCGACCATCGGGTGACCCGCGCGGAATGGTCCAGCGAGGACGCCAGGTGGACCGTCGAGGCCCAGCGCGGCCCCGCAGCCGAGATCGTGCGCCTGACGTGCAACTTCTTGTTCATGTGCAGCGGCTATTACGACTACAGGGAGGGCTACACCCCGGAGTTCGCGGGGGTCGATCGGTTCGCCGGCCGGGTGGTGCACCCACAGCACTGGACCGACGACATCGACTGGGCAGGCAAACGCGTGGTCGTGATCGGCAGTGGCGCCACCGCGGTGACGCTGGTCCCGGCGATCGCGGGGTCCGCCGCCCACGTCACGATGCTGCAGCGATCGCCCAGCTACGTCTTGTCCGTGCCGGATGAGGACGTGATGGCGAACCGGTTGCGCGCGCTGCTGCCGCCTAAGCTCGCCTACGGCATCGTCCGCTGGAAGAACGTGCTGCGATTCATGCTCTTCTTCACCATGAGCCGGCGCGCACCGGGAGTCGTCAAGCGGCTGGTCCGCAGGCAAGTGCAGGCACAACTGCCCGCCGGTTTCGACGTCGACGCCCACTTCACGCCTCGCTACGACCCGTGGGACCAGCGCATGTGCTTCGTGCCGCACGGCGATCTGTTCCGGGCGATCCGGCAGGGTCAGGCGGACATCGTCACCGATCGGATCGAGACGTTCACCGAGCGGGGAATCAGGCTCGCGTCCGGGTCGGAACTGGCGGCCGACATCATCGTGACGGCCACCGGGCTGAAGCTCATCGTGGGCGGCGGCGTCGAGTTGAGCGTGGACGGCGTGCCCGTCGATGCCTCAAAGGCACTGAGCTACAAGGGGATGATGCTGAGCGACGTCCCCAACTTCGCCAGCTGTATCGGGTACACTAATGCGTCGTGGACGCTCAAGTGTGACCTGACATGCGAGTACGTGTGCAGGCTGCTCGATCACATGGCAGCCAACGGCTACCCGCAGTGCACGCCCCGCAACGTCGACCCGTCCATCACCACGATGCCGATCATCGATTTCTCCTCCGGGTACGTGCAGCGCTCGATCCACGAGTTCCCGAAGCAGGGCTCGAGAAAGCCGTGGCGGCTCTACCAGAACTATGCCCTCGACATCGCCATGCTGAAGTTCGGACCCGTCGAGGACGCGATGGAGTTCGTCCGGACCGATCCGGCGGGCGCCCGCCGCGCGGACGTCGCGGGCTGATCGCTCGCCGGGCGGTGGATCGGCCGGTCTGGGATCGTGGGTGCCATGTCTGATCGAACACCGCGGGCCCGATGGCACGGGCACGCCACCGTCTCGATCACGGACCGCGATACCACCATCCTGACCGACCCGATCCTCACCGACCGGGTCGCCCACCTGCGGCGAAGGCGCGGACCGAACCCGCTCGACACCTCGGTCGGAGCCGCGGGCGACGTGACGAACCCGCTGCGCCCGGACGCGGTGGTGTTGTCCCATCTACACGCGGACCACACCCATCTGCCCTCACTGCGGCTGATCGGCGGCGACGTGCCGATCCTCGTCCCCACCGGCGCGGTCGGCCAGGTCTCAGGGCTCCGGGCGCTCGGCGATCGGTTGATCGAGGTGAGTCCCGGCGACGAGGTCCGTATCGGCGGTGTGCTCGTCCGCGGCGTCCCGGCCGAACACGACGGTCGACGCTGGCCACGCGGGCCACACCGAGTTCGGGCGCTCGGCTACGTGATCGAGGGCGCGGGGCGTACCTACTTTGCCGGGGACACGGCGCTGTACGGCTCGATGTCGGACTGGATTCCCGAGTGCGATCTGGCACTCATCCCCGTCGGAGGGTGGGGTCCGAGTCTCGGACCGGGGCACCTCGATCCCGCGGCGGCCGTCCTGGCGGCCACCGCCGTCGGCGCCCGCACCGCGATCCCGGTGCACTTCGGGACGCTATGGCCGATGGGGCTCGATTCGGTACGCCCCGATCGGTTTTTCGGGCCCGGCGCCGAGTTCGTCCGACGGATGACGGAGGCGGGCCTCGACGCGCGGGAGCTGCGGCCCGGCGAGGCGATCTGAGGGGCGCCAAACGCAATCCAAGCGAGACCGCATCGACCGCGGCGGCCTGCCGCCGTCGGTAACGTCGGACATCGAGGAATCGATGAAAAGAGTGGTTCGGGCGCAACTCAGCGTGAGAAGATTGGAAGATTCTCTACCCGGAGTTCTGCTCGAGGCTGACGAACCTCGGCGGGCCGGCGTCGATCGGAGTCGATGCCGGTCAGCCCAGATTGCTAAGGCGGCGGCGGATGGACACGTCGAATGGTTCCCACGGGACCGGAAGCGGAATCTCAGCGGCGCAGCGCGAGCTCGAGCAGTTGCGCACCGAGCTGGACGACGTCGACCGGCATCTGCTCGAGGACGTTCGCGCGCGGATCGAGGTGTGCACTCGGATCGCTCAGGTCAAGCGGCGTCATTCGATACCCATGATGCAGCCGCAGCGCGTCGGATTCGTCCAGAACCGCGCCCAGACCTATGCGGTCGAGCACGCGCTGTCCCCGGACTTCTTTCGCTCGCTCTACGATCTGTTGATCCGTGAGACCTGCCGCGTCGAGGACCTGATCATCGACGCGGACGGATCGGAGCCCGAGCGTGCCACCGGGCCGTCTGGACGTGGGGGCTGACGCCCATGACGCCGACGCGAACGCTCCTGATCGACAACTACGATTCCTTCACCTACAACCTGTACAGCCTGCTGACCGAGGTGAACGGCATCCCTCCCACAGTGGTGTCGAACGACGTCGAGTGGGCGTCGGTGAACCTGGCCGACCACGACAACATCGTCATCTCGCCCGGGCCCGGAAGACCGGACCGGGACAGGGATTTCGGCATCAGCGCGGCGGCGATCACCGACAGCGACCTGCCCGTCCTCGGCGTGTGCCTGGGGCACCAGGGACTGTGTCACCTGTTCGGCAGTCCCGTCTTGCCGGCACCGGTGCCGATGCACGGGCGCATCTCCGAGGTGCTGCACACCGGAGAAGGACTGTTCGACGGCATTCCCTCCCCCTTCCGCGCGGTGCGCTATCACTCCCTGATCGTCGAGGACCTCGACGATCAGCTCGAGGCACTTGCCCGCACACGCGAGGGCCTCCTGATGGCGGTGCGCCATCGAGAGCGCCCGCTGTGGGGCGTTCAGTTCCATCCGGAGTCCATCTGCACCGATCACGGCCGCTCGCTGATCACCAATTTCCGGGACCTGACCCCGCGGCGGCGTTCACACCGCGCTGCGGTGCGCCCGACCCCCCCGCCGCCGGCTGAACCCCGCTACCACGTGAACAGCGTGCGCATCGACCGAGCGCTCGATCCGAAGGCGGTCTACGAGGCTCTGTTCGCGCCCGGCCCGAACAGCTTCTGGTTGGACGGCAGCGCGGCGCTCGAGCCGGACTCACGGTTCTCCGTCATGGGCGACTGCTCCGGCCCCCTGGCCGAGTACGTCACGTACAACGTCACCGAGACCACGGTGCGGGTACACCGGGACGGACAGCTCGCGCGGGAGGTCCACTCGACCTTCTTCGATTACATGGACAGTGAGCTGCGCGCCCGCGCGGTGGCACCGCGCCCCGATCTTCCGTTCGGATTCTGCCTCGGCTACGTCGGGTACCTCGGCTACGAGCTGAAGGCGGATACCTGCGGGCAGCTCGTCCACACCTCCCCGAACCCGGACGCCGCGGTCGTGTTCGCGGACCGAGCGCTGGTGCTCGACCACGAGGCCAACTGCTGCTATCTGCTCTCGCTCGACGACGGTTCCGGCGATCGGGTGGGTGCCCGGTGGATGGCGGACACGGCGGCCCTGCTGTCGGAGTTCGACATCGTCCCCCACGAGCAACCGTCGCCACCCCCGCTGGTCCATCTCGACGCCGACACCGAGCCGCGCTTCCGGCACGACAGGGACACCTATCTGGCGTTGATCGAGCAGTGCCTCAGCGAGATCAGATCCGGCGAGTCGTACGAGGTGTGCCTGACCAACGCCGCGACCGTGGACGGGCCGATCGATCCGCTGGACCGCTATGCCTGCCTGCGCGAGATCAGTCCCACCCCGTACAACGCGCTCCTGCAGTTCACGGGCATCTCGGTCCTGAGTGCCTCGCCGGAACGTTTCCTGCGGATCGGGTCGGATCGGGTGATCGAGTCCAAGCCGATCAAGGGCACCCGGCGGCGCTCGTCCTCGACCGAGGTGGACGAGACCCTGCGGCGAGACCTGGGCGGGAGCGAGAAGGATCGTGCCGAGAACCTGATGATCGTCGACCTCGTCCGCAACGACCTGTCCCGTGTCTGCGTGCCGGGTTCGGTGCACGTCCCGAAGCTGTTCGATGTCGAAACGTACGCGCCTGTGCACCAACTGGTCTCGACCATCCGCGGGACCCTTCGTCCCGGTGTGTCGGTGGTCGACTGCATCCGGGCGACGTTCCCCGGTGGATCGATGACCGGCGCGCCGAAGGTACGGACCCTCGAGATCCTCGACAAGCTCGAGGATGGCCCGCGCGGCGTGTACTCGGGTGCGATCGGGTACTTCTCCCTCTCCGGCACCGCCGATTTCTCCATCGTGATCCGGACCATCGTCGCCACGGCCGACGAGGTGACGTTCGGCGCGGGCGGCGCGATCATGGCGATGTCGGACCCGGACGAGGAGTACGAGGAGACGATGGTCAAGGCCGTCACCATGAAGCGTTGCCTGTCGATGGACGCCGACGATCAGGACCAGGCCGGACCGTGACCCGTACCGGATCTGCGCGCACGCCGTCGCAGTTCCGCACCGCCGTCGTCGTCGGCGGTGCGGGGTCGGTCGGCGCGATGCTGGTGGCCTCGCTGCGCGGCGACGGCGTCCGGGTGGTGGTGGCCGATCCCCGCTGTGCGCAACGGGTGCAGGACGGCGCGGGAGCCGTGGCGGCGGACCTGACGGCACCCACCGGAGAACTCGTCGCGATCCTCCGTGCCGCAGACCTGGTGGTGCTGGCCGTGCCGGAATCCGTCGCGCTGGCCGCGGCGCCCGGCCTGCCGGGGCTCCTCGGCCCCGGGGCCCTGCTCGTCGACACGTTGTCGGTGAAGACGCGGTTCGCACACGCGCTCGCGGAATGCGCGCCGGACACCGCGGCGGTCGGGATCAACCCGATGTTCGCACCGGACCTGGGGATGGCGGGTCGTCCGGTCGCGGCGGTCGTCTATCGGGGTGGGCCTGCGGTGGACCGGTTCCTCGGATCGGTCTCCGGCTGGGGGGCCGAGATCGTCAGGCTCGCACCCGATCAGCACGACCGAATCGTGGCGGCGACTCAGGCGCTCACGCACGCCGCGGTGCTGTCCTTTGGCCTCGCATTGGCCGAACTCGACGTGACCAGCGAGGAACTGGCCGCGACCGCGACCCCGCCGCACACGGTGGCGTTGGCGCTGCTGGCCCGGATCGGGCTCGGCAACCCGGCGGTGTATCGCGATGTCCAGGCTGGGAATCCGTTGGCGGGCAAGGCGCGCGACGCCCTGGCAGCGGCGGTGACCCGGTTGTCGTCGGTCGTCGAGCACGGCACCGAGGCAGATTTCGAGGCGCTGATGGCCACCGCGCGCGTGCCGCTCGGTCACCGCGCCGATGAGTACGGCGAGTTGTGTGCGGAGGTCTTCCGGGGCCTGACGCCCGTGCCGGTGTCGATGCGGGCGGAGGTGGTCGAGCGATGACGGGACCGTTCGAACTGTTCGGCGGGACGGTCGGGTTCGAGACTCCGCTCTTGCGGCCCGCGCTTCCCGAGTGTGACGAGTCGAACCCGGTCGAGAGCGCGGTGATCCGGGGACTGGTCCGGAGCTGGCCGCGGCGCGCGACGGTACGGAGGGCGGAGCCGGACCTTGATGAGCTGTTCGACGCATCGAAGGCCGACTTCTCCGAGGAACTGCTCCCCTTCCGCGAGCACGACCTGTACCGGTGCCTGCCCGAGACGAAGAAGGCCCGGCTGCGTGCCTGGGGGTGGATCGCCTACAACAAGAACGTGATGGACATCGAGCAGTTCGTCGTCAACCCGGGCTTCCAGTTGCTCTCCCGCGACGCGTTCGGCGCCGGGCTCGGCGACCGTCACCGCGCGGCCGCGCTGCAGTCGATGGTCGACGAGGAGTACCACACGTTGATGCACCTCAATGCCAGCGCGTTGACGCGAAGAAGCCGCGGTTGGTCGCTGCGCGAGGACGCTCTGCCCGTGGCCCAAACGGTTCGACGACACCACTCGGCGGTGTCCCGGCACACCGATCCCCGGGCCGCGGCGTTGACGACCCTCGCGTTCACCACCGTCGCCGAGACGTCCATCAGCGCGTACCTGGGCCTGATGACCGAGGACGAGGCGGTGCAGCCCGTCAATCGCGCCACGGTGGCGCTGCACCGTCGCGACGAACTCTGCCACTCCTCGATCGCGGGCGATCTGGTGACGCTGGTGTACGACACGCTCGATGCCGACGAACGCGACACGCTGTTGGAGGGCCTCCGTGAGGGGGTGGACGCGTTCACCGGCAACGACATGACCACCTGGCGGGCCATCCTCGAGCTCGAACAGGTCACCGGCGCCGGCACGATCATCGCGGACGTCACCGCCGACGGCGACCAGAAGCCGCTGGTCCAGGACTGCAGCGCCATCCGGCGGCTGTGCGAGCACCTGGGCGTCGCGCAGGACATCCGCGACGAGTGGTGAGGATTGTGCATTCTCGAGAGAGAGGTACCGACATGTGCATTTCGTGTTGCGCCGGGGATGTCGAGGTCGCGACGTCGTCGGCCGTTTCTCGACGATCGATGTTGGCCGGGATCGGTGGATTCGCCGCCGTACTCGGCCTGAGTGCGTGCGCGTCATCCGATTCAGGGCAGCAGGCGGCGGCCACGACAACGGCAGCGGCTGGACCGCCCGGCTCCGACTCCAAGCTCGCACTCGTCCTACTCGGGACCCAGGCGGGGCCCCCGGTGGTGCCGGATCGCACCGGGATCTCGACGGCCTTGGTGGTCGACGGGACGCCCTATCTCGTCGACTGCGGCCGAGCGTCGGTGACGCAGTACCGGCGCTCGGGACTGAAGTTCGCCGCGTTGAAGAACATCTTCATCACTCACCTGCACGCCGATCATGTCGCGGACTACTACAACTTCTTCATGCTGGGCGGCGGAAGCGACCCGAAGATCGATGACGCCGTGTCGGGGCCCGTCCAGGTCTACGGGCCGGGGCCCGCCGGTGGACTGCAGCCGGCTTTCGGCGGAGCACCTGTTCCCACCGCGGTGCCGGAGAATCCGACGCCGGGTCTGGCCGAGCTCACGCGGCGGTGCAACGAGGCATTCGCCTACAGCAACAACGTGCTGATGCGCGACACCGGGCTACAGGACACGGCCGCCATCGCCGTGGTCAACGAGATCGCCCTGCCGCCGATCGGTGCCACGTTCGAGAACACCCATCCGCCGACGGCCCCGTTTCCGGTGATGAGCGACGATCGCGTGCGGGTCACCGCGACGCTGGTTCCGCACGGACCGGTGTTTCCCTCGTTCGGCTTTCGCTTCGACACCGAGTACGGTTCGGTGACCTTCTCGGGCGACACCGCGATCTCGGACAACCTCATCGAGCTGGCCCGGGGATCCGACGTGCTCGTGCACGAGTCGGTCAACATCGAGGGCAGCCAGCTCTCCACGGCGGCGAAGGATCACATGATCCAATCGCACACCCAGGTGCAGGAGGTGGGCAGCGTCGCCGAGCGTGCCGACGTGCCGAAACTCGTTGTCTCACACGTCGCGGACTTCGGCCCGACCACTCCGAACCTCGACATGACCCAATGGACCAATTGGGCGAAGCAGGGCTACAGCGGCGACGTGATCATCGGCAACGACCTGCAGACAATCACCGTCCGGTGACCTCGCTCGACAAGGGGCCGACCGGGATACGGGATACGGGATAAAACTGCCGCGCATGAGATCGGCGTTCCGCTCGAGATCATGAGCCGACCTGGGCCGGTGGCGATCGGCGAACTGGATATGGTGCTCGTCGTCATGTCGGTCGGATGTGCGGGTGCTGGTGGCGTCGGTTGATCGGACTCCCCCTGTTTGGGGCGAGAGGATGTACCCGGACGTAACCGCGGGGCCACAGCCAGCGAATCCCACTCAGCGGGAGTAATAGTCAGAACCTGTGGATCCGGGGAGGGCGCACCTTCTGGATCGTCGACTCCATCGGGTATTTCCCGACCGGGACAAGTCGCGGGAGCGCCGAGATCGCCGCCTACTTGGGGTCGCCGTAGGATCCGCCGGAATTCGGGCGGACATGAGCTGTGGCCGGAAGGAGTCGACCCCCGGAACTCCTCGACGAGGTCGCGTCCGGCAGCAATCCAGCGGTGGAACGCGCACCGCCACCTCCCTGGGTTTGCGTGGGGCGGGATCGGAGATTCCAACGCCTTGTGCACCGTGCGTCGGTGGACACCGTGGCGTCGCCACCGACGTGCGCGCCCCGGCGACAAGTGGCATCTCGACGAGGTGTTCTCGACGATCAACGGCCGTCGGCAGTACCTGTGGCGGGCCGTCGACCAGGACGGCATCGCAACCCCTACTCGGGGTTGCTGTTCAAAGACCCTCAAGTACGGGCCCACAAGTTCCCGGAGCGGTTCGGGTCCGTCCATCACGCACGAAACTTCATGGGCAACTTCGTCGATGGAACAACCACGAGCTTCGTCGCTCGTGTGCAGGTGGTGCCAGGTCAGCGGGTGCTGCCGGGTTCCAGGGGCCCGGATTGCCCTTTCGCGTTGTCGGTGCGAGTTGCTGGATTCAGCGCGAGCACTTCCGCCCGCCTCTCGGCTGGGAGCGGCTGCGCAAGTTACCTGGTGAACTCCAGCGCGGCAACATCATTCATGTGATCTCCTTCTGAACCGATTCGAAACGCTGGAGCGCCCGGTCGACCAGCGGACCGGACATCCCTGTGTAGCCGGACGGATCGAACAGCCCGGATACGTTGGGGACGGCCACCCCGGTCTGCTCCAGCGCGACGGTGAGCAGGTCGGCCAGGTCGGCACCGTCCCGCTCGGCCGCTGAAGTCACCTCGGCGAGTAAACGTTTGGCGTTGGCCTTGCCGAGCAACGGCGCCAGAACCACGTTGGCCCGCTCGGAGACGATGGCACCGCGGGTCAACCGTAGGTTGGCCGCCATCGCCTCGGGTGAGACCCGAAGTGCCGCCGCGAGGGAAGCGGCGTTGGCGGCGGCGCCGGCACCGATGCGCAGGCACTCCCGTAGCGGTTGCCACTCGGCATGCCAACCGCCCGAGGACCGCTCGTCCTCCACGGCCATGGAACCGAACAGCACGAGGGCGATCGGGGGCAGCTGCCGGGCCGCGGTCGCGATGAGCGTCGAGAACACGGGATTGTGCTTCTGCGGCATGGCCGAGGACGTCCCCCTGCCCGGCGCCTGCTCCTCGGCGACCTCCCCGATCTCGGTCCGGGTCAGCACGAGGACGTCGGCGGCCAGCTTGCCGAGCGCACCGGTGGTGACCATCAGGCTCGCGGCGACGTCGGCCAGGGGCGTGCGGACTCCGTGCCAGGGGAAGACCGGCTCGGCAAGCCCGAGGCGACGGGCCACCAACGCCGGCAGGCGCAGCGTCACGCCGGCCGGATCGGTCGTGTCCAGCGCGTACTGGTGGTACGCCGCGAGCGTGCCCGCCGCGCCGCCCAGCGAGACCGGCAGTGCCGCTCGGGCCCGGCGCACCCGGTCCACGACGTCGAGCACCAGATGCAGCCAGGTGGCCGTCTTCAGCCCGAAGGTGACCGGCACGGCGTGCTGCGTCAGGGTGCGCCCGGCCAACGGTGTGTCCCGGTGCCGCTCGGCGAGTGCGGCAAGGCCGTCGGCGCACGCCAGCAGGTCGTTTGCAATGCGGTCCAGCGTCGCCGCGCACAGCAGCATCAGCGCCGTGTCCAGGATGTCCTGGCTGGTGCTGCCGCGGTGCACGTACTCGGCGGCGGATGGGTCGACGGACCGAACGGCGGCGGTGAGCTGCTCGACGAACGCCACGACGGGGTTGGCCGTCTCCCGCACTCCCGCAGCGATCGCCGCGAGGTCGATGCGAGCGGGGACGGCGGCCACCCTGATGGCCGCCGCCGCGCCCGCGGGAATCACGCCCAACTCGGCCTGCGCTTCGGCGAGGGCGACTTCCGTGGCGAGCATGGCTTTCAGCAACGCGTTGTCGTCGACGAGTTCAGCCGCTCCCGTCGCCGCCCACGCGGGCGCCAGAATTCCGTAGTCCAAGGTGCTCACGCTGACCTCCTGGTCAGGTGGTCGCCGCGATCGGCAGCGAGCAGCAGCGGGCGCCGCTGCTTCGCGGCGGCGGAGAGGCAGGACCGCGCGATGGCGTCCGCATCACCGAGGATCACGGAGTTGACACCGGGACGGATGCCCGACGCGGTCACCCAGTGCACCGTCTCGGTCGGCACGCCGAACGCGAACCGCCGCGGGTGCGGGCGATCGGCAGCGTCGAGAAGCCGGTACGGACGCCGGGTGACCGCCACACCGCCTGAGACGTAGTGACCACCCCCGCGGATCGGGATGCGATAGGGTCGGCACTCGCCTCGGTCAAGCAGCGTCCGCAGCAGCGGGTCGGTTGTCCGGTGCAGGTCGGTTTCCGGCAGGCGCGCTTCGATCAGCGTGTCGGCCCGCACGGAGAGGTCCGGACAGGCTCCGGAGGACGCGATGAAGCGTCCGTCCGAGCAGTCGACGCGCAGGTCCGGGCCGAGCACCTCGAGCACACCGGCATCCATGAGGGCGCCGAACTGCTCGATGCGTTCGGCTGGCGGCCCGATCGACAGATGGGCGTTCAACGGCATGTACCAGCGCTGCAATTCGTCGCGATAGGAGTCGCCGGACAGGCCACCGTGGTCCACGAGCAATCGGATCTCGTTGCGCAGGTCGCGCAGGACATCCAGGGCGGCCTTGCGTGGACCGGTCACGTTCCCCTTACTGGCCTCCTGGACTTCAGCGTCCAGATACGACCGCAGCCAGCTGCGGAACCGTTTGGTCGAGGATAGGTCGTTGTCGGTGAACGGCGTCGCGATCTTCTGCCATTCCCAGCCCTGGTCGGGATGGATATCGAACTTGGCGAGCACAACGCGTTGGGCGTCGCTCTCATCGATGGCCAGAGGGTCACCGGAGATCGGTACCGTCGCGGGCTCCGCCGCGGCGAACATGGCGGTGAATTCCTCTGCATCGCAGGCGCATTGACGCTCCCGCACCAGGGTCGCGTAGTACACCGTGCGGACTTCCTGGTCGATCATCGGCCAGATGTCCCGACGGAAGCCCGCGGGTGTCCCCGCGTCGGCGCGGGCCCGCAGCCGCTCGATCACCTCGGCGGTCACGTACCGCGGCTCGTGCCGACCGAACGACCCCTTTTCGTTCTTGCCGCGGGCGTGATGCGGCACTCCGCGCCGAGATCCCGCAACCAGGCGGGGCTCCCGCCCCGATGGACGGTAGGTCAGAGTGCCGTCGAACTCGCGCGCGAAGGTGCCGCCACGGCCGATGGTCAACAGCGCCATGTAGTCGAAGAAGTTGAGGCCCATGCCGCGCAGAATCACCGATGCGCCCGCGGGTATGGCGTCAAGCGGCACGTCGGCCGGGTTGCTCGGTGCGATGTACCGCAGGCCGTGCCGGTCCGCGAACCGACTCAGGGCCGCCTCGGCCTCGCCGAGATGATGCGGCATGTGACCGAGTGCGAGCACGACGGCCTGTAGGTCGCCGATGGTCTCCCCGGTGTTCAGTACGACTTCCTGCAAGCCAGCCGGCGTGTCACGAACGTCGACCGCGGTCGCCTCGAGCAGCGTGAAACTGACACCCGGAGGTGCCGTCCGGATGATGCGGCGGCGCGTCCACTGCAGATAGCTCCCGTAGAACGCCCGGGACGGATAGTCGTCCGGCCCGAGCATGACGGCTTCGGCTCGAACGGCCTCCGGTACCTTCGGGCTGCCGATCAAGGCGATCGAGCGGGCCCACTCGTGGAGGCTCGGCCCTGTTTTCACCGGCCCGTCACAGTCGACGGTGTTGTCGACGAACATGGTCACCTGGCAGGCCACCGTGTTCATCAACAGCACCCGGTCCTGCGTGCTTCGCCATACCTGGCCGCCCTCGAGCACATGCGGATCGACGAGGTAGATGACAAGTTCCCGCCCGTGCGGCAGAAGCGACTCAGCATTGGCGCAAAGACGTTCCGCGACCGACAAGCCGCGTGGGCCGAGCCCAACGATCGCCAGCTTCAGCTTCTCAGTGAACACCCGGGGCCCCGATCTATGCGACGCGGCTCATGCGACGACCGAGTCCGGCCGCCAGCGGAGCCAGCCGGGCCATCAAGTCGGCGAACTGTTGTGGGCGGATCGCCTGGGCCCCGTCGCACAACGCCTGCTCCGGCTGGAGGTGAACATCGATGATCAGCGCGTCGGCGCCGGCCGCGACCGCTGCCAGCGACAGTGGTCCCACCAGTTCTGGCCGGCCACCGGAATGGCTGGGATCCACCATGACCGGCAGGTGGGTGCGCTGCTTCCACAGCGCGACCGCGGTGAGGTCCAGCGTGAAGCGCGCCGACGGCTCGAACGTGCGGATACCCCGCTCGCACAGCACCACCTGGTCATTGCCCTCGAGCAGCAGGTACTCGGCGGCGGCGAGGGTTTCCTCCACGGTGCAGCCGAAGCCGCGCTTGAGCACGACCGGAAGGCCGCTCTGGCCCACCGCGGTCAGCAGCGCGAAGTTCTGCATGTTTCGGGCTCCGATCTGCAACCCGTCGACCACCCCGGCCAGCCGCTTGACGTGCTCCGGGTCGACCACCTCGGTGACGACGGGGAGGCCTGTCCGCTCCCTGGCCTCGGCCAGCAGGTCGAGGCCGTCCCACCGGAGGCCCTGGAACGAATGTGGCGAGGTCCGCGGTTTGAAAACGCCGCCCCGCAGACCGACGGCGCCGTGTTCGGTGACGACGGCCGCGGTGGCCATCGTTTGTTCCGGCGATTCGACCGCGCACGGTCCGGCGATCACCGCGACGGAACCGTCGCCGATCGTGGTCGGTCCGAAGGAGACCTCGGTCCCGGCGGGGCGAAGGTCCCTGCGCCCCAACCAGATCTGGCTGTTCCGCAGCACTTGGTACGTCGGCGCAGGAAGCTCCGGGCCAGCCCTATGGATGAGGTCCACATCGGACACCGGGAGGACGAGAGTTGAGCCCAGCCGGTAGATCTCGGTTGGTGCGCCGGCGGATTCCAGGTGCTGTATCCACCCTTCGACGCCGGCGCGGGTAACGGCCTCGTCGAACACGAGCAGAGTGTCTGGATTAGTCATGATGGTTTCCCTCGATCGAATTGGCCGAGTGCGGCGCTCGTGGCGAGTGATGTGGTCGAGGGGTCAGCGAGATCGACGACGAGGTCCTCGTACTTCTCGCGCAGGTAGCGCTTGTGGTCATACCTGAAATGGTCGTCATCAAGACGTGCTTGCGTAATCGCTGGGATGCCAGATTCCACGTGTCGATGGGAAAGGTCTTCCTGTCCGCGGAGTAAGCACCGAGCTCAATCGATGTGCTGCGGCTGCCTCAGCGACATGCGAAGATCTGGAGCCGAATTGGACTCCAGCACACGCGAATTCACGATCGGTATGACCGCGCCGAGGTCGCGCTGGCCGTCATCGCCGCCGACGTCACGTGCCTGCCGCTGTGCGACCTCTACGAACAGAGGTGGCGGCACGATCTGGCCACCTTGGGTCTCAGGATGGGGCCGTGTGGATCGTCACGGCCCGGCGGGCGCGCTCCTCGATCTCGTCCAGCTCGGCGATCGTGGGCGCGTCGATGAAGAAGGACACGGCCCGGTCGTCGGAGCTGCGGATGGGGCCCAGCGCCGCGCCGCGGGCCTCATAGACGAGGACGGCGCGCAGCGCCGGCGGGTCTTCGGCGGGTAGGGCGGGGATGTCGGGCCAGGGAGTGCCGTCGTTGACCCATCGGGCCTCGACCCCGGGCCAGTCGACCTCCACGTCGCCGAGGATTCCGGGCCGGTGCCCGACGTACACCTGGCGTGCGTAGCGCCGGGCCGCGGGATAGTCGGCGGGCTCTCCGAGCGCGATCCGCAGGATCTCGGGCTCCATCCGCCGGCCCGTCGCGAGTCGGTACAGCACCATGATCCCGTCTCCGGGGGTCCGGGCGGCGACCTCCATGAGGTGCGCCTCCCCCCGCTCGTCGACCCTCCACTCGGCGTGCGTGATGCCGTTCTCGACACCCAGCCGGTCGAGCATCGCGTCGTTGGCCCGCTGCACCGCGTCCCACTCCCCGTTCCGTGGGGCGGGCACGGTGTGGGCCATCTCGACGAAATACTGGGAGTCGACGTCCGTGGTCTCCTTGCGCGTGACCGAGGCGTACAGGGACTTGCCGTCCTGGATCAGGCTCTCGACCGAGTACTCCTGACCGGTGATCTTCTGCTCCACCAAGATGGTCTCCTGCGCCGGATAGTCGTGCAGCTGCGCGGCCAACTCGGCGCGGTCGTACACCATGCGGACACCCAGGCTCGAGTGCCTCGTGGCCGGTTTGATCACCGCGGGGAACCGGATGGGCCCGTGGTCCACGGACTCGCGCGCCCCGGGTGGGATCAGCACGGATGCCGGACTGAGATCGGGCAGGTACCAGCGCTGGAGGTACTTGCTCCGGCAGGCGCGCGCTGCCCGCAACCCCGGGAACGGGAGGTCGAAGTAGTCGGCGACCAGGCCCGTCGGCTCGACCAGCGTTTCCCCCACGGCGTAGATGCCGACCACGTCATACTGCTCGCGCCAGCGTCCGGCGTGCTCGATGACTCCGGGAAGGAAGGAGCCCTCGCTCTCGACCGACCCGTCTACGAAGGCGACCTCCTCGATCGCGGAGGCCGGGTGGGCGGGGTCGTCACGATGCGCCTTCGCATACCCACGCCCGTCGGCCGCGGTGATCACCAGGACCTTCAGGTCCCGTTTCCGCAGGTCGTCGATGTAGATGGGATCCCGGCAGATTATGGACAGGGCGCCGGTCAGGATGAAAGCGCGGGGCCCGGCCGTGCGGTCGAGGCGCCGCCCGGCCCCCGCTCGCTGACGCTCGCTCATGCTGCGTCCCTTCCTGAGGAGGCCACGACGGGACCGGTGGATATATCGGCGCCCGGGACCGGGACCCCGTCCGACGTGAGGGGGAAGGGCCGGCTGCGGAGCGCCCACCGGGCGACGGGCACGGTCGCCATTCCTGCCGCGACGAACAGCCCGCCGAGCAGCAGCCAGCCGACCTGGCCTAGCCCCAGGCACAGGGCACCGAGCACCGCGGGTGCCACCGCGAAAGCGGTGCCGAGGCCCATGTCCTGCAGGCCCACGTACTCGCTCTGCGCGTGGGCCGGCGGCAGCTCGAAACTCAGCGCGAACACCGCCGCCGCGTGGCACATCTCGCCGACCGAGTGGACGGCCACCGCGGCCAGCAGGACCGCGGCCGCGGCCCACGCCGGCAGGTCGGCCGCCACCGCGACACCCGCGCAGGCGACCAGGAAGACGAACCCGGCGACGCGCATGGCGGCGGCGCCCTGGTGGATGGTCCTGACCTTCCGACCGACCCAGACCTGGAGCGCCACGACCCCGAACGTGTTGACGAGCAACACGGCGCCGACCATCCAGCGGGGGGCGCTCGTCTCCGTCGCGATCCAGAGCGGGAGGGCGAATGTGATGACCGCGTACTGCAGACTCATCACCCCGTTGAGGGCCGTGTATGCGATGAACGGTCTATCCCGGAGGGCCACCCAGCGTCGGGAACCGGGCGGAGCCGGCATCGGCGCGAAGAGTGGGAGCCTCGCGCACACCCATGCGCCGATCAGGAAGGTCGCGGCGTTCACGAGGAACAGCGCCTGATAGGCGGCCAGGGTGTCCAGCTGCAGCGCCAACCCGCCGAGGACGGCGCCGACGCCGACGCCTGCGTTCTCGATGGCCCGGAGCTGGGAGCGGTAGGCGGCCGCGCCCTCGCCTCCGACGCGGCGTATGAGCCCGCCGCGCGAGGCTCTCGATGCCGAGGTCGCCAGCATCTCCACCACGGTCACCACGACGAACATCCAGATGCTGGTCACGAAGACGTAGGCCGCCATCGTCAACGCCAGCACGACCAGGCTCAGGACCGCGACCCCCCGGGGGCCGCGGCGGTCGGCCAGGTGCCCCATCGGAACACCGCCGAAGAGGCCGATCAGTCCGGCCACGGCCAGCCATAGGCCGACCTCGGTGATCGACAGTCCCAGTCCCTCTGTGAAGTACAGGACCGACGACGTGATGAACATGCCGGTGCCGATGTTGTAGATCCCGGTGGCCAAGCCCAGGCGGCGACGTGCGCCGGGCTCGGGCACCAGGGTCGAGAGCCAGTTCCCGATCATCACGCGACCGCGCTGTCGGGCCGGCTGGTCATGAACGCGGCGACGGCTCGGTTCTCCTGGAGCAGGCTCTCCGCAAGGTCGCTGTACCTCTCCCGCAGTTCGCGCTTGAGCACCTTGCCGGTCACGCCGACGGGGAAGTCGTCCGGGGTCCGGGCGACGTCCAGCACCGCGATACGGGGATGGCCCGCCTTCTCCAGCACCTCGTTGGCCTCGGCCAGCAGCGCTTCGGCCTCGGCCGGCGAATCGCCGGTGATGACGACGGCGACCGGAACGATCTCGTCGCCGTGGCGGCCTGCGACGACGGCGCAGTCGCTGATGGCACTGATCTCACTGAGCAGCACCTCCTCCATGAGCACCGAGTAGCCGGTGCCCTCGGCGGTCTCGATGGCGTCCTTCGTCCGGTCCACCACGTAGTAGTTGCCGTCCTCGTCCTGGTACACCAGGTCGCCGGTCAGCCAGTAACCGCCCAGCTTCGAGCGACAGGTGGTGTCGGAGTCGCTCCAGTACCCGGCGGTGATGGACAGGCCCCGGGCCCCGAAGAAACCCACCTCGCCCACCGGCGCCCGGCTGCCGTCCGCGCGCAGCGCCGCGACCTCGGCAACGGGATCGGGCTTGCCGACCCGCCGGTCCGTGCGCTCCGACGACAGCGTCCGGGGCTGCACCACCAGACCCCAGCCGAGCTCGGTCGTGCCGAAGCGGTCGTAGAAGGTGGCGGGCGGCTGGTCCGGGCTGCGCTTGGCCAGGATGGCCCGGATGTGGGCCTCGTGGATGGCGTCCCCCATGGTGACCCAGTAGTCGACCGAATCGACGGTGCCTTCCGGCGTGTCGAGCGCGGCCAACTCGGCGTAGGCGTGGGCGAATGCCATGACCGACTTCGGCCGGTGCCGGCGCAGGGCGGCCGCCAGTTCCTCACCGCTCGGGTCGTAGAGCGCCACGAGCGGCGAGCCCGCGAGGATGGCGTAGGCGGTGTACACGATGCACCCGAGATGCGACTGCGGTTGGGCGGTCATGAGCAGCTCGTTGACGGGCTCCGTGTAGTTCTCCAGGCGGTAGCGCGGTCCGGCGACGCTGGACGCGTGGGTCTGGGTCACCGCCTTCGGCCGTCCCGTCGTCCCCGACGAGTGCATGATCGACACCGGGTCCTCCGGTGCGTGGCGGAAGCGCCAGGAGTCGGGCAGCGCGGCCGGGGGCGGGGCGGGCAGGTCCTCGGCCAGCTGGACCCAGCGCAGGCCGTCCAGCGATCCGATCCCCTCGCCGATGGCCGCGAGGCGGGACCGATCGATGTAGATCCCCACCGGTGTCGTGCGCTCACACAGGCCGAGCGCCAGAGCCGGCGACGCCTTGCTGTTGATGAGCACCGGGATGGCGCCCAACTGGGCGAGGGCGTAGAGGTGGATCGAGTAGGCGAACGAGTCAGCGATGTAGAGCGCCACCCGGTCGCGCGGGCCGACGCCCTGGTTGTGATACCAGACCGACCAGCTCTGGGCCAGCGCATCGATCTGGGCGAGCGTGAACTCCGTCTGCTCCTCCCCCGCGGTGTTGATCACCGGCCGACCCGTGCGGATGAACGGGATGTGCGGGTCGAGGTGCACGGCCATCGCCGTCGCCAGCAGGTTGCCCCCGCCGAGGTCGGCCATCGCCGCCAGTCGGGAGCGTTGGTCGGGGGTCAGCAATGGCCGGTTGGACAGAGACATCGTTCAGACTCCTTGATCGGTGAGGGCAATTGGGTGGGTAGAAGGGATCGGGGCGGCGAGCCCGAGCGCACGGGCGGCCGTCTCGAGGTCGCGCTGCTGGTGCAGGGCGGACACGGCAAAGCGGATCAGGCCGGTGCCCCTGGCGACCGTGGGGTAGAAGGCGGGGAGGATCAGCACACCGGCCTCCCGCAACCGACGGGCAGCGGCGAACGCCTCGGCCTCGGTGTCGAACAGCGCGCCCCGGACCGGCGAGCGCAGCCCGGCGTTGACGAGCGTTCCTGCCGTCAGCCGGTCGAACTCGGCGGCGTTGCGCCAGAGCCGCTGCTGCAGCTCGGCCACCTGGCCGTCGACGTGCAACCGGCCGGCGGCGACGTTCGCCGCCAGCATGGGAAGCATGATCGAGTGCCCGAACACCAGGGGGTTGGCGAACTTGCGCAGGACCCGCATGTCTGCGTCGCTCGGCACGACCGCGAAACCGCCGGCGCCGCCGAAGGCCTTCGACAGCGAGCCGGCGAGGACGACATGGGGCGGGAGCGTCCCCCCGAGGGCTTCGAACGCGTACCCGGCGCCGAGTGGGCCGTCGATCGAGACACCGTGGGCGTCGTCCACGTACAGGTGGCCACCGAACGGCTCGATGGTGGCCAGCATCGAGGCCACGTCGATCAGGCCGCCCATCGAGCCGACGCCGTCGACCAGCACGATCGGCGTCCTACCGGTGGCGGCGACCTCGTGGACCGCTGCGGGCAGCGCTGCGGGATCTGTCATGTCGAAGCGCCGCGTCGGCCCGATCTGCTCGAGCACCCCGCGGATCACCTGGATGGAGGCGTGCGCCGTCCGTTCGACGAGGAACGCGACGCCGGCGTCGGCCACGGGATAGCTGGGCAGGGCGCCGGCGCCGAGCAGCGGCAGCAAGCCCAGGTGGACGTTGCTGACCGAGGTGAAGGCGGCCACCTGCGCGCCGCCGTACATGTGGGAGAGGAGGTCCTCCAGCTCGCCGAGGTAGGGCGGCCGTCCCCGGTTGCGGGACGTGGAGAAGTGGAGCCCGAAGACGCGCAGCGCCTCTGTCGCCGCCGCGATCAGGTCGGGGTGCGTCTCCAGGCCGAGGTAGGAGCACGAGACGAACTCCACGGCCTCGCTGCCGTCGTCCAGCTGGACCCGCTTGCCGTCCCGCGCGGTGATGACATGCCCGGTCAGGCCCTCCTCGAAGGCCCGATCGAGCGAGTCCGAGGTCTTGCTGACGCGGGACGCGACCCAGTTGGGCCGGCTGTCCGCGGGCGCGTCGACCGGCGTGTGCATTTCCTTCAAATCAGTCATTCGAGCGTCTCCTTTGTGAGATTGGTGGTCATGGCCCGCAGCCCTTGCGCGCTGCGTTCGCGGTAGGCGCCCCGCAGGGGGCCGAGCACCCCGCAGAGGCGGTTGAGCAGGTCGCCGAACGCCGCGCGGTCGCCGTCCTCGACGACACCCGTCAGCCGCGACATCCCGCGTGCCAGCGCGCGGCGAGCCGCGGGGGCGTGGGGGTTGGCCGCCTGGACGTCCCAGTAGACCTCCGGTGCGCCTGACGCGATGCGCGCCAGCAGTGACAGCAGCGCGGTGTGCGGCGGCGGACCCATCCGGTCCAGATCGGCGATGTCGACGTCCAACTCGGCCAGGGCGGCGCCGAAGGCGATCACGGCGGCATGGGTGAGGGCCTGGGCAGCGGCCGCCACCCGGTCGTGCTGGTCGGCGGTTACGGTCACCACTCGGGCACCCCACTGCTCGATCAGGTTGCACAGCGCGCGCCCGCGCCGGCCGTCGCGCACGACCACAGAAGCCACCGGGTGGCCGGCGAAGCCCAGGGAGGGGGCGAACATCGGGTTGAGGCTCAGCGCCTCCGCCTCCTTCCCGGCGACGAGGGCGGCGGCGCGCAGGGCGGGGACCACCGTGGCCTTGACCGACAGCGTGTCGGCGATGAGGGCGTCGGGCCGCAGCGCGCCGGCCAGCCGGCCGATGGCGACCAGTGCCACCCGCTCCGGCACGGCCAGCAGGACCGCGTCGGCCGCTCGTACAAGGTCGGTCACCTCCGCGCCGGGATCGCCGACGTCGCCCCGCATGAAGCGGGTGCCACGGTGGGCAGGCACGGGGGCGGCGAGGTCAACGATGACGACGTCGTTGCCCGATTCCTGCAGCCGCTCGGCGAACAGTGCCCCCACCGCTCCCGCGCCGCCGGCGACGACGACGCGCCCGATGGTCGGTGCGCAGCTCACTTCGGGCCCTCCTGCCGGCCGGTCGCCGCCAGGGCGGTCATCATCGCCCTTGACTTGACCACCGTCTCGTCGAACTCGCCGTCCGGATCGGAGAGGGCGATGACGGCGCCGCCGACACCGAACGTCACACGCCCGGCGTCGACCACAAGGGTTCGGATCACGATGCTGAGGTCGCTGGCGCCCGACAGCGAGAACCATCCGAGCGCGCCGGAATACACCCCGCGGGGTCCCTGCTCGAGCCGGTCGATGATCTCCATCGTGCGGACCTTGGGGGCACCGGTCATCGACCCGCCGGGGAACGCGGCGCGGACGCAGTCGACCGCCGACCGGCCGGGGGCGAGCGTGCCACGGATCGTGGAGACGAGCTGGTGCACCGCCGCGTAGGTCTCGACGTCGAACAGCTTCGGCACGTGGACCGATCCCACCGAGCAGACCGTGTTGAGGTCGTTGCGGAGCAGGTCCACGATCATGAGGTTCTCGGCGCGGTCCTTCGGGTTGTCGCGCAGCTCCTCCCGCAGGGCACGATCCTCGGCGGCATCGCCACCCCGGGGCCGAGTGCCCTTGATCGGCTTCGCCTCGACGGTTCCTTGCCGGTCGATCGAGAGGAACCGCTCGGGGGATGCGCTGAGAACGGCCACGTCGCCGAAGTCGAGGAGGGCTCCGAACGGGACCGGGCTCACCCGGCGAAGGTGGGTGAAGGTGGGCAACACGTTCGTCGCCGTGTGGACGGTAACCATGTTGGTCAGGCAGATCTCGTAGGACTCACCGGCGTTGATCTCGTCCAGGCACTCGTCGATCCGCTTGAGATAGGCGTCCCGGTCGTGCCTGAGCTCGACGTTCATGCCGATGTCTGGATCGGTCATGGCCGGGCCTGACAGCGTGGGGGCCGGGGCCGGATCGGTGGGAGCGGAAGGAAGAGTGCTCAGGGCCTCCGCGGTCGTCGCCAGCCAGGCGTCGGCCGCGGCGGTCCCGGCCGCGTCGCCGGCGATGGAGAGGGCGAGGAGATAGCTGGTCCGTGTCTCGTGGTCTAGGACGAGCGCCCGGTCGGCGAAGAGCAGGGCGGCGTCGGGCGTGTCGGCCCGGTGGGCGTCGGTGCCCCCGGTCTCCGCCTTCAGCTCGTAGCCCAGATAGCCGACATAGCCGAGGTTGAAGTCGATGGGCAGGCCCGCCGGCGCCGCCACCGCCCGGGCGCGCAGCTGGTCGTCCAGGTAGTCGAAGAACTGTTGCCGAACCCGCTCGGTGGTCCCGTCGGCCCGCCGGACGACGACCTCGCACTCGGCGACGCTGTAGGTGACATGCTCGGCGAGCGGACCGTCTCCGTTCCCCATGACCGAGAAGCGCGACAACCCGTCGACCACCGAGCTGCTGTCGAGCCAGAAGCCGTGGTCGCCGCCGGCGAACAGGGAGGTGTAGGCCGTCAGCGCGTCGGGCTCGACGTCGAGGTGCTGCACGTGCAGGTCGTAGCGGGGATGCTCCGGCTCGGCGGTGCGCGCCGGGGCGAGGGCCGTCGACCGGCCCGCGGCGAGGGCGAAGAAGTTGGCCAGCAACTCCTGGCCGTAGGTGCTGCTGATCGACTCGGGATGGAACTGCACGCCCCACAACGGCAGGTGGCGGTGGCGCACGCCCATCACGACCCCGTCGTCGGTCCACGCCAGCGCCTCGAGGTCGTCCGGAAGCGACGTGGCGGCCAGCGAGTGGTAGCGCACGACGTCGAACGGCGAGGGAATGCCCGCGAAGAGGTCGACGCCTTTGTGTCGGACGGGCGAGATGCGCCCGTGCACGGGCTCGGGCGCGCTGCCGACCTCACCGCCGAAGAGATGGCAGAGGCCCTGGTGGCCGAGGCAGACGCCTAGCACCGGCAGACCACTGTCGAGGATCACGCGGGCGCTCACACCGAAGTCGCGGTCTCGGTCGGGCCGACCCGGGCCGGGCGAGATGACGGCGGCATCGAACTCGTCGAATCGGAGGTCGGCCCAAGGTGTGTCGTTCCGGACAACGGTCGGCGGCTGCCCGCACACCTCGCCGATCAATTGGTACAGGTTGTAGGTGAACGAGTCGTAGTTGTCGACGAGGATCACGCGCATCAGGCTGCGCTCCCGTCGGAGGTGTCGGCGTCGATGATCAGATCCTCGATCCGGCACGTCTCCCCGATGATCAGGTCGTACAGCCGCTTCATAAAGGTCAGATCCAGACCGTTGGCCTCGGCATACCGGGACGCCCTCTGCTGCACGACACCGATCCGGTGAGGTTGCATCATCGGCACCCCGTGCTCGCGCTTGTAGTAGGCAATGCTCCGGCACACATCAACGCGTGCACCCAGTGCTCCGAGGAACTCCGCGTCGATCCGATCCAGGTCGGCGCGCAGCGTCTCGAGAGTGTCTGGGTCCGCTTTCTCCCGAGCTGCTGCTCGGTCCGCAAGTTCTCTCATGATTCGATCTCTCCTTCTCAAAACGATGTCCTTTGAAGCGCGCCAGATGTCCCGACCGTCTATTGCTTCCGTCAGCCACAAATTTCGTGCTGGTAGAGGACCGGCACCTTGCCCCGCTGCGTGCGCGCGAACTGATCGGTGACCGTCCGTTGCACCTCGAAATCCCGGCACCGTGGACTCGTGATCACCTCGTGGACCTCATGGGCACCGCGCAGGGCCGTTCGGACCGCGTCAGTCGTGATCCCTTCCGGTGTGGCCGGCGACAGGAGCAGGCGCACCCGGTAGTGGTGGCCCTTCCACAGGACCTGAAATTGGCAGTCAATCGGCCTGGACACGCCCAGGCTCCCCAGCGCGGCCATGAGGTGGTCACTGGAGAACGTGATCGTGTCGACCGTCATCGAGTTCGGCATGCGGCCGAGGAGCACGACCGATCGGGCGGAGCTGCCGCAGCCGCACGCGTCGGTCAGCAGCTGGCCCCGATCGCCGAGCCGATAGCGGAAGAGCGCCATCCCCGACGTCGTCAAGGGCGTGACGACGAGCTCGCCGGGCGTGCCGGGAGGCACCGGCCGTCCGGCCTCGTCGATGACCTCCACCACGCTGGCGTCCTCGTGGAGGTGGTGCACCGCGCCCGCCTGGTGGCGGCACTGGTACGCCAGAGGACCGGTCTCGGACGTCGAATAGGCCAGCGACCGCACGGCGAGCCCCGGTGTTGCCGAGCGCGCCCTGCGCTCCCGCTCTGCTCCCATCGACTCGCCAATGAAGAGGAAGTTCCGCAGCGGCAGCGGGTGCCCGTCTCGGGCTCCCGCCAACACCTCCGCTCCATAAGCCGGTGACGCCGCCAACGTATCGATCCCGTGCGCTTCGATGATCGCTGCGGCATCGGCAGGCGAGGTGTACTCGCCCAATGGGAAGGAAAGCGCCGGCAGGGACCGCGTGATGTCCTGGACGAACAGGAACGCTCCGTTCAAGTCCCCAGTGAACAGGCAATTGGCCACACGGTTCGGCGGTGTCTCCAATGCCGCTCGGACCCCGCGCACGCCCAGATGTCGGACCCGGTCGTTGAAATCCCATGAGTGATAGACGACCTTCGGCCGGCTGGCCGTCCCGCTCGATCGCAGCACGAGCCCGGGGCTCCGCGGGTCGAAGAGGAGGTCAGCCGAATGCGGTGGGCAACCCGCGGCCAGATCCGCGGCTGAGAGAAGGGGCAGCGCTGCAAGATCGGCGACTGTGTCAACGGCCTCGAGCGCAGGGAAACGCCGCCACACGTTGGCGGACTGGCGCGCGGCTGTCAGGGTGGCTCGCAGATTGTGATGTTGTGTGGCTTCGATCTCGTCGCGGGAAAGCGAGTCAAGATTGTCGACGAGACGGATTCCTGCCACGTCGCGGAACCGTGGCTTGCTCGCGCGATCGCCGGCCGCCGCGGCCACCTTCGCCCGAAGTTCCGGGGTCAAGCCCGTGTTGTGTGTGTACGTGGTCATGACTTAAATGGTCATGATCAAGCCGTGCTCGCGTAATCGCTGGCGATACCAGATTCCACCCGTCGATGGGAAAGGTTCTGCTACCCGCGGGGTAAGCACCGGGCTCGGTCGATGCGCTGCGGCTGCCTCACAACGGGCCTTGCGTTCGGCGATCACCGCTAGCCGAGACATCCGCTGCGACTTCGGATTACACGTTCCGTTACGTCGATGCGGCGCTGGCGCCGGTCATCGACTTTCGATTCGACGCACCCCGAGGCCCTCCTCGACTACCCACGAGGGTGGGAGATCCTTCCCCCCAGGGCTCCTATTTTCGCGCGCCCTTCCAAGGGATATTGGTGTCAGCAAATCGATGACCCGCCGCGAACGGAGTCGCCACCGGTGTTGTTGTTCGCTTGAAAGGAGCTCTATGTCGTGCCACCTGGAAGTCTGGAAACCGTCAGGTCGGGCGCTCATCGCGCTGACCGGGCATCGAGTGACCGTCGGCAAGGCCTCAACCAATGTCGTGCAGCTCAGCGACGACAAAACCGTTTCGCGCTTGCACGCTGTATTGGAGAACTTCGGAAGAGACTGGTCTGTACGGGATCTGGGTAGCCGCAATGGCACCTTTGTCAACGGGGAGAGGATCTTTGCCGAACGGGTTCTGCGGTCAGGATACGAGTTGCGCATCGGCAATTCACGGTTGATCTTCTGGGATATGGAGCGGGCTGACGGGACAACCGACGATGATGAGACGGAAACGGTCGCCATCGGCCAGTTCCCGCCGCGCCTGACCCCGCGCGAACTCGAGGTTCTCGTCATTCTGTGCCGCCCACTGGTTTCCGACAACCCATTTCCTGCGCCTGCATCGGTTAATCGGATGGCTTGCGAGCTCTTCGTTACACAGGCAGCCATCAAGCAACATCTGCAAAACCTGTACGACAAGTTCGCCATTCCCGCCGAAGGAGAGCGGCGTGTTCGACTGGCCAATGAGGCCATCCGACGCGCGGCTGTTACTCGCGCCATGCTGCTCGGCGGCGACGCTTCGAGGCATGAGGCAGCAACCCCGTAGGTAGCTGGTCTTGAGGTCGCCGATCGGGGTTGTGAGCGTAAGGACTCCGTCGCCTGGCTGGGCTTGCCCGCAGCCCGATCAATGCGAGGACAGGTACTCCTCGAGTGCCGGACCGACCACGGCCAACGCCTCGGGTTCGATCATCTGGTTGTGGCCGCAGTCCACCGGCACCTCGCGGATTCCGCCCGTGACCGCGGAGCTCCACTCCTGTGGGGAGTGCTCGCCTGCGCCGGCCGCGCGTGCCGCGCTGAAGAAGAGCAGGTCGCCATCGAAGACGGCCGGGTGGAACCGGTGCATGATCTCCGCGGAGTTGGTGAACCCCGCGCTGATCCGCTCCAGGTGCGCGGCCGTCAGGCCGGTGTGCTGGCCGAGCGACTCGTCGAGCAGTTCGACCGCGCGCGCGTAGGTCAGTTCCTCCCCTGCCGAGGGACGGAGGTCGAGTCCGAGCCCCTGGATCAGCTCCTCGACGGTCAGCGTTTCCGGGATCCCGTCGGCGGTCACATAGCTGTCCATGATCGCGAGGGTCGCGACGTCGTCGCCGTCGCGGCGAAGTTCGACGGCCATGGCGTGTGCGATCACGCCGCCGAGGGACCAGCCGAGAAGGTGGTACGGGCCATGCCCCTGGACCGCGCGCATCTCCTGCACATACCGGTGGGCGAGCTGTTCGATCGACTCGAAACGCGGCCCACCGCTGATGAGCGGAAGCTGGAGGCCGTACGCAGGGCGGTCCTGGGCGAGGTGCTGGACCAGGCCCGCGTACCCCCAACTCAGTCCGATCCCGGGGTGCACGCAGAACAGGGCGGGCTTGGTCCCGGCGGGCCGCAACGGGATCACCACCTGCAGAGCCTCGTCGGCCGCCGACGTCGTCGACTCCTCGTCGAGGCGGTGCGCGAGCCCGGCCGGTGTCGGATCGAGGAAGATCGACTGCAGTTGGATCCGGTCACCGAACCGCTCGCGCAGTTCGGTGACGACCCGGGTCGCCACGATGGACGTGCCACCGAGGTCGAAGAAGCTGTCGTCGACCCCGACGCGTTCGAGGCCGAGGACCTCGGCGTAGGCCCGGGTGACGGCCAGCTCCGTCGGGGTGGACGGTGCCCGGTATTCGTCTTCGCGGGGCCCGAACTCGGGTGTGGGCAGGGCCTTTCGGTCGAGCTTGCCGACCGGTGTCATCGGGATCGCGTCGAGGACCACGACGGCCGCGGGCACCATGTGGGCGGGCAGGCGGCTCGAGGCGAAGGACCGGACCTGGGCAGGCACCACGGTGCGGCCGTCCACCGGATGCACGTAGGACGCCAGCAGGGTGTCTCCGGACGGACCGGTCTGGCCGATGGTCGCCGCGAACGCGATGTCGGGATGGTCGGTCAGCACGGTGTCGATCTCGCCGAGTTCGATGCGGAAGCCGTGGACCTTCACCTGGAAGTCGCTGCGGCCGATGTATTCGATCGTGAGATCTCCGGTGCGGGCGTCGCGGTGCCAGCGGACGATGTCGCCCGTGCGGTACATCCGTTCGCCCGGGTTGCCGAACGGGCTGGCGACGAAGCGCTCGGAGGTCAGCCCGATCCGGTTGTGGTAGCCGCGGGCGAGACCGAGGCCGATGATGTACATCTCGCCGGGAACCCCGACCGGGACGGGCTGCAAGTGCGCGTCGAGGACCACCTCGCCGAAGCCGATCGCCGGGTTGCCGATGTTCACCGCGGTCCCCTGCTCCATCGGGTCGCTGACGCTCGCCTGGATGGTGGTCTCGGTCGGCCCGTAGCCGTTGAACATCCGGCGCCCACGCGCCCAGACGTTCACCAGGTCGGGCGGGCACGCCTCGCCCGCGACGGCGAGGACCAGAAGCTCCTCCAGGTCCCGGTCCTCCATCGAGGCCAGCGCGGTCGGCGTGATGAAGGCGTGGGTGACGTGCTCGCGGCGGAGCAGGTCCTCGAGTTCGGGGCCGCCGTACACGGCGGGCGGCACGATCACCACGCCGGCGGACGCGCCGAACGCCATCATCAGCTCGAACACGGAGGCGTCGAAGCTCGGGGACGCGAGGTGCGAGACCCGCGACGTCCGCGTGACACCGAACCGACTGTGTTCCTCTGCGGTGAGATTCGCGATCCCCTGGTGCGTGACGATCACGCCCTTGGGAAGGCCGGTCGATCCGGAGGTGTAGATCAGGTACGCCGGATGGGCCAGGTGCAGCGGGACGGTCCGGTCCGCGTCGGTGACCGGGGTCGACGGGACTGCGGACTCGGTCGCGAGGAAGCCGGGATCGTCCAGCACGAGCCACGGCATCGTGTCGGGCAGCTGGCCGCGCCGCGCCGCGACGGTCAGCCCGACGACGGCCCGGGAGTCGATGAGCATGTACTCGATTCGCTCTGGCGGATAGGTCGGGTCGACGGGTACGAAGGCGGCGCCTGCCTTCGCCACCGCCCAGATCGACACGACTTCTTCGATCGAACGGGGCAGGCCGAGCGCGACGAAGGACTCCGGGCCGACCCCGGCCTCGCGGAGCACCCGGGCCAGGCGGTTCGAGCGCTCATCGAGTTCTCGATAGGTCAGGCGCTGGTCCTCGAACGACAACGCGAGCGAGTCGGGCGCGACGGCGGCCGCGGCGGACAGGATCTCCGGCCACAGTTGCGGTGCACCGCCTTCGGGCCCGAGTGCCGGCGCCAAGTCGGAGATCTCCGTATCGCGCAGGATGCCGATGTTGCCGATCGCACGGTGGGGGTCGGCGGTCACCGAGTCGAGAACCCGGATGAAGCGGTCCGCGAACGCGCGCACGGTCTCGGGGTCGAACAGGTCGGTCGCGTAGTCGATACCGCCGCGGACCCCCGCAGGCGTGCCGTCCGCCGCGACGTCCTCGGCGAGGATCAGCTCCAGATCCTCCTTCGCCACCCGGATCTCGAGGTCGACGCCGTCGACGTCCAGCCCCGGGAGCGCCAGGTGGGGCCGTTCGGTGTTCTGAAACTCCAGCGCGACCTGGAAGAGGGGCTGGTACGACGTGGACCGGGCGGGGTTGAGTGCCTCCACGATCCGCTCGAAGGGGAGGTCGGCGTGCGCGAACGCGGCGAGGTCCGTCTCCCGGGCCGATTCGAGCAGCTCCACGAAGCCGACATCGGGGTCGACGTGAGTGCGCAGGACCAGGGTGTTGACGAACATGCCGATCATCTCGTCGAGCTCGGCCTCGCCCCTGCCGGCGATCGGGGTTCCGATGGCGACGTCGTCGGTGTCGCCGAGCCGGGCCAGCAGGACCGCGAGCGCCGCGTGCATCACCATGAACACGGTCGAGTTGTTCTCCCGTGCCAGGTCGGCGATGCGGGCGTGCAGTTCGGCGGCGATCGTGAACTCGATGCGGTCACCGTGGAAGGTCTGCTGCAGCGGACGCGGTCGGTCGGTCGGGAGCGCGATCACGTCCGGTAGGCCGGCGAGGTTCTGGCTCCAGTAGTCGAGTTGCGCGGTGATCAGCGAGTCCGGATCGTTCTCGGCGCCGAGCAGGCGGTGCTGCCAGAGGGTGTAGTCCGCGTACTGGACGGGCAGCGGCTCCCAGCTCGGCGCGGAGCCGTGGACCCGGGCCGTGTACGCGACCATCACGTCCCTGGCCAGTGGCCCCAGCGAGGACCCGTCCGCGCAGATGTGGTGCACCACGATGGTCAGGACGTGCTCGAGCTCGCCGAGCCGGAGCAGCGCGGCACGTACCGGTACCGCGGCGGTGACGTCGAAGCCTGCACCCGCGAGTTCGATGATGCGCGAATCCAATTCGTCGGCCCCGACGGCGATCGTGGTCAGTGCGGGCAGGACCTGTTCGGCGGGAACGATCTGCTGGGTGGGTTCGCCGTCGTGGACGGGGAACACGGTGCGCAGCGACTCGTGCCGATCGAGGACGTCCAGGATGGCGGCCCCGAGTGCCTCGGTGTCGAGTCGGCCGGACAGCCTCACCGCCATCGGGATGTTGTATGCCGGTGAGGTCGTGTCGAACTGGTTGAGGAACCACATCCGCTTCTGGGCCAGCGACACGGGGATCACCGACGGCCGTTCGATCGCGGTGAGCGGTGGCCGTGCGTCGTCGCCTGCCCGATCGGGCGCGAGCAGGCCGGCGAGGGCGGCGACGGTGGGCGATTCGAACAGCGCCCGAACGCCGACCTTCGCCCCGAGCTCCGCCCCGAGCCGGGCGGTGACGCGGGTGGCGATCAGCGAGTTTCCGCCGAGGTCGAAGAAGCTGTCGTCGACGCCGATCCGATCGACTCCCAGCACCGCGGCGAACACCTCGGCGATGGTGCGTTCGAGCGGGGTGCTCGGTGCGCGGTACTCGGTGGCGGCGCCGAGGAACTGGGGCTCCGGCAGCGCCGACCGATCCAGCTTGCCGACATGGGTGAGCGGGATCTCGTCGATGAGGACGATGCTCGCCGGCACCATGTGCGCGGGTAGCCGGGTCGACAGGTGCTCGCTCAGCGCGGGCACCCGGACCGGGATGTCCTCCGTGGGGACCACGTAGCTGGCCAGCACCGTGTCGCCGGACGGCCCCGTCACCCCGAGGGTCACCGCGAAGCTCACGCCGGGGAAGGACATGATCGCCGTGTCGATCTCGTCGAGCTCGATCCGGAATCCGCGCACCTTCACCTGGAAGTCGCTGCGCCCGATGTAGTCGAGCGTCGGTTCGCCGGACTGGGGCTCCACGCGCCAGCGCACGACGTCCCCGGTGCGGTACATCCGATCGCCGGGCCGTCCGTACGGGTTCGCCACGAACCGACCCGCGGTCATGCCGCCGCGCCGGTGGTACCCGCGGGCCAGCCCGGCACCGGCGATGTACAACTCGCCCGGCACACCGGCGGGCACCGGCCGGAGGAAATCGTCCAACACGACCTCGGACACCCCGCGGATCGGTCCGCCGAGGGTGATGGGCTCGCCCACCGTCATCGGATCGCTGATGTTGGCCATGATGGTCGTCTCGGTCGGGCCGTACGCATTGGTCAGCTTGCGTCCCGGCGCCCACCGCGTGACCAGCTCCGGCGGGCATGCCTCGCCGCCGAAGGCCACGCGCTGGAACTCGACCAGGCCGGCCGGATCGACCGTTGCGAGCGCGGCCGTCGTCACGAACGCGTGCGTGACCCCCTCGACCTTGATCAGGTGCGCGAGTTCCGCGCCGCCGTACACCGACGGCGGCGCGATCACCATCGTCGAACCGAGCCCGAATGCCTGCAGGTACTCGAAGACGGCGCCGTCGAAGCTCGGGGTGGAGAAGTGCAGGGTCCGCGACATCGGCGTGGTGGAGAACCGTTCCCGCTGATCGGTGGCGAAGTTCTCCAGACCGATGTGCGTGACCACCACGCCCTTGGGTGTTCCGGTCGACCCCGAGGTGTAGACGACGTAGGCGGCATTGCTCATGTTGATCGGCGAGACCCGGTCGGCGTCGACGACCCGTCGGGTGGACTGCGCGGCCAGTTCCGCGGCGGCGTCGGGCCCGTCGAGGATCAGCCACGGCACGGAGTCGGGCAGCCGGTCGCGGTCCACGCTCATGGTGAGTCCGAGGGTCGCACCGGAATCGGTGAGCATGTGCTCGATGCGGTCCGGTGGATAGTTGGGATCGACGGGCACGAATGCCGCGCCGGTCTTGGCCACAGCCCAGACCGCGAGCACCGATTCGACCGATCGCGGGATGCCGAGAGCGACATAGGTTTCCGGGCCTGCTCCCCTGGCGATCAGGAGGCGCGCCAACTGCGTCGATCGGGTGTCGAGTTCGAGATAGCTGACGTGGTGGCCCTCGTAGGACAGCGCGGTGGCCTCGGGGCTCGCGGCGGCCGCGTCCTCGAACAACTCGGGCAGGGTCCGGACCGAGGCTCCCGCCTTGCCGTCGACCGGGACCAGTGCCGTCCGCTCGTCCGCGGAGAGCAGGTCCATTCGGGCGAGCGGCAGAGCGGGGTCGGTGGCCATCGCGATGAGGACCCGGCGAACACGGGAGGCGATGGACTCCACCGTGGCGACATCGAAGGCGGTGGCGAGGTACTCGAGCTTCAGGTGCAGGTTCTCCTCGCCGGAGGCCACGATCGCCAGCGGGTAGTGCGCGGAATCCCGTCCGTCGAAACCTGCGATGCGCATGCCCGCGATATCGGTCTGCTCGGTCAGGCCGGCCCGGTCGATCGGATAGGACTCGAACACGGTGAGGGTGTCGAAGGCGGCGGCGGGTGCGGCCACCGTCTGGATGTCGGCGAGTCCGAGGTGGTGGTGGTCGAGCATGACCACCTGCTCGCGCTGGACTCGGTCCAGCAGGTCGCCGAGGCTCTCACGCGGATCGAGCGTGACCCGCACCGGCAGCGTGTTGATGAACAGCCCGACCATCGACTCGATGCCGGGGATCTGGGGCGGGCGCCCGGACACGGTGCTACCGAACACGACGTCGTCGCGACCGGTCAGCGCCCCGAGGACGACGCCCCACGCGGCCTGGAGCATCGTGTTGAGGGTCAGCCCGCGTTCGCCCGCGACCAGCCGGAGCAGACTCGTCTCCGCTCCGGACAGCGTCAGCCCGATCTCCCGGCTGCCCGAATGCGGGCGACCGTCGTTCGGGGGTGCCAACAGCGTCGGCTCCTCGACGTCCGAGAGGACCTGGCGCCACGCATCGATCGACTGGTGGACGTCGCGTCGGGACATCCAGACCAGGTAGTCCCGATAGGGCTGGACGTGCGGCAGGACCGAGGCGTCCCCGTCGGTCGCGTACAGGGTGAGCAGGTCCCGGATGATGAGCGGTGTCGACCAGCCGTCGAGCAGGATGTGGTGGTTGGTCAGCGTCAACCGGTACTCGTCGTCGTCGAACTTGACGAGCAGCAGGCGCAGCAGCGGTGCGGACGACATCTCGAACCTCGTGGCCCGGTCGTCCGCGACGATCGTCGCATGAGCCTGCTCGCGATCCTCGGGCGCCGTGGTGGCGAGATCGATCTCACGCCACGGCAACTCGACGCGATCCGAGATGATCTGGACCGCCGCGCCGCCGGGCTCGCTGACGAACGCGGCCCTCAGGTTCGGGTGCCGGTCGAGCAGGGCCCGGCCCGCCCGCCGGATGCGCTCGGGGTCGACCGTGCCGCGCAGGGTCATCGTCAGCTGAACGAGATAGGGGTCGACCGACGCGTCCGACATCTGTGCGTGGAAGAGCAGTCCGGACTGCAGCGGGGACAGCGACCAGATGTCGGTGAGCTCGGGGTAGCGACCCTCGAGTCGTTCGATCGTTCCCTGCTCGAGGTCGACCAGGTCCAGGTCCGAGGGGGTGTACCCGCCCGCGGTGGACGCGGCGGCGTGCCGAGCCAGCGCGGTCAACGCCTCGGCCCACAGGTCCGCCAGCTCACGGACTTCGAGCGTCCGTAGGACGCCGGTCGGGAACGACAAGGTCGCACGCAACCGTGGCCCGTCCGCGGACCCGAGCGTCATCGCGTTGATGTCCAGCACCGAGGCAACAGGCATCTGCTTGCTCGGGGCGTCGTCGAGGTCGGTGTCGGTGACCGGGGTCCAGCCTGTACCGGGGTCGAGGGTTCCCGCTCCGTCCGTCATCCGGCCGAGGTAGTTGAAGCTGATCTGTGGCGACGGCAATGCCCGCAACTCCTCCGCCTGCTCACCGAGGTAGCGCAGCATCCCGAAACCGATGCCGTGGTCGGGAATCGCGAGCAACCGCTCCTTCACGGACTTGACCGCCGCACCGGCACCACGCCCGCCGGCGAACGCGTCATCGAGATCGATGTCCGACAGATCGAGCCGGACCGGGAAGATCGTGGTGAACCAGCCCAGCGTCCGCGACAGGTCCGCACCCGCGACCACGTGGTCCTCGCGTCCGTGGCCCTCCAGGTTGACGACCGTCGCCGACACCGCTTCTCCACGCGCCGCCCGCCAGCGGGACACGGCCATCGCCAGTGCGGTGAGCAATCCGTCGTTGACACTGCCGTGGAACGCCTCCGGAATCCTCGTCAGCAGCGCCTCGGTGACCACCGTCGGCAGTTCGACGGTGATCTTCTGCGCGGTCTCGTTCGTGTCGACGGCCGGATCCAGTGCGCGCGAACCGATCACCGGATCGGGCCCGGCGAGCATCTCGCGCCACAGGTCCATCTCACCGGACCGGTCGGCACTGGCATCGACCAGCGCGTGCGTCCAGCGCCGCATCGACGTCCCCACCGGAGCCAGTTCCGGATCCCGACCCGCGCGGATCTGCGCCCAGGCCGACGCCATGTCCGGCACCAGGATCCGCCACGACACCCCGTCGATCACGGCGTGATGGACGACCATCAGCAGTCTGCCCGCTGCATCGGGTTCGCCACAGTCCGACGGGTCGAACCACACCACCTGCAGCATCGTCCCGGACGTCGGGTCCAGCCGGTCCGACGCGGCGTCGAGTTCGGCCGCGGCTATCGCGGCGAACTCCGGCCCCTCGACGCCCGCGACCTCGACCCTGGTCAGCACCGACTCGGCGGGCACCGAACCCGGTGCGGCGACCGACATCATCGGATCCCGGCCGGACTCGCGCTGGATCAGCCTGGCCCGCAACATGTCGTGGTGGTCGAGAACGGCCTGCAGCGTCCGCTCCACCGTGTCCACGTCCGCTCCGGCCGGCAGGGTCAGCAGGGCTGTCTGGGTGTACCGGCGGATGCCGGACAGGTCGGCAGCCCCGTCTGCTCCGCCCCGTTCGGTCAGCCAGTGCATGATCGGGGTCAACGGCATGGTGCCGACTCCCCCACCCGCGAGCTCGTCCAGCACGACAGCCGTGCCCGCGTCGGCGGACTCGGCGACCGTGGCGAGTGCGGCCACCGTCTTGTGTTCGAAGACCTCCCGCGGCGAGATCACGACGCCTGCGGCCTTGGCCCGCGACACGAGCTGGATCGACATGATGCTGTCGCCGCCCAGCGCGAAGAACGAATCGTCCACCCCCACCGAGTCCAGGCCCAGAACCTCGGCGAACAGTGTCGCCAGCACGGTCTCGGATTCGGTGCTCGGCGTTCGGCCGGAATGGACTCGTGTCGCGAAGTCCGGCTCCGGCAGGGCCTTTCGGTCCAGCTTCCCGTTCGCGGTCAGCGGCAGCTCATCGATCACCACCACCGCGGCGGGCACCATGTGGGAGGCGAGTTGGGTACCCGCGAACTCGAGGACCTCCGTCTCCTCCGGGCGCACCCCCGGCTCGGGGACCACGTAGGCGATCAACCTGGCGCCGCGCGGGTCGTCGCGCACCAGGGACACGGCCTGCGCGACGCCAGGGAATCGCAGCAGTACGGCCTCGATCTCGCCGAGCTCGATCCGGAATCCGCGGATCTTGACCTGGAAGTCGCTGCGACCGAGGTACTCCAGTTGTCCGTCCCCGTTCCAGCGGGCCAGGTCGCCGGTGCGGTACATCCGCGAGCCCGGGGCGCCGGCCGGATCGGCCACGAACCGGGTGGAGGTCAGTGCACCACGGCCGAGGTAGCCGCGGGAGACCTGCTCCCCCGCGACGTACATCTCGCCCGTCACCCCTGGGGGCACCGGGTGCAGCCGCTGGTCGAGCACCGACACGCGCAGGCCGGGGATCGCCCGGCCGATGACGCTCGCGGACGCCTCGGCCGCGTAGGCGCGGTCGAGCGGGAGATGGCTGACGTGCACCGTGGTCTCGGTGATGCCGTACATGTTGACCAGAGCGGGCCCTGCGTCCCCGGTCGCGCTGTCGTGGCGTGCGTACCAGCGGCCGAGCTGACCGAGATCGAGTGCCTCACCGCCGAAGATCACGTACCGCAACGCCAAGGGCTCCGCGTCCTCCGGCGCGAGCCGGTCGGCCTCGGCGAGCTGGTAGAACGCCGTCGGGGTCTGGTTGAGCACCGTCACCCGCTCGCGACGGAGGAGGTCCAAGAACATCTCGGGCGATCGGGCGGTGAAGTAGTCGACCACCACGAGCGTCCCGCCGTACAGCAGCGGGCCCCACAGCTCCCACACGGAGAAGTCGAAGGCGTACGAGTGGAACATCGTCCACACGTCGGACGCGTCGAACCCGAACTTCTGCTCGGTGTTCGCGAAGAGCGTGAGCACGTTGCGGTGCGAGACGACGACGCCCTTGGGCCGGCCGGTCGACCCGGAGGTGTAGATCACGTAGGCGGTGGCCGCCGGATCGAGCGGGGCCAGTCGATCGACGTCGGTGACCGGAGCGCCGGATTCCGCGGCGAGCCTGGTGGCCAACTCGGCCGAATCCAGGACGACGACGGGCAGATCCGTGCCGGGCAGGTGTTCGAGGTCGGCCTCGGTGGAGATCACGCAGACCGGGTTCGCGTCCTCGAGCATGAAGGTGAGCCGGTCCGCGGGATAGGTGACATCGACGGGCAGATACCCGGCGCCGGACTTGACGACCGCCAACAGGGCCACGATCAGCTCGTTGGTGCGCGGTAGCGCGACCGCGACGAGGGACTCGGGTCCGGCGCCCCGGGCGACGAGCACCCGGGCCAGCCGGTTCGCCCGATCGTCGAGTTCGGCGTACGTCAGGGTGTCGCCGTCGCAGGACAGGGCGACCGCTCCCGGCATCCGGGCGACCACTCCCGCGAACCGGTCCACCAGTGTGTCCGTCGGGGCGGGTGCGCCCGCGACGTTCCAGAGCGTGGCCATCGCGTCCCGCTCGGCCGGCGCCGTGATCTCGACGTCGCCGACCGCGCGGTGCGGATCGGTGGTGACCGATTCGAGGAGCGCGCACAGTCGCCGGGCGAACCCGTGGACGGTGGCGGGGTCGAACAGTTCGTCCGCGTAGGTGAACACCGCCGCGATCCCGGCTGGGCTCCCGTCCTCCTCATACCGCTCGGCGAGCGTCAGCTGCAGGTCGAACTTCGCCACGGCCAGGTCGGACTCGATGCCGTCCACGGTGAGCCCGGGCAGTTCCAGGTGTGGTGGCTCGTTGTTCTGGAACTCGAGCATCACCTGGAACAGCGGCGAATGCGCGGTCGACCGCTCGGGGTCGACCGCCTCGACGAGCCGCTCGAAGGGCAGGTCCGCGTGTGCGAAGGCGGCCAGGTCGACCTCGCGGACGGTGTCGAGCAGCTCCCCGAACGACGCCCGCGGATCGATCTCGCTGCGCAGGACGAGGGTGTTGACGAACATGCCGACCAGGTCGTCGAGTGCCGCCTCGCCGCGCCCGGCGATCGGGGTACCGACGGCGACATCGGTGGTGCCCGCGAGCTTCGCGAGCAGCAGGGACAGCGCGGCGTGGGTGGCCATGAACATGGTGGCGCTGTGCCGCCGCGCCACGTCCAGAAGGTCGCGGTGCACCTGCGGGGGGACGGCGAACTCGATTCGAGCTCCGTGGAAGCTCGGGTACATCGGCCGCGGCCGATCGGTCGGCAGCGCGATCACCTCCGGCAGCCCCGACAGGACCTGGGTCCAGTGCTCGAGCTGGCGCGCGAGCAGGGAGTCGGGGTCGTCCTCGGCGCCGAGGACGCGGTGCTGCCAGAGCGCGTAGTCGGCGTACTGGACCGGCAACGGGGCCCAGGGCGTGTGCACGCCGGTCACCCTCGCGGTGTACGCGGCCATCACGTCCCGTGCCAGTGGGGACATCGAGAATCCATCGGCGCTGATGTGGTGGACGACGAGCACGAGCACGTGCTCGTCGGGGCGGGTCCGCAGCAGGTTCGCCCGAACCGGCACCGCACGGGTCACGTCGAAGCCGGCGGAGATCAGATCGGAGATCCGTTGCGGCAGTTCGGACTCGGTGGTGTCGATCGTGTCGAGGTCCGGCATCGCGAGCGCGGTGGGCAGGATGACCTGGGTGGGCTGATCATCGACCATCGGGAACATGGTGCGCAGCGACTCGTGCCGGTCGATGACGTCGGCGACGGCGCCGCGCAGCGCCGCGAGGTCGAGGTCTCCGGTCAGCCGTACCGCGAGTGGGATGTTGTAGACGGCCGAGTCGGTGTCGAACTGGTTGAGGAACCACATTCGCTGCTGCGCCAACGACAGCGGGAGGCGTTCGGGTCGATCGGCGGGCTCGAGGGGCGCGCGGCGGTGCTCGCCGTCGGACTGCGCGACCAACTGCGCGAGAGTCCCGACTGTTGGCGCCTCGAACAGGGCTCGGACGCTCAGATCGGTCTCGAGTGCGGCGGACAGCCTGGCCATGACCCGGGTTGCGCTGAGCGAGTTTCCGCCGAGGTCGAAGAAGCTGTCGTCGAGGCCGACGCGGTCGACGCCGATGACCGCGGTGAAGATGTCGGCGATGGTGCGTTCGAGTGCCGTCGTCGGTGCCCGGAACTCGGCGGCGGTGGCGAACTCCGGTGCGGGCAGTGCCGCGCGGTCCAGCTTGCCGACCGGGGTGAGCGGTATCTCGTCGAGGATCGTCACGCTCGACGGGACCATGTGCGAGGGCAGGCGCGTCGACAGGAACTCACGGACCTCGGCCGGTTCGATCTGGTGGCCGGCGGCGGGCAGCACATACGACGCCAGGACCGCGTTGCTCGAGGACCCGTGCCCGATCGTCACGGAGAAGTCGATGCCGTCGTGCTCGCCGAGGGCGCTGTCGATGTCGCCGAGTTCGATGCGGAACCCGCGCACCTTGACCTGGAAGTCGCTGCGCCCGATGTACTCGATCACGAGCCGGCCGGTTGCCGGGGACCGGAGCCAGCGCACGACGTCGCCGGTGCGGTACATCCGCTCCCCCGGCCCACCGAACGGGTTCGCCACGAACCGGCCGGCGGTCAGCCCGCTCCGGCGGTGGTATCCGAGCGTCACGTTGTGCCCCGCGATGTACAGCTCGCCGGGCACGCCGATCGGGACGGGCCGCAGGAAGCCGTCGAGCAGGATCTCCTGGATCCCGCGCAGCGGGCCGCCGATGGTGACCGGCCCGTCCACCGACACCGGATCGCTGAAGTTCGTCACGATCGTGCCCTCGGTCGGGCCGTACGCGTTCCACAGCCGCCGCCCGGGAGCCCAGCGCGGCACCAGCTCCGGCGGGGCGGCCTCGCCGCCGAACAGCACGTCCTGGAAATCGTCGAGACCGGCGGGATCCATCCCCGACAGTGCCGAGCTGATGATGAAGCCGTGGGTGACGCGCTCCTGCTTGAGCAGCCGCGCGAGCTCGTGCCCGCCGTACACGGTGGGCGGCACGATCACCAGGGTGGCTCCCGCGCCCGCGGCGAGCAGGTACTCGAAGACCGACGCGTCGAAGCTGGGGCTGGCGAAATGCAGGGCCCTCGATGCCGGCGTCGTCGCGAACAGGTCGCGCTGCACGGCGACGAGCTTCTCGAACGAGCGGTGCGTGACCACCACACCCTTCGGGAGCCCCGTCGATCCGGACGTGTAGATCACGTACGCGATGTCGTCGACCCGCAGCGGACGCGGGCGGTCCGCGTCGGTGATCGTGCTCGTGGACTTGCCGTCGAACTCGGCCGAGGTCGCCGGATCGTCGATGACCGACCACGATGCCGTCGCCGGGAGCCGGTCGCGGTACTCGGCGATCGTCACGCCGTCGGTCGCACCGGAGTCGGCGAGCATGTACTCGATCCGGTCCTGCGGATAGTTCGGGTCCACCGGGACGAACGTCGCGCCGGTCTTGGTGATCGCCCAGATCGACATGACCGACTCGATCGAACGCCTGATCGCGAGGGCGACGACCGAACCCGGCCCGACACCGCGATCGAGTAGGCCCCTGGCGATCTGATTCGACCGTCCGTCGAGGTCCCGGTAGGTCATCTCGCGGCCGGCCAGCGACAGCGCCACCGCGTCGGGGTCGAGTGCCGCGCCGTCCGCGAACAGCTCGGGTAGCGTCCGCGTGCTCTCGGCGTGCCCGCCGTCGACCGGGAGCAGTTCGGCCTCCTCGTCGGGCGAGAGCAACCGCAGCCGGGCCAGTGGCAGGTCGGGGCTCTCGGTGAAGGCGTCGAGCACCCGTGCGGTACGAGCGGCGATGGTCCGCACCTCGGCGCTGTCGAACAGCTCGGGGAAGTACTCGACCTTGAGGCGCAGCTGCTCCTCCGCGGAGGCGACCAGCGCCAGCGGGTAGTGCGCCGCGTCGTTGATCTCGGGGATGCCGAGCACGCGCAGCCCGGCGACGTCGACGTCCGAGGTCAGCGCGGCCCGGTCGAACGGGTACGACTCGAAGACGGTGAGGGTGTCGAAGGTCGCGGCGGGCCCCGCCGCGTCCTGGATGTCGCTGAGCCCCAGGTAGTGGTGATCGAGCAGGGCGGTCTGCTCTTCCTGGATTCGGCTCAGCAGGTCGCCGAGGCTCTCGCGGGGATCGAGGGTGATCCGAACGGGCAGGGTGTTGATGAACAACCCGATCATCGACTCGATGCCGGGGATCTGGGGCGGGCGCCCGGAGACGGTGCTGCCGAAGACGACGTCATCGCGGCCGGTGAGTTCGGCGAGGATGATGCCCCAGGCGGCGCGGATCAGCGTGTTCAGCGTGATCCCGCGCTCGCGCGCCACGGCCCGCAGCCGTTCGGTCCGTTCGACCCCCATCTCCACGATGACGTCGAGGGACGTGTCCCACTGCAGCCTGGCCCGGTCCAGCGGCGCTATCAGCGTGGGCTCGTCGACGCCGGCCAGAGCCTGCATCCACGCATCCATCGACCTCTCGGAATCGCGCTGGGACAACCACTTCAGGTAGTCCCGGTACGCATCGGTCCTGGGCAGCACGGTCGCGTCGCCGTCGGTCGCGTACAGGGCCAGCAGTTCCCTCAGGAGCAGCGGCGCAGACCAGCCGTCGAGCAGGATGTGGTGGTTCGTCATCACCAGCCGGTGGGTGTCCGGGCCGGTCCGGATGAGCAGGAAGCGCAGCAGCGGAGGCGATTCCATGTCGAATCCGTGATGCCGGTCCCCGTTCAGGATGCGTGCGATCTCGGCCTCACGAGTACCCGCGTCGAGCGCGGACACATCGAACTCGGCCCACGGCAGGTCGACCTGGCGGTGCTCGACCTGGACGGTGACGCCGTCGATGTCGGCGATGAAGGACGTGCGCAGGTTCGAGTGCCGGTCGAGCAGGGCCTGGCCCGCCCGCCGGATGCGCTCGGGGTCGGCGCCCCGCACATCGAGGGCGAGTTGCACCGTGTACTGATCGACAGACTTGTCGGCCAGCAGCGCGTGGAAGAGCAGTCCGGACTGCAGCGGGGACAGCGACCAGATGTCGGTGAGCTCGGGGTAGCGATCCTCGAGTCGTTCGATCGTTCCCTGCTCGAGGTCGATCAGGTCCAGGTCCGAGGGGGTGAGCCCGCCCGCGGTGGGGGCGGCGGCGTGCCGGGCCAGCGCGGTCAACGCCTCGGTCCACAGGTCCGCCAGCTCGCTCACCTCGGCGGAGGTCAGGATGCCACCGGGGAAGGCCCAGGTGGAGCGCAGGCGCGGGCCGTCGGCGGATTCGGTGGTGACCGCGTTGACGTCCAGCACCGACGCGAGCGGGATGTCAACGGTGCCCACCAGATCCAGATCGGAGTCGGCGACCGGGCTCCACCCGACCGCAGGCCCGTCGTCGGTGCCGCCCGCGGTCAGGCGGCCGAGGTAGTTGAAGCTGATCTGGGGTGTCGGCAGTTCGCGTAGCTCCCCTGCGTGCTCGCTGAGATACCGCAGCATCCCGAAACCGATGCCGTGGTCGGGAATCGAGAGCAACCGCTCCTTCACCGACTTCACGGCCGCACCGGCATCGCGCCCGCCGGCGAACGCATCATCGAGATCGACATCCGACAGATCGAGCCGCATCGGGAAGACGGTGGTGAACCAGCCGACGGTCCGGGACAGGTCCGCGCCCGCGATCACCTGGTCCTCGCGTCCGTGGCCTTCGAGGTTCACCACCGTCGCGCTCGCGTGCACCCCACGAACGCGACGCCACTGCGACACGGCCATCGCCAGCGCGGTGAGCAATCCGTCGTTGACACTGCCGTGGAACGCCTCCGGGATCCTCGTCAGAACCGCCTCGGTGACCTCGCTCGAGAGCTCGACCGTCAGCTTCCGCACGGTCTCGTTCGTGTCGACGGCCGGATCCAATGCGCGCGAACCGATCACCGGATCGGGCCCGGCGAGCATCTCGCGCCACCGGACCAGCTCGCCGGTCCGGTTCTCGCTCTCCTGGACGAGGGCGTGTGCCCAGCGCCGCATCGACGTCCCCACCGGGTCCAGGATCGGATCCTGACCCGCGCGGATCTGCGCCCAGGCCGACGCCATGTCCGGCACCAGGATCCGCCACGAGACGCCATCGATCACGGCGTGATGCACCACGATCAGGACCCGGCCGATGCCGGCACCGGAATCGAGCCACACCACCTGCATCGTGACGCCCGTGGCAGGGTCCAGTCGCCGCTCGGCCGCCTCGAACTGGGTGATCACCTCGGCATCGAACTCCGGATCCTCGGGCGGAGCGGACACCTCGATCCGGCGGACGATGTCGGCCGCGTCGACCGACCCCGGTGCGGTCACCTCCATGGTTACTTCGGCCGCCGGGTTCGCGTGCAACCTGGCCCGCAGCATGTCGTGCCGGTCGATCACGGTCTGGATCACCCGTTCGAGTTCCTCTGTGCCGGTGAGGTCCTCGGGCGCGACGAGCAGGGCGGACTGGGTGAGCCGATCGAGATTGCCGCCGCGTTCGACCAGCCAGGCCACGACCGGGGTCAGCGGCATCGGGCCGACGCCGCCACCGGCCAGTTCCTCGAGAGTGACGACCTCCGAGGCGTCGCCGAGCACGGCGACGGTGGCCAGCCTCGAGACGGTCTTGTGCTCGAAGACCTCTCGTGGCGTCAGCATCACGCCGGCGGCCTTGGCCCGCGACACGAGCTGGATCGACATGATGCTGTCGCCGCCCAGCGCGAAGAACGAATCGTCCACACCCACCGAGTCCAGGCCCAGAACCTCGGCGAACAGCGTCGCCAGCACGGTCTCGAGCTCGGAGTTCGGTGCCCGGCCCGCAGTGGTCCGCGTGCCGAAGTCGGGCTTCGGCAACGCCTTCCGGTCGAGCTTGCCCGCCGCGGTGAGCGGTAGCCCGTCGAGCACGACCAGCGCGGCGGGGACCATGTGGGGGGCCAGGACGCCGCTGACGAAGGCGAGGATCGAGTTCTCGTCCAGGACCACGCCGGGCTCGGGGACCACGTAGCCGACCAGCCGGCTGGGGCCGGAACCGTTCGAGTGGGCGGTGGCGACCGCGCTGGAGACCCCTTCGTAGCGGGCCAGCGCCGACTCGATCTCGCCGAGTTCGATCCGGAAGCCGCGGATCTTGACCTGGAAGTCGGTGCGGCCGAGGTACTCCAGGTCGCCTGCGCGGTTCCACCGGACCAGGTCACCGGTCCGGTACATCCGCTCCCCCGGCCCGCCGTACGGGTCGGCGACGAATCGGTCAGCGGTGGTGCCGGACCGATTTCGGTAGCCGTGCGCGAGGCCCGGTCCGCTGATGTACAGCTCGCCCGGGATCCCGGGCGGCACCGCTCGCAGCCTCGAGTCCAGGACCATCAGGCCGCAGCCGCGGGTCGGACGCCCGATGACGACGGGTTCGCCGGGGTGCATCGGCGCGCTCAGTGCGACCGCGACCGTTGCCTCGGTCGGGCCGTAGCCGTTGAACATCCGCCGCGTGGTGCCGGGAGCGAAACCCGTCGCAGGCTCGGGCGAGGCGGTGACCCACCGGCCGACGAGTTCGGGTGGGCAGCTGTCGGCGCCGGTGACGACGCAGGTCAGGTCGTCCAGTTGGTGGGGGTCGACCGATTCCAGCGCGGCGGGGGTGATGAAGGCGTGTGTGACGCGGTCGCGACGGAGCAGGTCGGCCAGGTCGTCACCGCCGTAGATTCCCGGCCGCGCCACGACCATGGTCGCGCCCGCGCCGAACGTCATCAGGAGTTCGAGGACCGAGGCGTCGAAGCTCGGCGACGAGAAATGCAGCAACCGGGATGACGGGGTGATCGTGAACCGGTCACGAACCGAGGCGGCGAGGTTCGCCAGCCCGCGGTGCGGGACGACGACGCCCTTCGGTGTCCCCGTGGACCCCGACGTGTAGATCACGTACGCCGGGTGATCGAGGGTCAGCGGGACGATCCGGTCGGCATCGGTCACCGTCGTGGCCGACTCGGCGGTCGGCGCCGCGTCGAATCCCGGTGCGTCGAGCACCAGAAATCGCGTGACCGGGGGCAGTGTTCCGGCGAATTCGGTGACCGTGAGACCCACGGTGGCGCCGGAATCGGTGAGCATGTGCTCGATTCGTTCCGCCGGGTAGGCCGGGTCGACGGGGACGAACGCGGCGCCCGTCTTCGCCACGGCCCATACCGACAGCACCGACTCGACCGACCGGGCCATGGCGATCGCCACCACCGAATTCGGACCGACTCCCTCATCGATCAGGAGGCGCGCCAGTCGGTTCGACCGTTCGTCGAGCTCTCGGTAGGTCAGGCTCCGGTCCTCGTAGACCAGTGCGAGCGAATCGGGTCTCGGGGCCACCGCGTCGGCGAGGAGCTCAGGAAGGGTACCCGCGGGCACGGACGCCCCACCCCGCGCCGGTGCGAGGGCGGTGAGTTCGGCGGCGTCGAGGAGATCGATGTCCCCGACAGGGACGGCGGGATCGGCCGTGACAGCGGTGAGAATGGCCACCAGTCGGCGACCGAACCCGGCGATGGTGTCGGAGTCGAACAGGTCGGTGGCGTAGGTGAAGCCGGCGGAGATACCCGAGGGTGTCCCTTCCTCGTCGAACTCCTCGGTGCAGGTGAGCTGGAGATCGAAGTTGGAGATCTCGGTCGCGAGGTCGATGCCTGCGACGGTCAGCCCCGGCAGCTCCAGGCGCGCCCGATCGTTGTTGCGGAACTCGAACACCACCTGGAACAGCGGCGTATAGGAGGTCGAACGCTCCAGCGCGAGGGCGTCGACCAACCGCTCGAACGGCAGGTCCGCGTGATGGAACGCGCGCAGGTCTGTTTCGCGTATCCCGGCCAGCAGGTCGGCGAAGCCGATGCCGCCCACGACCCGGCTGCGCAGCACCAGCGTGTTGACGAACATGCCGACCATGTCGTCGAGGGCTGCCTCGCCCCGGCCCGCGATGGGGCTGCCGATGGGGACGTCGTCGGTGTCACACGAGCGCGAGAGCAACACCGCGAACGCGGCATGCACGGCCATGAACACGCTCGAGTTGTGTTCGCGGGCCAGGCGTACCAATTGCTGGTGGATCTGCCGGTCGACGGAGAATTCGTGCACCTTGCCGCGCATCGAACGTTCCTGCGGCCGCGGACGGTCGGTGGGCAGCGGCAGCAGCTCCGGCATGCCGTCGAGTTCCCGCCGCCAGTGGTCGAGTTGACGGGCGAGCACGCTGGAGTGGTCCGTCGTCTCACCGAGCACCCGGTGCTGCCACAGCGTGAAATCGGCGTACTGGACCGGGAGCGGCGCCCACTGCGGCCCGTGCCCGTCGGAGCGGGCGGTATAGGCGACCATCAGATCCCGCGCGAGCGGGGGCATCGAGAATCCGTCGGCGCAGATGTGGTGCACGACGAGGGCGAGCACGTGCTCGTCGGGGCCGGTGCGGAACAGACCCGCCCGCAAGGGGACCGCGGCCGTCACGTCGAAACCGGAGCCCGCCAGCTCGGCGATCCGTCCGTCGAGGTCGGCCTCGGTGACCTGTTCGGCCTGCAGATCCGGCAATGCCTCGGCGGCGGGCACGATGAACTGGGTCGGCTCGCCGTCCACCGACGGGAAGACGGTTCGTAGCGACTCGTGCCGATCGAGGACGTCCGTGACGGCTGTCCGCAACGCGACCTCGTCGAGTACTCCGGTGAGGCGCACCGCCATGGCCACGTTGTACGCGGGCGAGTCGACGTCGAACTGGTTGATGAACCACATTCGCTTCTGCGCCAGCGAGACCGGCAGCGGGGTGGGGCGCTCCCCCGCGATCAGCGCGGGCCTGCCGCTCTCGTGGGAGGCCTCGGTTTCGATCATCGCCGCCATCCCGGCGACGGTCGGGGCGTCGAATATCTCCCGCACACCGAGCTGAGATCCCAGTGCCGCATTGGCGCGCGCGACGAGCCGGGTGGCGATGAGCGAGTTCCCGCCCAGATCGAAGAAGTTGTCCAGCACGCCGATGCGCGGGCTCCCGAGGAGATCGGCGGTGATCGTCGCGAGGATCTCCTCGATCGGGTTGCGCGGCGCCAGGTATTCGGCACCGGAGACCAGGAAGTCGGGTGCGGGCAGGGCCTTGCGATCGAGCTTGCCGGTGGCGCCGAGCGGGAACGCGTCGAGGACGATGATCTGCGCGGGCACCATGTAGCCGGGCAGTATCTTCGCCAGGGACTCGCGCAGTTCGGCGGTGTCCACCTCGGCGCCGGATTCTTCGATCACATAGCCGATCAGGCTCTCCCCGGTGATCGCGCTGTCGTGTACGACCACGACTGCCTGGGCCACCGCGGGGTCGACGAACATGGCCGACTCGACTTCGCCGAGTTCGATCCGCAGGCCTCGGAGCTTGACCTGGAAGTCCGACCGGCCGATGTACTCGAGCGAACCGACGGCCTCCCAGTTGCGCCGCCAGCGGACGATGTCGCCGGTCCGGTACATCCGCTCTCCGGGAGCGCCGAACGGGCTGGCCACGAACCGGTCCGCGGTCAGGCCGCTGCGGCCCACGTATCCGCGTGCCAGTTGGGTACCGACGAGGTAGAGCTCGCCTGGGATTCCCAGCGGCACGGGGTGCAGGCGCGAATCCAGAACGTACACACCGGTGTTCCACACGGGCGCGCCGATCGGCACGGTGACACGGTCGAACTCGCTGCATTCCCAGGAGGTCACATCGACCGCTGCCTCGGTCGGTCCGTAGAGGTTGTGCAGGGCCGCGCCGTTGAATCGGCGGAAGGCCTCGGCAGTCGCGGGTGGGAGTGCCTCGCCGCTGCAGAACACCCGGCGCAGCGAGGTGCACCGCTCGGGGTCGGCCTCCGAGGTGAACGCGGCCAGCATGGACGGCACGAAATGCAGGGTGGTGACCCGCTCCGCGTCGATGATGCGAGAGAGATATCCCGGGTCCCGGTGCCCGTCCGGTGCCGCGACGACCAGGGTGGCTCCGGTCTGCACCGGCCAGAAGAACTCCCACACCGACACGTCGAACGTGGCGGGGGTCTTCTGCAGCACCACGTCGGACGGATCGAGCCGGTAGGTGTCCTGCATCCAGAGCAGGCGGTTGACGATGGCCCGGTGGGTGACCGCGACACCCTTGGGCCGGCCGGTGGATCCGGAGGTGTAGATCACGTAGGCGGTGTTGCCGGGACGCACCGGGGCGGTCCGGTCGGCGTCGGTGATCGGTGACCGCGGGTGCCGGGACAGGTCCATCGAATCGATCTGCAGCACCGGGGCGGCGCCGTGCACCACCGCGTGATCGGCCGCCGTGCTGAGCACGCACACGGGCGCGGAACTGTCCAGCACGTACTCGGTCCTGGCCGCGGGGTGATCGGGGTCCAGCGGCACGTACGCGCCGCCCGCCTTCACGATCGCGTAGATGCCGACGAGGAGGTCGGCGGAGCGCCGGATGGCCACCGCCACGCGTGATTCGGGACCGACCCCCCTCGAGATCAGCTCCCGGGCCAATTGATTGACCCGACCGTCGAACTCGGCATAGGTGAGTCGTTCGGTGTCGACCACCAGCGCGACCGCGTCCGGAGTGCGGCGCACCTGCTCGTCGAAGAGCCCGACGAGCGTGGTGTCGGGGACCTGAGTGGCGGTGTTGTTCCATCCTTCGAGCACCCGCTCCTGCTCGTCCGCTCCGAGCAGGCCGATGTCGCCGATCGTCGCGTCGGCGTCGGCGGTCACCGCGTCCAGGATCCGGACGAAACGATCCGCGAGTCCCGACATCGAGGCCGGGTCGAACAGGTCACGGGCATAGGAGAACTGGGCGGTGATCGGTCCGGGTTCGCGCTGCCCGTCGCCGGAATCCGGGTCCGTCTCCTCCCAGCTCTCGGTGAGGATCACCTGGAGGTCGAACTTGGCTGTCTGGGTGTCCACGTCGCCGACCCGAACGTCCAGGCCGGGCAGTTCGAGCTCGGTGCCCTCGAGGCCCTGCAGCACGAGCATCACCTGGAACAGCGGCGAATGGGCAGCGGAGCGCGACGGGTTGAGTGCCTCCACGAGCAGCTCATACGGGAGGTCCGAGTGCCCGAAGGCCTCGAGATCGGTGACGCGGGTCCGGGTCAGCAGTTCCGAGAAGGTGCCGCCGACGTCGACCTGGGTGCGCAGCACCAGGGTGTTGACGAACATGCCGACCACATCGTCGAGCGCCTCCTCGCCGCGACCGCTGACGGGCGTCCCGATCGAGATGTCGCTCGAATCGCTCGATCTCGCCAGCAGCACCGCGAGCGCCGTATGCAAGACCATGAAGAGACTGGCGTTCCGGGCGCCCGCGATCTCGAGCAGTCCACGGTGCAGGCGCGCCGGAATGGTGAAGTCGACGACGGCACCGCGAACGGACGGCCGGGCCGGTCGCGGCCGATCGGTCGGCAGCTCGAGCAATTCGGGTGCCCCGTCCAGCGTGCGCGTCCAGAAGTCGAGTTGCTCCGAGAGGCGGCTGTCCGGATCGTGTTCGGAGCCGAGGACTTCGCGCTGCCACACGGCGAAGTCCGAGTACTGGACCCGGAGCGGGGTCCACTCGGGTGCCCGGCCGGCGAGGCGGGCGCCATAGGCGGTCATGACGTCACGCGCGAGCGGCGGCATGGAGAGCCCGTCCGCCGCGATGTGGTGCGCGACGATCACCAGGACGTGCTCGGTGGGTGCTGTCCGGAGCAGCCTGATCCGGACCGGCAGTTCGTCTGCGACGTCGAAACCCTCGGTCGCGATCCGCTTCAGGTGCTGGTCGAGCCCGGTCTCGGTGGTGTCGATCACCTCGAGATCGGCGATGGCCTCCGCGGCGGGTAGCACCACCTGGACCGGACCGTCGGCGCTGTTCGGGAAGACGGTGCGCAGGGATTCGTGGCGGGTGAGGACATCGGTGAGGCCCGTCCGCAGCGCATCGACGTCGAGTTCACCCGACAGGGACACCGCGATCGGGATGTTGTAGGCGGCCGAGGAGGTGTCGAGTTGGTTGACGATCCACATCCGTTGCTGTGCCTGCGAAACCGGCACCGGACCCAGCCGCGGTTGCGCGCGCAGGACCGGTCCGGGCGCGGTACGCGCACCGCTGGTCGCCATCCGCGCCGCGAGGGTCGCGACGGTCGGGGCCTCGAACAGGTCGAGCACCCCGATCGACGTACCCAGGGCCGCGTTGACGCGCGCCACCACCCTGGTCGCGACGAGCGAGTTGCCGCCGAGGTCGAAGAAGCTGTCGTCGACGCCGACCCGCTCGAGTTGCAGCACCTCGGTGAGGACGCCCGCGATCGCCTCCTCGGTCTCGCCACGCGGCTCCCGGTATCCGAGACCGCTCCCGTCGAAGCTGGGCGCCGGCAGCGCCTTTCGGTCCACCTTGCCCGCCGGTGTCAGCGGCACCTCGTCGAGGACGAGGACGGCCGAGGGCACCATGTGGGCGGGCAGCGCGGCCTCGGCCTGCGTGAGGACCTCGGATTCGTCCACCTCACAGCCCTGTTCGGGCACGAGGTAGCTCACCAGCACGGTGTCGCCCGAGGGACCCGGGTGGCCGGTTGTCACCGCGTGGCCGACGCTCGGATGTGAGCGCAGGACCTCATCGATCTCGCCCAGCTCGATCCGGAAGCCACGGATCTTGATCTGGAAGTCGGTGCGGCCCAGGTACTCGAGGGAGATCTCCCCGTCGTTCCGGGCCCACCGGACCAGGTCGCCCGTGCGGTACATCGGCGCCCCGGAACGTGAATGCGGGTTCGCGACGAAGCGTTCGGCGGTCGTCGCGGGGCGCCGATGGTATCCACGGGCGACCCCGGGGCCGGCGATGTACAGCTCGCCGGGAACGCCGACGGGGACCGGGGTCAAGCGGGAGTCGAGCACCATCAGCCCGTAGCCGACGAAGGGGCGGCCGATGCCGACCCTCTCCCCGGGCGACATCGGCGCGCTGGCGCTGGCGATGACGGTGGTCTCGGTCGGGCCGTACCCGTTCAGCAGGGCGCGGCCCGGCCCCCACTGTTCGACGAGTGCAGGCGGACAGACGTCGCCGCCGGTGAGGATGCACTCGATGTGGTCGAGTCCGGCCGGGTCGACCGAGGCGAGAACGGCCGGGATGACGAACGCGTGCGTCACGCGTTCGCGGCCGAGCAGTTCGGCCAGCTCGGCTCCGCCGTACAGGGTGGACGGGGCGATCACCATCGTCGCGCCTGCACCGACGGCCATCAGCAGTTCCATGATCGACGCATCGAAGCTGGGCGAGCTGAAGTGCAGGGTCCTCGCATCGGGAGTGAGGCCGAACCGCTCGCGGACGTCGGACACCAGGTCGGCCAGCGCACGGTGCGTGACGACGACGCCCTTCGGCACCCCGGTCGACCCGGAGGTGTAGATCAGGTATGCCGCGTGCTCGACCCGAAGCGGACAGGTGCGATCGGCGTCGGTGATCGGAGCGGTCGACTGTGCGGACCGGAGCCGGTTGAGATCCGGGTCCTGCAGGTCCAGCCATGGCGTGCTGTCCGGGCGATCGCCTGCGCCTGCGGCCAGTCCGAGCACGGCTCCCGAATCGGAGAGCATGTGAGCGACGCGATCCGGCGGATAGTTCGGGTCGACGGGTACGAAGGCCGCGCCGGTCTTGGCGACCGACCACAGGGCGAGGACCGAGTCGATCGACCGGCTGATCGACAGTGCGACAACCGATTCCGGGCCGATCCCCCGACCGATCAGGAGACGGGCGAACTGGGTGGACCGATCGTCGAGTTCTCGATAGGTCAGACTCGTGCCCTCGAAGGTCAGGGCATCGTTGTCCGGCGCGATCGCCGCGGCGGCCGACAGGAGATCGGGCAGTGGCCGCGGCGACAGTCCGGGTGCCCCGAGGACCGGTGTGAGCGAGTCGAATTCCGCGGGACCGAGGAGCCTGATGTCGCCGACCGGCAGCTGGGGGTCGGCCGTCGCGCTCTGCAGGATCCGGTCGATCCGATCGGCGAACTCGGCGACGGTGGCACGGTCGTACAGGTCGGACCGGAAATGTATCCGGCCGGCGATTCCAGCGGGTTCTCCGTTGTGCGTGGTCAGTTCGGTGAAGACCAGGCGCAGGTCGACCTCCAGCGCGGCTCCGGAGTCGCTCGCCGTGCCGAGCCGGAGGCTGTTCGGTCCGGACTCGGTATCGCTGGTGGCCCCGAACTCGAACACGACCCTGCACGGCGGAGCCCCATGGTCTCCCGCCTCCGAATGCAGTGCGGCGACGACCCGCTCATACGGGAAGTCGGCGTGGCGCAGCGCGGCCCGGTCCGAATCGCGGATGCGGACGAGCTGATCGGAGAACCCGGAGGCTCCCGACACCGTGCTCCGCAGGACCACCGGGTTGCCCGGGTCCGCGATGTCGCCGGGCTCGGCCGTTCGCCTGCGGTTCGCCACGGTGCCGATGGCGACATCGTCGGTGTCCGCGAGCCGACCGAGCAACACTGCGAGCGCGGTGTGCATCACCGTGAAGACACTCGAGTCCGCCTGCCACGCCAGGTCGGTCATCCGCCGGTGCACGCGTCGATCGATCTCGATGTCGACGTGCCCGGCGCGGCCGGAGGATTGCGCGGGCCGAGGTCTGTCGAGGGGAACCGAGGCGGCCGCGGGGAGGTGGGCGAGCGATCGGGTCCAGAACTCGTGATCTTCCCTCGTCCGGCGCTGCCGAACGCCGATCTCGGCGCTGGCCGAGTGGATGTCGCCGATCCTGGTGCTCGGGGCGGAGACCAGGAACTCCTCGAGCAACTCGACGAATCGATCGTGGTGTGCGCGCAGTTCGTCGTCGTCGTATCGATTCGGGTTGCCACGGAAATCGACCAGGGTCTGCTCGTCGGTACCGCTCTTGTAGATGTTGACGAGCAGGTCGTCGACCGGTCCCGAGGTCACGATGTGATAGCCGCCGACGATCGATCCGAGTGTGACCACCTGGTTGAACAGCATGACGTTGACCATCGGGCCCGCGAGCCCGCGCGTGGCGCCGGTGAGCCCTGCGTCGCGGCGGATGTCCTCGACGCTGCACCTCTGATGCCGCAGCGCCCCCATGAGTTCGAGTTGGACCTGCCCGACGAGTTCGGCCACGGTGTCGGCTTCGTCCATCGTGATGTGCAGGGGTGCGACGGTGGCGAGCATGCCGCCGGACCGCTGCAACTGCGCTGTCGTCCGTCCGGACACCGGCAGGTTCACCAGCAGGTCGCGCTCGCCCGTCATCCGCGCGAGATAGCAACCGAAGGCGGCGATGATCACCGCGGCCGAGGTCGCGCCGACACGGTGGTCGGAGTCCTCCAGCGCGGCGAGTCCCTCATCCGACAGGCGTGCACTCACAAGGGAACTGCGCGCGGTGGCGGGCGCCTCCCGCGTTGCGAGGGAGGAACCGGACTCGATGCCGACGATGTGTTCGGCCCAATACTGTCGGTCCGCGGTGAATCGCTCGGAGTTCCGGTATTTCTGGTCCAGGTCGTAGAGATCGCGCGCAGGCAGCGCGCGATTCGGTTCCGGCTCGGTGCCGTTGACGGACGCCGTGTAGTGCGCGGCGATCCTGTTGATCAGGGTGGCACCGCCGTAGCCGTCGAGAACGACGTGGTGAATCCGCGCGTACCACAGGTAATCTCGGTCGCCGACCTGCAGGACGGATGTGTCGATGAGGCGGTCACGGTTCAGATCGACCGGTGTCGTGTACTCCCCCTCGATCCACTCGTGTGCCGCCGCGGTCGGGTCGGGTTCCCCCCGGAAATCGATGAAACCCGTGGAGGTGTCGTAGTCCTCGTCGAACACCTGGTGCGGTTCGCCATCGACATCCACCATCCTCAACATCGGCGACTCGAACTCGACGGCGGCGGCATCGACCGATCGGCGGAGCAGGTCGAGATCCAGGTCGCCGTGCAGTTCTATGTAATGCGCGATGAACTCGGGGACGGACGGACTGAGCTGTTGTGCGAACCACATGCTCCGCTGGACTGCCGACAGCGGAAAGGCTGTTCTCTGCCTGTCAGGGTCTTGGGCTGGCCCTTGCGAATGTGTAGTCGTCATCGCACTCCCCAAGCGAGTAGACAAAACTCGAAGGATGTATTCGGCGCTGTTGCGCACTATTTTGTATGTCCGTATTTGTGTCGGCCGCGTTACACAGACTATCGGCCGCGGACTGCTATTGTCGTCCGTTTCAGGCTTCGGTTACGCGCACCCGTGTGTGGCTGCGCATCGGCGCCGCCCCGTGTCAGCGGAAGCGCTCGGCCTCGCGCGCGAGCTGTACGAGCCGCTCGCACAGCGACAACAGTTCCGACCGCTCGGCGCCCTCTGCTGCCGCGGTCTCGACGTCCTCCGCGGCACAACGGACCTCGAACATGCGGTCCACGAGCGCGGCAGCCTCATCGGCGGTCAGGACCACGGCGTCGGCGGGAATAGAGGTGCCCTTGACCGCGCTGCGCTGTTCGTACGCCCGCTGCCGGCAGGACTGGCGGCAATAGCGGCGGCGGCGTCCGATGCCGACGTCGGCGACCTCGCGTCCGCACCACACGCACGAATCGGGTCTGCGAGAGGGGCCTGCCACGGTCGGTTACCTTACTGCTCCCCCGGGTGGCGCCGTGCCGGACGGGCGCTGCTGTGCCGTTCGTCGTTCGCCAGCCGGTAAGATGGGGCGGTTGCGTCTGTGCGACGCCCGGGAACCATTCCAGCGTCCGTGGCGTTGAAGATGAGTGAATGCCTGCTGATCGGTGAGTTCCTGCCGATCCAGCGCGCTCGCGTGCCGACCTAGGGAGAGGACACCACCATGGCAGATCGCGTACTTCGAGGTAGTCGACTCGGAGCGGTGAGCTACGAGACCGATCGCGACCACGACCTGGCGCCTCGCCGCATGGCCCGGTACCGCTGCGACAACGGCGAAGAGTTCGACGTCCCCTTCTCCGATGATGCCGAGATCCCCGGCACCTGGCTCTGCAAGAACGGGCTGGAGGGCACGCTGCTCGAGGGGACCGCGCCGGAGGCCAAGAAGGTCAAGCCCCCGCGTACCCACTGGGACATGCTGCTCGAGCGCCGTTCCGTCGAGGAGCTCGAGGAGCTGCTCAAGGAGCGTCTGGACCTGCTGAAGACCAAGCGACGCGGAGCGTAGCGGAGCCGGCGCCTGAGACGCCGCGCCAGAATGCATCAACGCCGCCCCCGGGGATTTCCCCGGGGGCGGCGTTGTCGTATCCGATGCCGTGCTTACTTCCCGATCAGCGCCTTCACCTTGTTCCAGCGGTTGCGCATGCCCCAGACGGTGACCTTGAGCAACGCCTCCTGCACGATGTTGCCGTCCATCTTGGACTCGCCGAATTCGCGTTCGGTGAACGTGATCGGCACCTCCACCATGGTGAACCCGTGCTGGATCGCGCGCCACGCGAGGTCGACCTGGAAGCAGTAGCCGTGCGACTCGACGGCGTCGAGGTCGAGCGCCTCGAGCACCTCGCGCCGGTAGGCGCGGAAGCCGCCGGTGATGTCCTTGATCTTCACGCCCAGCGCCAGCCGGGAGTAGATGTTGCCGCCGCGGGAGAGGAACTCGCGTCGCTTGGGCCAGTTGACCACGGAGCCGCCGGGCACGTACCGCGAGCCTGCGACCACATCGGCGCCCGCGTCGATCTTGTCGAGCAGCCGGTGTAGCTGCTCGGGGGCATGGCTGCCGTCCGCGTCCATCTCGACGATGACGCGGTAGTCACGCTCCAGGCCCCACTTGAAGCCGGCGATGTAGGCTGCGCCGAGGCCGTTCTTCTCGGTCCTGTGCATGACGTGGATCCGGCCCTCGGCGTCGGCGTCGGCGTCGGCCAGCTTGTCCGCCAGCTCCCCGGTACCGTCCGGGCTGCCGTCGTCGGCGACGAGCACATGCGTGTTCGGCAGCGCGGCGTGCAGGCGGCCGATGATCAGGCCGATGTTCTCCCGCTCGTTGTACGTCGGAATGATCACCAAGGTGTGCGCGCTCGGCGTGTCCCCGTTGGGCGTACCCGCTGCCATCTTGATCCTCCCTGCCAGCCGAGGCTGGTTCCTTCGTGATGCGTCCGCCGCCGTCAATTGATCGGCGCGGCCGACCGCCGCCGTCGCACGAGCGCGACGGCGAGGGCCAATGCGGCACCGACACAGAGAACGATCTCCGGAATCGGGCCGAGTCGAGTAGCCAGCGTAGTGGAGGCGCGAAGTGGGACCTCCGCGACAAGCGCCGTTGGCACGAAAAGTGACGAAGATTCCTGTATCGACCCGTCGGGGGCGACGATCGCGCTGACGCCGGAAGTGGCCGCCACCACAACGACGCGCCCGTGTTCGACCGCCCGCACCCGCGACATCGCCAGCTGCTGGTATGTCATCTCGGTGTCCCCGAAGGTCGCGTTGTTGGTGGGGACGGCGATCAACTGGGCGCCGGCCCGGACCGCCTCGGTGAGCGCCCGGTCGAACGCCACCTCGTAGCAGGTCGCCACGCCGACCGGGATCCCGCCGGCGGTCACCACCCCGTCGCCGTCGCCCGGCACGAAGTTGCCCGCCTGGTCCGCATACGAGGAGAAGTGGCGGAAGAACCCACGGTAGGGCAGGTACTCGCCGAACGGTTGGATGATCTTCTTGTCGTGGCGGTCCTGGGGCCCATCGGCGCCGTCCCAGACGATCACCGAGTTCGTGGTGGTCCGGTCGCCGTTCACCAGCACGGCGCCGACGAGGATCGGCGCGCCGACCGCCCGCGACGCCGCGTCGATGGCGTCGGCCGCGTCGGCGTTGCGTAGCGGATCGATGTCCGAGGCGTTCTCCGGCCAGATCACCAGGTCGGGTTGCGGCGAGGTGCCCGCCCGGACGTCCTCGGCGAGGGCGAAGGTCTCCCGGACGTGATTGTCGAGCACCGCTCGACGCTGGGCGTTGAACTCGAGTCCAAGGCGCGGGACGCTGCCCTGGATCGCGGCCACGACGATCGTGCGGTCGCCCGCCGCGTCGTCCACCGACTCCATGCCGGGAACAGTGGGCCACAGCGCCGCGGCGAGAACGGGCATGGCGAGGGTGCACGCGCCTGCGGCGAGCCAGTCCCTGGCGGGGAGCCGGCGGATGAGCGCCACCGTCAGCGCCGCGATTCCGGTACCGGTCAGCGCGACCGCGAATCCCAGCAGCGGGGCACCGCCGACCCCGGCGAGCGACAGCAGCAGGCCGTCGGCCTGCCCGAACGCGAGCCTGCCCCACGGAAACCCGCCGAAGGGCACGCTCGACCGCAGCCATTCGGTCAGCGTCCACGCGCACGCGATCCACAGCGGCGCCAGCGGCAGCCGGGCGAGGATGACGGCGAGGACGCCGAACAGCCCGAAGAACACGGCCTCCGCGGTGGACAGTGCGAGCCAGGGTCCCGGCCCGACGTACTCCCCCACCCAGGGCAGCAGCGGCAGCAGGAACCCGAGACCGGCGAGGAACGCGTATCCGAAGGCACCCCGCAGGCGCAACGGTGGCCGACTTCCCGCCTCCGGCGCGCGATCACGCGCGCCGAACCGCGTCAGGACCAGGACGAGCAGGGCGATGCCGAAGGGAGCGAGGAACCACAGCGGTCGCGGCGGGAAGCTGGCGAACAGCAGCCCGCCCGATCCGAACGCCAGGACACAATCGCGCAGCGTCGACCATCGGGGCTTGCGGGATCGGGTCTGGGTCGAGGCGGCCACCTCAACGCTCATAGATGGTCTCCCCGCGGTGAACGGTTTTCAGGCACACCGGGTTCGGGGACTCGGGCTCGAGGTGGGGCAGCGCGGGCACCCGGGACCGTGGATCGGTCGACCACCGCTGGACGGAGTCCTTGGCGGCGGTGACCACCAGCTCGCCCGCCTCCCAGATGGCGTACGAGGCGGGTGCGCCGGGGACCAGCGTGCCCGCGAGGCCGTCGCGGACGCCGCCTGCCCGCCACGCCCCGCGGGTCGCGGCGGAGAAGGCCGCACGCGGCGAGACACCGCTGCCTTCGGTCCGGTGGTTGACCGCGGCCCTGAGCATCGCCCACGGGTCGACGGGAGTCACCGGGGCGTCGGATCCGAATGCCAGCGACACCCCGGCCGCAGCCATCGCGGCGAACGGGTTGAGACCCGCGGCCCGGGTCTGCCCGAGGGCCTGGGCGTAGAGCCCGTGGTCGCCGCCCCAGAGCGCGTCGAACACCGGCTGGACGCTGGCGACCACCCCGAGCGAACCGAGCGCGGTCGCCTGTTCGGCGGTGATCATCTCGACGTGCTCGAGCCGGTGTCCGCACGCGGCGACCGCGGGCCCACCGAGTTCGGAGGCCACCCGCTCGAACGCCTCGATCACCGTGGCGACGGAGGCGTCACCGATCACGTGGAAGCCGGCTTGGACACCGGCCTCGGTGCAGGCCCGCAGGTGCGCGGTGATCGCGTCGACGTCGAGGTAGGCGTTGCCGGTGTGCGGGCGATCGGCGTACGGCTCGTGCAGCCAGGCCGTGCGGGACCCGATCGCGCCGTCGACGAAGAGGTCGCCACCGAGACCGGCCGCCCCCGTCTCGGCGAGCAGTGCGGTCGCCTCGGCCGCGGTCCGGACCGGCTCTCCCCAGTAGGCCCGAACCTCGACCCCGTGCGGGTGTGCGAGCAGTTCGCTCAGGTCTTCGCGGCCGGAGATGTCGGGGCCCGCGCACTCGTGGACCGCGACGATCCCGTTGGCGGCCGCGCTGTCGAGGGCGGCGGTCCGGGCCCGCGCCCGCTGCGTCGCGGTGAGCAGTTCCCTGGCCGCCGCGCGGACCCGATGGTGCTCGTCCGCGGTGACCGGGGCCTCGGCCTCGTCGACACCGCCCGCGCGGCGCAGCAACGACGAAGCGGCGGCGGAGTGGACGTCGATTCGCGCCAGGTACACCATTCGCCCGGGTGCCACGGCATCGAGTTCCGTGGTGGTCGGGGCGCCCGGCTCGTCGGTCCAGAGGGTCTCGTCCCAGCCGTGCCCCCAGATGACGGCGTCGTCGTGTTCCTCGGCGTAGCGCCGAACCAGGTCGAGGCATTCGCGGCGCGATCGGGCGCCGGTCAGGTCGAGGCCGGTGAGCATCAGTCCGAGCGCGGTGACGTGGACATGGGTGTCCACGAAGGCCGGTGTCACGAAGGCGCCGTCCAGTTCGATGATCTCGGCGTCGGGATGCAGCGCGCGGCCGGGTCGGTCCTCGCCGACCCACACCACGGTGCCATCGGTCACGGCCATCGACGTCGCATCCGGTGCGGCGGGGCTGTAGATGCGACCGCCGACCAACAATTGGGTACCCACGGGGGTTCAGTCTGCCCGCCTGGGACCGGGCGCCGTGCCACCGGGATCGGGAAGGATGATCTCGCCCTCGATGGCGAGCGGGTCGGCGCCCGTGGGCGACCCCGGGGCCTCGGGCCCATAGGTGATGTCCTCTACGACGGTGTCCTCGACGATGACGCCGTCGACGACCGTGCGTCGGCGGGTCCGGGAGTACACCTCGGCACCGACCCCGCCGGCCGCGGTCACCATCCCGAGTCGCCGACCACCCAGGATCAGGACGAGCGGACGGAGAATCCGGCGGGTCGGCGGGAGCAACAGCAGCAGGCCGAGGGCGGACGTGACCAGACCCGGGATCACCAGCAGCACCGTTCCGGCCGCGACCACCGCCCCGTCCGCGACGGCGCCGCCTGCGGAACCTGCGCCGCGACCTGCGCGCCGGAATCCCTCGATCACCTTGCGGCCCTGCGAGCGCACCAGGACGAGGCCGACGGCCCAGCCGAACAGGAACAGCGCGATCGTCCACAGCACACCGATGGTGCTGCCCACCCAGATCACCGCGGCGATCTCGACGACGACGTAGAGCACGAACAACGCCGGAATCATCGGCCTGCCTTTCGCTTGGGTTCCTCCGGGGTCTTGTCCCTCGGGGTCGTCCCTCTGCCGGAACAACGTGCGGGGCCGCGGTTTTTCTCCCGGGTTTCCGGTGTAAAGCCGAACCCTCCAGTTGATGTACACGCCAACCTCTGGTGGAGGTAGACCCCAACCCTCTAGTTGACATTTAGACATTTGGCATGATGCAGTTCACATCGGTCGGGTTCATGATCGTCGATTTCGCGCATCAGCCGAGGAGCAACATGAGACTCCCCCAGATCGTCCGCAGGTTGTCCGTCGCCGTGGTGTCGCTCGCGGCACTTGCCCTTCCGCTTGCCGGCCAGGCCGGTGCCTCCCCTGCCGCGGCAGACCCGCCCGGCTCGGCCCCCGCCGCCCTGCTGGCGGAGCCGGGCATGCAGTCGCCAGAGGCGCTCGCGGTGCTCCAGGGCATTCTCGGGGCGGCGGCCTTCGGGCCCCTGGGCCTCCCGGAGTTGGGGGTGACGACACCGCAGGACTTCATGTATCCGGCGCCGACTCTCGGCTGTGGGATCGGCGAGAGTCCGGTCACCGTCACCGTTGCCTCCGCACAGTCCGGGCCCAACTTCCCCATTCCGCCGTTCATCGAGCGCGGTCAGCTGCGATTCCAGGCGATTCCGGCCCATGTGGACCTTCCGAAGCAGTCCGGCCTCAACGTGATCTGGTTCAACACGACCACCTTCAAGGGTGGAATGGAGCCGTTGAACGACGCCCTGCTCGGGATGCCGACGATGTCGAAGACCGTGGCGACCGGCGCTGGGACGGTGCTCGCGGCACTCTACGGGGATGTCACCTACCAGTCGGGGAAGACCTGCTTCGCGTTGCCGACGGTGGGGACCTTCACGGCGTGATCCGACAGGCCTACGAGCCGGGCGTGACCAGCCCGGTCTCGTAGGCCAGCACCACGGCCTGCACCCGGTCTCGCAGGCCGAGCTTGGTCAGGATCTTGCCGACATGAGTCTTGATCGTGGCCTCCGAGAGGTAGAGCTGTTGCGCGATCTCTGCGTTGGACAGCCCGGTGGCCAGGTGCTGGAGTACCTCGAGCTCGCGTTCCGTCAGATCGTCGAGGATCTCGGGGGCCTGCGCCGGAACCGGGTCCTCGCTGATGAACCGGGACAGCAGCCGTCGCGTCACCTTGGGTGAGACCACCGCGTCCCCGGCAGCGACGCTCCTGATCGCCGAGACCAGATCCTCGGGCGGGGTGTCCTTGAGCAGGAATCCGCTGGCCCCCGCCCGCAGCGCACCCAGTGCATGCTCGTCGAGGTCGAAGGTCGTCATCACCAAAACCTTGCTGGAACAGCCGGATTCGACAATCTGCGTGGTGGCAGTAACCCCGTCGACGATCGGCATCCGCACGTCCATGAGCACCACATCGGGCTCGAGGGCCTTCACCGCGTTCACCGCGGCGGCGCCGTCCCCGGCCTCCCCCAGCACCACGATGTCCTCGTGTGCCTCGAGGACCATCTTGAGCCCCATGCGCATCAGCTCTTGGTCGTCGACGAGCAGCACGGTGATGGGCATGGGGCCACCCTATCGCCGTGCTGCCCGCTACAGGTTGCGCAGGAACTCCCGGTGCGGCCACGGCGGCACCTGCCCGGTGCCACTCGGTCCGCAGATCATCCATGCGGGATCGGCGCTTACGGCACGGCGTCGCTTCCGTCGCTTCCCGTCGGTCCCCCGCCGGGTGGCTTGGGCTGTTTGTGTCGCCTGCGTGCGTCGGCTTCCCTGCGCGCCTGCGCTTTTCGTCGGGCTCGGTCGAGTAGCTCTTTCGGGTGGTGGCGGTGGTTGATGCGGGGTTTCTGCTCGGGGTCGATGTGCGGCGGCGGGATCCACTCAGTGCGTCCCGCGTACTCGGTGCCCTCGGGGGCGGTGCGGGTTTTCCAGCCGCCCGGGCCGTCGTGAACCAGCGCGTGACAGCAGTCGCAGGCCAACGTCAGGTCCCCGATGTCGGTCCTGCCGCCCTTGGCGTAGTCCCGTTTGTGATGGGTCGCGGTCAGGGTGGCGGGCGCCGCGCAGCCGGGTCCGGTGCAGCCGCCCTCGGCGGCGATGAGGGCGAGCCGCTGGTCGGCGGTGGCGAGCCGTTTCGTGCGTCCGAGGTGCAGGGGCCTGCCGTTGTGGTCGAAGAGGACCAGCACCGGGTGCGCTTGTTCGGCGAGCTTCAAGGCATCCCGTATCGGAAGGATTCCACCGGATGCGGTCGTGGCGACGCCCGTGGCGCGTTCGAGTTGGTCGAGGGTCATGGTGATGATCGCGGTGGCCGGCAGCCCGCGATGTGAACCCACGACTCCGGAACCGAGGAGTGTTCGCAGTGCTTCCTTCACGGCATCGTGATTGCGTTGCGCAGCGGTGCGGGTGTCCCGGCCCGCCGCGGCGGCGAGCCTGTCGCGGTCGACGTTCGGGTGCTCGGCATCGCCGGTCGGAGATTCGGGGTCGTCGGGGTTGTTCATCCCGGGCCGCGCCCACTTCGCAAGGATCGGTTCGAGCAGTGCCCTGGTCTCGGGGTCGAGGTGACCGGAGATCGGCGTCATGAGGTCCTTGTCTTGGCGGCCGAATCGGATCCCGCGCAGTCGTTTGCGATCCCTGTCGTCGGCCAAGTTGCCGTCCGGGTTCAGATGGGCGAGCAGCTCGTGTCCGGCGTTCTCGACATCCTCCGGGGTCCCGGCCCGCGCCAGCTCCGCCAGGATCTGTTCCGCTGCCTCGACGTCGGAGGCGGGCACCGCATACGGGATCTTGCGGATGACCTCGCGCACCGCCCGGCAATGATCGGCGCCGATGTCGCCGTCGCGCTGCGCCGCGGCAGTTTCGGGCAGATCAGCGGGCAAACTTTCGCCCGATATGGCATGCCAGGTCCCCAACGACTTCGCGGCGGTGACCCGCGCGGAGGCGTCGGCCGCCGAGATCCGCAACACCCCGACCAGCAGCTTGTTGACGGACCTGTGGCCCAGCTTGCCCGGCAAGGATCGTTCGACCGCCTCGACGATCAGTTTGTGCCCGACCGCCGCAGCCTGACGCAGCGACTTCTCCAACCGCGCCATGGTGTCGGTCAACTCCGCATCAGCGAGCCCGGTCAGATCGGCGTCACAGAGCCCGGCGACGGCGTCGGCGATCGCGGTCAGGCGAGCTTCCACCTGACCGGCCACACCACCACCGTCAATCGAACTCATGTTCGAAGTCTACCGCCGGGGTCCGACACCTGGTCTCGGTGTCCCGCTGGCCGAGTGCGGCAAGGAAGCATGTGGACGCGACGTCCCTGAAGGTAATGTTGGCCCATGGGGACACGCACGTCCGCTCGATTCATCGGCGCCGCGACGGTGATGTTTGGTGCGCTGACCTGCGTATCCTTCGAGCCCCCGCCCGCATCCGCCCAGCCATGCCCCGACGTCGAGGTGGTGTTCGCCCGGGGTACCGGCGAAGAGATGGGTGTTGGCGCCACAGGACTCTCATTCATCGAATCGCTGCGCTTGTTCGCGGGCGCGCGGTCGATCGGGGTGCACGCCGTCAATTACCGTGCCGGCAGCAATTTTGACGACCGACGAGGGTTCGCCCACACCTTCGTCGAGGGGATGCGGGACATGAATTCTCGGGTTCAGTTCATTGCGGCAAGCTGCCCCAGCACGAGGATTGTGGTCGGAGGCTACTCCCAGGGTGCGGCCGTTGCCGGTTTTGTCACCGAGGCCGGAAGTCCCGCCGGATTACCTCCTGAGCTGGCCCTACCCGGGCCATTGTCGCCGGATGTGGCCGGCCACGTTGCCGCGGTCGTTCTTTTCGGAAAGCCTTCGGATCGGTTCATGCGCGACGCGGGGAATCCGCCGATCGTCATCGGGCCGCTTCTCGGTCCCAGGACCATCGACATCTGCGCTCCCGGCGACAACATCTGCGATGGTTCCCCGCTCGGTCGCCCCAACGTCCTTCATGCGTTGTATCCCGTGAACGGGACGACCATCGGGGCCGCACAGTTCGTTGCCGGTCGCCTCTAGCCGGTCTGCGCGTTCCCTGCGCCGATCGCCTTCAGCACCTCGACTGCCAGCGCCCGCTCACCGTCCGCGTTCGGGTGAACCGGGACAGGCTGGGTCGCGAAGAGCATCGGCTCGATCCAGCGCTCGCCGACGGGCTTGCAGCCGTCGCGACCCTCCGACACCTGCGACATGTCCACAAACGTCGCGCCCGTCTCCTGTGCCGCTCGCCGAACGGTGTCGTTGAGAGTGGCCTGGAGGTCGCGGAGGTACGGGACATCGCCGGGGGCGATGGGCATCTGCGGCGCACAGCTGCCGCTCGCGGGCAGCAGCCACGGGTAGCCCGCGATGACGATCTGGGCCCGCGGAGACTTGGCGCGAATGTCGCCGAGCGCCTTGACCAGCGCCGGATACGTCTGGGTCTCGATCGGCTCGGAGAGGCTGGCACCGTACTGCGCCCTGCAGGGGTCCAGCGCACCCGGACGGGTGATCATCGCGCCGATGCAGGACGCCATCGCGCCGCCAAAGGTGTTGTTGTTGTTGCCCCCGATCATCAGGGTGACCAACTCGGTCGTCGGCGTCAACGCATCGAGCTGCGCACGCGTGCCCGGGTGCTGCGGCGCATAGAAGTCCTCTGTCTTCGCGCCGCCGCAACTCACATCGGTCAGGTGATAGCCGAGCTCCTGCGCAACGATGTGGGAGAAGTTCCGCTCAGACTGCATGCACTGCGAGACCGCCATGGGCACAACGGGATACACGCCGGAACCCGCGCTGAAGCTGTCACCAAGGTTCACGTACTCGACGGGCTGCGCCGGCGCCGCTGCCGCGGGCGAGACCAATCCCAGCGCGGCCGCGAGCGCGCTCGCCGCCAGAATCAAACGCCTACCCCCGATTGTCACGGCCACGCGGATTCTCCCTCGGTTACCCACCCCCAAAGAGACGTCCGACGTGATCCGGGTCTCTTTCTGCCATGGGGAAACATAGACGCATGTTCAGTTCATGACAATCCCCCGATCTCCCGAATCCGTCGGTCGGGACGGGCGCCACCTAGTCGTCGGGATGCAGCGGCAACTCTGCTCGGACGCGCCAACTCCCGTCCGGTTCCCGCCCGGTCTCGAGGTTGCCCTGCAGCACCGCCACCCGCTCCCGCATCCCGACCAGCCCGTTCCCCGAGCCCTGGGTGAACTGACTCGATCCGCGCCCGTTGTCGGTGATCTCCACGAGCACGTCGTCGTCACGCCTGCGCACCCGGACCTGAGCACGGGGCGAGGCGCCGGCATGCCGGAGAACGTTCGTCAGCGACTCCTGCACGACGCGGTGGATACCGAGACTCAGCGCGGGCCTGATGTCGTCGAGCTCGCCCGTCATCTCGAGCTCCACGTGCAAGCCCGCGTCGCGCATCATGTCGACGACCTTTGCCACGCCCGCCGTCCCGTGCTGTGGCAGCTCCGCGGGCGTCTGTTCGGTGCGCAGCAGCGCGACCGTGCGCCGCAGCTCGGTGAGCGCCTGCCTGCCGGTGCTCGCGATGTTGCCGACCGCGCGCTCCGCGGCGTCGGGATTGCGTCGCACCGCATAGGACGCGCCGTCCGCCTGCACCACCATGACGCTCACCGCGTGTGCGACGACATCGTGCAGCTCGCGGGCGATGCGGGTTCGCTCCGCTGCAACTGCCTCCTCCGCGCGACGGTCCCGGTCGTACTCGGCGACCGCGAGCCGCGCCGCGACCTCCTCGTCGTACAGCCGTCGGGCGCCGAGGAACTCGGCCGTGATCCAGGACAGCGCATAGAACAACGAGATGAACGCCGCGGTGGTCCCGAGCTCCTGGTGCAGTAGCCAGATCGCCAGGGCCGAGTCGGCCGCGAGCCCGACCAGGTAGAGCGCGGCAGGCTTCCTGCCGACGTAGGCGACGAGGGTGTACAGCATCACGGCCAGGCCGAGCTGGCCCGGATGGGTGACGGTCTCGTCGCCGAGCCAACTACTGATCAGCGTGGTCAGGATCGAGAGTCCGAGGATGGCGCCCGCGGCCAGGACGGGATGCCGGCGCCGGAACGCGATCGGTACACACAGCGCGAGGCCGAGCAGCACGAACAACCACGGGGCCCGGCTGTTCGGTGCCGACAGGCATTCGAGCACGAAGAGGATCGCCGCCAGCATGGAGTCGGCGACGAACGGCTTCCCCCGTAGCCACAGGCTGAACCTCCGCATGACCACAGCCTAGGAGTAACGGCCCGGGACCGGTTCTGTGATTGAGTCTGACCCATGGCATGGCTCGACTGGGGAGTACTGATGGCCGCGGCGACCGCGGCCGGATGGGTGGATGCCGTGGTCGGCGGGGGTGGGCTGATTCTGCTCCCGGCGATCCTGATCACCATGCCCCAGCTGAGCCCGCAGATGGCGTTGGCGACGAACAAGCTCACGGCCATCAACGGCACCGCCGCAGCCGTGTTCACCTTCAGCCGGAAGGTCGCCCTGCAGTGGCGGCTGATGGTCCCCGCAGGCGTGCTGGCCGCGGTGTTCGCCGGGCTCGGGGCGGCCGCCGTGTCGCTGATCGACAGGGCCCTGTTCATCCCGATCATCATGGTGCTGCTCATCGCGGTCGCGGTGTTCGTCACGATGCGACCGACATTGGGTACCACCCTGATCCATCACCGGCCGAGTCAGCTGCGGGTGTGGACGACGGTGCTGGTCGCGGGCGGTGCCATCGGGTTCTACGACGGACTGTTCGGCCCGGGGACGGGCACCTTCCTGATCATCACCTTCGCCGTGATGCTGGGCACGGAGTTCGTCCGCAGCGCCGCGATGGCCAAGGTGATCAACCTCGGCTCCAATTTCGGTGCGCTCGTCTACTTCGCCGCGACCGGAAACGTGTGGTGGACCCTCGGCCTGGCGATGGCGGCGTGCAACGTGCTCGGTGCCGTCGTCGGCGCGCGGATGGCACTCGCGAAGGGCGCGGGCTTCATCCGGATCGTGCTCCTGGTGGTGGTCGTGGTGATGGTCATCCGGCTGGGCTGGCAGCAGTTCGCCTGAGCGGTAGCGTGTGACCCGTGACCGCCACCCGCGATGTCGACCCCGACTTTCTCGCCCTGCCGCTACGCGCCCTCGCGGACGCTGCGCTCTCCGCGGCCACGTCCGCGGGCGCCACCCACGCCGATCTGCGGGTGCATCGGCTGCTCACCCAGTCGATTCGGCTCCGGGACGGGGCCGTGCAGTCGGCGGTCGACGGTTCCGAACTCGGCATGGCCGTGCGGGTGGTGGTGGACGGGACGTGGGGGTTCGCCTCGCATGCGGAGTTGGCCCCCGATGCCGCCGCCCGCACCGCGGCACAGGCGGTCGAGGTGGCCCGGGCGTTGCGCGCGCTCAACAGGGATCGGGTGGAGTTGGCACCGGAACCCGTTCACCGCGACGCGGTCTGGGTGTCCGGCTACGAGGTCGATCCGTTCGAGGTCCGGACGGCCGAGAAGATCGAACTGCTCACCGACTATTCGGGCCGGCTGTCGGCCGCCGACGGGGTCGACCACGTCACGGCCGGCGTGATGCAGGTCAAGGAGCAGACCTTCTACGCGGACCTGGCCGGATCGAGCATCACCCAACAGCGGGTTCGCCTGCACCCACAGCTGGAGGCGACCGCCGTCGACCAGTCGGCGGGCAGCTTCGAGACCATGCGCACCCTCGCTCCCCCGGTCGGGCGCGGGTGGGAATACCTGGCCGAGGGTGCCGGCCCGGGTTCCTGGGACTGGGCGACGGAGTTGGCGCGGATCCCGGAATGGCTGGCGGAGAAGTCCAAGGCGCCGTCGGTGACGGCGGGTCCGACGGACCTGGTCATCGATCCGACCAACCTGTGGCTGACCATTCACGAATCCATCGGTCATGCAACCGAATACGACCGGGCAATCGGCTACGAGGCGGCCTACGCGGGCACCTCGTTCGCGACCCCGGACAAGCTCGGCTCGCTGCGATACGGCACCGAGATCATGCATGTGACCGCCGACCGGACCGAGGAGCACGGACTGGCCAGCGTCGGATACGACGACGACGGTGTCGGTTCGCAACGCTGGGACCTGGTGCGCGGCGGAACCCTCGTGGGCTATCAGCTCGACCGGGTGTTCGCCCCGCGGCTCGGCCTGGGGCGTTCCAACGGCTGTTCCTACGCGGACTCCCCCCACCACGTTCCGATCCAGCGGATGGCGAACGTGTCGTTGCAGCCGGATCCCGAGCGGGACACGTCCACGGCGGAGCTGATCGCGCGCGTCGAGGACGGGATCTATGTGGTCGGCGACAAGAGTTGGTCGATCGACATGCAGCGGTACAACTTCCAGTTCACCGGCCAGCGGTTCTTCCGGATCCGGAACGGCGCCCTCGACGGGCAGCTCCGGGATGTGGCGTACCAGGCCACCACGACCGACTTCTGGGGTTCGATGGAGGCGGTCGGGGGCGCCTCCACCTGGCAGTTGGGCGGCGCGTTCAACTGCGGCAAGGCCCAGCCGGGTCAGGTGGCGGCGGTCAGTCACGGGTGTCCCTCCGCGCTGTTCCGCGCGGTGAACGTGCTCAACACGCGGGTGGAGGGTGGACAGTGAACCCTGATGGGGGGCGGGCGATGATCTCGGCGCAGGAGCTGATCGAGCGGGTTCTCGCACTGCGGACTGTGGACGAGTCGATGGTGGTGGTCACCGACGCCAGCGAGGCCTCGCTCCGGTGGGCGGGCAACTCGATGACCACCAATGGGGTGTCCACCTCCCGGACCTGGACCGTCGTCTCCATCGTCCGCGACGGCGAGGGCGCGAAGGTGGGCACGGTGAGTTCGAGCACCGTTGATCCGCAGCAGATCCCGGCGGTGGTGCGAGCGAGCGAGGAGGCGGCGCGGACCGCTCGGCCGGCGGAGGACGCGATGGACCTGATCGCGGGTTCGGGCGATGCCGACCCCGATTGGTCCGCCGCGGCGGCCTCGACGGGCATCGATGTGTTCGGCGGCCTGGCGGGTGACCTGGCCGATGGATTCGACGGGGCCGATCGGCTGTACGGGTTCGCGCACCATCAACTCCACAGCACCTGGCTGGGCACCTCCACCGGCATCCGCAGGCGTTTCACCCAGCCCACCGGCTCGGTGGAGATCAACGGCAAGCGCGGTGACGCCAGCGCGTGGGTCGGCGCGGGCACCGTGGACTTCTCCGACGTGTCGGTACCGAACCTGCTGGCCCAGTTGACCACCCGGCTGGATTGGGCGAAGCGCACCGTCGACCTCCCCGCGGGCCGGTACGAGACGTTGCTGCCACCGTCCGCGGTCGCCGACCTGATGATCTATCTGATGTGGACGATGGAGGGCCGTGGCGCCGAGGAGGGGCACACCGCGCTGTCGAAGGCCGGAGGCACCCGAATCGGCGAACGGCTCACCGACTTCCCGCTGACGCTGCGCTCGGATCCCGCGGCCCGCGGCCTCGAGTACTCGCCCTTCGTCGCGACGGTGGCCTCGAGTGACTCGCTCTCCCTCTTCGACAACGGCATGGACGTCGATCCGGTCGACTGGGTCCGCGACGGCACCATCACCGCGCTCGCCTACCCCCGTCACGCGGCGCAGGAGTTCGGCGCCGCGGTCGCGGTGCCCGGCGACAACCTGCTGCTGACCGGCGCCGGCGCGGCGACCATCGACGACATGGTCGCGCGGACCGAGCGCGGCCTGTTGCTGACCACGCTCTGGTACATCCGCGAGGTCGATCCGGCGACCCTGCTGCTGACCGGGTTGACCAGGGACGGGGTGTATCTGGTCGAGGACGGGGAGGTCACCGGCGCCGTCAACAACTTTCGATTCAACGAGAGCCCGCTCGACCTGCTGCGACGGGTCTCGGAGGTGGGGGCCACCGAGCCGACTCTGCCTCGCGAGTGGAAGGACTGGTTCACCCGCACCGCGATGCCGCCGCTGCGGATCCCGGACTTCCACATGTCGTCGGTGAGCCAGGCGCAGTAGCACGGGTGGGTGGGTCGGTTCATCCCGAGTGGTGATGGAATCCGGCCGCCACCTCCGCGAGAGTTGATGGCGCGCCGGGCATCCGGCACCTGTCCCACCGATCGAGGATTCGCCATGCGGTGCACGTTCCCCCGTCTGATGTTGTCGCTCTGCGCTGGGGCCCTGCTCCTCTGCGGGGGTGCCGCGGCCGCGACGGCAGCCCCGGCCCCGCAGCCCGGACAGTGGGTCGTCGTCGACTCGACACCGCAGCAACCACCGTCCACGGTCTACGGGCACATGCCGCCAAGCGCCCGTCAGGGGTCCGTGGTCAAGGCAGGCGGGCCCACGGGAGCAGGGAGCAACGGTCAAACGTCGGGTCCTCACCTGCACTTCGAGTACTGGAACGGCGGGCGGCGATAGCCGCGCATCCATACTGGACCCGTGATCGCATCGACCTCCCCCTGCCCCTGCCTGAGCGGTGACACCTACGGCTCCTGCTGCGGCCGGTTCCACTCCGGCGAGACCGAGGCCCCGACCGCCGAGCGACTGATGCGCTCGCGGTACAGCGCGTTCGCGGTCGGTGCCACGGACTACCTGAGGCGTACCTGGCATCCGAGCACCCGGCCGGACCGCTTGGACCTCGACCCCGATCAGCGTTGGACGGGGCTGGACATTCTCGGGTGTATGGGCGGCGGGCTCTTCGAGGCGGAGGGAACCGTCGAGTTCGTCGCGCACTACGTGCACGCGGGGCAGCGCGACTCGCTTCGCGAGCACAGCCGGTTCGTGCGGGAGGACGGCCGCTGGCTGTATCTCGACGCGATCGACTGATCGGCTGAAATCGAGTCGATACCGTCCTGTGATCCCGGCGAGCGTGTCATGCTTCCATCCGCCGGTGGCATCCGTCCCCGGATCGAGGCAACACTGTGAGGTTGGTTGATGGGAATACGTGCGAGGCAGTCGATGCGGGTTGGGCGCACAGGTTCGGCGCGGGCTCGGCGTGCCGTGGGGATCACCGCCACGCTCGGGCTGACCGTGGCCGCCGCTGCTGCCGCCGGCGCGGGGGCGGCCTCCGCCGAGAACGCTGCCGCGGGCTGCGCCCAGTCGGGACCCTTCGTGACTTGTGGCTACACCGTCACTCCCGATGAGCAGTCCCTGGTCGTCCCCGCCGGGGTGAGCACGATGCGTGTCACCGCGATCGGCGGCGCAGGCGGCAGCTCCCAGTTCAGCGGGGCCGGCGGCCTGGGTGGCCTGGTCACCGCCGACGTGCCGGTGACCCCCGGCCAGACCCTCTACATCCGGATCGGTGTCGACGGAGGCAACGGCACCACCAAGGGTGGCGGCTTCTCCAGCGTGTCGACCAAGTCCGTGAAGTCCGACCCGATCGGCGCGATGAACTCGCGGATCCTGGTCGCGCCCGGCGGCGGAGCGGCGAGCTCCGCAGGCGCAGGCGCCAACGCGGGCGAATCGGCGACCGGCGCGAAGGGTGGCAAGGCGGGTACCGACAGTGCGGGCGGCGCGGGCGGCGTCGATTCGAACCCAGGCCAGGCGGGTGCGCTCGGCATCGGCGGCGCCGCATACGGCTCCGGCGGTGGCGGCGGTGGCGGCCACTACGGCGGCGGTGGCGGTGCCGCGGGCGGCAGCGGCGGTGGCGGATCGTTCCTGGTGCCCGCGGGCGGCCAGAAGGGTCTCGCGAAGGCAGGCGCCTCGCCGCTCGTCGGTTTCACCTTCACCCTCGGCTCCGGTCTGATTCCCGGACTCGGTGACGGCTGCGGCTCGTTTTGCGACTCCTTCGGCAGCAGCGGATCCTGACAGCGCGGACGATCTGACAGGTGAACGCCGGTCGAGGTCCTGGGTGCACCGGGTCCGCGACCGGCGTTCACACGCCCGGTCGTGACGTTTCACCATCTCCGACGGCCGGATCTAGGAGTAACGTCCGTTTCAGTAGGCGGGTTCCATCAGGCGGGTTCAACAGGCAACCGGTGAACGTCTCGTCATCGTGGGGTGACGGACATGGAATGGTTCGTTGCGGAGGGCTATTCGCTGGGACGGCTGCTCTTCAAGGAGGGGCTCGCCGTCATCTACCTCGTTGCCTTCCTGTCCGCGGTGAACCAGTTCCGGCCGCTGATGGGAAGCGACGGACTCCTCCCGATCCCCCAGTTCCTCCGGACCGCGTCCTTCCGCCGGTATCCGAGCCTGTTCCATCTGCACTATTCGGACCGGTTCTTCGCCGTGCTCGCCTGGACCGGTGTCGCGCTCGCCGCGCTCACCGTGGTGGGCCTGACCGACCGCCTACCACTGCCCGCATGCATGCTGGTGTGGTTCACGTTGTGGGTGCTCTACCTGTCCATCGTCAACGTGGGGCAGACCTGGTACGGATTCGGCTGGGAATCGCTGCTCCTCGAAGCCGGCTTCCTGGCCGTCTTCCTGGGCAACGCCGACACCGCGTCGCCGTTGGCGATCCTGCTCCTGCTCCGGTGGCTCCTGTTCCGGCTGGAGTTCGGTGCCGGTCTGATCAAGATGCGTGGCGACAGCTGCTGGCGTGATCTGACCTGCCTCTACTACCACCACGAGACGCAGCCGATGCCCGGCCCGCTGAGCTGGTACTTCCACCGGCTCCCCCGCGTGCTGCACAGGGTGGAGGCCGCGGGGAACCACGTCACCCAACTGGTGGTGCCGTTCGGCCTGTTCGCGCCGCAGCCCATCGCGGGCATCGCGGCAGCGATCATGATCGTCACGCAGCTGTGGCTGGTCGCGAGCGGCAACTTCTCGTGGTTGAACTGGATGGCGATCGTGCTGGCCGTCTCGGTGCTCCCGGACCGGTTCTTCGCGGGTGTGCTGCCCGTTCCGGCCGAGTCCGGTTCGGCACCGCCCGCCTACGTGGGGGCGGTGATCGCGGTGACCGCGCTCGTCCTCGTGCTGAGCTACTGGCCGCTGCGGAACCTGTTCTCGCGCCGCCAGCTCATGAACGCCTCGTTCAACCCGTGGCACCTGGTGAACACCTATGGCGCCTTCGGGCACATGACCAGGCTCCGGCACGAGGTGGTCATCGAGGGCACCGCCGCCGAGGAGGTCACCGCGAGCAGCGTCTGGGAGGAGTACGAGTTCAAGGGCAAGCCCGGTGACGTCAACCGCCGCCCCCGCCAGTTCGCGCCGTATCACCTGCGGCTCGACTGGCTCATGTGGTTCGCCGCCATCTCGCCGAGCTATGCGCGCGCGTGGTTCGCCGCGTTCGCCGCAAAACTGCTGGAGAACGACCCCGCGACACTGAAACTGCTTCGGCACAACCCCTTCCGCGCGGCACCGCCGGCGTTCGTCCGGGCGACCCTCTACCGATACCGCTTCACCACCCGCCGGGAGCACCGGGCGACGGGCGCCTGGTGGGTTCGCGCGGAGGTCGGCGAGTTCCTGCCACCCGTCCGGCTCGCCTGGGTCAGTCGGCGTTGATGAGTGCACGGGAGTCTCGACGTACCCTGGTTCCCGTGTCGGCCGAAGAATCCACCAGCGCCCGGTTGGACAGTTGGACCTGGTCGGTCCGCCTGTTCAAGACCCGCTCGGCCGCGGCGGCCGCGTGCCGATCGGGCCATGTCCGGGTCAACGGGATCTCCGCCAAGCCCGCGCAGCCGGTTCGCGTCGACGACGAGATCCGGATGCGTGCGGGCGGCGTCGAGCGGATCGTCGTGGTGGCGCGGGTGATCAGGAAGCGGGTGGGGGCCGCCGAGGCCGCGCTCTGCCTGATCGATCGCACACCGCCACCGCCGCCGCGCGAGGTGCTTCTCGCGCTGCCCGAGCGTGACCGTGGATCCGGGCGACCTACCAAACGTGAACGGCGCGAACTGAATCGGCTTCGCGGGTTCAACGAAGACTAGCTCCGCAATCGAGGGGAATCAGCTCACTCATTCCCCATGTCTGATCGCTGTCGGCGTGCCATGCTTCCCCCGCCGGTGGCGTCCGCCTCCGGATCAACGCGATTCAGCGAGGTATTTTTGATGATCGATCGGGGTATACGTCGGGGTTCGGGTTGGGCTCGCCGGGCGCTGGGGCTCACCGCCGTCGCGGGGCTGACGGCGTCGGGGGCAGCCCTCGCGTTCGGTATGGGCACCGCATCGGCGATCACCGTCGGGTGCTCGACCACGCCGGCGCTCACCACGTGCACGTACGACAGCGGACTCGCCGACGAGTACGTGCTTCCGGTCCCTGGCGACGTGCGGTCGGTGCAGGTGACGGCGATCGGCGGCAGGGGCGGTGGCGCGCAGGGCGGCCGCGGCGGCATGGTCGTGACCGATCTTGCCGTGACACCCGGTCAGACCCTGTACATCCGGTCGGGCGTCGACGGCGGGGCCGGCCTCAACCGGGGTGGCGGCTTCTCCTCCGTGGCGACGAAGTCGGTGGGCAGCGGCAGGGAGGCGGCGCTGGCGTCACGACTGGTCGTGGCGCCCGGTGGTGGCGCGGGCGGTGTCGCCGGAGCCGGCGGCGACGCGGCGGTATCGGCGCCGGGCGCCGCAGGTGGCCAGGCGGGCACGCAATTCGCCGGTGGCGCGGCGGGCCTCGGGGGGAGCCCGGGCACCCTGGGGTCCGGCGGATTCGGTGGAGCGGTCGGCGACGGCGGTGGCGGCGGCCTCTACGGTGGCGGCGGTGGCACCACCGGTGGCGGTGGCGGATCGTTCCTCGTCCCCGCGGGCGGCACCCAGGAACTTGCGGAGGCCGGAGCGCTGCCGACGGTGATCATCACGTTCCAGACGCGCGAGATCCCGGGTATCGGTAGCGCCGACGGGAACGGCAGCAACTCGGGCAGCGCGGGCAGCTCCGACGGCAGCTCCAACGGCAGCTCGGGCAGCGCCGGCGGATCGGGCAGCACGGGCTCGTAGCGGACCGAGGACAGGCGTGAACGGACCGTCCCGACGGGAGGGGCTCGACGGTCCGTTCAGGCGACGACGGCCAGTCCGATGGTGCCGGTCTTGCCACGACGGATCAGGCTGCCCTTCATGGTGATCCAGCCGAGGACTCCGTACTTGCGGGCGATGACGGCGCGGGCGTGGTCCGTACCGGCGTCGTCGAGGATCGCCGCGCTGGCCTCGATCGCCTCACCCTTCTGGTTTCCGCGCACATCACAGGCCGCGATCGTCACCCGAGAATTGCGCCGGACCCGCTTGACCTTGTACGAGTCGGTGACCGTCCACATCAGCAGACGGTCACCGTCGAGCGCCGCCCACAGCGGGGTCGGGACCCCGGTGCCGTCCTTGCGGAAGGTGGTCAGCAGGACGTATTTGGCGGCACCGATCTCGCGCAGCGTGGGGCTCATGCGCACCAGCCTAGAGACCTACTCTCCCTCGAGCTCACCCTCGGTCTCGAGGTAGACCTGTCGCAGCCCGTCGAGCGTCTGCTGCTCGGGCTTTTCCCACATGTCGCGCTCGGCGGCCTCGAGCAGCCGCTCCGCGATCCCGTGCAGGGCCCAGGGATTGGACTCGGTCATGAACTTGCGGTTCTGCTCGTCCAGCACGTACGTCTCGGCGAGCTTCTCGTACATCCAGTCCGCGACGACGTTGGTCGTGGCGTCGTAGCCGAACAGATAGTCGACGGTGGCGGCCATCTCGAAGGCGCCCTTGTAGCCGTGCCTGCGCATCGCCTCGAGCCAGCGCGGGTTGACGACCCGCGCGCGGAACACCCGAGCGGTCTCCTCCGACAGCGTGCGGGTGCGGACGGCGTCGGGCCGGGTGCTGTCGCCGATGTAGGCCTCCGGGGACTTCCCGGTCAGCGCGCGGACGGTCGCGACCATGCCTCCGTGGTACTGGAAGTAGTCGTCGGAGTCGGCGATGTCGTGCTCGCGGGTGTCGGTGTTCTTGGCCGCCACCGCGATTCGACGGTATGCGGTGCGCATGTCATCGGAGGCGGGCGCCCCGTCGAGCCCGCGGCCGTACGCGTAGCCGCCCCAGGTGGTGTACACCTCGGCGAGGTCGGCGTCGTTGCGCCAGCTCTTCGAGTCGATCAGCTGCAGCAGGCCCGCACCGTAGGTGCCGGGCTTGGACCCGAAGATGCGGGTGGTGGCCCGGCGGTCGTCGCCGTGCTCGGCCAGGTCGGCCTGCGCGTGCGCCCGGATGTAGTTGCTCGCAGCGGGCTCGTCCAGCGCCGCGACCATTCGGACCGCATCGTCGAGCAGCGCCAGCACGTGCGGGAAGGCATCGCGGAAGAAGCCGCTGATCCGGACGGTCACATCCACGCGGGGCCGTCCCAGCTCCTCGAGCGAGATGACCTCCAGGCTGGTGACCCGGCGCGACGCCTCGTCCCACACCGGCCGGACACCCAGCAGGGCGAAGACCTCCGCGATGTCGTCGCCGGAGGTGCGCATCGCCGAGGTGCCCCACACCGACAGCCCGACCGACCGCGGGTACTCGCCGTGATCGGCCAGGTATCGGGCGAGCAGCGATTCCGCCATCGCCTGGCCGGTCTCCCAGGCGAGCCGGGACGGCACCGCCTTCGGGTCCACCGAGTAGAAGTTGCGGCCGGTGGGCAGCACGTTGACCAGGCCGCGCAGCGGCGACCCGCTCGGCCCGGCGGCGATGAACCGGCCGTCGAGGGCGCGCAGCACCTGGGTGATCTCGCCGGCAGTCTGACGCAGTCGCGGGACCACCTCGGCGGCGGCGAACTCCAGCACTGCGACGACCTGCTCGCCGTGGGCCGCGCCGATCCGTGCCGCGGCGGCGGGATCCCAGTCCGCGGCCTGCAGGGCCGCGACCAGCCCGTGGGCGATCTCCTCGATCGCGTCCACGCGGGTCCTGGCCTCGTCGCCGTCCTCGCTGAGCCCGAGCGCCTCGCGCAGGCCGGGCACGGTGCGCTCGCCGCCCCACATCTGCCGGGCCCGCAGGATCGCGAGCACCAGCTCGACTTCCGCGTCACCCTCGGGGGCCTGGCCCAGGATGTGCAGGCCGTCGCGGATCTGGACGTCCTTGATCTCGCACAGCCAGCCGTCGACGTGCAGGAGCATGTCGTCGAAGACGTCCTCGTCGGGACGTTCCGCCAGGCCCAGGTCGTGGTCCATCTTCGCCGCGCGCATCAGGGTCCAGATCTGCTGGCGGATCGCGGGCAGTTTCGCCGGGTCGAGCGCCGAGATGTTGGAGTGCTCGTCGAGCAGCTGTTCGAGTCGCGAGATGTCGCCGTAGCTCTCGGCGCGGGCCATCGGCGGGATCAGGTGATCCACCAGGGTGGCGTGCGCGCGGCGCTTCGCCTGGGTGCCCTCGCCCGGATCGTTCACCAGGAACGGGTAGATCAGCGGCAGCTCACCCAGCGCGGCGTCGGTGCCGCAGGACGCGGACATGCCGAGCGTCTTGCCGGGCAGCCACTCCAGGTTCCCGTGCTTGCCGAGGTGCACCACCGCGTCCGCGCCGAAGCCGCCCTCGTCCTGACGGGCGGCCAGCCAGCGGTAGGCGGCCAGGTAGTGGTGGCTCGGCGGCAGGTCCGGATCGTGGTAGATGGCCACGGGGTTCTCGCCGAACCCGCGGGGCGGCTGCACCATCAGGACCACGTTGCCGACCTGCATCGCGGCGATGACGATCTCACCGTCGGGATCCGAGCACCGGTCCACGTACAGCTCGCCGGGCGCGGCGCCCCAGTGCTCCTCGACGCCCTCGCGTAGGTCCTGCGGCAGTGTGGCGAACCACTGCCGGTACCGCGCGGCGGAGATCCGGATCGGGTTGCCCTCGAGCTGCTCCGCCGTCAGCCAGTCCGGGTCCTGTCCGCCCGCCGCGATGAGCGCGTGGATCAGGGCGTCGCCGTCCCCGGCGGCCAGACCGGGCAGCGCGTCGTCCCCGTCGAGCGGCCCGAGGTCGTATCCGGCCGCGCGCATCTCGGTGAGCAGCGCGATCGCGCTGGCGGGGGTGTCCAGGCCGACGGCGTTTCCGATGCGGGCGTGCTTGGTGGGATAGGCGGAGAGCAACAGCGCGATCCGCTTCTCCGCGAGCGGGATGTGCCGCAGGCGTGCGTGCCGTACCGCGATGCCGGCGACCCGGGCCGCCCGCTCGGGGTCGGGCACGTACGCGGTGAGGCCGTCGGCGTCGATCTCCTTGAACGAGAACGGAACCGTGATCAGTCGGCCGTCGAACTCCGGCACCGCGACCTGCGTCGCGACGTCCATCGGCGAGAGTCCGTCGTCGTTGGACTCCCAGGCCTCGCGGCTGCTGGTCAGGCACAGACCCTGCAGGATCGGCACGTCGAGCGCGGCCAGTTCGGTGACGTCCCAGGCCTCGTCGTCCTCGCCCGCCGATGCCCCGGCGGGCTTGGTGCCGCCCGCCGCGAGCACGGTGACGACCATCGCGTCGACCGTGCCGAGGGTGGCCAGCAGCTCGGGCTCGGCCGTGCGCAGCGAGGCGCAGAAGAGGGGTAGGGCGTTGGCCCCCGCGGCCTCGATCGCCCGGCACAGCGTCTCGACGTACTCGGTGTTGCCTGCCAGGTGCTGGGCGCGGTAGTAGAGCACCGCGACCGTGGGACCGTCGACGACCGCACTCGTTCGTTCGAGGTGACCCCAGGTGGGGGTGTGCACCGGCGGCTCGAATCCGAACCCGGTGAGCAGGACGGTGTCGGTGAGGAAGTGGTGCAGCTGGAGCAGGTTCTGCGGCCCGCCCTCGGCCAGGTACGAATGCGCCTCGGCGGACACGCCGCCGGGGACGGTCGAGTGCTCCATCAGCTCGGCGTCAGGCGCGAGCTCTCCGCCGAGCACCACCGTCGGCAGGCCGGCGGCGAGGACGGCGTCGAGCCCGTCCTCCCAGGCGCGACGACCGCCAAGGATGCGGACCACCACCAGCTCGACGCCCTCGAGCAGGCCGGGCAGGTCGTCCACCAGCAGCCGGGACGGGTTCGCCCAGCGGTACTCCGCGCCGCTGGCACGGGCGCTGAGCAGGTCGGTATCGGACGTCGACAGCAGCAGGATCACGGTGAGGCCTCCTCGGGGTTTCGCGCCCCATCGGTACGGAACGGCAGCGGCGGAGGGTCTGGCTCCCCGGGGCCCGCGGGCAGCGGGCGCTCGGGTGACAGTGGCGCGACCGCACCGGATTCCCACCGGTTTCCTCTCGAGCTGCCGCAAGCGCCGCTGATGCTACCGGTGCCGGGACGTAGCCTGGAGACGATGTCCGCCGAACCGACCACACCCGACCGTTCCCGCCCCGACGCCTGCCCCGGAGCCCTTCAGGTGCACCAGGCGGCGGACGGCGCGCTCGCCCGCGTGCGCCTGCCCGGCGGGTTTCTCGAACCCGCCCAGCTGCAGGCGCTGGCCGAGGCGGCCCGGGAGCTCGCGGCCGGCGAGCTGGAGCTCACCTCGCGCGGCAACGTGCAACTGCGCGCGGTCCGCGATCCGGACCTATTCGCCGAACGGCTGACCGACGTGGGCCTGCTCCCCTCGACCACCCACGAACGGGTCCGCAACATCCTCGCCAGTCCCCTGTCCGGGCGGATCGGCGGACTCGTCGACGTCCGCGGCTGGGTGCGCGAACTCGACCACGGCCTCTGCGCCGACCCGAGCCTGGCGCAGTTGCCGGGCCGGGTGATGTTCTCGCTCGACGACGGCCGCGGCGATGTCTCCGGGTTGTCCGCGGACCTCGGCCTGCATGCCGTCGGCGCCGACGAGGTGGCCCTCGTCCTGGCGGGCCGGGATTCGGGCGCCCGGGTCGCCGCCTCGGACGGGGTGCCGGTGCTCCTCGAGGCCGCCCGGCACCTGCTCTCGATCCGGGGCGACCGGTGGCGGCTGCACGAGATCGACGGCGGCGCCGAGCAGATCCTCGCCGGTCTGGGGCTGGGGGCGACGGCGTCTCCCCTCGACCTCGCCGACGGTGGTGCTGGACCGATCGGCTGGCTCGACCACGGCGACGGCGGCATCACCCTGGCCGCCGGTCTCGCGCTGGGGACGATCCCCGCGCGCACCGCCGAGTTCCTGGCCGCCGTCGACAAGCCGCTCGTCGTGACGCCGTGGCGGTCGGTGCTGCTGTGCGACCTCGACGAATGGACCGCGGAGCAGGTCGTGCGGGTGCTCGCGCCGATGGGCCTGATCTTCGACGCAGGCTCGCCGTGGCTGCAGGTCAGTGCCTGCACGGGAAGCCCGGGTTGCGCCAAGTCGCTGGCCGACGTCCGTGGCGACCTCGCTGCGGCGCTGGAGTCCGGGGACCTTCGGGTGGAGGGCAGGCAGCACTGGGTGGGCTGTGATCGCAAGTGCGGCAGGCCCCGCGGCGAGGTCGCCGACGTGGTGGCCACCGGCGACGGCTACCGGGTGGACCGACCGCCGCGCTGACCCCATATCGTGTGGCGCATGACCGACTACATCCGCGACGGCGCCGAGATCTACCGTCAGTCCTTCGCCACCATCAGGGCCGAGGCGGACCTGGCCAGGTTCCCGGCGGACGTGTCGCAGGTGGTGGTGCGGATGATCCACGCGTCGGGTCAGGTGGATCTGGTCGAGGACATCGCGTTCACCCCGGGTGTCGTCGAGTCGGCCCGCGCCGCGCTGCGGGCGGGAGCCCCCATCCTGTGTGACGCGACGATGGTCGCGGCCGGTGTGACCCGCAAGCGGCTGCCCGCGAACAACGAGGTGCTGTGCGCGTTGGCTGACCCCCGGGTCCCGGTGATCGCGGAGCAGCTCGGCAACACCCGCTCGGCCGCCGCCCTCGAACTGTGGGGCGAGAAGCTGGACGGCGCGGTGGTCGCGATCGGCAACGCGCCGACGGCGCTGTTCCACCTCCTCGACATGATCGACCAGGGTGCGCCGCGACCGGCCGCGATCGTGGGCGGCCCGGTGGGCTTCATCGGCGCGGCCGAGTCCAAGGACGAGCTGATCGCCCGTGGCGGGTCCGAGTACCTGGTCGTCCGCGGCCGCCGCGGCGGCAGCGCGATCACCGCCGCCGCGCTCAACGCCATCGCCAGCGAGGTGGAGTGATGGTGGATCACGTGACCCACGGCACGCTCTGGGGCATCGGGCTCGGACCGGGCGATCCGGAGCTGGTGACGGTCAAGGCGGCCCGGATCATCGCCGAGGCCGACGTCATCGCATTCCACAGCGCCAGGCACGGCCGCAGTATCTCGCGCGCCGTTGCGCAGCCCTACATGCGCGAGGGTCAGATCGAGGAGCATCTGGTGTACCCGGTGACCACCGAGACGGTGGATCACCCGGGTGGCTACCAGGGCGCGATCGACGAGTTCTACACCGCCGCCGCCGAGCGGCTGGCGCGGCATCTCGAGGCGGGCCGGTCGGTGGCGCTGCTGGCCGCGGGCGACCCGCTCTTCTACAGCTCCTACATGCACATGCACAAGCGGTTGCAGGATCGCTTCGAGGCGGAGGTGATCCCGGGCGTCACCTCGATCAGCGCGGCCTCGGCGGCGCTCGGCACTCCCCTCGTCGAGCGCGACGAGATCCTCACCGTGCTGCCGGGCACCCTCCCCGTCGAGGAACTGACCAGGCGACTGCGGGAGACCGATTCGGCCGCCATCCTCAAGCTCGGCCGCACCTTTCCCGCTGTGCGGCAGGCGCTCTCCGATTCCGGCCGGCTCGCCGAGGCAAGCTACGTCGAGCGGGCCAGTACCCCGAACCAGCGGGTGATCGCGGCCGCCGATGTGGACGAGTCGCAGGTGCCGTACTTCTCGATCGCGCTGGTGCCCAGCCCGTCGAACACCGGCGCCTCGACCGGTCCTGCTGCCGTGCGGGAGCCGGTCACGGGGACGGCCGGGTATGTGACGGTCGTCGGGCTCGGCCCCGGCGACGACGACTGGACCACCCCGGAGGTGCGTCAGGAGCTCGCGCGGGCCACCGACGTCGTCGGGTACACCACCTACGTCGACCGGGTGCCCGTGATCGAGGGCCAGGACCGGCACGCGAGCGACAACAAGGTCGAATCCGAGCGTGCGGCAATGGCATTGGACCTGGCCAAGCGCGGCGCCCGGGTGGTCGTGGTGTCCTCGGGCGATCCCGGCGTGTTCGCGATGGCCGCCGCAGTGATCGAGATGGCGGCCGACGACCAGTGGTCCGGCGTGCCGGTGCGGGTGCTGCCCGGCATGACCGCGGCCAACGCCGTCGCGAGTCGGGTCGGCGCCCCGCTCGGACACGACTACGCGGTGATCTCGCTGTCGGATCGGCTCAAGCCGTGGGACATCGTCGCCAAGCGGATCTCCGCGGTGGCTGCCGCGGACATGGCGATCGCCGTCTACAACCCGGCGTCGCGCTCGCGTACCTGGCAGGTCGGCGCGATGCGAGATCTGTTGCTCGAGCACCGGGATCCCGCGACACCGGTGATCATCGGCCGTGATGTCGCCGGTCCGCAGGAGAGCGTGCGGGTGGTCACGCTCGGCGACCTGGATCCGTCCGAGATCGACATGCGTTGCCTGCTGATCATCGGGTCCTCGCTGACCACCGTGGTCGACGGCGCCGACGGCACGCTGGTGTTCACCCCGCGCCGCTACCCGGCCTAGGCGATCCGGCCGGGCGTCGGATCCGGTGTAGGCGATGGCGCGCACGGCCTTTCGCCTCGCCGCTCTCACGATCTGGACGATTGTCCAGCTTCGGGTCCGGCGACCATCTAGGATCATGGATATGGGAATCAGGCTCACTGGGGATGAGCGGCGCGCGACCCTGGTGATGGGCGCGCTCGATCTGGCCAAACGCGGTGGCATGGACGCAGTGACGATCCGCGCCGTCGCCGCGCAGGCCGGCGTCTCGATTGGCATGGTGCAGTACTGCTTCGAGAACAAGGAAGAACTCGTGGTCGCCATGGCCAACCAGCTCGTCCAGGAGCTCAGCGGCTCGGCCCGGCACACGTTCGGCACCCTCACCGACGAACCCGAACTGCGTGGCAGGCAGGGGGTTTACGCCCTGATCCGAACCGGACTGGAATGGGGATGGCCGGTCATCGAGGCCAATCCTGAACGCCGCCTGTTGACGTACGAGATCACCACGCACGCGCTGCGTCACCGCGAGGCGGGCTTCCCTCAGGCGGGTGCGATCGCCGTGGCGCAACGAGAGAAGATGACCGACGAGGTCGTGGCCTTCCTCGACGAATGTGCGCTGCGAACCGAAACCACGTGGACCGAGCCCGTTTCCATGATCGCGCGCCTCGGACTCGCGACCCTGGACGGCTTGGTGCTCCGATGGCTGGTCGATCGTGACACGGACGCGATGAGACAGCATCTGGATGTGCTGGCGCGGTTTGTCGCGGACAAGGCGGTCGACGGGCCCGTCGCGGTCGGTTCAGCCGGCGGCGGCGAGTAGGGGTCCCGGCAGTGCGGGTTCAGGCGATGCGCACCTCGGGGATGGTGGCCATCAGTTCGGCCCACTCCGGGTACATGTCGGACTTGCGCTGGTGCATCGCCATGATCTTGGTGCCCAGGTCGGGATCCATATCGTCGGAGAGGTCCGGGCCGATGGCGAGCTTCGCGAAGTGCGGGGCGATGAGCGGATCGCCCGCGAGGTGCACCGGATCGTGCATGTAGCGCTCGAGCGCATCGAGGTCCTCAATTCCGACACAGTAGGCGTGTGTGAAGCCTTCGGATGGGTCGCCCAGGTTCTGGCCGATCGTCGCGAATCGCACCGACTCGACGGCGGCGGTGCGGCGCATGGTGGCCAGCACCTCGGCGCGTTGCTCCTCGGTGGTCTCGTCCCGAAATCGGAAACGCAACACGTGAACCAGCATAAATCCTCCTAAATTGAACTGACTGGTTCAATCTATCGAACTGACCAGACCGTCCACAAGGTTGAACGCAGCAGTCCACAAACCGCAGTCGGCGGGCTAAGCTGCCTAGGTGGCAGCACCGGCACGGGGTCGCATCGACAAGCGGCAGCAGATTCTGGCGGCCGCGTTCGAGGTCTTCGCGCGGCGCGGGTATGCCCAGACCTGCGTGCAGGAGATCGCCGATGCGGCGGGCGTCGCGAAACCGACGGTGTACAACCACCTCAACGACAAGGGCACGCTGTTCCGGGAGGCGCTGCTAGCGGCCGCCGATGCGGTGGGCTCCGAAACCCTTGCCGCCGTGCACACTCTGCGGGACATCGGCGACGATCCGCGGCCGGCGTTTGTCGACTCGGCGTACCGACTGCTCCAGGCGTGTTCGAGTGCACGCGGCCGGTCCCTGCACCGGCTCGCCTACGCGCAGGCCAACGACTTCGCCGACCTGGCAGTGGAAGTCCAGCAGCGCACCTCGATTCGCCTGCGCGAGGCGCTCGCCGATCGGCTGGCACGACTGACGCTGGCCGGACAGTTGCGGCCGTCCGATCCGGAATTGGCGGCCGAGCAGTACCTGGCGCTGCTCACCGCCCCCCTGGAAACCCGATCACGCTTGGGTGCACGCAAGATTTCTCCTGCCGAACTGCGCACCATCGCCGAAGCCGCGACCGATACTTTCCTGCGCGCCTACGCTCCGGCCTGATCCCCGGCAGATCCGCTTGGCTGCGAGAGAAGTGCCCGAAACAGCTCCTCGCGGCTGATCTCCGAGAACTGGGGGGGCGAGGAGTAGATCCGGGCATTCGGCCACGGAGCCTCCGCAAAACCCGTTGCCGGACCTCGGCGGCCACTGCTACATTTCCGGAGGCCGTGCGAGAGAACGAGGAGGTGGTACCCGTGAACGCAGTATCGACATGGGTGCTCCTCTCCGGGGTCACGGTCGGGCGATAGGTCGTCCGGGAGCGCCGTTCAACAGCACTCCCGAAGGACACGACCATGCAATTCACTTCTGAACAACGCCTCGACGACGTCCTCGAGCGCGAATTCGCTCTCGGCGAGATCCCCGGCATCGTGTGGACGCCCGCATCCGCATCTGCGCCGGTGCCGCTGATCCTGCTCGGCCATCCTCCGCTTGGCCTGCGGCAGATGTACCCTCGCCTGCTGGCCCGGGCCCGGCACGCCGTGGCGGAGGGGTACGCCGCAGCCACCATCGAGCTCCCCTGGAGCGGTGACCGGCCCCGTTCGGCCGCCGCCGATCAGGCCCTCGCCGACCTCCGCCAGGCGCTGGAGGCCGGCGGGCCGGTCAACGACGAGATCGTCGACCGGCTCGTCCTCCCGCTGGTCGACCAGGCGGTCCCGGAAACGCGGGCCGCCCTGGACGCCCTTCTTGCGCTGCCCGAGATCGGCGGCCCGGTCGGGTATTCGGGAGGGGTGATCTCCATCGGCGTCCGGCTGGCGGTGGTCGAGCCGCGCATTTCGGCCGCCGTTCTGTTCGCGGGCAGTTTCGTGCCCCGGATCATGTTCGAGGAGGCCCGCCACGTCACCATTCCGCTGCATGTCCTGCTGCAATGGGACGACGAAGGAAACGACCGGCAAATGGCGCTGGACCTGTTCGACGCCTTCGGCTCCAAGGAGAAGACGCTGCACGCCAATATGGGCGGGCACACCGGCGTCCCGCAGTTCGCGGGGGACGAGGGGAACCGGTTCTTCGCCCGGCACCTGAAGTGAGGCGGGCCGGACCGTCAGGCTGGCAGCACACGATAGGAGCTGTCAGCTAGGGACGCCGCTCATCGAGGACAGGTCCCGGCTCCTCCTCGATGAGCGGTAGCCCAGCAGATGCACAACCGCCCCGACCCACGAACTCCCGAAGAAGCGCCAACTCCTCGTCCGCGAGCATCCGCGTTGCTACGAATCCCGCCTCCGGAACACCCGAATCATCCTCTAGCAGGGCGCATCCCGAACTTCGTTGGATTCTCGGCGATTACACCGGTACCGCGAGTAGCCAGCGCTCGGCCTTGTCGACGGTGTCGAACACCGTGACCCCGAGCGGATTCGGCGGCCTGCGGATCATCACGACCGGGATGCCGAGCTCGCGCGCCGCGGTGAGCTTCGCGACGGTCAGCTCGCCCCCGCTGTTCTTGGTGACCAGCACGTCGATGTGGTGTTCGCGCATCAGTGCGGCCTCACGCTCGACCTCGAATGGACCCCGGTCCAGCAGGAGCGTCATCAGCGGCGGCGTCGCTCCCTCCGGCGGGTCGATGGCCCTGACCAGGAACTCGGAGTCGACGGAGGCGAAGTGCTCCACTCCCTGCCTACCGATGGTGAGGAAGACCCGGCGGCCGAGGCCGGATAGCGCGGCCGCGGCGTCCTCGAGCGTGTCCACTATCACCCACCGGTCGTCCGGCACCGGCGACCACGGCGGCCGTTGCACGACGGCGAACGGGAGCCCCGCCTGGGCGGTGGCCGCGGCGGCGTTGCTGGTGATACGGGCAGCGAAAGGGTGGGTGGCGTCGACCACGGCACGGATGGTGTTGTCGCGCAGCCAGTCCCGAAGGCCCGTCACTCCCCCGAACCCGCCGACGCGCACCGCGCCGTCGGGGAGCCGAGGGTCACGGACCCGGCCGGCCAGCGAGGAGACGACCTCGATGCTCGGGAGCCGGGACAACCGGGTCGCCAGCGACCGCGCCTCGGAGGTCCCGCCGAGGATCAACACCCTCATGCCCGATGTCATCAGTGGTCGGTTCGACGCCGGGATGCCGAGTAGAGGTAGCTGTCCGGGAATCCCTCGGCGCTCAGCACCCGGCCGACGATGATGACCGCGGTCTTGGTCACGCCGGCGGTGTGGACCTGGGCGGCGATCGATCCGACCGTGCCGCGCAGGATGATCTCGTCCGGCCTGCTGGCGAACGCGACCACCGCGACCGGGCAGTCGTCGCCGTAGGGGCCGCGCAGCTCCTCGGCGACCTGATCGATGCGGTGCGCGGCCAGGTGGATCACCAGTGTGGCCCCGCTCGCCCCGAGGGTCGCCAGGTCCTCGCCAGGGGGCATCGCGGTGGACAGCGTGGACACCCGGGTGAGGACGATCGACTGGGACACTCCGGGGACCGTCAGTTCGCGCCCCAGTGCCGCCGCGGCCGCGGTGAACGCCGGTACCCCGGGCACGATCTCGTAGCGAACGCCGGCCGCGTCGAGGCGGCGGGCCTGTTCGGCGACCGCGCTGTAGATCGACGGGTCACCCGAATGCAACCGCGCCACGTCGAGCCCGGCCCGGTCGGCCGCGATGAGTCGGTCGGTGATCTCGTCGAGGCTGAGGCGCGCGGTGTCGACGATCTCCGCGCCCTCGGGGCACATCGCGAGGAGCTCGGCGGGGACCAGGCTGCCCGCGTAGAGGCACACGGGGCTCTGCCCGATGATCCGCTGGCCGCGCACGGTGATGAGGTCGGCGGCGCCGGGTCCGGCTCCGATGAAATGGACGGTCACAGGGATGATTCCTTCTTCGTTGCGATCCACTGGGCCACGGGCAGTTGGGGCCGCCATGCGGTGAAGCCGCCGAGCGGCGCACCCCGGTAGACCTGGAACTTGCGCAGCGCGCCGCCGCGCAGGCCGTGCCACCGCAGCAGCAGGACCTCGGATTCCGCGGTCACCGCATTCACCACGATCCGGCCGCCGTGGGGCAGTCGGTCCCAACAGGTTTCGAACACCCCGGGTGCGGTCACGCCGCCGCCGAGGAAGATCGCGTCCGGGGTCGGTGCGTCCGCGAGCGCGTCCGGTGCGGCGCCGCGGATCTCCAGTCCCGGCACGCCGAGCCGACGGGCGTTCGTCGCGATGCGGGCCGCGCGATCGGGATCGCGCTCGAAGCTGACTGCGCGGCAGGTCGCGTCGGCGCGCATCCACTCGATTCCGATGCTGCCCGCACCCCCACCGACATCCCACAGCAGCTCCCCCGGCGCGGGCGCGAGCGCGGCGAGGGTCAGCGCCCGGACCTCCTGCTTGGTCAGCTGGCCGTCGGACTCGTACGCCTCGTCGGGAAGTCCGGGAACCCGGGTCCGCCGCGGTGCCGCCGGGTCCTGCACACACCGGATCGCGACGATGTTGAGCGGGTCCGCGGGTGGATGATCCCAGCCATCGGCCGTACCCCGCACGACGCGCTCGCGCTCGCCGCCGAGTTGTTCGAGGACGGTGAGTTCGCTGGCGCCGTAGCCGTTCTCGCGCAGCAGAGCCGCCAGCGCCGCCGGGGTCTCGCGGTCGCGGCTGAGCACCAGGATCCGTCGGTCGTCGGCCAGCTCCGGGCCCACCACCTCGACGGGCCTGTTCACCACGCTCACGACGGGGGTCTCGTGCAGCGCCCAGCCGAGGCGGGCGCACGCCAGCGAGGCCGAGGAGGGGTGCGCGATCACCCGCACCCGCTCGGGACCGACGAGGTTCACCAGGGTCACCCCGATGCCGTGGAACATCGGGTCGCCGCTGGCGAGCACGCACACCCGCCTGCTCTCGTGCTCGGCGAGCAGGCCGGGCAGCGCGGGCACGAGCGGCGACGGCCAGGGCACCCGCACGGTGTCCGCGCCGTCCGGGACCAGGTCCAACTGACGCGGCGAACCCATCAGCACCTCGGCGCCGGTGATCGCCCGTTGTGCGTTCGGGGACAGCCCGGACCAGCCGTCCGCGCCGATGCCGACGACGGTCAGCAACTCGGTCATCGTGGTAGCCGTCGCCAGATGCGTTGCGGCAGCAGCCGCATCACGAAGATGGCCGGCCGCAGCATGCCGGGGATCCACACCCGCTCGCGGCCCCGGCGCAGCGCCTTGACGACCGCGTCCGCGACCTGGCCGGGGGTGCTCGACATCGGTGCCGGGCTCATCCCCTCGGTCATCCGGCCGATGACGAAGCCGGGGCGGACCAGCAGCAGGCTCACGCCGCTGCCCGCGAGTGCGTCACCGAGGCCGCTGGCGAAGCCGTCGAGCCCGGCTTTGGCCGAGCCGTACACGTAGTTCGCGCGCCGCACCCGGGCGCCCGCGACCGAGGAGAACACCACGATCCGGCCCGATCCCTGTGCGCGCAGCAGCTGTGCGAGGTGTGTGAGCACGCCGACCTGTGCGACGTAGTCGGTGTGGATGACGTTCACCGCGTGCTGGGCGTCCGTCTCCGCGCGGGCCTGGTCGCCGAGGACCCCGAAGCCGAGTACCACCACATCGATGGGACCCAGTTCGACGATCTCCGACAGCACGCGGCCGTGGTCGGCGAGGTGGTCGGCGTCGAACTCGACGGTCTCGACCGCGGTGGCCCCCGCGGACAGCACCGCCCGTCGCTCGTCTTCGAGGTCCCCGCTGCGCCTCGCGGCCAGGATGACGGTCCGGCCCGGGGCCAGCCGGGTGGCCAGTTCGAGACCGATCTCGCTGCGGCCGCCGAGGATGACGACTGATCCGACACTCATGCCGTCAAGTGTGCTGGACTACGGTCGGCGCATGGCCCGCACCCCCTTCAACCCAGCAGATCTCTCCGCCGAAGCGCTCGCCTTCCTCGCCGATCGGCACCTGGCCACCCTGTCGACGCTGCGCCGCGACGGCACCCCGCACGTGGTGGCGGTCGGCTTCACCTGGGACCAGGAGCGCCGGCTGGCCCGGGTCATCACGAATGGCGGATCGCAGAAGGCGATCAACGCCGAGCGCCGCGGCTACGCGGCGCTCACCCAGATCGAGGGGCCCCGGTGGCTGACGCTGGAGGGTCCGGCGACGGTCCGGTCCGACCCCGATGCGGTCGCCGACGCCGTCGCCCGCTACGCCGCCCGGTACCGCCAGCCGCGGGAGAACCCGACCCGGGTGGTCGTCGAGATCGCGGTGCAGCGCGTGATGGGCCTGGGTACTCTGCTGGGCCGCTGATCGGCCGCTCGACGCGCCTGCCTGGGGGCGGCTAGTGTGATCTAGGTCATACATTGCCCGTCGGGGGACTCGGCCGTGCCCCGCCGCGACCGGTCCGGCAATGACTTTCGGACCCAGGGAGCAGCGATGCGCGCTCTACGCACGACTCAGATGATCCTCACCCTGGCCGCCCCCGCGGCCGCCGCAGTCCTGATCGCGGGTCCGGCCGCCGCGCTGCCGCCGCACCCGTTCGGGCTGCCCGCCCTGACCATCGGGTGTCCCAACCAGGCCAGCCCGTTGTCGCTGACGGCCGCGACCGGCCAGACGGGGCCGGAACCCGGAATCGGGCCCGGGGAGATCAGGTTCCAGTCCTTCCCCGCGGCGCCGCCGATTCCCGCGGCGGGGCAGGTGACCGTCGCGTGGCTGAACACCACCACCGGCCGGAACGGCATCGTGAACCTCGAGGGCGCGTACCCGTACCAGTCCAAGACCGTGTTCACCGGGCACGGCGAGGTGATCGCCACCGCGTTCGCCTCGATCACCCTGGGCCCCGCGGTGATCTGTCAGAACAATCCCACGGTCGGGACGTTCATCGTGTAGCGCACCGGATCCACGGGGTCACTCGGCCGCCTCGACGAACACCGCGGCGTCCTCCTTGCCGAACTGGTCCTCGAGAGTCTCCGGCGAGTAGTCGAGATCGATCTCCTCGAGCGGGCGGCCGCGCGCCGACTCGATGGCGACGAGCCTGCGCTGCGCCCGGTCGGCCGCATAGTCGACGAATTCCTGTTCGTCGAGCCCGAACGGCTGGACCTCGAACTGCTTGTTGACCCAATCGATCATGCCGAGCGCGAGCGGCATCAGCTCGCCCATCCGTTGCTGAACCACGCCCCAGTTCGAGTCGTCGGCGGCGACGTGGCGCCGGCAGGTGAAGGTGCCCCACGCCATGTGCCTGCGCTCGTCGACGCCGATCCGGCGGATCAGCTCCTGCATCCCGGGCAGGATCCCCTCCTTGGTGCACACCTTCTGCCACGCGAAATAGCCCGTCAGGGCGAGGCTGCCCTCGATCACGTGGTTGTAGGTGACGCTGGCCCGCACCTGGTTCGCCGGGCTCGGATCGGTCTCGAGCACGCCGAGCGCGCCGGGGAGCTCCTCGTAGAACAGGGTGCGGTAGTAGGGGTTCTCCGCGACGAAGGGATGCAGATCGCCGGTCAGGCCGACCGCGTCCATCCACAGCCGGAACACCTGCGTGTGCTTGGCCTCCTCGAAGCAGAACTGCGTCAGGTACATCTCGTCACCGAGGCGCCCCTCTGCGGACATCGCCTTCATGAACGGCTGGATGTCCTCGGTGACGGCCTCCTCGCCCGCGATGAACTGGGTGCACAGATAGGTCGCGCTGCGCTGCTGTTCGCTGTTGAGCTCGCGCCAGTCCTGGGCGTCGCGCCGGAAGTCGATGTTCGCCGGATCCCAGAACAGTGAGTTCCCCTTCGCGAACAGTCGAAGGGGGAACGAATCCCAGTTCAGTCCGCCGGCGCGGATCGATCCGAAACCCTGCCTGGTAGGTGAGGAAACAGTCATGACGGCGCTCCTGTGGTCACGGTGCGTGTCGCGAATACCCTCTCACCATGGTTCCACGCGGCGAGGACCTGTCAAGGAATCGCAGGGTCGGGCAGTTCCTCGATCAACGCCACGAATCGGCGGTGGCAGGTCTGCGGTTCCTCGTCGCCATGGCGATTCGCTTGCCGGACTTCACCTGTGACTTCGCATCACGTGGTTGCGGACTCCGCCCGCTCACCCTCGCGACTGCGCGGGCGTAGCTCGTCCAGCTTCTCGCGCAGTGCGGCCTCTGCGGTGCGCGCCTCACCGGTCTCGAGGCGGGCCCGCTCGAGGTCGTCCCTGAGGGTGTCGGCGCGTTCACGGGCGGCGGTGGCCGTCGCCCGCTCGTGGTCGACGGACTTCTCGAGCCGCGCGACGGTCGCCGCCGCGGTGGTCGCAGCGAGCTCGGCCGCGGCGCGCATGTCGGCGATGCGTTGCTCGGCCGAGGCGACGACCTGCGCGAGGCGTTGTTCGGCCGCCACACCGGCCTGCTCGGCACGCTGCTCGGATGCGGCCGCGGACTGCTCGGCGGCCGCAGCCCTTCGCTCGGCCGCCTCCGCCAGGGCCTGCGCCTCGCGCAACCTACTGCGCAGATCGTCGAGGTCGGATTCTGCGGCGGACAGGCGGGTGTCGCGATCCGCCTGGGCGGCCGCCACCCGCTCGGTCGCGGCTCGCAGCGCCCCCGCATGCGTCTGCTCCAGATTCCGGAACTCGGCCTGATGGTCCGCGGACAGTCGTTCGAGTTCGAGCCGGTGATCCGAGACCGCGGCGGAGAGCTCGGCGTCGACCGCGTCGACGGTGGCCTCTGCGTTCGCCCGATCCTCCACCGCGGCCTCGTACCGTGTCCGCAGCTCGGCCAGGTCCGTCTCGTACTTCGCCTTCGTCTGCGCGAGTTCGACGGTGGCGCGGTGCAGTGCCGCGTCGAGCGCGTCCGGGTCGCTGAGCTTGTCCACGGCGGCGGTGATCTGCCGGGCGAACACGTTGAACTGCTCGATCGACGTGGCGGTGACGGTTCGGAGGTCCTCGAGTGTCCGTTCGAGGACCCCGACCACCTCGGTCGGCGTCGCGGTTGCGAGCGCGTCCAGTTCGCCCTGCTGCTCTCGGGCCTTCCGGCGCGAGCGGAAGGCCCGGACACGGTCTGCGTCGCTGGCGTATTGGCGGGGCCGGCCTGGACGCACCTTTGGTTCCTCGGCGGCATCCGCGGCTTTCGCGTCCTCGGTGTTCACGTGCACTCCCCCGCTCGTTGCGAATCCGCTCTTATAGTTACGTTACATTACCTGTTACGTAACATGTCCTGTAACGTAACGATGATTCTTGATCGTCATAATCCCCACTTATCGTGAGTTACGGACCGCGGGGCGGGTCGGGTCGGAAACGTGCGCCGAACCGTCGGTGAAGCGGACTCAGAAAAGTGGGCTACCGACAGGCTCGCGGTTGTAGAGCTTCTTGTTCCTCACCGACCGCAAGGCGCGCGCCCGTCGGTGGCGTCCGCTGATGTCGATCCGTCGACGGGCTGCGGCGATATCAGGCCGACAGCGATCCGGCGGCGCTCCGGTCGCTGATCGGTCCCAATGAGCGGCCGGGCCAGAAGGGTGGCTCGTCGTCGAATAGGCGGTCGCAGCCCCCATCTTGCAGACGATCACCGTGACCGACGGCCGCATCACCGAGGTGCGGCCCTTCTACTGGGACACCCCGGCGATCACCGCCGCGTGCGCACCCCCGCCCGCTCTCCCGGGCGAGGAGCACGGCGGGTAGCCGCCGGTACCGAAGATCATCCGGAGTCCCGCGTCCGGTCGCAGACGAGTCCGTTTCCGGTCGCTCGCGTGGCGGCTAGGAGCCTGGATCCCCAGTCCTTCATGAGTTCGGTCGCTTCGGGTGGTCCGTGCACGATGAACGGTGCGCCGATCGAGACGAGGCAGAAGGCCGCCCAGTCCAGGGATTCGGCGGCGATATGGACCTCGCACGATCCGGGGTCGATGTCGGCGACGGTGCCGTAGTGGACGATTTCGGCTCTGACGCGTTCGGCGGAAGCCTGGATGGTGGCGTGCACCCGGTACCTCGACGGCATCGACCCGATCCGGTCGCGGACATATTCCACCGGATCGCCGCCGGGCAGGCGGCGCGGTGCGAATCGTGCGCCGGTGCGGCGTGGTTGCGCGATCCGGTCGATTCGGAAAGTGCGCCAGTCGGTGCGATCCAGATCCCAGGCCACCAGGTAGAGGCGGCTTTCGACATTGACGATCTGATGCGGTTGGACGGTGCGATGCGAAGTGGCCGCGTCGCTACCGCGGTAGGAGAAGGAGACGGTATCGGTGTCCCGGCAGGCGAGCGCGAGTGTGGTCAACGCGGTGACATCGTCGATCCCGGCTCGGTGGTATCCATCACCGGCGGGGGTCGCGACGGTCCGCAGACTGTCGATCCGGCGACGGATACGAATGGGAAGGACCTGGACGATCTTGGCCATAGCGCTCATCGCGGCTTCCGCCGAGGCGGGATGGACGCCGGTGGCGATCTCCTTCAGCCCCAGCACCGTCGCAGCGGCCTCCTCCTCACCCAGGACCAGTGGCGGCAGGCAGGCACCCGCACTGAGCTGGTAGCCGCCGCCGGTTCCGCGCGTCGTGACGATCGGATAGCCGATCTCCTGGAGACCGAGCACATCACGCCGGACGGTCCGCTCACTGACATCGAGTCGGCGGGCGAGGTCGGCACCGGACCAGTGGCGACGGCTCTGCAGCAGACCGAGAAGCGCGAGGGTGCGAGTGCTGGTGGACACACCCTGAGGCTAGGCGCACTTGTGGCCATATCCTGTCCGCAACTGCTGCGAATCTGAGGGCACCAACCGAAAGGAGACAGTATGTCCACCACTCCCGCAGTTCCTCCGGCGCCCGCCGGATCCGCGACGGTCGACCCCTTCATCTGGACCGATGACGCGGCAGGTCTGATCGGCTTCCTGGTCGAGGTGTTCGGGGCGATCGAGGTCCCCGAGGCTCGGACCGCCGATACCGACGGCCTGATTCTGCATTCCGAACTGCGGATAGGCGATTCGACGCTCACGATCGCCGACCGCAAACCGGACTGGCCGTATATGCCGTCCTTCGTCCGCGTCTACGTCGACGATCCGGCCGCCACACTGGAACGAGCCGCCGCGCGTGGTGCGCGGATCGTGACCGAGCCGACTGATTTCTGGGGCGACGTACTCGCCCGCTTCGCCGACCCGTTCGGCCACCTGTGGTGGGTGTACAAGCACAATCCGGGTAACGCGTCCTGGGACGAAACCTCGACGGACGGCTCCGGCGAAGACAGTTGGGGGCAGGCGGATTCCACCGAGGACGGCGCGGGTGAGCAGTCCTGGGAGTCGTTCGCGACACCGGAGTTGACCGCCGTTCACTCCTCGCTCATGGAAGCGATGGCGTCGCTGAAGGATCCGCGCACCCGCTGACCCGCCGGGGATGCCCTGCGGCCCGCACTCGGACCGCAGGGCATCGGCTCGTTCAGTTACGCACTGGCCACCGTCGTCCGGGAACAGGACTGGGTCTTCTGGACCGTGCACCAGACGTTGTTGTTTCCCTCGATGATCCTGTCCGGCATGCTGCTGCCCCTCGAACAAGCTCCGGGCTGGATGCGCGCGCTCTCGGTGGTGAACCCACTGACCCACGTCGTGAACGCCGAACGCGATCTGTTCGCCGGCCACCTCACCTCGGCCGACGTCGGCTGGGGCTGGCTGGCCGCGATCCTCACCGCGGCCATCGGTATCGCCGTGGGCCTGCGCGCACTGACCAAGAGCACCAGCTGACCAGGAAAGGACCACCATGGAAATCCTCGTGTGCGGCGCCACCGGACATATCGGTCGCCACCTCGTCGACCAGCTCCTCACCGACGGCCACCAGGTCCGGGCACTGACTCGCACCCCGCATTCCGCTGACCTGCCACCGGCCGCGCGGCGTCTGCAGGGCGACCTGACCGACGCCTCGACCCTGCACGACGCGTTCGCCGGTGTCGACGCCGTCCACCTCATCACCTTCGGCGGAGACGACGGCGCGGATCTCACCACCGGCCCCGATATCGTCGACCTCGCCCGGCGATGCGGAATCGGCCGCGCCACCGTCCTGGGCGGCTGGTCCCGGACAAGCGTCGAAGACGCGCTGTCGGGCAGCGACATCGCCTGGACCCGCCTCGAACCCATCGAGATCATGCTCAATACCCTCGACTGGCTCGACGAAATCCGCGAACACCGCACCGTCTCGGCTTTCGCCCGATGGCCCAGTGCCATGGTCCACGAAGCGGATATCGCGTCGGTCGCCCGCTGCGCGCTGACCCGAGAGGGCCACGGCGGCAAAACCTACCGTCTCACCGGCCCCGAGGCACTGACCCCTGCACAACGCACCCGGATACTCGCCGACGCGATCGGAGTTCCGCTCACCCACCGGCAACTCACCGAAGCCCAGGAACGTGACCGTCTGGCCGGCCACGGGTTCGGCGACGACTACGTCGAATTCGGTCTCCGCTTGGCGGCCCACCCGCCCGACGCCGCGGACAAGGTCCTCAACACCGTAGCGACAGTGACCGGCCGATCGACCCGCACATTCGCACAATGGGCCACCGAGCACGCTCGCTTGTTCACCTAGCCAGGACATTCCGGGACCGGCGCCCGCCGCGTGGCGCTGCCGGTCCCGGCCAGTTCGCCCGCACCGAGTGCGTGTTTCGCCTCGGAGCTCGGCCAGATCCGGAGTGATCGCGGAAGGTCCGCCGGGCCAGGTCGTGGCGGCCCTCGGTTAAGTTGGCCTGGGCTATATGGAGGTCCATGCCGTTTCGTCAGCGAACCTGTGCCAGCGCGTGGAAGGACCGTTTCGGTGCGAGAGTGCCGTCGGGCATCACCTTGCACACGCCGTAGGAGGCCATGTCGAGGTCGAGGCGTGGATCGGTGTGGTGTGGGTAGGTGTAGCCGGCGAAGGTGAACCAGAATGCGGTGTCGACGGATTCGGAGTCGAAGACTTCGAACAGCTCGCGCAGGTAGCGGGCCTGCTCGTCCTCGTCGCGGGTGTAGTGCCCGTTGAGGCGGGGCGGATCGGTGTCGTCATCGAGGATGGCCCAGCCCATTCCGCTACGGGCTGCGGCACCCCGGTAGGTGCAACAGCCGAATTCGGTTGCCACCACCGGTTTCCCGTGCCGGAAGTATGACTGCACACCCGGGCGGAAGGCCGGATCTGCCGGATCGACGTAGGCGTCGACACTCACGATGTCGAAGGGGGTCCAATCGATGTCCTCCCATAGTCCGGAGGCATAGGTGAGCTTGCCCCCGAACCGCGCGCGCACGGTGGCGGCGCTGTCGGCCAACAGGGCGTTGAGCCGGGTGGAGAGCTCGGAAAGCTCGGCCGGGGTGACGGGTTCGCCCGCGGTGAAGGTCTTGACCCTGGCCAACGAGTCGGCGCCGGGCAGGAGGCCGGCGGCGAACAGGCTCAGTTCGCAGCCGGTGACGAAGACGGGAACTCCGAGGGCCTCGGCGCGGTCGGCGCACTCGGCGAAGTACGGCTGTAGCTGGGCCGGGGAGAGTTCGCACGGGAACGGTGAGAACCAGACCTCGAGTCCAGCTTCGGCGGCGTGCCTGGCCGCGACCGTCAGCCGGTCGGGGTCGCCGCCGGTGATGCGGACGGCATCGCAGTGCAGATCGTCGGCGATGACACGGAGCTCTCGTTTCACCTGGTCGGTGTCGAAGTCGGGCCGCGAACTCCGCCCGCCGGGGGTGAAGCCGGTGTCGTATGTGATGCCTTTGGCGCGCATGTGATGAGTCCTCACCGGATGACCGGAACCGCGGCCACCCTGTCCATGTCCGACCATCCGCGCAGGCGGATTCGGTCCTGTGTTGCTTACGTGTGGTAGTCGCCGAATACTGTTGTCCGGCTGCTGGATTCGGACATTAAGTCCGCATCGAAGTGTCTGTCAACGAAGATCCCCCCGGATTCGACCCGTTTGCACAGGTCAACCGTGCAATTGGTGATTGCAATGACGATGTCCGTTAATGCACGTCAATGGCCGTGCGTTGCAATGATCGAGGATCCGCCCGCATACTGGCGTCGAAACAATCGAAGCGGAGGGCCGGGCCGGATGCCGGGACACAGACTGACCAGAGCCGATCGGCAACAGATCTCCGCGGGCTTGGCGAAGGGACTGGATCTCGCCGCCATCGCCCGACACCTGGGTCGCCCCACCTCGACGGTGAGCCGCGAGGTCGCACGCAACGGCGGGCCGGGCCGCTATCGCGCGGACCTGGCTCAGCTCGCGACCCATCGCCGTGCCCGGCGCAGGCCGCACTCACCAGTCGCACAATCGATCAGCCAGCCCAGCGGTCTCGATCCAGACCGGAGGGCCGCGTTCGTCACCGATTTCGCCGCGGCACTCGTCCAGACCGGCATGCCGCGCACAGCCGCGGGTGTGATGGCCAGCTTGTTCACTTCCGAGACGGGCAGTCACACAGCGGCAGAACTCGCGCGACTGCTACAGGTCAGCGCGGCGACCATTTCACACGCGGTCAGGCTGCTGGAAGATCAGGGGCTGGTACGGCACGAACGCGACGGCAGACGCCACCGGTACTTCCTCGACGAAGACGCAGGAGTTCGGTCCGCAATGGTGAGCGTCCGCGCCAACCAACACCTCGCCGCCACCGCACTGCACGGCGCCGCACTCTTCGGGGCCGACACCGTCGCCGGAAATCGGCTCGCCCTGGCGGGCCGATTCCTCGAACGACTCGGCAACGACATCGTTCGGACCACAGAACAGTGCTGGCGTGATGTCCTCGGAACAGGCTGAACAGGCGTGGACCGCACGAGTGCCTGCGAAACATCGTGCCCGCCAAGGGGGCTGATCTGAGAAAGGGGCGGACAACCCATGTCCATGACCCTCGCCCTGCCCCCCCCCCGCCAGCCCCTGTCCCATTACGTCACGTGATGGGTTGGCCGAGATGTCGCGCCCCTGAATGGTCCTCGCGGCCGCGAACTGTCGGCTCGGCCACGTATCGTCCTGTGCCGTGGCGGCCGAACTCGAATCCCTCACCGCCGGCGACGCGTCGGCCGGAGCACTCGCGGTTCCGGTCGACGCCGCCGCGGCCATGCAGCGCCTGCGCGTCGAGTCCGTCTCCCCCAACACGCGCGCCGCGCAACTGAGTGACTGGAGCAGCTTCATTCGCTGGTGCAAGCGCGTCGGCCGGGATCCGTTGCCCGCCTCTCCCGACCTCGTCGGCTGGTTCCTGGCCGAGAAATCCTCGGAGGTGCGGACGGACGGCCGACCCGCCTACGCGTCGTCGACATTGACGCGCTGGGTCGCCTCGATCAACAAGATCCATTCGCTCGCCGGCCATCCCAAGCCCGGGCAGTCCTCCACCGTTCGCGAGATCCTGCGTGGTATCGCCCGTACCCGGGCCACGCCGCCGGTTCGGCGCGAGCCGCTGCTCACCGCCGACATCCGCAGCATCGTCGAGTCCATGCGTGCCCGGTCGGCACACGGCTCGTGGGCCGACCGGGCGGCCGAGCGGCGGGACACCGCGCTGCTGCTGCTCGGACTGACCGGCGCGATGCGGCGATCGGAACTGTCGGGGCTCGCGGTCGGTGACGTCGTCCCGCACCGGGCGGACGGACTGTATGTGACGATCCGCCGGTCGAAGACCGACCAAGCCGCGGTGGGACGCACGGTCACACTGCCCTACGGCTCCGCCGAGATCACCTGCCCGGTGTGCGCATACTGGCGGTGGCGAGAGGTGCTGGACGCGTGGGACCGGGACGGCAAACCCGCGGTCAGCGCGTTGCTCGCAGAGCCCGACACCGAGCCCCTCGCGCATCGTTGCCGTGGCGTACTCGGGCGCCGTGAGTCCGAGGTCCGGCCGTTGTTCCGGCCCGTGCACCGCACCGGTGGCCTGGGTGCCAAAGCCCTGTCCGGACAGGCGATCGCGTCGATGATCAAGCGCCGCGCCGTCGGGGCCGGGTATGCGGAGGAGTTCGTGGCCCTGCTCGGTGGGCACAGCCTCCGGGCCGGATTCGTGACCCAGGCGGTCCGCAATGACGCGAGCGCCGAACAGATCATGACCCAGAGCGGACACACCGACCAGCGGATGATCGCGATCTACTCCCGCCAGCACGCGGGCCTGCACGGCAACGCCGTCACCGCGCTCGGCCTCTGACTTGCGCCTTCGTCGCTGTGGCGGCATGCCGAGAACCACGGCGACCACTACCGATCAACCCTGGGCGTTGGCTACGGGACGTGTCACAGTGGCGGCGGGTTCCGCGACTTGCGGCCGCTCTGTCAGCAGGAGTGCGGCGGTCAGGAGGACGAACGTCAATGCCGAGCCGTGCACGGTCAGCGCCGTTGCCACGGTGCCGCCGTGCGTGACCACCGCCAGTCCGTCGCCGATCGGTATCACGGCGTTGATCAGCACAACCCAGCCGAGGACGTGACGCCGGCCGAGGCCGAGCAGCAGGAACATGACGGCCGCGGCTGCGATGTCGCGCCCGGCCTTGACGACGAAATAGCCGTCCGCGTTGCCGGTCGGCCAAGGCTCGATGCCGTAACCGTCTGGGGCGCCGGCGGGATCGAGCAGGAAGCTCAGCCCGAAGTACAACGGTGCGGCCGCGCAGATCACGGCCAGCAGGGTGGTCAATCGATACCTCGTCATGATTGTTCTCCTCAGTTCGTCGGTGCGTATGGGCAGGGTCAGGCCGCGCGGACGCGGCGGATGCGGCGGGTATAGCGGGGGCGACCGATCACGTGCCAGATGCCGCGGACCGGTGCGGGGAGAACGCCGAGGAGGATGGCACGTTCGGCGGGGGTCGCGTCCTCCAGGACGAGGCCGAACAGCGTGAGCAGGGTGAGCTTGGGCGTGTTGGCCACCATGTGGTCGCCCAGGGAGGCCCATTCCTGTGCGGTGATGTGCTCGGCCGCGAGCGGAAGAAGGGTGGTCTCCTCGTCGTCGAGGTGTTCGAGTAGGACCGCCCGGTGATCGGCGAGGATCGCTACGAGGGTGTCGCGCTCGTCGGCTCCGGCAGTGGCCTCCCACGCCGGGACCGCGGCGTCCAAACTTGTCAGCGTGGCTTCGACGCGCTCGTGCTGGGCCTCCATGCGCAGGATGATGTCCGCCCCCAGATCGACCCGAGCCAGCAGCGGTGGCCACAGCAGCTCGTCCTCGCCCTCGTGGTGGTTCTGCAGGCCCAGCCGGTAGTCGCGGAAGTGGTCGGCGATCACCGTGGCGCGCGCGGTGTCACCGGGGGCGACCGCCGCGACGAGCTCCATCAGCAGCCGTGACTCGCGGCGGAAGGCGCGGTGGACGATCTCCATGTCCTGGGTATTGACGCTCATCTGTTCTGCCCCTTATCTGTTCGGTTCGATGTGCTTGAGACTGCGCCCGGGGTTTTGGAAGGAACTTGGAGCCGGCTTGGAGCGCTGGGGCGGCGGCTGTGCGTACGATGTGTCACGTCATGGTCTTGATTCGGGTATTGGGCTCGTTCGCGGCTGAGGCCGGCGGCGAAGCCATTCCGCTCGGCGGACCGCGGCAGCGCGGCGTGCTGGCACTGTTGGTGGCCGCGCGCGGACAGGTCGTACCGGTCGACCGGATGGTCGAGGACCTGTGGCGCGGCGAACCGCCGTCGCGCGCCCTGGCGTCGTTGCAGGCGTACGTATCCAACCTGCGTCGCCTGCTGGAACCCGGCCGCCCGCCACGGACCCCGGCCCGCCTGCTGGTGAGCGCATCGCCCGGCTACGCCTTGCGGCTGCCGCCGGAGGCGGTGGACGCCTGGCACTTCGAGCAGCTGCTCGACCAGGCCCGGGCGCTCGCCGATCCCCGTATTACCCGTGCCCGGCTGGACGAGGCGCTGGCGCTGTGGCGGGGACCGGCGTTCGCCGAGGTCGCCGACGAGCCGTGGGCAGTCGCCGAGACCGCCCGGCTGCACGAACTGCGCTTGGTCGCACGCGAACTGAACGTTGCGACGGGACTGCGGCTCGGCCACCCCGCGACGGTGGTGCCCGAGGCGGAGCGCCTCACTCGCGACGCGGCCCTGCGCGAGGAGGGCTGGCGCCTGTACGCCCTCGCGCTGTGGAGCAGCGGTCGCCAGGCCGACGCCCTGGCCGCGCTCCGCAGCGCCCGCGCCACCTTCGCCGACGAATTGGGCCTCGACCCCAGCCCGGACCTGGTGGTCCTGGAAGAGGCGGTCCTCACCCAGCGCACGGATATCCTCCACGCCGCCGTCCCCCCGCCTCCCGCGGACACACCCGGGCCCGAGGCCACCGCGCCGCCGCTGCCGAAGAATGGCCCTCGCGCAACAACATTCGTGGGGCGGGAGGGCGAGCTTTCGGCTCTGCTGGCGGCCGCCGGGGAGGCCGCCGCCGATGGGGTGCGCGTCGCGCTCGTCACCGGGGAGGCGGGGCTCGGCAAGTCGACGCTGCTCGAGCACCTCGGTGCGCGGCTCGAACAGGACGGGTGGCTGGTGGCCGCCGGGCGCTGTCCCGACGTGGACAGTGCGCCGCCCGCGTGGGCGTGGGTCGAGGCGCTGCGCAAGGTCGCCGTGAGCGTTCCGCCCGGGGAGTTCGCGGACGACCTGACGCCACTGCTCTCCGACTCCGCGGCGGGGAACGGTGACGCGGCGGCCGGACGATTCCGGCTGCGGCAGGCGGTGTGGAACTGGCTCTCGGCCGCCGCCGCCGACCGGCCGGTGGTCGTCGTCCTGGACGACCTGCACAGCGCCGATTCCGCGACGCTGGAACTGCTCGGCGGCGGCGTGGGCGCGCGCGCCCCGATCCTGGTCGTCGCGGCCTACCGCGCGGACGAGAGCGAGCGCCTCACCGAAACGCTCGGGTCCCTCGCCCGCACCGCGCCCCTGCGACTGGACCTGCCCGGATTGAACGGCGATGCCGTCGCGGAGCTCGTCCGCGCCGAGTGCGAGGCCGACGACGCGATCGTGGCCGGGATCGCCGAGCGGACCGGCGGCAACCCGTTCTACGTGCGGGAGAGTGCGCGGCTGCTCAACGGCGAGGGCGCGCTGATCGCCCTCTCCGAGGTTCCCGAGGGCGTACGGGATGTGCTGCGGCGCAGGCTCGCCAGGCTCCCCGAGAGCGGGGTGTCCGTCCTGCGGCTGGCTGCTGTGGCCGGCCGGGAAAGCTCGGTCGACGTGCTCGTGCGGGCCGCCGACGCCGACGAGGACGGCGTGCTGGACGCGCTGGACGCGGGCGTGATCGCCGGGTTGCTCGACGAGCCCGGGCCTGGGCGCGTCCGGTTCGTGCACGCACTGGTCAGGGACACGCTGGTCACCGATGTCAGCCGGGTGCGGATCACCAGGATGCACGCCCGGATCGCGGCGGCGTTGGAGGGCAGCGGCGATATCGCGGCCCTCGCCCATCACTATGCGCGAGCCGGGTCACCGAAGGCCGTCGGCTATTGCGTGCGGGCCGCCGAGCTGGCCGAGGCGCGCTATGCCCACGACGTGGCGGCCGCGCTCCTCACCGACGCCGTCACCAACTCCAGCGACCCGGACGAGCGCGTCGGTCTGCTCGGCAGGCTGCTGCGCGCACAGGTCCGGGCCGGATCCTTTGCCGCGGCCAGGAGTACGCGCGAGCGGGCCGTGGAGTACGCCGAGTCGATCGGCCGCGACGACCTGATCATCGCCTCGTTCACTGCATGGACCGAGCCCACCCCCTGGCAGGCCCGCACCTACGGCACGGTCGACCGTCCCATCGTCGACCGCCTCCGCCGCGTGCTCGAGCGGAGCGACCTCGCCCCCGGCGTGCGGTCTCACCTGCTCATCGCCTACACCCACGAACTGCTGGGCGAGGACGATCCGACGGTCGTCGCTGCGGCACAGGAAGCACTCGACCTCGCCACCGATCCCCGCCTCCGGGCCGCGGCTCTGCTGGTCCTCGCCCGCGGCACCGGGCGGGAGGAGTACTCCCACGAACTGGTGGAGATCGGCGTCGAGCACGACCTGCCCGTCTACCGCGTGACAGGGCTGCTCAACCAGGCCGCGAACGCCGCCGCGGCCAACGACCCGGCGGCCATGCGCCGCCTGACCGGGGAGGTGCTCGACCTCGCCCGGGCGTACCGGATGCCGGAGGCGATCGGCGCCGCCGAGATCGCGCTGGCGACTCTGGTGCTCATCGAGGGCCGGTTCGCCGACGCCGAGCGCCTCTACGCCGAGGCCACCGAACGCATGGAACGCGCCGGATCGGTGCACGCCGCGGGCTTCCTCCGCCTCGCGCAGGCGGCCGTCTGGTTGAACGACGGCACCCTCGGCGACCATCTGGATGACGTGCGCGCTTTCCACGAGGCGCTCGGCCCGATGGTCGCCGACCTGCTCACACTCGCCCTCCACGCCGCCGGCCGCAGCGACGAGGCACACCGGGCCGGCACATCACCGACCCCGATCCGGCCCGACTTCTTCTTCACCTTCCTGACCAGCCTGCGCGCGATGGCGATCATCGCCTCGAACGACCGCGACGCGGCCGAGCAGGTCTACGCGGACCTGCTCCCCCACCGAGACGGTCCCCCTGCGGGAGCGGAGAGCGTGTCGCTGGCTGTGCGCCCGGTCGCCCACACGCTCGGCGAACTCGCGCTCCTGCTCGGCCGCGACGACGAGGCCGCCGCCCACTTCGCCCGGGCCGCTGTCATCGCGGACCAGTGGAACGCCCCGCACTGGTCCGCCGACGCCCGAACACACGCCGATCGTGTTCTCGGCGTCCATGTTTCGCCCCCGCAGCAACGCTGAGAGCACCCTCCCAAGCCGGCTCCAAGTGCCTTCCAAACCCCCGGGAGCAGTCTCGACCACATCGAACACAAACGATGAGGGAGCGAAACATGAGCACACCGACCTTCCAGGCCGCCGTCGTCCGCACACCGGGCGGACCCGACTCGATTGAGATCATCGATGTCCCGGTCGCCGAGCCCGGCCCCGGCGAGGTCCGGGTCGCGGTCGCGGCCGCGCCGGTCAACCCCACCGACCTCGGGGTCGTGGGCGGTTTCTTCCACGAGCTGGGCATGATCAACCAGCCCGACCACACCGGACTGGGCTGGGACTTCGCCGGCACCGTGCTCGCCGCCGGTCCGGGCGTGGACCTGGCCATCGGCACTCGGGTTGCCGGTGTCGTCCTCGGTTTCGACCGCGACTTCGGCACCTATGCCGAACAACTCGTCGTGCCCGCCGCCGAGCTCGCCGTGGTGCCCGACGGACTCGACCTGGTCGCGGCATCGACGGTGCCACTCAGCGGTTTGAGTGCGGCGCAGATCGTCGATCTGCTCGGCGACGCGCCCGCCGACGGCAACCGGTTGCTGGTGACCGGTGCGGCCGGTGCGATCGGGGCCAACGTGGCCGCGCTCGCACCCGATCGAGGCTGGCGGGTGACCGGTCTGGCCCGAGCCGAGGACGAGCAGTTCGTCCGCGGCCTCGGCGCCGACTTCGTCACGGAGGCCGAGGCCGAGCCGGGCTGGGACGCGGTCGTCGACACCACGTCCCAGCAGGCGTGGGGCCTGACCCCGGTCCGCGACGGCGGAGCCTTCGTCGGCGTCCGGCCCAATATCGTGCCCGCGGCCGAGCGCGGGATCACGGTGAAAGTACTGATGGCGCAGTCGGACGGTCCTCGACTGGGGCAGCTGCTGGCCCGCGCCGCGTCCGGCCTGTTGCCGACCCGAGTGCATGCTGTTCTGCCGTTGGCCCAGGCGGCGGACGCCCACCGGGGCATGGCCAAGGGCGGGACACGCGGTCGCTACGTGCTCGAGCCCTGAGGAAACCGCGGTCCTCAGTTCGTGAGCACCGTCAACCCGTGCGGACGGGTGTTCATCGGCTCGCAGCCGTCGGCCGTGACCACCACGATGTCCTCGATCCGGGCGCCCCACTCGCCGCGGAAATAGATGCCCGGCTCGATGCTGAAGGCCATGCCCTCGGTGAGTTCGATGCGGTTGCCGGCGACGATGTACGGCTCCTCGTGAACCGACAGGCCGATCCCGTGGCCCGTGCGGTGTACGAACACGTCCGCGAGGCCCTCCGCGGCCAGCACGTCGCGGGCTGCCGCGTCCACGGATTCGGCGGTGACGCCGGGACGAACGGCGGCCACGGCGGCCTTCTGTGCCCGCTCGAGCACCGCGAACCGGGCGTCCACCTCCGCCGAGGGCTCGCCGAGGCAGTAGGTGCGGGTCGAGTCGGAGTTGTAGCCCGGCTCGACCGGCCCGCCGATGTCGATGACCACCACGTCGCCCGCTTCGATCGTCCGATCCGAGACCTCGTGATGGGGATCCGCCCCGTGGGGCCCGGAGCCGACGATGATGAACTCGGCGGCGGTGTGCCCCTCGGCGACGATCGCGGCACCGATGTCCGCGGCGACCTCCGCTTCGGTGCGTCCGGGTCTGAGCCACTCCGCCATTCGGGCATGAACCCGGTCGATCGCCGCGCCGGCGCGCCGCAGCGCGTCGATCTCGGCCGGGTCCTTGATCATCCGAAGATCGCGGAGCACCTCCGTCGCCAGGACCGGCGGTGCACCGAAGGCCGCGGTCAGCGGAATGACGTGCAGCGCGGGCATCGCGTCGGCGACCGCCGTCCGTGCGGGCGAGGGCAACCCCGATGCGACCAAGGCGTACGGGTCGACGCCGTCCACCCAGTCGCGCACGGTCAGGCCCAGCTCCGCCGTCGCGGAATCGCCGAGCGCGGCCAGCTCCAACCGTGGAACCACCACGGAGGCACCGGATCCGTCGGCGGGGACGACGAGGCAGGTGAGTCGTTCGAAGGAATCCGCGCGCGAACCGAGTAGGTACCGGAGGTCCGGGCCCGGGGTGATGAGCAGTGCGTCCAAGCCCGCCGCCGCGGTGAGCTCGGCGGCCCGGCGCAGGCGGTCCGCGTAGATCGAGGTCGGGAATCGTGAGGTGCTCGCGGGACCGCCGTGGGAACTCATGCCCCTCAGGTTAGTTCGGTTTGGCAGGATGAGGGCCATGACTGGCCCTCTGCTTCTCCTCGACGGCGCGAGCCTGTGGTTCCGCGCGTATTACGCGCTGCCCGAATCGTTCACGTCCCGCGACGGAAGGCCGGTCAATGCGGTCCGCGGGTTCACCGACATGGTCGCCTCGCTGATCACGCGACATCAGCCCGAACGGCTCGCGGTGTGCCTGGATCTGGACTGGCGCCCGCAGTTCCGGGTGGATGCCGTGCCCTCCTACAAGACCCATCGTGTCGCTGCCCTGACCGAGGTCGGGCCCGATGTCGAGGAGGTGCCGGACACGCTGACACCGCAGGTCGACATGATTCTCGACGTGCTCGCCGCGGCCGGCATCGCCACGGCCGGCGCCGAGGGCTTCGAGGCGGACGACGTGCTGGGCACGCTCGCCGCCCGCGAACGCACCGACACCGTCGTCGTGGTGAGCGGCGACCGGGACCTGCTGCAGGTCGTGGCTGACGAGCCGGTGCCGGTCCGGGTGCTGTACGTCGGGCGCGGGCTGTCGAAAGCCGAACTCTTCGGTCCCGTCGAGGTGGCCGAGAAGTACGGCGTGCCTGCGGATCGGCCGGGCGTCGGGTACGCGGAGTTGGCCCTGTTGCGCGGCGATCCCTCCGACGGGTTGCCCGGCGTCAAGGGGGTCGGCGAGAAGACCGCGTCGTCCCTGCTGCTCGAGTACGGGTCCGTGGGGGCGCTCCGTGCGGCCGTCGACGATCCCGCGTCCGGTCTGGCGAAGGGGATCAGGGCCAAGCTCACGGCGGCCTCCGACTATCTCGACGCCGCGCTGCCGGTGGTCCGCGTGGCCACCGACGCGGAGGTCGAGATGTCGCGTCCGGACCCGTTGCCCGTCGCACCGGTCGACCCGGAGCGGCTGGCTGCGCTCGCGGACGAGCTCGCGATCGGCGCATCGATCGGCCGCCTGACCAAGGCCATGGCGGCACCGCGGAACGGGTACGGCGGGTAGGTCGCGGTCCGGACCGTCACCCCTGCTGATGGTGCGTGAGCAGCCGGGTGAGCAGGAGGGTCAGGTTCGCTCTGTCCTCGACCGAAAGCGGTCCGAGCAGGTCGTCCTGCACCTTGTCGAGCGCGCGGTCCATCCGCCGCAGCTGCCGATCGCCGGCCTCGGTGAGGTTCACGATGTTGCGTCGTCGATCGTCCGGGTCCGGCGTCCGCTCGACGAAACCCTGGTCGGCAAGTTCGTTGATCGCGGCGACCACGTCGCTGCGGTCCATGCTGCACCGGCGACCGAGCTCGGCCTGGCTGGCCACCCCGAACTCGTCCAGCGCGGCCAGAATGCGGTAGTGGTACCCGCGCGCACCCACCTCGCCGAAGCTGTCGGACACCAACCGGTGCGCGTGCACTGCCAACTGGGTGAGCAGCCAGCTCGGCTTCGACGTCAGGCGTGCGGGTCTCTCCTCCACGGCGGAAACCCTACATCGTTGGGGCCGCCAATCGAATGGCTGGAAGATGCCCCGTGGCGGAAGGGATGATCCCGATCGTCCACCCGACGGTCAACGGGCAGCCGGGTGGACGATCGGAGGGACCTACCTGCTTGTCGGCCGGCTGACCTCGTAGGTGCCCTCGTCGTCGGTGAACGTGATGGTCACCCGCTGAGGTTCGCCGTCGACGGTCAGCTCGCAGGTGAAGCTCTTGCCCTTCTCCACCTTCTGGTCGGCGGGGCACACCACGTCGTCGACGTCGGTGATCCCGTACGAGCCGGTGACCACCTGCTCGACGCCCCTCTCGACGGCGGCCCGGTCGAGCTTGTCCGCGCTGGTGAGCGCGATCCCGGCGATCGTGGCGATGACGCCGAGCACCAGGACGGCGCCCACGCCCAGTGCGATCCACAGTGCGACCTTGGACGTCCCGGCACCGGGCTGCGCCGGGACCGGTGCACCCCACTGCGGCTGTCCGGGCTGACCGGGTTGCGGATACCCGCCCTGCTGATACTGCCCCGGCTGGCCGGGGTACTGCTGATGCGGTGCGTTGTACGCCTGGAACTGAGGCTGGGCGCCCGTCTGCGGCTGCGCGGGCTGCTGTGCGCCCCATGCCTGCTGGCTCCACTGCTGCTGATCGGCCTGCGGCTGCCCGGGGTACTGCTGGCCCGGGTACGGCTGTTGACCGGGATACGGCTGCTGCGGCGCGGTGTACCCGGGGTACTGCGGCTGCGCGGGCTGCTGTGCGCCCCACGCCTGCTGGCTCCACTGCTGCTGCTGATCGGCCTGCGGCTGCGCGGGGTACTGCTGGCCCGGGTACTGCTGCCCGGGGTACTGAGGCTGGCCGACGCCCGGATACTGCTGCTGCGCCGATGGATACGCCTGCGTCGGCTCCGCGCCGGTCTGCTGCGACGGGAACTGTGGTGGCGACGGGAACCGCTGCGTCTCCTCGCCGCCCTGCTGGGGTGCTTGTTCGCCCGCCGGCTGCGGCGGTTCGGCCTGCGGCGGGTTCGTTCCGGGGACCGCGGATTCGGTGGGCGACTGCTCACCGGTGCCGGGCTGGTCCTCGTCTGAGGTCCCCCGGCGTTCGTCTGGATGGTTGGGTCCGACCGGGCCACTCATCGTTGCCTCCCCTGAAGGTTGTGTTGAGGTACACCGTAGTCCCCCGCGGCGCTCCACCCCGTGGTCAACCGCGTGGGCGTCCGAAAGGCCGTCGAATCCGATCACATTCGGCGCGGGGGTCAGGCCGCGTCGATGGCGACCACACCCCGCCGGATGGCGTGCACGGCCTTGGTTGCCGCGGCCCGCACCTCCCGGTCCGGCGCGGTGGACTGCACCTGATCGAGGAGATCGATCACCTGCCTGCACCACCGGACGAAATCGCCCGCCGAGAGGGCCTGCCCACGATCGCCGGCGGCGAGCAGGGCGTCCACGAGCGGTTCCCCCCGGGCCCACTTGTAGATCGCCGAGACGAAGCCGAAATCCGGCTCCCTGGTGAGTGGCAGCTTGTGCCGGACCTCGTCCTCGCGGATCTCGCTCCACACCTGCAGGGTTCGGGCGAGCGCATGGCGTGAGGGTCCGGTGGGGCCTCGGTCGCCGATGTCGCCGTCCTGGCGTGACTCGTACACCATCGTCGACACGACGCCGGCCAGCTCTGCCGGTCCGAGCCCCTTCCACAGCCCCCCGCGCAGGCATTCCGCGACGAGCAGGTCGCTCTCCGAGTAGATCCGGCTCAGGCGCTGCCCGCTCTCGGTGATCCCGTGCCCCTCCGGCTCGATGTACTCGCGTTCGGCGAGCAGCGCGACGATGCGATCGAACGTCCGAGCCAACGAATTCGTTGTCGCGGCGACCTTCTGACGCAATGTCTCCGTCTCTCGGGCCAGCGTGTTGTACCGCTCCCCGATCCGACTGAGCTGCTCGCGATCCGGCGCGGTGTGGCACGGATGCGAGCGCAGTGCCCGCCGCAGAGTCGCCAACTCGCGGTCACTGGCCGCGGGCGACTTCCGCTTGCTGTACCGGCCGGGTGGCACGATTCCGGTACTGCGCAACGCCGAGGCGAGATCTCGTCGGCTGCGTGCGGTGCGGTGGTCGACGTGGCGCGGCAACCGCATGCTGCCCAGCGACTTGGCGGGTGCGGGGAAATCGGCAGCCGAGATCCGGCCCGCCCACTTGTCCTCGGTGAGCACCAGGGGGCGAGGGTCGTTCGGGTCCGAATCCGTCTCGAGCACCACGGCCAGTCCGGATCGCCGGCCGACCGGGATCGCGATGACGTCGCCGCGGCGGAGCGCGGTGAGGGAGTTCACCGCGTCCTGTCGGCGGTCCGTTCGGCCCTGCTTCTCCAGCTTCCGCTCGCGGGCGCGAACTCGTTCGCGCAGTTGGGCGTACTCGAAGAACTCGCCATCCACGCCGCCGAGCTGCTCGCTCAGCTCCGCGAGAACGACCCGGTTGCGCTCGATCGTGCGGACGATCCCGACCACCGATCGATCCGCCTGGAACTGTGCGAAGGAGCGCTCCAGCAGCGAGCGCGACTCCGCCGCGCCCATTCGATCGATCAGGTTGATCGACATGTTGTACGCAGGCCGGAACGAACTCCGGAGCGGGAAGGTCCGCGTCGAGGCCAGACCGGCTACCTCGGTGGTCTCGATGCCCGGCTGCCAGAGCACGACGGCGTGGCCCTCGACGTCGATGCCTCGCCTGCCCGCGCGCCCGGTGAGCTGGGTGTACTCGCCGGGGGTGAGCTCGGCGTGCGTCTCGCCGTTATACTTCACCAGGCGCTCGAGCACGACGGTCCTGGCGGGCATGTTTATGCCCAGCGCCAGTGTCTCCGTCGCGAACACGGCCCGGACCAACCCGTTGACGAACAGTTCCTCGACGGTGTGCCGGAACGCGGGCAGCATCCCGGCGTGGTGGGCGGCGATGCCACGTTCGAGGGCCTCCCGCCATTCCCAGTAGCCGAGCACCTCGAGGTCGGCGCGCGGTAGTTCCCCCGTGTGCTTGTCGATGATCGCGGTGATCTCGGCGATCTGCTCCTCGGTGGTCAGCCGCAGCCGCGACCGCAGGCACTGGGCGACCGCCGCATCGCAGCCCGCCCGGCTGAAGATGAAGGTGATCGCGGGCAGCAGGCCCTCCTCGTCGAGGCGCGCGATCACCTCGGGACGGGCCAGCGGCCGGAAGTTGCTCGCCGAGCCGCCCCGGTCACCGCGACCCCGGCCGCGCGGCTGCCACGAGTCGGCCCGGTCGAGTGCCTGCCGTTGCTTGAGATAGCGGACCAGCTCGCGGTCGACGATCAGCTTGGCGGCGCTGTCCGCCGCCTGCGCGTCGTGGTCGAACAGGTCGAAGAGCCTGCGGCCCACCATGATGTGCTGCCAGAGCGGCACGGGCCGGACCTCGTCGACGATGATCTCGGTGTCCCCGCGCACGGTCTCCATCCAGGCGCCGAACTCCTCGGCGTTGCTGACGGTCGCGGAGAGGCTCACGAGCCGGACCTCCTCTGGCAGGTGCAGGATGACCTCCTCCCACACCGCGCCGCGGAACCGGTCCGCCAGGTAGTGCACCTCGTCCATCACCACGTGGGAGAGCCCGCGCAACACCGGGGAATCCGCGTACAGCATGTTGCGCAGCACCTCGGTCGTCATCACGACGACGGGCGCCTCCGGGTTGATGCTCAGGTCACCGGTGAGCAGGCCGACCGAGGACTTGCCGTACCGGTCGACCAGGTCGGCGTACTTCTGGTTGCTCAGGGCCTTGATCGGCGTGGTGTAGAAGCACTTTCGCCCCGATGTCAGGGCCAGGTGCACGGCGAACTCGCCGATCACCGTCTTGCCCGCACCCGTCGGCGCGCAGACGAGGACCCCGTGCCCCGTTTCCAAGGCTCGGCAGGCCTCGCTCTGGAAGGGGTCGAGCGGAAAGCTCAGCTGCGCCGCGAAGGTCTCGAGTTCCACACAGCCAGGTTAGCCAACGACCCGGCCGGGCCGGCCGACGACGAGCGGGCCGCCTCGCGGTCGATCACCGGAGGGTGATCGGGGAGCGGCCCGCTCGTCGTGGCGGCTGTGTCAGAGCGTGTCGGACAGATCGCCGACCGGTGTCGCACCGGGGACGCTCGACGCGTCGTCCAGGGGTGCCGCCGCGGAGATGGTCGAGGCCTCGTCGTCGTCGAGCGCGCCGAAGCCCTCCTCCTGCTTGCGTGCCCTGCGCTTGTCGTTGAGCCGTGCGATCTGAATGGAGAACTCGACGAGGATGGTCAGGGCCAATGCCAGTGCGATCATCGAGAACGGGTCCTGGCCGGGTGTGGCGATCGCGGCGAACACGAACAGACCCATGATGATGCCGCGGCGCCAGGCCTTGAGCCGTTCGTAGCTGAGCACGCCGACCGCGTTGAGCGCCACGATCAGCAACGGGATCTCGAAGCTGACGCCGAAGATGATGATCAGGTTGATCACGAACCCGAAGTACTCCGAACCGCTGAGCGCCGTGACCTGGACGTCGCCGCCGATGGTCAGGAGGAAGTGCAGCGCCTTCGACACCACCACGTACGCCAGCACCGCGCCCGCGACGAACAGCGCGGCGCCACCGGCGACGAACCCGATCGCGTAGCGGCGCTCCTTTGCGTAGAGGCCCGGCGTGATGAACGCCCACAGCTGGTACAGCCAGATCGGGCAGGCGAGCACGACGCCCGCGGTGAAGGCCACCTTGAATCGGAGCATGAACTGGTCGAACGGACCGGTGGCCAACAGTCGGCAGCCGCCGTCACTGGTGAGGTCGGCCCGGCTCTCCGGCGGCAACGAGCAGTACGGACCGCGCATCAGCTCGCCGAGGCTCTCGATGCCGAGGATCTCGTGCGAGTACCAGAAGAATCCGAAAGCGGTGGTGATCAGCACGCCGAGGAGCGCGAGCAGCAACCTGGTCCGAAGCTCGTACAGGTGATCGATCAGCGACATGCTGCCGTCGGGATTGACCCTGCGTTTGCTCCGCCGCGGGTCGAATGGGATGCGCACAGTGGGCCCTGGTTCTGGTCAGCAGTGGGCCCGGGGCGCGATGCGCAGCCCCGGGACCGTCGGAATCGGGACTAGGACGTCCGGGGCTCGGTGTGGGTGGCCGCGGACTGCGTCGGATCGGCGACCGGCGCCGAGGCGGGCAGCTCGGCAGGCGAGGCAACGGGCGTCGAGGCGGCGGCGGTGCCGTCGTTCTGCATCTCCTTGACCTCGCTCTTGAAGATCCGCAGCGACCGACCCAGACCGCGCGCGGCGTCGGGCAGCTTCTTCGAGCCGAACAGGATGACGACGACAAGCGCCACAATGGCCCAGTGCCAGGGGCTCATGGCTCCCATTTTTACCTCCAGGTATCAGATGATTCGATGCTACCGGACCAGCACGGTCAGGCCCCCGCGGAGAGTGCGGGTCAGTCAGCGGTCGAGGCCTCACCATAGGCGGCGAGGGCGGCCTGTGCACGGTTTCGCACGGACGCCGCCAGATCGTCGGGCCCGAGCACGCGGACACCCGGACCGAACCCCACCATCAGCCGGGTCATCCAGTCCGGCGAGCCGTACCGCATCGATGCCTCGATCGAGCCGTCAGCGGCGACGGTGACGTCGGTCATCGGGTAGTAGTCCATCACCCAGGCGTGTTCCGGTGCGATCAGCAGCCGCGCCTGCGGCAGCGTCGGGTCGTCGTGGAACAGGTCCATGGAGTGTCCGTCCTCGAGCGCTGCCTCGGGTGCGGCCGCCGGCTCGTCGAGCTCGACCGCCGCGTCGATCCGGTCGAACCGGAACAGCCGGACTCCCCCCGCCTGCCTGCACCACGCCTGCAGGTAGCTGTGGTTGTCGACGAGCACGATGCGCACCGGGTCCACCACGCGCTGTGAGACCGCGTCACGCGACGCGGAGAAGTACGTCAGCTCCATCGCCCTGCCCCGGCGTACCGCGGAGCGCACGGTGGCCGCCACCGGATCCTCCGCGTGCTCGCGCCGGTCCGCCACCCCGGTGACGGCCCCGCCCGCGGCGATGCCCGCCGCCGATTCGATCTTGGCGATCGCGCCCTGCACGGCGGACGGATCCGCGGTGCCGGGCATCTCCACCAGTGAACGCAGCGCGACCAGGAGTGCCGTCGCCTCCGTCGAGGTGAGCCGCAACGGCCGGTCGATGCCCGCCGAGAACGTCACCTCGATGCTCTCCTCGGAGAACGAGAGGTCGATGAGGTCGCCGGGGCCGTAGCCGGGCAACCCACACATCCACAGTTGGTTCAGGTCGTCCATCAACTGGCCGGTGCTCACACCGAGCTCCGCCGCCGCTTCCTCGGCGCTCATCCCCGGGTTGGCGATGAAGTACGGGACCATGTTCAGCAACCGGGCCAGCCGGGACGACAGCTTCTGACTCATCGGCCGTCCCCTCCGTGGCCCGCAGGCGTCGACAGCGCCGCGCGCAGCTTCTCCAGGACGTCCTCCCTCAGTTCCGTGGGCGCCAACACCAGCGCGTCCTCCCCGTAGCCGGCGATCAGCCTGGCCACCCAGTCCCAGGATCGCACCGGCACCTCGAGCATCGTGCCCGCGCGGCCCCGGACGGTCCGGTCCGACGCCGCGCGGCCGAGCCGCCGGAGTTCCTGAGCGCGTCCGTCCGCGACCCACACGGTGGCGGTGCCGGTGACCCCACCCGACCCGACGATCCGGTCCACGATCTCCCGCAGGTCCACACCGTCGGGCTTGTGTACCGAATTGACCGGACCGAACGCGGTGACATCGTCACCGATCCGGGACAGCCGGAACGTTCGGGTCGCGTCCCGGTCGGTGTCGTGCCCGACGAGGTACCACCGGCCGCCGTGGGTCACCACGCCCCAGGGCTGCACGCTGCGGGTGCGCAGCGGCTCGTTGCGCGCCGACCGGTGTTCGAAGCGGACGCTCTGGCCGGCGTCGACCGCGGCCAGCAGCTTCTCCAGTGCCGGCTCCGATCCCCTCGACCGCGCAGGCAGCGCGGTGATGATCGCCGACGCGGAGTCCTGGTCGACCACCACGCCTGCCGCACGCAGCTTCAGGAGCGCTCCCTGGGCGGCCGAGCTGAGCTCCGGCGACTCCCACAGTTGCACCGCGATCGCGACGGCGGCGGCCTCCTCGCTGCTCAGGTCGATGTCCGGCAGCTCGTAGGCGTCCCGGTTGATCCGGTAGCCCTCCACCGTTCCGTATCGGGAGGCCTGGCCGGTCTCGAGCGGCACGCCGAGGTCGCGGAGCTCGTTCTTGTCCCGTTCGAACATCCGGCTGAACGCCTCGTAGCTGGCCGATTCGTCGTAGCCCGCCACGCTGTGCCGGATCTTCTCGGCGGTGAGGAACTGCCGGGTGGAGAGCAGACAGATGACCAGGTTCATCAGCCGCTCGACTTTGGTGATCGCCACGGCTCAGCAGCCTAGTGGCCGCACGATCACATCGATGCGATGAGGCGTTCGACGCGCTCGTCGACCGAACGGAACGGGTCCTTGCACAGCACCGTGCGCTGCGCCTGGTCGTTGAGCTTGAGGTGCACCCAGTCCACGGTGAAATCGCGGCCTGCGTCCTGCGCGGCCGAGATGAACTCGCCACGCAGCTTCGCCCTGGTCGTCTGCGGCGGGGTGTTGACCGCCTCGTCGATCTGATCGTCCTCGGTCACCCGCTTGGCCAGCCCCTTGCGTTGCAGCAGGTCGAAGACGCCACGACCGCGCTTGATGTCGTGATACGCCAGGTCGAGCTGCGCGATCTTCGGGTCCGACAGTTCGAGGTTGTGCTTGTCCTGGTACCGCTGGAACAGCTTGCGCTTGATCACCCAGTCGATCTCGGTGTCGACCTTCGCGAAGTCCTGGGACTCCACCGCGTCGAGCGTGCGCCCCCACAGTTCGACGACCTGGTCGACCTGCGGGTCGTGTTCGCGGGTCGCGAGGTGCTCGACCGCGCGGGCGTAGTACTCGCGCTGGATGTCGAGGGCGCTGGCCTGGCGTCCGCCCGCCAGCCGGACCGGCCGCTTACCGGTCATGTCGTGACTGACCTCGCGGATCGCCCGGATCGGGTTGTCGAGCGCGAAGTCACGGAACGAGACCCCCGCCTCGATCATCTCCAGCACCAGCGCCGCCGTGCCCACCTTGAGCATGGTGGTGGTCTCCGACATGTTGGAGTCGCCGACGATGACGTGCAGGCGCCGGTACTTCTCCGCGTCCGCGTGCGGCTCGTCGCGGGTGTTGATGATCGGCCGGGAGCGGGTCGTCGCCGACGAGACGCCCTCCCAGATGTGCTCAGCCCGCTGCGAGAGGCAGAAGGTCGCCGCCTTCGGTGTCTGCAGCACCTTGCCCGCGCCGCAGATCAGCTGGCGGGTGACCAGGAACGGCAGCAGCACGTCGGAGATCCGGGAGAACTCGCCGGCGCGCACGACCAGGAAGTTCTCGTGGCAGCCGTAGGAGTTGCCCGCCGAGTCGGTGTTGTTCTTGAACAGGTAGATGTCCCCGCCGATGCCCTCCTCGGCGAGCCGTTCCTCCGCGTCGATGAGCAGATCCTCGAGCACCCGCTCGCCCGCCCGGTCATGGGTGACCAGCTGGGCGAGGCTGTCGCACTCGGCGGTGGCGTACTCGGGGTGCGAACCCACATCGAGGTAGAGGCGAGCACCGTTGCGGAGGAAGACGTTGGAGCTGCGGCCCCACGACACCACGCGACGGAACAGGTAGCGCGCCACCTCGTCGGGGCTCAGCCTCCTGTGGCCGTGAAAGGTGCACGTCACACCGAACTCGGTCTCAATACCCATGATTCGTCGCTGCACACTTTGACAGTACAGCGCCGAGCCTCCCCCGGACCGGCTCAACCGATACATATCCGCGCGACGTTTCGCGCCGTCTACCCTGAGTGGATGACCACGTCGGAGCGGGTCTCGCCGTTGGCGCCGCTCGCGTCCGACCGCGGCCTCAGGGCGCTCAGCCGGGCGGCCGATCACGGCGTGCTGTGGTTCGGGATCAGCGCCGGATTGATCGTGATCGGAGGTCGGCCTAGGCGGGCGGCCGTGCGTGGACTGCTCTCCCTCAGCGGCGCGAGCGCGCTGACGAACGGAGTGCTCAAGCCGGCGCTCCCCCGGCGACGGCCACCCCTCGGGTGGGTGGCGCGGCACCGGCAGGCGCGGCGGATCCCGTCGTCGTCGTCGTTCCCGTCGGGCCACGCGGCCTCCGCCGCCGCCTACGTCACGGGGGTGTCGCTGGAATCGCCCGCCACCGCCGCGGTACTCGCACCGGTGGCCGCCGCAGTCGCGTACTCCCGGGTCCACATCGGCGTGCACTGGCCGTCTGACGTGGTCGTCGGCGCCGCCGTCGGGGGTGGCATCGCCCTGCTGACCCGTCGCTGGTGGGCCGTGCGGACCGAGGAGCCTGCCACGCTCGGCCCGCCTGCGGTGGCGCCGGAGGTCCCCGACGGGGCCGGGTTGCTCGTCCTCGTCAACCCCGGGTCCGGCACCACGGACGACGACCCGACGGCCGAATTGGCCGGGCTCCTGCCGGAGGCGACGATCGTCCCGGCCGATCCCGAGGGTGACGTCGGACGGCAACTCGACGAGGAGATCGCACGTGTGCGGCCGATCGCCCTCGGGGTCTGCGGCGGCGACGGCACGGTGGTGACCGCGGCCGCGGCCGCGATCCGCCACGATCTCGCGCTGGCGGTGTTCCCCGGCGGCACGCTCAACCACTTCGCCCGCGACACCGGTGTGGACGACGTCGCCGCCACCCGCGACGCATTGGCGGACGGCCGAGCGATCCTGGTGGACGTCGCGGACGTGAGCGTGGACGGCGGGCCGCCCACGACCTTCGTCAACACCGCGAGCCTCGGCGGATATCCGGACGCGGTCCGGCTGCGTGAGCGGTGGGAGCACCGGGTGGGCAAGTGGCCCGCCGCCGCTGCCGCGATGGTGCGGGTCCTCGCCCGGGCCCGGCCGCTCGCGCTGTCCACCGACGGCCGCGGCAGCTCGGTGTGGATGCTCTTCGTCGGCAACGGCCGCTACTCGCCGTCCGACCAGGTCCCGATGTCACGGCCGGAACTGCATCGCGGCGTTCTCGATGTGCGCCGGCTGCGCGCGGACCGGCGCTGGTCCCGGGCCCGATTGCTCTGGGCCGCCGCGACCGGCACCCTCGGCGGCTCCCCCGAGTACGGGCGTGACCTGGTCGCCGATCTGGAGGTTCGGGTACACGGGGAGCCCGTCTCGCTCGCCGCCGACGGAGAGGTCGTCGGCCAGGGCCGCCGATTCCGGTTCACCGGTAGGCCGCTGGCGCTGCGGCTCTACCGGTGAACCGACCGGCGCAGCCGGTCAGGCCTTGTCGGTCCCGTCCTCGGTGGAACCGGCGTCCTCGGTGCCGCCGGGAGCGGTCTCGGGCGCTTCCGCCGGTGTCGCTTCGGAGACCATGTTGGCCGGCAGGAACTCGGCCAGCGCCGCCCCGGTGATGCGCTTGAACGCCCGGCGCGGGCGGGTCTGGTCGAGGACCGCGACCTCCAGCGCCTCGACGCCGATGGCCCGCGGTTCGGCCTCGCCGTTCCCGGGCAACGCCGTTCCGACCCGAAGCGCGTTGACGGCGATCTCGATCGCGGGACCGAGCTCGAGGTCGGGCGTGTACGACGCCTTGAGCGCGGTACTGATCGGTTCGGTCGCACCGCCCATCACCACGAACTGCTGCTCGTCGACGATCGACCCGTCGTAGGTGATGCGGTAGAGCTGCGCGTGCTTGGACTGGTCGACGCGGCCGACCTCCGCCACGCAGATCTCCACCTCGTACGGCTTGGGCTGTTCGGTGAAGATCGTGCCCAGGGTCTGCGCGTAGGCATTGGCCAGTGAACGGCCGGTCACGTCGCGGCGGTCGTACGAGTAGCCGCGCATGTCGGCGTGCACGATGCCCGCGCGCCGCAGGTTCTCGAACTCGTTGTACTTGCCGACGGCGGCGAACCCGAGCCGGTCGTACAGCTCACTCACCTTGTGCAGCGCGGTCGACGGGTTCTCCGCGACGAACAGCACCCCGTGCGCGTAGGTGAGCACGATGACGCTGCGTCCCCTGGCGATACCCTTGCGCGCCAGCTCCGAGCGATCCCGCATGATCTGCTCGGCGGAGGCGTAATACGGCATCGTCATGCGTTGTCACCTGCTTCCTTGGTGCGCTCGGCGATGACCGCCCTGGCGAGTTCGGACGTCCGTTCCTGGGGAACGGTCACGGCGCCTGCCGCCGTGATCACCACCGCGGTCGGATAGATACCGCGACTCACATCGGGACCGCCGGTGGCGGAGTCGTCGTCCGCCGCGTCGTAGAGGGATTCGATCGCGGCCCGGAGCGCGCTGTCCTCGTCGCCCTTCGGGTCGTAGGTCTTCTTCAGAGCGGACTTCGCGAACAGCGAGCCGGAACCGACCGCGTGGTATCCGGCCCGTTCCTCGTAGCGCCCGCCGACCACGTCGTAGGACACGATCCGGCCCGCCTTGTCCGGAGTGGCCGCGTCCAGGTCGAAGCCGACGAGCAGCGGCACCACGGCGAGGCCCTGCATGGCGGCGGGGAGGTTGCCCCGGACCATCGACGAGAGCCGGTTGGCCTTGCCGTCGAACGTCAGCGGGACGCCCTCGATCTTCTCGTAGTGTTCGAGTTCGACGGCGAACAGCCGCACCAGTTCGATCGCCACGCCCGCCGTGCCCGCGATCCCGGCCGCCGAGTAGTCGTCGGTGACGTAGACCTTCTCCACGTCCCGGCTCGCGATCAGGTTCCCCATCGTCGCCCTGCGATCGCCCGCGATCAGCACGCCGCCTGCAAAGGTCAACGCGACGATCGTGGTCCCGTGCGGAGCGATGTCCGCCGCGTCCATCGCGTCACCCCTTCCGGCGCGCTGACGCCCGAGGTCGATCCTGTTCTCGGGCAACAGTTCCGGCGCATGCTTGCGGAGGTGATCGGAGAACGAGGACAGCTGCGAACCGAAGTGCAGCCGATCGCCCCCGACCGTGGACCGCAGGTGATCCGACGTCACTGGCCGCCCTTTTGCACGTACGCGCGCACGAAGTCCTCGGCGTTCTCCTCGAGCACGTCGTCGATCTCGTCGAGGAGGTCGTCGGTGTCCTCGGCGAGCTTCTCCCGACGTTCCTGGCCCGCGGCACCGTCGCCGATCTGGGCATCGTCGTCGTCGCCACCGCCACTGCGCTTGGTCTGCTCCTGCGCCATAGCCGCCGACCTCCTTCAATCTCTTGCACATCTACCCGCACAACCAGTGTGCGCTCGTGCACGGACCCCTACCCTACCGAGTGCGGGGCACCCTGCGGCGGTGGACGAGCGTGTCGCTTGGCCTCGTCTCAGCTGGTGAGCTGATCGACCAGGTCAGCGGCAGAATCGACCGAATCGAGGAGCCGGCCGACATGCGCCTTGCTGCCCCGGAGCGGTTCGAGGGTGGGAATGCGGACGAGGGAGTCGCCGCCGAGGTCGAAGATCACCGAGTCCCAACTGGCCGCGGCGATGTCGGCCCCGAACCTGCGCAGGCATTCGCCGCGGAAGTAGGCCCTGGTGTCCGTGGGCGGGTTGCGGATCGCGTCCAGCACCTGCTGCTCGTTGACGAGCCGTTCCATCGATCCGCGGGCGACGAGGCGGTTGTAGAGGCCCTTGTCCAGGCGTACGTCCGAGTACTGCAGGTCCAGCATGTGCAGCTTGGGGGCCGACCAGGAAAGGCCCTCGCGCTGCCGGAAGCCCTCGAACAGGCGGAGTTTCGCCACCCAGTCCAACAGGTGGGCGCACTCCATGGGGTCGCGCTCGAGCATGTCGAGGACCGTGGCCCACTTGTCGAGCAGGTCAGCCACCCGCGGGTCCTCGTCGCCGCGGCGTTCGACGAATGCCGCGACCCGCTCGTGGTAGATCCTCTGCAGCGCAAGTCCGGTCAGCTCCCGACCGTCCGCGAGCGCCACGGTCTGCCGCAGCGTCGGGTCGTGACTGATCAGGTGCACGGCGGTCACCGGGCGGGCGAGCTGCAGGTCGGACAGGTCCACCCCCGCCTCGATCAGGTCCAGGACCAGCGCGGTGGTGCCGATCTTGAGGTACGTCGACCATTCGGCGAGATTCGCGTCGCCGATGATCACGTGCAGGCGCCGGTACTTGTCGGCGTCCGCGTGCGGCTCGTCGCGGGTGTTGATGATGCCGCGCTTGAGCGTGGTCTCCAGGCCGACCTCCACCTCGATGTAGTCGGCTCGCTGCGAGAGTTGGAAGCCGGACTCGTCGCCGGACTGCCCGATGCCGACCCGCCCGGACCCACAGATGACCTGCCGTGAGGCGAAGAACGGCGTGAGCCCGGCGATGATCGCCGAGAACGGGGTCTCCCGCGAGCAGAGGTAGTTCTCGTGGGTGCCGTACGAGGCCCCCTTGCCGTCGACGTTGTTCTTGTACAACTGGAGGCGCGGCGCGCCGGGCACACTCGATGCGTGCCGTGCCGCCGCCTCCATGACCCGCTCGCCTGCCTTGTCCCAGATGACGGCGTCCAGCGGATCGGTGCATTCGGGTGCGGAGTACTCGGGGTGGGCATGGTCGACGTACAGCCGGGCACCGTTGGTGAGGATCATGTTCGCCGCCCCGACCTCGTCCGCGTCGATCACAGGCGCCGGTCCGCTGAAGCGGCCGAGGTCGAACCCGCGGGCATCGCGCAGCGGCGATTCCACCTCGTAGTCCCACCGGGTGCGCTTGGCGCGCGGTACACCTGCGGCGGCCGCGTAGGCCAGTACAGCCTGAGTCGAGGTCAGGATGGGGTTCGCGGTCGGTTCCGTCGGGGAGGAAATCCCGTACTCGACCTCGATACCGATGATGCGCTGCATGCCCACGAGCCTAGATCGTCGGTGCGCTCGATCTTTCGACCGTTCCCCCTAGGCGGTGCCGTGCCGTCGTAGGAGGTCCCCCACGGCCGCAGTCCGTGCTCGGCGGAGCGCGACCCGACGATCGGGGTCACAGGTCCACCGAGGCGACCGCGTCCGGTTCGGCTCCGAGCTGCCGCAGCACGGTCCCAGTTCGATCCCACACCCCCGAGCCGCCGCTGGTCTGCCCGAAACCACCACCGGTCGGACCGGCGAACCCCGCGAATGCGACCGGCACGTCGTGTGCCGCCGCGATCCTCCGCGCTCGGGCGTCGAGTTCGGCCAGCTCGGCAGGCGCGTGGACAAGGCCCGCCACGTACACATCGATGCCGAGGGCCGCGGTGCTGTCGAGGTGATGCGCGATTCGCGTGTCCCGGCACACCCCGATGCCGACCCGCCTGCCTCTCACCTCGATACTCGCCGGTGCGTGACCGGACTCGAAATGTCTCGCCTCCTCCGCGCCGAGGGACATCTTGATGTAGGCCACGGTGGCTCCGTCGCCGGACACGGCGAGCACTCCGATGCCCCGGCCGCCGGTGCCGGTGCCGGTGTGGACCGGAGCCCCGACCAAGGCGATGGCGCCCGTGTGCCGGCATGCCGCTATCAGCGGGCCGAGGCGCGGGTCGTCGAGAGCGACCGTCGGCGCGTCCATCGCGTATCCGCTCAACGACATCTCCGGGAAGACGACGAGATCGGCGGCAGCACGGTTCACCGCCCGCGCGTGTGCGGCAACGTTGCCCGACAGGGAACCGAGGACGGTCGCGGGCTGCGCAACCGCAACCCGGATGTTCTCGCCTGCGCCCCGCCGGTCTTCGCCAACCACCCTTGAATCGAAACACAGCCGGGCCGTCCGGCCCCTTCTCTAGGCGTGTTCTAGATCGTTCGGCGTGCGCCTGACGCCCCTCGGCTTAAACGCCGATAAGCTGCGTTATGACATTATTCCGGATAAGCGCAGGTGGCGTCTGGGTGAGGGCGAGGACGTCATCCCTCGAATCATCCCTTCGGCGGACTCCCCTTTCATCGCTTCCGGGCACCCTTGCCTCATGTCCGAACCCCTACCCCGCTACCTCAGCCTCGACGTGCTCCGCGGCATCGCGATCCTCGGAACACTCGCGACCAACATCTGGATCTTCACCAATCCCGAGGGTCTGGTCGGCTACCTGAACGGAACCGCGGCCGCCGACGGCGTGTGGGGGTGGACCGAGAAGGTGCTCCAACAGCTCGCGCAGGGCAAGTTCCTCGGGCTGCTGACGCTGATGTTCGGGATCGGCCTCGCCATCCAGCAGCGCTCCGCCACTCGAGCGGGCAGGCCGTGGCCGGGTGGATACCCGTGGCGCGCTGCGTTGCTCTTCGCGGACGGCGTCGTGCACTACCTCCTCGTTGTCGAGTTCGACGTGCTCATGGGATACGCCGTCACCGGCCTGGTCGTCGCGTTCGTGCTTGCGAGCAGCGAACGCGCACAGCGCCGTTGGATGATCTGGGCCGCGACGGTCCACCTCGGGCTCCTCACGCTCGGGAGCCTCGCATTGGCCGCTCAGCCCGCGCCCACCGATCCCGCTCCGCTCGACCCGAACCCTTATGCCGACGGTTCGTGGTGGGATCTCGTCGCTTTCCGGGTCGACAACGTCGTGGCGTTCCGGATCGAACCCATCTTCATCTTCGCGCTGTCGATCGCCCTGTTCCTGCTCGGCGCCAGACTCTTTCGCGCCGGGGTACTGGCACCCGAGGGGGCCGGGATCCGCCGCCGGCTGATGATCCTCGGACTCGGGGTCGCGGCACCCGTCGACTTCGTGACGGGGGTGTTCGGCGGCGACGCGGGCCTGTTGGTCGCCCGGTACGGCACCGCACCGATCGTCTCGCTCGGACTGCTGGCGCTGGTCGCCGAGTTCTACTGCCGCCGACCTCGTATCGGCTTCTGCGGCAGCAGGCTCGCGGACGTCGGGCGGATGGCGCTGAGCGGCTATGTCCTCCAGAACATCGTCGCGTCGGTGCTCTGCTACGGATGGGGTCTCGGTATCGCGGCCAGGCTCTCCCCCGACGCCCGGGTGCCCGCGACCGTGGGGATCTACCTCGGTGTCTGCACCGTCGTCATCATCGCCGCCCACCTGTGGCTGCGGCGATTCCGGCGGGGACCCGTCGAATGGCTGTGGCACCGAAGCTATCTGCTGCTCTCGGGAGACGGTCGCGGCCGAACCGGCCCCGACGCAGCGGAGGGATCAGCGCTCGATCCTGCACTGCAGGTAGCTGTCGGCGCCGACCCTGCGGAGCACCAGGCGCACCCCGTGCGGCGCCCAGTTCGCTGACTGGTCCCGGACAACTCGGGGTTCCACGAGCGTGACCAACCGGCCGCGGGTCGTGATGTCGACGTGCCCGGCGGCCAACACATTCCGCACCCAGTCGCTGTCGGGACCGTAGGTCAGCGCGAACCGGTACCCGTCGCCGCGCCGGAACACGTTGACGGGCGTCCGGTACAGCCGGCCCGATCGGCGCCCGCGATGCAACACGATGGCGAAGCCCGGTAACCATCCGGCGACGAGCCGGGTGACGCGATTGGTGACCACCCTGTTGATCTCGGCGAGCCTGCGCGGTAGGGGCACGTCGCCAGGGTATCCCCGCATGGAACGATGAGTGCATGGATCAGCGCCCGGCACCGCCGCCTCCGGAGGGTGGCCCCGCCGCACCCGACGAGGTGGTGACGGTCTACGACGCCGAGGGGGCCCCGATCGGTACCGCACCGCGTTCGCGGGTCTATGCGGAGGGCCTGTGGCACGCCAGCTCGGGCGTTCTGCTGCGTTCCGTGGACGGGTCCCGCGTCTACGTGCACCGCCGCTCCCCCACCAAGGCAGTCTTCGCCGGCATGCACGACTGCCTCGCGGGCGGAGTCGTCGATCCCGGCGAGAGCCCTCGCCAGACCGCGATCCGCGAGCTCGCCGAGGAACTCGGCGTCAGCGGCGTCGAACTGACACCCATCGCCCGCATCAGGTGGGACGGCCGCTGGGACGGCAAACCGTTGCGCTGCCACCTGTTCGCGTTCGAGGCGCGTTTCGACGGCCCGATCCGGCACCAGGCGAGCGAGATCGTCGACGGATGGTGGTGGACCGAGGCGGAGCTCCGCTCTCACCTCGCCGACCCGTCGTGGCCGTTCGTGCCCGACACACGGGCGCTGCTCACCGACTACTTCGCCTGAGCCGACCCCGGGCCGTCCCGACGCCCCACACGGATCGGGCCGGACACCCGCGAACTGGTGCCCGGCCCGATGTCGTCGCTGCGTTAGAGGTACTGACCGGTGTTGGACTCGGTGTCGATGGCGCGGCTGGCACTGGCGTTCTTGCCGGTGACCAGCGTGCGGATGTAGACGATCCGCTCGCCCTTCTTTCCCGAGATACGGGCCCAGTCATCGGGATTGGTGGTGTTGGGCAGGTCCTCGTTCTCGGAGAACTCGTCGACGATCGAGTCGAAGAGGTGCTGGACCCGAAGTCCGGGCGCCCCGGTCTCGAGCACCGACTTGATGGCGTACTTCTTGGACCTGTCGACGATGTTCTGGATCATTGCTCCCGAGTTGAAGTCCTTGAAGTACAGCACCTCCTTGTCGCCGTTCGCGTACGTCACCTCGAGGAAGCGGTTGTCGTCGCTCTCGGCGTACATCCGGTCCACGACCCGCTCGATCATGGTCTTGATGCAGGCCGCCCGATCGCCGCCGAACTCCGCGAGATCGTCCGCGTTGACCGGCAGGCTCTCCGTCAGGTACTTGGAGAAGATGTCCTGCGCCGACTCGGCATCCGGACGCTCGATCTTGATCTTCACATCGAGCCGGCCGGGGCGCAGGATCGCGGGGTCGATCATGTCCTCGCGGTTCGACGCACCGATGACGATGACGTTCTCCAGGCCCTCGACGCCGTCGATCTCGCTGAGCAGCTGCGGGACGACCGTGGTCTCCACGTCGGAGGAGACACCGGACCCGCGGGTGCGGAAGATCGAGTCCATCTCGTCGAAGAAGACGATCACCGGGGTACCCTCGGAGGCCTTCTCCCGGGCGCGCTGGAAGATCATCCGGATGTGCCGCTCGGTCTCGCCGACGAACTTGTTGAGCAGCTCCGGTCCCTTGATGTTCAGGAAGTAGGACTTGGCATCCTTCGCATCCTGGCCCCTGGCCTCGGCGATCTTCTTGGCCAGCGAATTGGCGACGGCCTTGGCGATCAGCGTCTTGCCGCAGCCGGGAGGGCCGTACAACAGCACGCCCTTCGGCGGACGCAGGGAGTACTCGTGGAACAGGTCCTTGTGCAGGAACGGCAGCTCGACGGCGTCGCGGATCTGTTCGATCTGTCGACCGAGCCCGCCGATGTCGCCGTAGTCGACGTCGGGCACCTCCTCGAGCACAAGGTCCTCGACCTCCGCCTTCGGGATCCGCTCGAAGGCGTAGCCCGCCTTGGAGTCGACCAGCAGCGAATCGCCGGGCCGCAATTTGCGCGACGGCGAGTCGATGTCCTCGTCGTCGGGATGGACCGTCGAGTCGGACGCGGCCAGCGCCAGCGGATGCGCGAGCCAGACCACACGCTCCTCGTCGGCGTGACCGACCACCAGCGCCCGTTCGCCGTCGTCGAGGACCTCACGCAGGCTGCAGATCTCTCCGACGCGTTCGAAGGCGCCCGCTTCGACGATGGTGAGCGCCTCGTTCAGGCGAACGGTCTGGCCGGGCCGGAGGGCCTCGGTGTCGATGTTCGGCGAGCACGTCAGTCGCATCTTGCGGCCGGAGGTGAACACGTCGACCGTCTGGTCGACGTGGGTGGAGATCAGCACGCCGTAGCCGCTGGGCGGCTGACCGAGCCGGTCGACCTCCTCGCGGAGCGCGATCAACTGCTGACGGGCCTCCTTGAGCGTGTCCATCAGTTTGGAGTTGCGGATCGACAGCGAGTCGACGCGGGACTCGAGCTCACGTACCTGCTCGGGTGACTGGGCGAGCTGACGGCGAAGACCAGCGGCTTCCAGTCGTAGCGCCTCGAGTTCGGCCCGGGCGGCGAACGAGTCCGGATTCTCTGTTGCGCTCATGTGCGACTCCTCCCAGTGACGATCTATCAACGCTACAGCCGCTGTACCAAAACTGCGGACCGACAGGCGGACACGTGCGGCTGCCGTCGCACAGTGTGGGACGGCGAGCCGCCTCACACGCACCATCTCTGATGTTAGCCTTACCTGACTAAATGGCACCCTCGCCAATGAGAAAGGCCCACTCGTGATCATTCGCAAGTCCCTCATCGCCGTCGGCACCATCGCGCTGGCCGCCGGCGTCGCCTCCTGCGGTTCCGACGACTCGAGCACCGCCGCGGACGCCACCTCCACCACCGCATCCACGACCGCCGGCACCACCACCGCCGCCGCCACGGCCGCCACCCCGACGGCAGGCGAGCTGCAGGCGACCCTGGTCACCTTCTTCGACCCCGCGGTCGCCACCACCGAGAAGGTCGCCCTCGTCGAGGACGGCACCGGGCAGACGGCCGTGCTCGAACAGTTCAACGGGGTGCTGCGGGGCTACCCGCTGACCGCGGAGGTGACCAAGGTGACCGCGGTGGACGAGGACACGGTCTCGGCGACCACGACCATCGCGGGCCCGCACGGCGGCGCCGCGTCCGAGGTCGTCTTCGATCAGGTCGACGGCAAGTGGGTGCTCTCCGAGGACGCCGCGTGCACCATCCTCTCGATGGGCAAGCTCACCTGCGTGAAATAGGCGAGCAGGCGGCGACGCCGCTCGTGAGCGGTTCTGGAGCCCATGGGCTCCACAAGTGCTCACGAGCGCGAAGCGCCTCCCCCTAGACCTTCTTGTCCTTGCCCGCGCGACGCTGCGGCTTCGGGGTGACGGTGCCCTCGGCCAGCTTGCGCGCGCTGACGAGGAACGCGGTGTGCCCCTGCATTCGGTGTTCCGGACGGACCGCGAGGCCGACGACGTGCCAGCCGCGCACGATCGATTCCCAGGACCGCGGCTCGGTCCAGCACTCCTGTTCGCGCAGCGCCTCGACCACCCGCGACAGCTGTGTCACCGTCGCGACGTAGACGATGAGCACGCCGCCGGGCACCAGCGCTTTCGACACCGCGGGCAGCGTCTCCCAGGGTGCGAGCATGTCCAGGATCACCCGGTCCACCGGACCGCCTGCCGCCTCGGCGTCGAAGTCCGCCAGGTCCGCGACCGTGAGCTCCCAGTTGTCGGGGCGGCCGCCGAAGAAGGTCTCGACATTGCGGACCGCGTGCTCGGCGTGATCGTCACGGACCTCGTACGAGATGACCTTGCCCTCGGGCCCGACCGCCCGCAGCAGCGAACAGGTCAGCGCACCCGAGCCGGCTCCGGCTTCCAACACCCTCGCGCCGGGGAACACGTCGCCCTCGTGCACGATCTGCGCCGCGTCCTTCGGGTAGATCACCTGAGCGCCCCGGGGCATGGACAGCACGTAGTCGACGAGCAGCGGGCGCAGCGCCAGGTACGGGGTGCCGTTCGTGGAGGTGACGACGCTGCCCTCGGGGGCGCCTATCAGGTCGTCGTGCACGATCCCGCCGCGATGGGTGTGGAACTCCTTGCCCGCCTCGAGCACCACCGTGTACTTGCGCGCCTTCGCGTCGGTGAGCTGTACACGGTCGCCCGCCCGAAACGGTCCGGTCGGTCGCTTCTCGCGCGCGCTCACTTCTTGCCCAGCCACGACTCAGATCTCCTCGTATTCAGCACACCCGGCGACCCACGCGCCGGCCCCGACAGCGGTGTCGGACCCGCCGCATACCCTGCCAGGTGTGAGCCTTCCCGTGTCGACGCCCCCTGCCGAGTCCCCCGACGCCGCCGACGCGGGGACCGTGCGACCGCGCTCACGGCCGGCCCTGTCCCCCTCCCGCGCGGGCGACTTCAAGCAGTGCCCGCTGCTGTATCGCTTCCGTGCGGTCGATCGGATCCCGGAGGTGCCGTCGAAGGCTCAACTCAAGGGGACCGTGGTGCACGCGGCGCTGGAGTCGCTGTACACGCTGCCCGCCCCCGAGCGGGTCCCCGCCCGCGCGGTGTCCCTGGTAGACCCTGCCTGGGAGCAACTGCTCACGGAAGCCCCCGAGATCGCCGACACCGTCCCCACCGGGGAGCGGGCCGCGTTCCTGGCGGAGGCACGCGCGCTGATCGAGGGCTACTACCGGCTCGAGGACCCCACCCGGTTCAGTCCCGAGTCGTGCGAGTTGCGGGTGGAGACCGAACTGGACAACGGCGTCGTGCTGCGCGGCTTCGTTGACCGCATCGACGTCGCCCCCAACGGGCACCTCCGGGTGGTCGACTACAAGACCGGCCGGGCGCCCCGGGAGATGAGCGAGTCCAAGGCGCTGTTCCAGATGAAGTTCTATGCGCTCGTGCTCCTGCGCACCCGAGGAATCGTGCCGGCGCAGCTGCGGTTGATCTACCTGGCGGACGCCGAGATCCTGACCTACGCGCCGGACGAGGCAGAGCTGCTGCGCTTCGAACGGACGCTGTCCGCGATCTGGAAGGCCATTCTCGCCGCCGGGGCAACCGGGGACTTCCGACCGAATCCGGGGCGGCTGTGCAGCTGGTGCGATCATAAGGTGCGCTGCCCCGCGTTCGGCGGCACGCCGCCGCCGTATCCGGGGTGGCCGGAGAGCCCGGCTGACGAAGTGCAGAAGTTCGAGGAGATCGTCGAGTGAGTGATCAGGCCTACTACGTCCCGCTGGAATCCGCGGAGGACGGTGTCGAGCGCTTCGCCACCACCGAGCTGACCGTGAGCACCTGGGCGGACACCATGCAGCACGGCGCTCCCCCCTCGGCTCTGCTGGTCCGGGCGCTCGAACGGTGCGAGCAGCGCGACGACACGCGGCTGACCCGCGTCGTGATCGAGATCCTCGGCCCGGTGCCGCTGAGCGAGATCGAGGTGCGCTCGTGGGTGGAGCGGCCCGGCAAGCGGGTCGAGCTCGTGGTGGCGGAGCTGTGGGCCGCCGGCCCCGACGGAACCAAGCGCGCGGTCGCCCGCGGCACCGGGTGGCGCATGCAGACCGCGGACACCACCCCGGTCCAACACGCGGCGGATCCAGCGCTCGCTCCGCTGTCGGAGTCGCACACGATCGAGATGGAGGGTCGTTTCTGGGGTAGCGGGTTCGTCGCGACCCTGGACTGGCAGTGGCTGGCGGAGATCGGTTGCGAGGGCCCCGGCCAGGTCTGGGCGCGACCGAATCCCGCTCTGGTGGAGGGCGAACCGCTCACCCCCGTCCAGCGGCTCTTCACCGTCGCGGACGTGGCCAACGGTGTCGGCGCCAAGCTGCACCCGGATGAGTGGACCTACCTGAACACCGACCTGACCGTGCACCTGTTCCGGGTGCCGGAGGGCGAATGGGTCGGCATCTCGGCGGAGACCTCCTACGGTCCGGACGGCGTCGGCATGTGCGCGGGCGTGCTGCACGACGAGACCGGTCCCGTCGGCCGGATCAACCAGACGGTGCAGGTCCGGGCCCGCTAGCAGGCGAGACGGCTAGGCCTCGCACCTCGGCGCGTGGCCTACCCGTCCGGCGGTCACTCGGAGACGGGGACACGACCGTCAACGGCGGCCGTGGCGATCGACTCGCGCAGTGCGGAGCAGCGCCCCACGCGTGCGCCACGCACCGTCAACGACGGATCGTCCCGGTACTCGTGACAGACGGTTTCCGGGTGAGCAGTGTTCCACTGGACACTGGTGTGCTGCCAGCTGTTCTTCTCGGCGAGGACCTCGACCCCGCACCGCGCACAGTCGACGTGCCGCATCAGACCGACAACTCCGCACCGGCGTATCGGGCCAGGTTGTCGGCGACCTCCTGCTTCCACGCCTCGACCGGCTTGGTGGTGTCGAGCTCGAACTCGAAGCGGTCCACCATGTCCGGGTTGATGTCGGCGACGTCGACGTAGAACTGCTCATACCAGCGGCGCAGCTGGTAGACCGGTCCGTCCTCGGTGGTCAGAAGGGGGTTGTCGATCCGGGTCTTGTTCTTCCAGATCTCGATGTCCTGCTCGAAGCCGATGCCGATGTAGGCGATCATCAGGTCCACCACCTGGTCGGTGAGATCGGCCGGGATCTGTTCGGTCTTCTTCACGGAGATGCCGTACATGAGCACGAACCTGTCCGGCGAGATCGGGTAGTGGCAATTGATCAGGACGGACTCGACGTCGTACTTGTCGGTGTGGTAGACGAGGTCGTCGATCATGAACGACGGCCCGTGATAGGCGGCGATCGAGCGGTGTCCGAGCAGCTTCGGCACGTCGGGATCGGTCCACCCCATGATGTCCTCGCGACCCACGCCCGCCTGTTCCTGGATGGCGACATGGCCCTCGAAGATGTTCCTGAAGTACGTCGGGAACGAGTAGTGCACGTAGAAGAAGTGCGCCATGTCGACGACGTTGTCGATGATCTCGCGGCAGTTGGTGTCGATGACGATCGACATCCATTGCCACTCGGTCCACTCGGCATCCTCGGACCGCGCGGCGGGGATCGCGACCTCCGGCGGCGGCGGGTTGCCCTCCGGGTCGTTCCACACGAACAGCAGCTCGTCCTGCTCCATGGTCCTCCAGGTGCGGGTGCGGGCCAGCGGCGGAACCCGGCGGGCATAGGGGATGGCGGTGCACATTCCGTTGCCGCCCCAGCGCCAGTCGTGGAACGGGCAGGCGATCGAGTCGCCCTTGACGGTGCCCTGGCTCAGGTCGCCGCCCATGTGCCGGCAGTAGGCATCGAGGATCTTGATGTCACCCTTGCTGTCGGCGAACACCACGAGCTTGGTCCCGAACGCCTCGACGGAATGCGGTGCGCCGTCCCGGAACTCCGCCAGCAGCCCCAGGCAATGCCACCCCCGAGCGAAGCGGGTGGGGGCGGTGCCCTCCTCGATGATGCGAACCTCGTCGGATTCCCCGATGTCCACAGTGGTCCTTTCGCTGCCTGGCGCATTCGAGATGTCAGCCCGGCTTTGTAGATGTGATCAGGATCATTGCGAGAGGCGGCTGGCAGCCGAAACCCTTGGCGCGCCGTCAGATTCCCCCCCGGGATCAGAATAGACCAGGTGGTCTGAAACATCCCACTGAGCGGACGCACCCCTGGCGTCGCGCCTCGCCTCGCTGTGAGATGACGGTGCCTGCGCCCGCCCGGAGGTACGTGGGCGGGCGCAGCCGCGAGGTCGCACGGGAGGAGATGCGCATGTCCGTCGGAGACAGCTCGAGAACGAGCCTGCCGACCTCCGGGCTCGATCGGCTGGCCCTGATCCTGGACAGCTTTCGCGGCGCGTCACGGCTCAGTCTGACGGAGTTGTCCCGCCGAACCGGCATACCCCGGACGAGCACGCTCCGGATGCTCGATCACCTGGTCCGGATGGGGTGGCTCCGCCGCAGGGGTGTCGAGTACGAACTCGGCGACACCCTCGCCGAACTCGGGGCCCTGTCGCTGTACCGGGGCAGTGTCGACCGAGTGGTGACACCGCTTCTGCGCGAACTGCATCTGGTGACGGGGCACGTCGTCCATCTCGGCATCCTCGACGGCAAGGACGTGCTCTACCTCGAGAAGGTCGGCGGTGCGGCGGCACCCCATCTGCAGACGCGGGTCGGGGCGCGAATCCCCGCGCGATCGTCGACGATAGGCAAGGCGCTGCTCGCGGCCGCTCCACACCCCGGCCGGGCGGCGCCCGACGGCGGCGACGAGCGGGAGGCCCCGCGCAGGACCGGTGTCTCGTTCGGCACCTGCGCCGCCGGGTTCGGTTGCATCGGTGCGCGTGTCGGCTCCCTGGGCGGTGCGGAGGTCGGCCTGTCGGTCAGCGGGCCGATGAACCGGTTGAAGTTCGACCAACGGCACGCGGCACCCGTGCGGATGGCGGCAGCGGCCATCGCGCACTACTTCGACCTCACCGGAGCGACGCCATTGCGGACGTGACCGGTCCCCGGCCCTGACCTGGCCTCAGTCCGCTCATCGGAAGGAAGAATTGCCCGCGCGACGTACCGCTGACAGCGTGTTGCCATGAAATCCGAGCTCACCCTGACCGTTCCCGAACAACTCCTGGCGATCGAGCAGATCAAGCGCACCTTCGCGGCGCGCCTGCGATGCATGGACAACAAGCAGTGGGACGTCTACCCGACACTGCACACCGACGACGTGGTCTCCGAGACGTGGGGCGGCCTGCCGGGTGACAAGCAGCCGCAGACCGAGGGCACCTCGAACCGCGTCGTGGGCAAGGACAACCTGACCCGCGCGATCAGCACCCTGCTCGGCGGGCCGACCGCGGTGACCACCGTGCACCACGGTCACACCCCGGAGATCGAGCTGACCTCCGACGAGACCGCCCGCGGGATCTGGGCGATGGAGGACAAGCTGTGGTGGACCAACGGCGACCACGAGGAGCATCTCCACGGCTACGGGCACTACCACGAGGAGTACCGGAAGGTGGACGGCCGCTGGCTGATCAGTTACCGGAAGCTCACCCGCCTGCGCGAGGACGTGACCGAGGGCTTCTTCGACTACCTGCAGTCGCTGTGAACCCGCTCTTCACCCCGCTGCAGGTCCGGTCGCTGGCGCTGCCGAACCGAATCGTCATGTCCCCCATGACAAGAGAACACTCGCCTGCCGGGGTGCCCGGCCCCGACGTAGCCGCCTATTACCGCAGGCGCGCCGAGGGCGGCACCGGGCTGCTGATCACCGAGGGCGTGGCGATCGACCACCCGACGGCCGTCGACAGCCCCAGAGTCCCCCGCCTGCACGGTGAATCGGCCCTGGCGGGGTGGCGCACCGTGGTCGACGACGTGCACGCGGCCGGCGGCCGGATCATCCCCCAGCTCTGGCACGTCGGCCCGCTGTGGGGTGCGATGAGCGCGGTGGATCCGGCACTGACGCCGATGCGCCCCTCCGGGCTGTGGGGCCAGGTCGGCAAGACCGTCTATCCGGAGGACTACCTCGCGCGGGCGAGCGCCCCCACCCCGCCGATGACCGAGTGCGACATCGCGGAGGTCATCGCCGCGTATGTGCGGTCGGCGCGCAACGCGGTCGACGTCGGGTTCGACGGGATCGCGATCCACGCCGGGCACGGTTACCTGCTGGACGCCTTCCTGTGGGAGTCGACCAACAGGCGAAACGACAGCTGGGGCGGCGACCTGCGTCGGCGCACGCAGTTCCCGGTCGAGGTGGTCCGCGCGATCCGGCGTGAGATTGGTCCCGACCTACCGATCTTCTACCGGTTCTCGCAGCACAAGCAACAGGACTACGGGGCACGTATCGCGAACACCCCCGACGAACTCGCCGTCGTACTGAACGCGCTCGTCGAGGCCGGTGTGGACGTGCTCGACGCGAGCATCCGCCGGTTCGACGCCCCCGCGTTCGAGGGCAGCGAGCTGACCCTGGCCGGCTGGGCGAAGAAGCTCACCGGCGCGATCAGCATGGCCGTGGGCAGCGTCGGGCTCGACAGGTCACTTCGTGATGCCGGCACCCCGGGACCCGCCGATCTCGACGGGCTCCTGCGCCGGCTCGAGGACGAGGAGTTCGACCTGGTCGCCATCGGACGACTGCACCTGGCCGATCCCGCCCTCGCGACGATCCTCCGCGACGGCCGGCCCATCCCGGCGTTCGACCGCGAACTGCACGAGCGCCGACTGCACTGACCGTGGAACCGAACGGCCCCGGTCACACCTTGGGTGTGACCGGGGCCGTTCGAGGTTCCCCGATGCAGAGACCGGCGCGTCAGAAGGCCCGGCAGGTCCGGATGTCGGTGGCCAGGATCGCCTTCGCGCCGATCTCGGCGAGCTGGTCCATCACGTCGTTGCTCACCTTGCGCGGCACCATCGAGCGGACCGCGACCCAACTCTCGTCCGCCAGCGGGGCGATCGTCGGCGACTCGAGTCCCGGGGTGATCCGCATGGCCTCGTCGAGCTGAGAACGCGGGCAGTCGTAGTCCAGCATCACGTACTGCTGCGCGCGCACCACGCCCTCCACGCGGGCGACCAGCTGGTTGCGCGCCTTGTCGGAGCCGTCGGCGCCGTCCCGTTGGATCAGCACGCCCTCGGAGTCGCAGAGGGATTCGCCGAAGGCCACCAGGTTGTGCTGACGCAGCGTGCGGCCGGAACCCACGACGTCGGCGATGGCGTCCGCGACACCGAGCTGGATGGAGATCTCCACCGCGCCGTCGAGACGGATGACGGTCGCGTCGATGCCGCGGGCATCGAGGTCCCTGCGGACCAGGTTCGGGTACGAGGTGGCGATCCGCAGGCCGGCCAGGTCGGCGGGCGACCAGTCCTTGCCCGCGGGGGCCGCATAGCGGAAGCTCGAGCGACCGAAGCCGAGCGACAGCCGCTCGGAGACCGGCGCCCCGGAGTCCAGCGCGAGGTCGCGGCCGGTGATGCCGAGGTCGAGCTCGCCCGACCCGACGTAGATCGCGATGTCCTTGGGACGAAGGAAGAAGAACTCGACCTGGTTCGACGGGTCGAGGACGGTCAGGTCACGAGAATCGGTGCGGCGGCGGTAACCGGCCTCGTCGAGGATCTCGGCGGCGGACTCGGACAGCGAGCCCTTGTTGGGTACTGCGACGCGCAGCATGGTGTGTTCCTTCCGGAAGTGGCGAGAGAGTGGCCAGAGGACGTGCGGAGTCGGTGCGGAACGCGACTCACAGATGTCGGTAGACGTCCTCGAGCTTGAGTCCACGGCCGACCATCAGCACCTGCACCCAATAGAGCAGCTGGGAGATCTCCTCGGACAGCGACTCGTCACTCTCGTGCTCGGCGGCGATCCACACCTCGCCCGCCTCCTCGAGCACCTTCTTGCCCTGCGCATGGACGCCCGCGTCCAACGCGGCCACGGTGCCGGAGCCCTCGGGACGGGTGGCGGCACGGTCGGTCAGCTCGGCGAACAGCGAATCGAAGGTCTTCACGGGTCACGATTCTTTCACGGGCGAACCGGTGCTCCCCACCGCCCCGCCACAACCCACGTTCGCGGCCCATATGACAGCAGCGTCCGGGTGCACAAAGTGAGCCGCTCAGACGTGCACGGCCCGCCACGCCGAGACGAACCCGGACTCCCCGATGCCCTCGAGGCTCGCGCGATGCACCCGCCGCGGCCCGGTCTCCACCGCGACCTCACACGGCACCACCAGGACCGCACAGCCGGCCGCCTCCGCCGCCGCCGACCCGGTCGGCGAGTCCTCGACGGCCAGGCAGTGCTCGGGGGCGATGCCGAGCAGTTCCGCCGCGCGCAGGTACGGATCGGGTTGCGGCTTGCCCCGCGGAACCTCGTCGCCACAGACGGTCACGTCGAAGTGCTCGCGCCCCAACGTGTCCAGGGCCTGCTCGGCCAGCACTCGTTCGGTATTGGTCACCAGCGCGGTGCGCAGCCCACTCCCCCGCACCGCGCCCAGCGCCTCGCGCGCACCCGGCCGCCACGGGATACCGAGCGAGAACAGTTCGGTGACACGGCCGTTCACCCATGACGCGGCCTCGGCGATCGCGGCCGGCGTCGGATCGAGTTCGAGCGCCGCGAAGATCGCGGCCAGCGCATCCGGACCCGACGCCCCGATGATCGAGTGCCGGGTGCTCGGCGTCATCACGCCGCCGAGTTCGGCCGCGAGCTCGTGCATCGCGACGTCCCAGAGCTTCTCAGAGTCGAGCAACGTGCCGTCCATGTCCCAGAGCACGGCCTTGAGGTCGGGACCCCGTACCGACGTCGAAGCCTCGAACAGCGAGGCCTCAGACATTGAAGTACTTGGCCTCGGGGTGGTGCAGCACGAACGCGTCGGTCGACTGCTCGGGATGCAGCTGCAGCTCCTCGGACAGGGTCACGCCGATCCGCTCCGGTTCGAGCAGCGCCACCATCTTGGCCCGGTCCTCGAGGTCGGGGCAGGCTCCGTAACCGAACGAGTAGCGAGCGCCGCGGTAGCCGAGCTTGAAGAACTCCTCGACGTTGTCCGGGTCCTGCTCGGCGAGGTTGTGCCCACCCGCCAGCACCAGTTCCTCGCGGACGCGACGGTGCCAGTACTCGGCGAGTGCCTCGGTGAGCTGGACCCCGATGCCGTGCACCTCGAGGTAGTCCCGGTACGAGTTCGCCGCGAACAGTTCGTTGGCGAAGTCCGCGATCGGCTGCCCCATCGTCACCAGGTTCATCGGCAGCACGTCGACCTGCCCGGTGCGACGCGCCTCCTCGCGCGAACGCACGAAGTCGGCGATGCACAGGAACCGGTCCCGGTGCTGGCGCGGGAACGTGAACCGGAACCGTTCCGGCGCATCGGGAGCCGGCTCGGTCAGCACGATCACGTCGTCGCCCTCGGAGACCGCCGGGAAGTAGCCGTACACCACCGCGGCGTGCGCGAGGATCCCGTCGGTGCTCAGCCGGTCCAGCCAGTAGCGCAGTCGCGGCCTGCCCTCGGTCTCCACCAGCTCCTCGTAGGTGGGGCCGTCGCCGGCGCGCTGACCGCGCAGACCCCACTGCCCCAGGAACAGCGCTCGCTCGTCCAGCAGGCCGGAGTAGTCCGCCAGCGAGATTCCCCTGACGATGCGGTTGCCCCAGAAGGGCGGCGCCGGGACACCGATGTCGGTGGCGACGTCGGATCGTTCCGGCACGACGACGGGGACCTCGGCGGCCTTGCGCGCCTCGGCGATTCGCTTCGACCGCTCGTGCCGCGCCTTGCGCTCGGCGGCCTTCTCCTTCGCGGCGAGGGCCTCCGGGCTGTCCGGATCGGGTCCGCCGCCGCGCTTGGTGGTCATGATCGTGTCCATCAGCCGCAGGCCCTCGAATGCGTCCCGGGCGTACGACACCTCGCCCTCGTAGATGTCGGCCAGGTCGTTCTCGACGTAGGTCCGGGTCAGCGCGGCGCCGCCGAGGAGCACCGGGAACTGCTCGGAGACCCCCTTGGCGTTGAGCTCCTGGAGGTTCTCCTTCATGACCACCGTCGACTTCACCAGCAGCCCGGACATCCCGATCACGTCGGCCTTCTTGTCGATGGCCGCGTCGAGAATGGTCGCGATCGGCTGCTTGATGCCGAGGTTGACCACCTCGTAGCCGTTGTTGCTGAGGATGATGTCGACCAGGTTCTTGCCGATGTCGTGCACGTCGCCCTTGACGGTGGCCAGCACGATCCGGCCCTTGCCGTCCTCGTCGGTGGCCTCCATGTGCGGCTCGAGGTACGCGACGGCCGCCTTCATCACCTCGGCGGACTGCAGCACGAACGGCAGCTGCATCTGTCCGGAACCGAACAGCTCGCCGACGGTCTTCATGCCGTTCAGGAGCGTGTCGTTGATGATCACCAGCGGGGGCTTCTCGGTCATCGCCTCGTCGAGGTCGGCCTCGAGGCCGTTGCGCTCGCCGTCGACGATGCGCCGCTCGAGCCGCTCGAACAGCGGGAGGCCGGCGAGCTCCTGCGCCCGGGTCTCGCGGGCCGAGGCCGCGGACACGCCCTCGAACAGCTCCATCAGCTTCTGCAGCGGGTCGTAGCCCTCGCTCCGGCGGTCGTAGACGAGGTCGAGCGCGACCTGTCGCTGCTCCTCCGGGATCCGTGCCATCGGCAGGATCTTGGAGGCGTGCACGATCGCGGTGTCCAGGCCCGCCTCCGTGCACTCGTGCAGGAAGACCGAGTTGAGCACCTGCCTGGCGGCGGCGTTGAGGCCGAACGAGATGTTCGAGATGCCGAGGGTGAAGTGGATGCGGGGGTGGGCCGCCTTCAGCTGACGGATCGCCTCGATCGTCTCGATGCCGTCCTTGCGCACCTCCTCCTGACCGGTGGAGATCGGGAAGGTGAGCGCGTCGATGATGATGTCTGACTCGTCGAGGCCCCAGTTGACCGTGATGTCCTCGATCAGCCGCTCGGCGATCCGCACCTTGTGTTCCGCGGTGCGGGCCTGTCCCTCCTCGTCGATGGTCAGCGCGACGACGGCGGCGCCGTGCTCCTTGACCAGTCGCATGATCTTCTGGAACCGCGAATCGGGCCCGGTGCCGTCCTCGTAGTTCACGGAGTTGACCGCGGACCTGCCGCCGAGATGCTCGAGGCCGGCGCGGATCACGTCCGGCTCGGTGGAGTCGATCATGATCGGCAGGGTCGACGAGGTCGCGAGCCTGCTCGCGAGCTCGGTCATGTCGACGGCGCCGTCGCGGCCGACGTAGTCGACGTTCAGGTCGAGCATGTGCGCGCCGTCGCGGGTCTGGTCCTTCGCGATGTCGATGCACTTGTCGAAGTCGCCGGAGATCATCGCCTCGCGGAAGGCCTTGGACCCGTTGGAGTTCGTGCGCTCGCCGATCACCAGGATGCTGGCGTCCTGCTCGAAGGGTACGGCCGCGTACAGCGAGGACGTGCCGGGCTCGGGGACGGGATTGCGGGTGGCCTTCTCGACCGCGCGCACCGCCTCGGCGACCTGACTGATGTGCTCGGGTGTGGTGCCGCAGCAGCCGCCGACCATCCCGAGGCCGAACTCCGAGACGAAGCCGCTCAGCGCCTCCGCGAGTTCCGGTGCGGTGAGCGGGTATTCGGCGCCCTTCGCGCCCAGCACCGGCAGTCCGGCGTTCGGCATCACCGACACCGGCAGCGTCGAGTGCTTGGACAGGTGCCGCAGGTGCTCGCTCATCTCGGCGGGTCCGGTGGCGCAGTTGAGGCCGATCATGTCGATGCCGAGGGGTTCGAGCGCGGTGAGCGCGGCGCCGATCTCGCTGCCGAGCAACATCGTGCCGGTGGTCTCGACGGTGACGTGGGTGATGATCGGGACCCGGCGACCGAGCTTCTCCATGGCGTGCTGGCTGCCGATGATCGCGGCCTTGACCTGGAGCAGGTCCTGGCAGGTCTCGACCAGGATGGCGTCGGCGCCGGCTTCGATCATGCCGAGCGCGGATTCGGTGTACGCGTCGCGCAGCACCGCGAACGGTGCGTGCCCGAGGGTGGGCAGCTTGGTGCCGGGCCCCATCGAGCCGAGCACGAACCGCGCCATGCCGTCCCGGCCGGGTCCCATCTCGTCGGCGACCTCGCGCGCGATCCGGGTGCCGCGCTCGGACAGATCGCGGATGCGGTGCGAGATGTCGTAGTCGGCGAGGTTGGGCAGGTTGCATCCGAAGGTGTTGGTCTCGACGGCGTCGGCGCCCGCCTCGAAGTAGGCCCGGTGGATGTCCGCGAGCACGTCGGGGCGGGTTTCGTTCAGGATCTCGTTGCAGCCCTCGAGGCCGAGGAAATCGTCGAGGGTGAGGTCCGCGGCCTGCAGCATGGTTCCCATCGCACCGTCGCCGATGACAACGCGCCGCGAGAGCGCATCCAACAGGGCGGAGTGAAATGGGGCAGACATGCCGTCCAGAGTAGTGGGCCCCCTGAAGGACCCTGGTCGTAGGCTGGTTGGGTGAGTCCACTCGAACCCGAAGTCACGTCCGAGCACGACGCGCCCGCGCTGCGTGACCCGATCCTCGTCGCCGCCTTCGAGGGGTGGAACGACGCGGGCGACGCCGCCAGCGGCGCCGTCGAGCACCTGGAACTCATCTGGGACGCGCGGCCGCTGGCCGAGCTCGACTCCGAGGACTACTACGACTACCAGGTCAATCGTCCGACGGTCCGTCAGGTCGACGGCGTCACCCGCGAGATCGAATGGCCCGCCACCCGGGTGTCGGTCTGCTCGCCCCCCGGTAGCGAACGGGACGTGCTGATCCTGCGCGGCATCGAACCGAACATGCGCTGGCGGAGTTTCTGCGACGACCTCCTCGAGATCATCGAGGACCTCGGGGTCACCACCGTGGTCATTCTCGGCGCCCTCCTCGCCGACACCCCGCACACCCGTCCCGTGCCGGTCACCGGGACCGCGTACAGCACGGAGTCGGCCGAGCGGTTCAACCTGGAACAGACCCGCTACGAGGGACCGACCGGGATCACCGGGGTGCTCCAGGACGAATGCGTCAAGGCCGGGGTCCCGGCGATCTCGTTCTGGGCCGCCGTCCCCCACTACGTGTCGCAGCCGCCGAACCCGAAGGCCACCGTCGCGCTCCTGCAGCGGGTGGAGGAGGTGCTCGACGTGGAGGTGCCGCTCGGCGAGCTGCCCGCGCAGGCGGAGGAATGGGAGCAGTCGGTCACCGAGATGACCAAGGACGACGAGGAGATCACCGAGTACGTGCGCTCGCTGGAGGAGCGCGGCGACGCGGAGGTCGACATCTCCGAGGTGATCTCCAAGATCGACGGCGACGCCATCGCGGCCGAGTTCGAACGCTATCTGCGCAGGCGCGGACCGGGCAGCTTCGGCGGACTGTGACGTTCATCTCCCCTCTCGTGGCGCCTTTCGGCAGTTTCGGCCCCGGTTAGCGGGGCCGATACCGCCCGATCGCAGCCTTGTGACCCGCGACCGTCGAGCGGAGCATGGAACCACGGACCCGGCCGATCCACCTGCGCGCTGTCGGGTCGGGCCCGGGGTGTCCCTCGACCGAGGAGCGGTCATGAAGATCGAGTTCACCCCCGATCCCGCGCTGTATCCGTTCGAGTCCCGGTGGTTCGACAGTTCGGCCGGCCGGGTGCACTACATCGACGAGGGAACGGGCCCGCCGATGCTGTTCTTCCACGGCAACCCGACGTGGAGCTTCCTGTACCGACGCATCGTCATCGGACTGCGGGACCGGTTCCGATGCGTCGCGGTCGACTACCTCGGGTTCGGATTGTCGGACCGCCCGCCGGGATTCGGGTACACGATCGAGGAGCACTCCCACGTGGTGGGTGAACTGGTCGACCACCTGCGCCTCGAGAACCTCGTGACCGTGGGCCAGGATTGGGGCGGTCCGATCAGCATGGCCGTGGACGTCGCCCGCGCCGACCGAATCCGGGGTGTGGTGCTGGGCAACACGTGGTTCTGGCCGACGGACGCCCTGCGGATGAAGACGTTCAGCCGGGTGATGTCGACCCGGCGGATGCAGCGGGCGATCCTCGAGAAGAACTTCTTCGTCGAACGGCTGGTGCCGAACGGCACCGCGAGACATCTCTCGCCGAGGGAGATGGACCACTATCGACTCGTACAGCCGTCACCAGAGGCACGCCGGGGCATCGCAGAGATGCCCAGGCAGATCCGCGCCGCCGCGCCGCTCTTGCAGCGGCTCGCACGGGAGGTGCCCGCCCTGCTCGGATCCAAGCCGGCGCTGCTCGTCTGGGGCATGAAGGACTTCGCCTTCCCGCCCCGCCTCAACCTGCCGCGAATGCAGGCCGCCTTCCCCGACCACGTCCTCATCGAACTGCCGAGGGCCAAGCACTACATCCAGGAGGACGCGCCCGACCGGATCGCCGATACGATCGTCGCCCGCTTCGGCTGAGCGCATCGCGGTCCTGACATGCGTCCAGTACGACCGGTGAGTTCTTCCTGATTCCCACGTAACCTCTGCGCAGCCACTTCGTCACCGGAGCGCAGCACCCTCGATTCCATGGCGAGCACACGGCGGTTCCTTCACAGCGTGGACAGGCACACCGGCGAGGCCGTCACGGACCTCGGACAGGTGGTGATCTGATGCGACGACTGGTTGTGATCGGCAACGGGATGGCCGGCGCCCGCACGGTGGAGGAAATCCTCGCCAGGGGCGGCTCCGACCAGTTCGACATCACGATGATCGGCGACGAGCCGTACGGCAACTACAACCGGATCATGCTCTCGCACGTGCTGGCGGGCGAGTCCTCCACCGAGGACGAGGACCTGATCCTCAACCCGATGAGCTGGTACCGCGAGAACGGTGTGACCCTCTACGCAGGCGACCGGGCCGTCCGGCTGGACCGCTTCGCCAAGACCGTCACCTGCGAGAGCGACCGCGAGGTCGGCTACGACGTGCTGATCGTGGCGACCGGCAGCAACACGTTCTTCCCGAACATGGACGGCCTGCGCGAGTCCGACGGCAGGCTCGCGCGCGGCGTCTTCGGATTCCGGACCATCGCCGACACGAACGGCATGCTGCAGATGGCGCAGGCCGGCGACGACGTCTCCGCCGTGGTCATCGGCGGCGGCCTGCTCGGACTCGAGGCGGCCTACGGACTGCGCACCCAGGGTCTGACGGTGAACGTCGTGCACTCCCCAGGTCACCTGATGAACCAGCAGCTCGACGAGCGCGGCGGATCCGTGCTGCGCGCCAAGATCGAGGCGCTGGGCGTGGGCGTGCACACCTCGGTCCGCACCGATGCGGTGCTGCGGGACGAGCAGGGACGGGTCACCGGCGTCTCGTTCACCGATGGCAGCTCCCTCGACGCGGACATGGTCGTCGTCACCGCAGGCATCCGGCCGAACACCGAACTCGCCCGCGCCGGCGGACTGGTGATCGAGCGGGGCATCGTCGTCGACGACCAGATGCGCTGCGAGGACGAGGGTTCGATCTACGCGGTCGGCGAGTGCGCTCAGCACCGCGGCGAGCTCTACGGACTGGTCGCCCCGGTCTGGGAACAGGCCGTCGTGCTGGCCGAACACCTGACCGGATCGAATCCCGAAGCCGCCTATGAGGGTTCGCGGTCCACCACCAAGCTGAAGGTGGCGGGCGTCGACGTCGCGGCGATGGGCGTCAAGGGCCCCGAACTCGAGGACGACGAGTTCCTGCAGTTCTACGACTCTCGCAACGGCACCTACAAGAACGTCGTGGTCCGCGACGGCAAACTCATCGGCGCGACCCTGATGGGCGAGGTCGGCAAGGCCGGGATGCTCACCCAGGCCTTCGACGGCAAGATCGACCTTCCCAAGGACAGGCTGAGCCTGCTGTTCGATCTCGCCGACGGCGGCGCGGGGTCCAGCGCGGCCGACCTGCCGGACGACACCCAGGTCTGCAACTGCAACGGGGTCAGCAAGGGCGACATCGTGTCCTGCGTACACGCGGGCGCGTCCTCGCTCGGCGAGGTCATCGCGAAGACCAGGGCGGGCAAGGGCTGTGGCTCGTGCAAGGGCCTCGTGGCCGATATCGTCGCCTGCGCCGCAGGCGGTGCGCTGGTACCGGACCCGTCCGCCGACTGGTACGTCCCCTGCATCCCGATGACCAAGGCCGAGTTGATCGCCGCGATCCGCGAACAGGACCTGCGCGCGGTCTCCCAGGTGTTCGCCGCGCTCGCCGTCGACGGCGCGGAGGACGCGGGCGCCAAGATGCCGCTGGCCTCGCTGCTGCGCACCATCTGGGGACCGGACTGGGTCGACGAGCGCGGTGCACTGTTCATCAACGACCGGGTCCACGCGAACATCCAGCGGGACGGCACCTTCTCGGTGGTGCCACAGATGAAGGGCGGGGTCACCACCCCGGACCAGTTGCGGCGTATCGCCGACGTCGCCGACAAGTACCAGGTGCCACTGGTCAAGGTGACCGGCGGGCAGCGCATCGACCTGCTCGGCATCCGCAAGGAGGATCTGCCGAAGGTCTGGGGGGATCTGGACATGCCGTCGGGCTACGCCTACGGCAAGAGCATGCGCACCGTGAAGACCTGTGTCGGCAGCGACTTCTGCCGGTACGGTCTCGGCGATTCGACCGCGTTGGGCATCGCGCTCGAGGATCGGTTCCAGGGCCTCGAGACGCCGGCCAAGCTCAAGCTGGCGGTCGCGGGCTGCCCGCGCAACTGTTCCGAGGCGCTGTGCAAGGACTTCGGCGTGGTGTCGGTCGGCGACGACCGGTGGGAGATCTACGTCGGAGGTGCGGCGGGCGCACACATCCGCAAGGGCGATCTGCTCGCGACGGTCGAGTCGGCCGGTGCGGTGCTCGAGTTGGCCGGCCGCTTCATCCAGTACTACCGCGAGGACGCGAAGTGGCTGGAACGAACATATACCTGGGTTCCACGGGTGGGCCTGGAACACTTACAGGCCATACTGGTCCGCGACGAGGAGGGGGCCGTGGCCGGGTTGGACGAGCGCATGGCGATCGCGGTCGCGGGCTACCGCGACCCGTGGCAGGAACGCACCGAGCCGAAGTCGCCGGCGCAGTTCGTGCCGTCCCTTCCGCTGCTCCCGCTCCCCCAGGTGCCGGTCCGATGACCGCGATCCGCTCGCCGAAGTCCCTTGCGGGCGCGACGCCGACGACGCTCGGCGCGGTGACCGACCTGACCCCGGGCGAGGGCCGCGCCTATGTGATCGGTGGCCTCCAGCTGGCGGTGTTCCTGTTGTCGGACGGAACAGTTCGTGCAATGGATGCGGTCTGCCCGCACAAGGGCGGCCCGCTCGCCGACGGCCAGATCGACGGCGGCGTCGTGATGTGCCCGCTGCACCAGTACGCATTCTCCTTCGACACGGGGGCGTGCACATCGGAGGGAGTCGGCGCGGCGCAGACCTACGCGGCTCGGATCGTCAACGGAATGGTGATGGTGGACATCTAGGCACCGGGCACATCAGACGCAGCTCAACACGTGGGGCCCGCCAGCGATCAGGCCCCGAGAGATCCTCGGAGAGGTACCAATGCCAAGCTCAACCAAACCCGGAACCGCAACCGGTGTCGCGGGAACAGATCTCGCGGATTCCCTGCTCAAGTTCGGCAAGCACTTCCAGCGCGGCGAGGCGTCCGAGGACCTGCGCACGCTCTACCAGATCGGTGGCCGTTCGTCGGACGACTTCTACCGCGACCGGATGTCCTACGACAAGGTGGTCCGGTCGACCCACGGTGTGAACTGCACCGGGTCCTGTTCCTGGAAGATCTACGTCAAGGACGGGATCATCACCTGGGAGGCCCAGCAGACCGACTACCCCTCGATCGGCCCGGACAAGCCGGAGTACGAGCCGCGCGGCTGCCCCCGCGGCGCCTCGTTCTCCTGGTACACCTACTCGCCCGCACGGGTCCGCTACCCGTACGTGCGCGGCGTGCTCCTCGAGATGTACCGGGAGGCGAAGGAACGGCTCAAGGATCCCGTCCTCGCGTGGGAGGACATCGCATCCGACCCCGAGAAGTCCAGGCGTTACAAGTCCGCCCGCGGCAAGGGCGGGTTCGTCCGATCCGAGTGGTGGGAGGCCGCCGAGATCGTCGCGGCCGCGCACGTGCACACCATCAAGAAGTTCGGTCCGGACCGCGTCGCCGGCTTCTCGCCGATCCCGGCCATGTCGATGGTCAGCCACGCGGTCGGCACCCGGTTCATCTCGCTGATCGGCGGCGCGATGCTGTCCTTCTACGACTGGTACGCCGACCTTCCCGAGGCCTCGCCGCAGGTGTTCGGCGATCAGACCGACGTGCCCGAATCGGCCGACTGGTTCGACGCCGGCTACCTGATCATGTGGGGCTCGAACGTCCCGGTCACCCGAACCCCGGACGCGCACTACATGACCGAGGCCCGCTACCGCGGCCAGAAGGTCGTGGTGGTCTCGCCCGACTACGCCGACAACACCAAGTTCGCCGACCAGTGGCTGCCCGCGCGCCCGGGCACCGACGGCGCCCTCGCGATGGCGATGGGTCACGTGATCCTCAAGGAGTTCTTCGTCGAGAAGGACACCGAACGGTTCACCGACTACGTCAAGAAGTACACCGACCTGCCGTACCTGATCACGCTCGACGAGCGTGGCGACGGGTACGTGCCCGGAAAGTTCCTCACCGCAGCCGATCTCGGTGACACCGCCGAGGGTGCCGAGCACAAGACGGTGCTGCTGAACGCGGAGACCGGCGAGTCGGTGGTGCCCGGTGGCTCCCTCGGCCACCGGTTCACCGAATCCGGCAAGGGCCACTGGAACCTCGACCTGCACGGCGTGGACCCGCTGATGACCATGCACGAGGATCCGGACATGGCGGCCAACGCGGTCGCCGTGGACTTCCCGCGCTACGACACCTCCACCCCCGGGGTGCTGCGTCGCGGCGTGCCCACCCGGATGGTCGCGGGCAGGCGGGTGACCACGGTCTTCGACCTGATGCTCGCCCAGTACGGCGTCGGGCGTCCGGACCTGCCGGGCAACTGGCCGACCGGCTACGACGACACCGAGGAGCCGTACACCCCGGCATGGCAGGAGGGCATCACCGGCGTGCCCGCGGCCGCCGCGGCGCGAGTCGCCCGCGAGTTCGCCGACAACGCCGACCGGTCCGGCGGCAGGTCGATGATCCTGATGGGCGCGGGCACCAACCACTGGTTCCACTCCGACCAGATCTACCGGTCCTTCCTGACCCTGACCATGCTCACCGGCTGCCAGGGCGTCAACGGCGGCGGTTGGGCGCACTACGTCGGACAGGAGAAGTGCCGCCCCGTCACCGGTTGGGCGACACTCGCATTCGGCTCGGACTGGTCGCGGCCGGCCCGGCAGATGCAGGGCACCATCTTCTGGTACCTGGCCACCGACCAGTGGCGCTACGACCCGTTCACCGCCGAGGTGATGTCCTCGCCACTGGCGAACGGCTCGTTCGCGGGGCGGACGGCGGCGGACAACATCGCGCTCGCCACCCGCCTCGGCTGGATGCCGAGCTACCCGACCTTCAACCGGAACCCCCTCGACCTGGCGGACGAGGCGGACCGGCTGGGCAAGAATCCCGCGGAGCACGTGGTGGACGGGCTCAAGACCGGCCATCTCCAGTTCGCCGTCGAGGACCCGGACGCCCCCGAGAACTTCCCGCGCTGCCTGACGGTGTGGCGCTCGAACCTGCTCGGCTCGTCCGCGAAGGGCAACGAGTACTTCCTCAAGCACCTGCTCGGCGCCGATTCGAACCTCAATGCCCGTGACTCCGAGGGCATCCGGCCCGAGGAGCTGATCTGGCGGGACGAGGCCCCCGCAGGCAAGCTCGACCTGCTCACCACGCTGGATTTCCGGATGACCAGCACCACGCTGTTCTCCGATGTCGTGCTGCCCGCCGCCACCTGGTACGAGAAGCACGACCTGTCCAGCACGGACATGCACCCGTTCGTGCACGCCTTCTCCCCCGCGATCTCCCCGCCCTGGGAGACCAAGACCGACTTCGAGGCGTTCCATCGCATCGCCCGCGGTTTCAGCTGGCTGGCCGAGAAGCACCTCGGCACCCGGCGCGACATCGTGGCGGTGCCGCTGACCCACGATTCCAACGACGCCACCGCCCAGCCGGGCGGGCGGGTGCTGGACTGGAAACGCGGTGAGTGCGAGCCGATCCCGGGCAAGACGATGCCGAAGCTCGTGGTCGTCGAGCGGGACTACTCCGCGATCGCGGAGAAGCTCGGTGCGCTCGGTCCGCTGGTCGAGGAGCTCGGACTGACGACCAAGGGTGTCACCACGCACCCGACCGAGGAGGTCGAGTACCTGCGCGGCGTGAACGGGACGGTCCAGACCGGCGTCGCGGCCGGACGGCCCTCCCTGGCCAAGGACAAGCACGCCTGCGAGGCGATCCTCGCCCTCTCCGGCACCACCAACGGCCGGCTCGCCACCCAGGGATTCGAACACCTGCAGGAGCGCACCGGGACCGAGCTGGTCGACCTGGCCGCCGAGAACGAGGGCACCCGGATCCGGTTCGCGGACACCCAGGCCCGCCCGGTGCCGGTGATCACCTCGCCGGAGTGGTCGGGGTCGGAGACGGGCGGCAGGCGCTACTCGCCGTTCACCATCAACACCGAGCGGCTCAAGCCCTGGCACACGCTCACCGGCAGGCAGCACTTCTACCTCGACCACGACTGGATGGCCGAACTCGGTGAGCAGTTGCCGATCTTCCGTCCACCACTGGACATGACGGCGCTGTTCAGCGAGCCCGCGGTCGGGGAAACCCACGGCAACGGGGTCGGCGGGACCGTCACCGTCCGCTACCTCACCCCGCACTCGAAGTGGTCGATCCACTCGGCATACCAGGACAACCTGCACATGCTCACGCTCTCGCGCGGCGGTCAGTCCATCTGGATGTCGGACGTGGACGCCGCCAAGATCGGTGTGGCGGACAACGACTGGATCGAGGCGAGCAACCGGAACGGCATCGTCGTCGCCCGCGCCATCGTCAGCCACCGGATGCCGGAGGGCACCGTGTTCATGTACCACGCGCAGGACCGCGCGGTGGACGTGCCGCGCACCGAGCGCACCGGCAAGCGCGGCGGAATCCACAACGCGCTGACCCGGCTGATGATCAAACCCTCGCACCTGATCGGCGGCTACGCCCAGCAGTCCTTCGCGATGAACTACCACGGCCCGACCGGCAATCAGCGCGACGAGGTCACCACGATCCGCCGCCGCGACCAGGAAGTGACGTACTGATGAGAGTTATGGCGCAGATGGCCATGGTCATGAACCTGGACAAGTGCATCGGCTGCCACACCTGCAGCGTCACCTGCAAGCAGGCGTGGACCAACCGCGGCGGCGTCGAGTACGCGTGGTTCAACAACGTGGAAACCCGCCCGGGGCAGGGCTATCCGCGGCAGTACCAGGACCAGGAGAAGTGGAAGGGTGGCTGGACGCTCAACAAGCGCGGCAAGCTGACGCTGCGCACCGGCTCCCGGCTCAAGCGCCTGCTCAACATCTTCGCCAACCCCGACCTGCCGACGGTCTCGGACTATTACGAGCCGTGGACCTACGACTACGAGAACCTGCTGGCCTCGCCCGCCATGGACACGGTTCCCGTCGCTCGCCCGAAGTCCCTGCTCACCGGGGAGGACACCAAGGTCACCTGGGGTGCCAACTGGGACGACGATCTCGGCAGCGGACCGGAGCAGGTCGGCAAGGACCCGTTGCTGGCCAAGGTCTCCGACAAGGTCAAGCTCGAGTTCGAGCAGACCTTCATGTTCTATCTGCCACGGATCTGCGAGCACTGCCTGAACCCGGCCTGCGCGGCGTCGTGCCCGTCGGGCGCGATCTACAAGCGCTCCGAGGACGGCATCGTCCTGGTCGACCAGGACAAGTGCCGCGGCTGGCGGCAGTGCGTCACCGGCTGCCCCTACAAGAAGATCTACTTCAACCACAAGACCGGCAAGGCCGAGAAGTGCACGTTCTGCTATCCCCGGATCGAGGTCGGCATCCCGACGATCTGTTCGGAGACCTGCGTCGGCCGGCTGCGGTACATCGGCGTGATGCTCTACGACGCCGATGCGGTGCTGGAGGCCGCGTCGGTCACCGACGACAAGGACCTCTACCCGTCGCAGCTCGGTGTGTTCCTCAACCCGCATGATCCGCGCGTGATCGCCGAGGCGGAACGGGCAGGCATCTCCGCCGAGTTCATCGAGGCCGCGCAGAACTCGCCGGTCTACAAGCTGATCGTGGACTACCAGGTGGCGCTGCCGCTGCACCCGGAATACCGCACCATGCCGATGGTCTGGTACATTCCGCCGCTCTCGCCGATGGTCGAGGCCCTCTCGGATACCGGGCACGACGGCGAGGAGGCCGACAACCTGTTCGGCGCCATCGACTCGCTCCGCATCCCTGTCGAGTACCTCGCGGAACTCTTCACGGCAGGCGAGATCGGACCCGTGCGCGCCTCCCTGCAACGCCTGGCGGCGATGCGTGCGCACATGCGGAAGGTCAACCTGGGCGAGCCGACCCGACCCGAGGTCGCGAACGCGGTTCGACTCACCGAGACCGAGCTCGAGTCGATGTACCGTCTGCTCGCGATCGCGAAGTACGAGGACCGCTATGTCATCCCGAACGGGGCCGGCTCGGACGCGCACCGGCTCGATGCGCTCGCCACCGGGTGCAGCCTCGAGGGCGACGGTGGACCGGGTATGACGGCGTTCGACGTGATGGCCGACAAGTTCCACCTCACCGAGCAGGTCGTCGACACCAATTCCGATGCGGCACCGGAGAACAAGTCCGGCCGGATCAACCTGCTCAACTGGGATGGCAAGAGCACGGCGGGCCTGATCCCCGCCGCGGCGGCCTCGAACAGGGACGGCGCCTGATGGTCGCGCTCGGATTGCGCCGCAAGGTGTCCAACAGGTTCCGGCCGGGGGCGGAGACGTCCCTGTCCGAGCGGGACCAGCGGGTGGTGTGGCGGATCGCCGCACTCCTGCTCGACTACCCGACCGAGCAGACCCTCGGGATGCTCGACGACCTGCGCGCGGCGGCCGAGACGGTACCGGGGCCGGCCGGCACGAACCTCGTGTCGTGCGTGGACTTCATGCAGCGCACGCCCCGGATCGAGCTGTCCTCGCTGTACGTCGAGACGTTCGACCTGCGCAGGCGCAGCAGCCTGCACCTGTCCTACTACGCGTACGGCGACACCCGCAATCGCGGAATGGCGCTGCTGCGCTTCAAGAACGCCTACCGCAACGGCGGCGTGACGCTGGGTGACCACGAGCTGCCCGACTACCTGCCCGTCGTCCTCGAGTTCGCGGCGACGACCGATGCCGCGCGCGGGTGGCGGCTGCTGGTCGAACACCGGGCCGTGGTCGAGGTGCTGCGACTGTCCCTGCGCGACGCGGATTCCCCCTTCGCCCCCGTCCTGGACGCGCTGTGCGCGACCCTGCCGGAGCTCGACACCGACGACCGGCAGAAGGTGGCCAAGATGGCAGCCGAGGGGCCGCCCGAGGAAGCGGTCGGCCTCGACACCTACGCGCTCGACCCTGCCCTGAACCCCCAGGTCGATCAGTACCCCCAGATGGGAGAACGACGGTGACCACGCTGATGTGGCTGACCCTGCCCTATATCGCCCTCACCTCTTTCGTGGTGGGGCACGTCTGGCGCTACCGCAAGGACCAGTTCGGCTGGACCACCCGTTCGTCCCAGATGTACGAGAGCCGGCTGCTGCGGCTCGGCAGCCCGCTGTTCCACTTCGGGATCCTCGCCGTGCTCGCGGGCCACGTGGGCGGTGTGCTGATCCCGGCGAGCTGGACACGCGCGCTGGGCATCTCCGATCACACCTATCACCTGCTCGCGGTGGGACTGGGCGTACCTGCTGGCATCGCCACCGTCGTGGGGCTGGCCATCCTCGTGTACCGGCGGATCAGCGTGCCTGCCGTGCGTCAGTCCAGCAGCACCAGCGACAAGATCATGTACGTGCTGTTCATCGCCGTCATCGCGACCGGGATGTTCAACACCCTCGGCGAGAACCTGATCCTCGGCACGTACGAGTACCGCACCACCGTGTCCCCGTGGTTCCGGAGCCTGTTCTCGCTGAACCCGCAGCCGGATCTGATGGTCGGCGTCCCGCTCAGCTTCCAGTTGCACGGCCTGACCGTGCTGGCGCTCCTGGCGATCTGGCCCTACACCCGCCTGGTGCACGTGTTCAGCGCGCCGATCGGATACCTCGGCCGACCGTACGTGGTCTACCGCAGCAAGGACGTCAAGCGTCCCGGCGGCAACAGGTACGACAAGGCTTGGGAAACCGCGAACCGAAACCGCGCGTGAACACCTGCCGCCACACCGCCGAAAGAGTCGCGGGATCCAGCGCCATCAACTAGCGTTCGAGAAGCATCGGGGACCAGTGTTGATTTGAACCCACCGCGAGTGCGCGGTTGGAAACTCGACCGAACGGATGTGGATTCATGGCAAGAATTCGTGGACCTCGGGGCCGTCGCGGTACCGGGCCTGGTCGGGCGGCTGCGATCGCCGCCATCGCGGCCGTGGGAATGGTTCTGAGCAACGGCACTTCGGCCGCTGTGGTGAACAATGCGAACAGCCTCATCGACTACAAGGGCAATCGGGTCGAAGTCTCACAGGGCGACACGCGCATCACCGCCGTGCCACCCCTCGACAGTTCGCCGCTGAGCCGGGAGTTCTTCCACGACGGCTACGCGCAGGTCAGCATCGACGGCCCCACCGCAGGGGAGTTCACGGGCACCAAGCTGTCCTTCGGCTACCAGATCGGCTACCCGGTCGCGCTCACCGGTGCGACGATCCAGCTGAACACGCCTGGCCTCGGTTTCGAACTCGAGCAAACCAACGGGATCATCCTCGGTGAGGTCACCGAACTGGGCTTCGAGAACCGCGGCATGCTGGTCGGCGACATCATCCCGCAGCAGAATCTGGTCTTCGACCTCGAACCCGGTGGCATCACCGATGTCCCGCTGGTCAGCGAGAAGGAGTTCGACGGTACCGGTGCCAGGATCCGGCTCGCGGGAGTGCACGGCAGCATCTCCGGCGCCCTCGGACAGGTCACGCTCCGGCCGTACGCCCGGGTCGAGACGGCCTCGGGCGATATCGCGATGACCTACGGCGCGCCCGTTCCGCTGTAGGCGATCACGCTGGGCCAATGCTCTACGGCAATCGAGGTCGGGGACGCCACCGTGCGTCCCCGACCTCGTTGTTGGTCGGGCACTGTCAGCCGACTCCAGGCGGGTGCTCCCCCGAGCCTGCATCGTGATCGGGTTCTCGCGGCGCCGCCGGTACGGAATCGGGATGCTCAACCCCCGGTGATGTGGCCGGCTCGGGTTCGGGTGGGGCCGCCGGCGGCGACGGCGGCTCGCCCTGGCCATCGCGCTCGTCATCGCCCGGGGGTGTCGTCGCCGGATCAGGCGCCGACGGACTTTCCGGGACCCCCGTGGAGCGAGCGGGGGCGGTCGGCGCGATGACGATTGCGGGCCACGAGACCGGGTCCGCGGGGGTCACGGTGGCGCGGGGAACCGGTCCGACCTCGCGGCGGACCGGCCGCTCACCGTCCTGTTCGAGTGCCCCAATCGGATCCGCCGCACCTTGCCGCGGGATGGCGGGGAGGTACCCGACCGCTGTGAGGGCACCCGTCGGCGCCGCGCCCGGCTCGACGCTCCCGGCCTGCGGCGGTGCTGGGGGCAAGTCCGGCCGGCGTTCAGGGGTCACGTCCGGCCGGCCCGGTGCACTCGCCGCCGGTGGGGCCGATTTCGACGGCGGAACCGTCCCACGGCTCAGCACCACCCCGGGGATGGCCAGGGTCGCCACGGCTGCCATCCCCACGGCGGCTATCCCCACGGCGGCCCGCCATCGCTTGCGCCGCACCGACACCCCGGCAGCGCCGCGTGGTGTGCCACGGAGGACCTCCGTGGTGGCGATCTCCGAGAATCGCGACGCAAGGATCGCGGCGCCTCGAGCGGCGGTCGCGGCAGGATCCGGGCCGCAGATCACCCGCACGTTCAGTTCCTCGGCGATCAGGCCCCCGGCAAGCGGGATCTCGGCCGCGCCGCCCGTCAGCAACACGTACTGCAGATCAGCGGGGACGGCGCCCGCGACCTGAAGACAATCGCGAATCAGATCGACCGACGCGCTCGACTGTCCGGTCGGCTGGGTTTCGAACTGCGTGGAGCGCAACGGTCGCCCGACGATCGGATGGTGCCCACAGTGTGGCCCGACAGCGACCAGGCAGATGTCCAGGCTCGAACCACCCAGGTGGTACACCAGGACCAGCCCGTCGTCGAGCGTCCCCCGGTCGGCCGCGAGCCAGGCGACCGCGGCAGTCGGCTCGGCAACGAGTTCGACATCCACGAAACCGTCGGCGTCCAACGCCTCCCGCAACGCGACGACCGTGTGCTCAGTACTGACGGCCGGGTAGGTGAGCACGACCCCCGCAGTGCGCACCGCGGGATCGCTCGTGCGGACCTCGTCGAGGAGGCAGCGCACCGCGGCGCCAACCGGGACCTCGCCGGCGAATGCCGCACGCCGCACGGTCCGCCCCGGCGCGGCATCATCGGTCCGGGTCGCGGCCACCGCGTCGGTCGTCCCGATGGTCAATCCGATGCCAGGTGTCATCTCCCCTGTCCTGTCGACGCTGTGTGCGGTCAATTGGCTGCGCGGAGCGCGCCGAAGAGGCCGTCCTTCTCGTCCTCGGGGCCGGCGGCGAAGTACAGCGCGTTGGCGTCGCCCAGGCTCTCTCCGTTGCCGAACAGCAGTCCCCACAGTCCCTCCACCGCCACCGGGTCGCCCGCCTCGTCCCGCAGATAGTCCACGAACTCCCCGGTGCCGTCGTCGAAGGCGAGGATGCGTCCGGCGCCCGCGAAGTTGCCGACCAGCAGCTTGCCGCTGAGCGCACCGAAGTCCGCCGGGGCCAGCGCGACACCCCACGGGGCGTTGAGTCGGCCC